>NZ_DJUW01000008.1 GCF_002440635.1 Novosphingobium sp. UBA6272 | reverse complement strand
CCGATCTGCGTGCTCGACGAAGTCGACGCGCCGCTCGACGATGCAAACATCGAACGCTTCTGCGACCTGCTCGACGCGATGGTGCTCGAAACCCAGACCCGCTATCTGATCGTCACTCACAACGCCGTGACGATGAGCCGCATGCACCGCCTGTTCGGCGTGACCATGGTGGAGCGCGGGATCTCGCGGCTGGTCAGCGTGGACCTTGAGGGGGCGGAAGAGCTGCTGGCGGCCGAGTAGGCTTGACAGGTCTTTTGTTGTAGTTACATATAGTCATGACGGCGGTAACAGCCGCCCGGACCCACCGGCAAAAGAGGCCGAACGTGAAACCCATGTTTTGGAGGCTTCGGTGGACTTGGAGTACGATGAAGAGAAGCGTCAACGGACGCTGCGTGAGCGAGGACTAAACTTTTCAGATGCAACCAAGGTATTCGATTCGCTTGAGATCGAACTCGTTGATGACCGGTTTGACTACGGTGAAGTGCGTATAATCAGTTTTGGCCAGATCGATGATAGACCGGTTGCGATAGTATGGACCCCCAGAGGGACTCATCGGCGCCGAATTATTTCAATGAGGTATGTGCATGAGCGGGAAATCGAAGCTCGAAAGCGAGCCTTGGACTGATCCAGATGACGCGCCAGAATGGACTGAAGACCATTTCCGTGGCGCGGCGATCTATGTCGGCGGCAAGCTTGTGCGCCCGGCGCTTGGCACCTGGACGAACCCGCTTGGCCGCCCCAAATCTGAAAACCCGAAAAAGCAGGTGACGCTGCGGCTCGATCCCGATGTGATCGAGAAGTTCCGCGCGACCGGCAAGGGCTGGCAATCGCGGATCAACGCGGAGTTGCGCAAGGCACTCGGCATCTAATCCAGCACAAACCGCGGCCCCGTCCCCTTCGTCCCGGCGCGGTCATCACGGTTGTATAGCCGACACCGCTCAAGGCTCAGACAGCCGCAGCCGATACATTCGTCGAGCTTCTGGCGGGTCAGGGTCAGCAGCGCGATCTTCTGGTCGATCATCCCGCGCATCGAGCGGCTGATGTTGCGCCAGTCCGAGGTGGTCGGGGTGCGTCCCTGCGGCAGCTTGGACAGCTCGGCCTCGATCTCGACCAGGCCCAGCCCCAACTTCTGCGCGATCAGGATGAAACTCAGCCGGCGGATGTCGCTGCGCAGGAAGCGGCGCTGGTTGCCCATGGTCCGGAAGGCCTGGATCAGGCCCTTGTCCTCGTAGAACCGGATCGCCGAAACCGCGAGCCCGGTGCGCCGCGCCAGTTCTCCGATCGGAAGCAGGTCGTTGCGGTCCATGCCAGGTTTCTCCGCTTTTCGCTTGACCTCAAGTTAGCTTGAGGTTGCACAAAGATAAAGCGCTTTGATTCGTTTGCGCATTAACCCATTCAAACAAGGACCAAGCCATGCCCCACGGCTTTCTCGAACATGCCAATATCACCGTCAGCGATCCCGAACGCTCGTCCGCCCTGCTGCAGCAACTGTGCGGCTGGCACGAGCGCTGGCGCGGGCCGTCGCAGCTTGGCGGGTGGACCATCCATGTCGGAGGCGAGCGCGATTACCTTGCGGTCTATACCAACGAGGGACGCGGTGGCCCCTTTGCCAAGGGCGTTCCGCTCAACCATGTCGGACTGGTGGTCGACGATCTCGATGCAGCCGAGGACGTGGTCAAGACAGCCGGCCTTGTCCCGTTCAATCATGCCGATTACGAACCCGGTCGCCGGTTCTACTTCTTTGATTGGGACGGCATCGAATTCGAGGTGGTAAGCTATGAATGAACCGCTGAAGCCCCAGCAGCTGGACGCCTACCTGGCGCGGATCGGCTTTGACGGTCCGCGCGCCCCGGACCTTTCTGCGCTCGACGCGCTGCACCGCGCGCATGTCCTGACGATCCCGTTCGAGAATCTCGACGTCCAGCTGGGCGATCCGCCGACGCTCGATCCGGTGCGGATCTTTGAGAAGCTTGTCACCCGGCGGCGCGGCGGCTGGTGTTACGAGCAGAACGGACTGTTCGGCCGCGCACTGGCGACGCTGGGCTTTCCGGTTACCCGCCTCTCCGCCGGGGTGATGCGGCAGCTGCGCGGCGAATTCGCGATGGGCTCGCACCTCGCGCTCAAGGTTACCGCCGAAGGGCGCGATTGGCTTTGCGATGTCGGCTTCGGCTCGACCCAGCTTGCACCCCTGCCCTTTGCCGCCGGCACCTGGGCCGAAGCCCCGCTGGCGGGCGAGCTCGGGCAGGTCGAGGACGGGTACTGGCGGCTGGCGATCACCGAAGGGCCGATGCCGCTGTCGTTCGATTTCCACGATCAGCCGGCCGAAGAGGCCCGGCTCGAAGCGCTCTGTGCCTGGCAGGCGAGCGATCCCGAATCGATTTTCGTCCAGAACCTGGTGGTCCAGCAACGCCGCCCCAGCGGTCACGACATGCTGCGCGGCAAGGTGCTGACGCTGACCCGGACGAAGGACTCTGAGGAGCGCGAACTCGCTTCAGCCGAAGAGCTGGTCGCCGTGTTGCACGAATTGTTCGGCCTCGACGTGCCTGAAGCGGCGGGGCTGTGGCCGGCAATCGAGGCGCGGCACGCCGCGCTGTTTGCCTAGCGTTTAAGGGGTTCACGCAGAGAACGCGGAGAAGAAAGGGGGAGGCGCAGAGAGGATGGGATTGAGCCGGAGGCTCTTTGCCTATTCCAAGAATGCGTCATCCTGCCGTGTCACGCTGGGAGAGCGGCTTCGCCGCAAACGAGACTTCTCTGCGTCTCCTCTTTCTTCTCTGCGGCCTCTGCGTGAACCCAATTCTCACAACAACTGCGGCTGCGCACCTCCGCCACCGGCCCAGCGCTCCGTCGTCTGCTCAACGGTGATCGCATCTTCCCAGGTCTGGCATAGCGCCAGCGCCTCGTCCGGCGATCCCTCCAGCCAGTAGCGCTGCGCGGCATGGCTGAGGATCAAGGGCATCCGATCGTGCACCTCGGCCATCTGCGGGTGCCCGTCGACCATCACCACGGTGTAGACATCGCCCCATTCAGCGCTTGATCGCCACAGCCCGGCCACCGCGAAGACCTCTTCGCCGGGCAGGCCGTACCAGGTGCGGGTCATCCGCCCCTTCTCGCCCTCGGCCTCGGCCCACTGGCTGACCGGGACGAGGCAGCGGCGCTGGACGAAGCTGTCGCGCCAAAAGCCTGTCAGCAGCTTGTCCTCGCGTGCATTGGTGACCGGTTTGGGTTTCAGCGGCTGGCCCTGCTTGCCTTTCAGCACCAGCGGAAAGCCCCAATGCATCGCCCGGGCCCGTCCTTCGGCCACCACCAGCCCGGGGGTGCCGGGATAGACTTCGGCGGCATAGTTGGCCGACAGATCGGGCTCGACCTCGAACAGTTTGGCCACCTCGGCGGTGCCCTTGGTCATGCGGTAAAGGTTGCACACCGCGCTATTTCTCCCGCGCGCAGCCCTGTTCGGTGCGTCCTTCAATCGTCAGCACCGCCTTATAGGGATAGGCCGTATCGCTCATGCCGTCGCTGCATGGGCCGGGTTCGATCGTCACCGACAGAGCTTTGCCGTCCATCATGCCCGAATAGCGCGTGCCGGTACCCTGTGCGGATTCGCTCGCCGGAAAGACGATCCCATCGGGGTTGTCGGGCGTGGAGTAGCGCAGCTTGCCCGGCGCGATTTCGACCGACCAGAATGGCTCGGTCCCCAGCGCCTGATAACGCTTTTCCTTGGCCGGATCGGCCAGCTTGACCTCGATCTGCCCGGTCGCGTCCGCGGCGGGCGTTGCGGCCGATTCCGGGCCGCTTCTGATCTCGACAGTGGTCTTGCGGTCACAGCCCGCGACCAGCAGCAGCGCCAGCACCACCACGCTACGCATTGCCAACCACCCAGCAGGCCGCGGCGACCAGCAATCCGGCAAATCGGTTCGCGCGGAACCGGGCAAGGGCATTGTCGGCATCGCCATCCTCCAGCGTCAGCACCTGCCATGCAAGGTGCGCCGCCGCGGGGACAAGCGCAAGCAGCGCGATCCAGTCCGGCCGCAGCAGCCAGAAGGCCAGCGCCCACAGCGCCACGGCTCCGGCATAGAAGGCCCCAACCCCGGCCCGGACATGCCGGCCCAGCGTCAGTGCGGAGGAACCGATCCCGACCATCGCATCGTCCTCGCGGTCCTGGCAGGCGTAGATCGTGTCATAACCGACGCACCACAGGATCGAGCCCGCATAGAGCGCCGCCAGCACATCAAGCCGGTCCGATCGCAGCGCCACCCAGCCGACTGGCGCCCCCCAGGTGAAGACCAGCCCGAGCCAAGCCTGCGGGAAGCCCGTGATCCGCTTCATGAACGGATAGGCCGCGACCAGCGCCAGGCTGGAAATTGCAACCAGCTGCGCCTCCCAGCGCAGTTGCAGCAGCACCACCAGCCCGATCCCGCACAGCGCGAGCAGCCAGACCCAGGCCGCGCGCTTGCTGACCCGCCCACTCGCTACCGGGCGCAGCGCGGTCCGCGCCACCTGCCGGTCGAGATCGGCATCGACGATATCGTTATAGACGCACCCCGCCCCGCGCATCGCGATCGCGCCGAGCAGCAGCCAGCCGAGTAGCACGGCGCAATCCGCCCAACCCAGCCGGAAAACTCCGCCCGCCAGCAACAGCCCCCAAGCGCAAGGCCAGAACAGCAGCCACCAGCCGATCGGCCGGTCGAACCGGGCGAGCTGCGCGTAATCGCGCAGCGGCTGCGGCAAGGCCGCGACGATCCCGCGGTGCTGGGTATCGGGAACGATTTCAGCGGTGCTCATTGCCCGCCGTCTAGCCAAATCACCATACCCCGTCATCCTGAACTTGTTTCAGGATCCATCGCGCGGCAAATTCGGCGCCTTCCTTCTCAAGTTGAGCTACCGGCCAAATTGATCCTGAAACAAGTTCAGGATGACGAGCAAAGGTAGGTCGGTTAGAGCCTTGCCCATGCCCGCCACCCCCGCCTGGCCCCCGAAAAGCGCGCCGCGCCTGTTCGTCGATACGACTCTGGCCCAAGGCGCGCAGGTTTCGCTTGGCGGCCCGCAGGCACACTATCTGGCGCGGGTGATGCGGATCGCGGCGGGCGATGCAGTGGTACTGTGCGATGATGTGACCGGCGAATGGGCCGCGCGGGTGATCGAAGCCGCCAAGCGCGATGTGATGCTCACGTGCGAGACCCTGCTTCGCCCGCGCGAGGACGTGCCCGACTTTACCCTGTGCGCGGCGCTGCTCAAGAAGGACCGTTTCGATCTGGTGCTGGAAAAGGCCTGCGAACTGGGAGTGCGCCGGATCCAACCGGTGCTGACCCGGCGCTGCGTGGCTGACAAGCTCAACCTCGACCGCGCCCGCAGCATTCTGATCGAGGCGGCCGAACAATGCGCCCGCACCGCTCTACCCGAACTGGCCGCGCCGGCAAAGCTGGAAGCCTTGCTCAAGGACTGGCAGGCGAACCGCGCACTGTTCTTCGCCGACGAGAATGGCGGTGCCAATGCTGCGCAGCAATTTGCTGCGTGCGCCGGCCCAGCGGCGCTGCTGACCGGCCCGGAAGGCGGCTTTGACCAGGCTGAGCGCGAGGAGATCCGGGCCTTGCCGCACGCCCGCGTGATCACGCTGGGCCCGCGGATTTTGCGCGGAGAGACTGCAGCAATCGCAGCGACCGCGCTATGGATGGGAACGCAGGGGGATTGGTGAGCCGATCCCCGGCCGGGTCGTAATTTTGCTAGCGCAGCGGCGATCTTGGCACTAACTCCCCCGCCATGAGCACGAGACAGGTTTCAGATCGCAACGATCCGGTGATCGAAAGCCGCGACCAATTGGTCGCCCCGATGATCAAGGGCGAAAAGCCGCGCGAGCGCTGGCGGATCGGGACCGAGCATGAAAAGCTGGTCTATTGCACCGGCGATCACCACGCCCCGTCCTATGACGAGCCCGGCGGGATCCGTGACCTCCTGCTCGCGCTGGAACAGTATGGCTGGGAGCCGGTGATCGAAGGCGGCAACATTATCGCGCTTTCGGGCAGCGATGGCGCGGTCAGCCTGGAGCCGGCCGGCCAACTCGAACTGTCGGGCGCACCGCTGGAAACGCTGCACCAGACCTGCGCGGAAACCGGGCGTCACCTCGATCAGGTCAAGACCATTGGCGCCAAGACCGGCAAGGGTTTTCTGGGCCTGGGCATGTGGCCTGACAAGACCCGCGAAGAGCTGCCGGTCATGCCCAAGGGACGGTATGCGATCATGCTGCGGCACATGCCGCGGGTGGGCAGCATGGGGCTTGACATGATGCTGCGGACCTGCACGATCCAGGTCAACCTCGACTATTCGAGCGAGGCCGACATGGTGCAGAAATTCCGCACCAGCCTGGCCCTGCAGCCGCTGGCGACCGCGCTGTTCGCCAATTCCCCGTTTACCGAGGGCAAGCCCAACGGCTTCCTGTCCTATCGCAGCCATATCTGGACCGACACCGATCCGCACCGCACCGGCATGCTGGGCTTCGTGTTCGAGGACGGGTTCGGCTATGATCGCTATGTCGAATACATGCTCGACGTGCCGATGTATTTCGTGTTCCGCGATGGCAAGTACATCGACGCCGCCGGACAGAGCTTCCGCGATTTTCTGGTCGGCAAGCTACCTGCGCTTCCTGGCGAATTGCCGACCGAGAGCGACTGGGTCGATCACCTTTCTACCGCTTTTCCTGAGGTACGCCTCAAGAGCTTTCTCGAAATGCGCGGCGCCGATGGCGGGCCGTGGCGCAAGATCTGCGCGCTCCCGGCCTTCTGGGTTGGGCTGCTCTATGATCAGGGTGCGCTCGATGCGGCGTGGAACCTGGTCAAGGGCTGGGACATGGAGGGGCGTGAGCGGCTCCGCGCCGAGGTACCAAAGCTCGGGCTTGATGCTCCCATACCTGGCGGCGGGACCTTGCGCGATATTGCTGCCGACGTACTGGCGATCAGCCGCGCCGGACTCAATTCGCGCAGCCGCCTCAATTCGATGGGCGATACCGAAGCCGGGTTCCTGAACCCGCTCGACGAGATTGTCCGCACCGGCAAGGTTCCTGCCCAGGTCCTGCTGGACAAGTACCATGGCGAATGGGGCGGCGACATCAGCCGCGTTTACGAGTTGAGCTTCTGATGATCATCGTAGTCGGCCAGTTCCGCATTCCTGCCGAGCGCATGGATGAAGCCCGCCCGCTCATGGCCAAGGTCATGCTGGCGACCCGCGCCGAAGCCGGTTGCATCGAATACAACTATGCCGAAGACGTGCTTGATCCCGGACTTATCCGGGTCAGCGAGGTCTGGGAAAGCCGCGCGCAACTGGGTGCCCATCTCAAGACCGAACACATGGCGGTCTGGGGCGAGGAACGCACCGCACTGGGGCTGAGCGGCCGGGCGATTACGGTTTACGAAGCGGACAGCGGCACGGCGATCTAGCGGGTCCGCACGGCGATCATTCCGCCGGCTGCGCGCTCAACACCGGGCGGCGGCTCTTCAGACCATTGCCGAGCCGGTGAAACAGCCGCGTGATCAGGCCGTTGCGCGTCATCCAGTCGGCATAGGCGCGGTACTTGGGATCTTCGGCCAGCAGGTGCTTCTCTTCGGTCCGGGCGCGCCAGTAATAGACCGCGCTGACGCAGCCGAGGAAGAAGGCGTTGCGCAGCGAATCCGCCAGCGATCCGGTATCGACGACGAACGGCATCGAGGCGCACCACCAGAACAGGTTCTTGGACAGATAGGCCGGGTGCTTGGTGAAGGCATAGGGCCCGTTGGTCAGTACACCGCGATAGGTCAGGTTGGAAAAGCGGATCCCGAAGGCGACCGTCGCCCAGGCATATATCCCCGTCAGCACCACCAGCAGCGTGGCCCAGATCCACAGGATCAGCGGGTAAGCGCCGAAGGTGTGGAACCAGTTGTCATCCCCCGGCACGCCATAAAGGTAGAACAGCGGTCGCCCCTCGCCCATCAGCTGGAACGGCGGATAGCAGATCAGCGCCGCCAGCCAGCCGGCCAGAAAGGGATTGGCTGAGCGGATCTGCGCGTCGAGCGGCTTCATCGTCAAGATGTAGCCGACCGAGCCGATCTGCTCATCGATCACGAACATCAGCGTGATCAGCAGCGAAGCAATGCCGACCGGTGAAAGGAAGAACTCGCTCCAGTCCGGCGCGACCAGATTCTGGAAACCGCCCGGCACGATCATCAGCATGAAAGCCGTGAAGAAGCCCTTCACCGCCCAGGCGCGCAGGTGGTGCCAGATCGGCTGCGGCTCGAAGGCCTCGCGCCCGATCAGCATCGCACCGAAGTGCCAGCACCCGTCGCGCGGCTGGATGAGATAGCGATCGAGCCACATGACATAGGGGATCGAGAGCAGAAACAGCGGCACCGCAGCAGCGCTCAGCACCTGCATGGCAAACAGGTACGGTCCTTCCCAGTACCACCGGCCCAGCGCATAGAACGCCGCGATCAGCGCCCAGGTGGCCCACAGGCCAGCCAGCTTGGTGATCGAAACATCGGCAATATCGGCCAGCTTGCGCGGCTTGTCCCAATTGATCCCGGTTGAAGGATTGCGGTGGACCTTGTCGACCAGCAGTGACCACAACACCATCGGCCCAGCGCAGACCAGCAGCCCGGTCAGCGCCGCATTGGGGCCGGTCAGCCGCTCGGCCCGCATCGGCAGGCCCAGTGCAGTGACGATTTCAGGCCAAAAATGGCAGATCATCACCCAAAGGGTCAGCGCCGCCAGGCCGAGCCAGCCGACCACGGCGGAAACGTCGCTCTGCGGCCGAACATCGGCAGGAGTGATCGCAGCGGAATTCATCCCGCCCGCCTTAGCGGGAAATGGTTAAGCGGCGGGTAACGCGGTCAGATCACCGCAGCGCGGTGATCCGGCCGGTATCGTCGAGGATGTAGAGCGTGTTGTTCGCCACCACAGGTGCCAGCGTCACCTGCGCGTCAAGGTAGCCGGCCAGTTCGGATTTTCCGTCGGTGACCGAGGCTGAATAGACCCGGCCAAGCGAATTGACGTACCACAGCCGGTCACCCGCCAGGACCGGGCCCGACCAGAACAGCGGGCCCTTCTTCTTTTCCTGATTCTTGAAGGTATCGAGCTGGGTCAGCCAGCGGACCTTGCCGGTAGCCCGGGCGATGCAGAGCAGTCGGCCATCGTCGGTCAGCGTGAAGATCCATTCCCCCGCCACCGCCGGGGTCGAAATCCCCGCCAGGTTGAGTTCCCAGATCCGCTGACCGGTGACCAGTTCATAAGCGGCCATGCGTCCGCCCTGGCCCAGCGCATAGACCCGGCCCCGATCGATGATCGGATCGGCGTCGATATCGGTCAGCACGCCCACCGTGGTCGACAGCGAGGTCCGCGCCAACGCATCGGACCACAGCTCGCGCCCGTTTTCATAGCGGTAGGCGATCAGTTCCCCGGTCGAGAAGCCGGCGATCACGGTGCCCTGCCCGGCGGCGGGAGCGGCCACGCCGAACACCCCGGTCTGCCCGACCGACGCTGCCCGGTTCCACTGCTGGGCGCCGTCCGCAGCGTTCAGTGAAATCATCTGGTTGGCCTGGGTCATCACGAAGACCGAATTGAACGCGATTGTGGGCGAACCGCGCAGCGGACCGGCCGGCTTGACCTTCCACAACACCTTGCCGTCGTTCGCATCGAGCGCGGCAACTTCGCCGGTCCCAGTCGTGATATAGACCCGCCCGTCAAAATAGCTGACCCCGCCTCCATAGACCGAAGTCGCGCCGTCGCCCTTGATCTGGAAGCCTTGCTGCCAGACCGCCGCGCCAGATGCGGCGTCAAGGGCATGGACCGTGCCATCCGTATCCATCACGAACAGCTTGCCTCCGCCGATCACCGGGCTGGAAGCGAGCCGCTGCTTGGCGCTCGATCCGGCGATCTTGGCAGTCCAGGCGATCGTCGGATTGGCACCCATCGCGAGGTTGCCATAGCTCTTGCTGGCGGTTCCGCCCGCCTGCGGCCATTCAGCGTTGACGGTGGCAGGCGGCACGATCACCGCGACATTGGCCAGGGCCGGATCGACCTTGGCGCTGGTGTCGATCTTGCTGAGGATCGGAACCCGGTTGCCGACGGTCGGAGTCGAAGGCTTGCCCTTGCCGCCAAACACGCCGCAGCCGGCCAGACCGAGGGCGAGAACGAGCGCCAGCGAGGCGGAGAAGCGGCGGGGCATGCTATTCGGAGTCATCGGCATTTCCTTAAATCTGTCCGCTGCTTACTTCTTGGCTTCGGCGGAAGGCGAGGCGGACGCCCCGGCCTCGCCGCCGGCTTCGAGTTCGGGATCGTCGATCCCGGCATCGAAGCCAAGCCCGCCCGCCAGCTGGCGCATCCGCGAACGCAGCGTGGAAGGCACATTCTTGTCCTTGCCGACCTCGGCAAACAGCGCGCCTGCAAGTTCAGGCTTGCCCTGTTCGAGATAGGCCATGCCGACCAGTTCGCCGGCGCTGCCGAAGAAGGCATTGCCGGGCACCGTCAGCGGCTTGAGCTTGGCGATAACCTCATCGGGTTTCATCGTGTCGAACTTGATCGTCACCTGGCGGATCAGCGCCAGATCGCGCAGCGGCTGGGGCACGGCAGGATCAGCAGCGATCGTGCCGAACTGACGGGCGGCATCGTCCAGCTTGCCCTGCTGCGCGGCAATCGCCGCCAGCTGCATCCGCGCCACGGCGCGCGAGCCGTCGCTGCCTTCCTTGGCGAGCTGTTCATAGTCCTTGATCGCCGGGTCGATCGCGCCGGCCTCAAGCCGCTCCATCGCCAGCACATTGCGTTCGGAAAGTTGCTCGGCCGCGGTCTTCTGGGTGTGATCCCAATAGAGATAGCCGCCCAGCGCCAGCAACCCGGCAACGATCGCCCCGCCCACCGGCTTGGCATAGCGCTTGAAGGCCGTGACCAGCTGTTCTTCGCGCAGAGCCTCATCGACTTCGCGCAGAAATCCGTCCTTGGCCGCTTCATCACGGTCATTGGGCTTCGCTGGAGGGGTGCCGTTACTGGGGGGACTCAGGGCCAAGTTCGAATGCCTTCACTATGACTGTCGGCGGCTGTTTAGCGGATGGACCGGCCTTTTCAACGCCAATCCCTTGCGAATCCCCCGGTTAAGCGCCGCTGAACGACCGCTTCAGGAAACTGCTGCGCCATCTATCTTGCATACCCGGGCCAGCAGGCGGTCGATGAGCGCCACTGCCTCCGGCTCGTCGAGCATCGGCGCGTGGCCGACCCGCGGCACGGTGACGGCTTCGCAATCGTCCAGAGTCCCGGCCATCCGGCTGAAGGTCGCAGGGCTCAGCACGTCGGAAAGCTCCCCGCGCAGCAGAGCCATGGGCCGCCCCTTCAACGCTGCAAAGCCGGGCCAGAGGTCAACCCCGGCTTCGCCGCCGGGTTGGGAGAAAGGCTCGGCGATTTTCATGTCGTAATCGAACACGATCCGGCCATTGCCACCGACCACCATGCAGCGCTTCGCCATGGCCAGCCATTCGGCGAGCCCGTAATCCGGAAAGACCGCGCCCTGCGCCTCTTCCAGCGCGCGGGCGGCATGCATCCAGGTCGGGAAGCTGCGCCCCTGGCCAACATAGCTGCGGATCCGCTCCAGTCCTTCCGGCGCAATTTCCGGGCCGACATCGTTAAGCAGGGCCCCAGCCAGCCGATCCGGCATGGCCATCGCGAACATCATGGTCAGCAATCCGCCCAGCGAAGTGCCGATCGAAACGAACCGCCCGATATCTTCCTGCTGCAGCAGCAGACCGAGGTCTTCGGCATATTGCAGCGGGTTGTAAGTCGCCGAATCCTTGGCGTAAGCGCTATCGCCGCGGCCCCGCAGATCCGGGCAAATCACCCGCCAGTCACCGGCAAGCCGCTCTGCGACATGGGAAAAATCCCGCGCATTGCGGGTCAGGCCAGGCAGGCACAGGACGACCGGCCGGTCAGCGCGCCCAGGATAATCGCGGAAGTGCAGCTTGAGCCCGTCACCACTGGTCCAGAAACGATCGGCAAAGCCCTCGCGGCTTGGGGCGATCTCGGCGGAAGTTGCGTTTTGCTGGCTCATCTTAGGCGGCCTTATCGCCCGCCGTGCGGCGCGGTGCAAGCTGGATGGGTCTGACCGGGTGTTGCGGCGGACCTAAACAAAATTTGCGGTGCCAGATATATCGAATTGCAAGGCTTTCCATATACCTGTTCAGCGGCTAAGGCCTGTGGCCAAGCACCCTCGTGATGCAACCACGGAACGGGACGGGGAAGCACTTGAGCAAGCCTGAACTTATCTCCTACGAGCCGGCCACCGGCGCCGAAATCTGGCGCGGTAAGTACGGCAATGTCGACGATATCGTCGGCCGCGCCCGTCGCGCCTGGCCGGCCTGGGCAGCCCAGCCGCTGGCCAACCGGATGGAACTGGTCCGCCGCTTCGCCAATGAAGTACGCAAGGAAGCCGAAAAGCTCGCCACGCTGATCGCCCGCGAGACCGGCAAGCCGCTGTGGGAAGCCCGGACCGAGGTTGAAAGCGTTATCAACAAGGTCGAAATTTCGATCCGCGCCTATGCCGAGCGGACCAGCCAGCGCAAGCTCGACAATGCGCTGCAGGGCACGACCGCGCTGCGCCACAAGCCCCACGGCGTCATGGCGGTGCTCGGGCCATACAACTTCCCGGCCCACCTGCCCAACGGTCACATCGTGCCGGCGCTGATTGCCGGCAATGCGATCGTGTTCAAGCCGAGCGAGAAGACTCCGGCCACCGCCGAGCTGCTGGTCCAGTGCTTTCACAAGGCGGGGATTTCCGCCGCCGTGGTCCAGCTGCTGATCGGCGGACCCGATGAAGGTCAGGCGCTGGTCGGTCATGAGGGGATCGACGGTGTGCTGTTCACCGGTTCGGCCCACACCGGGATTGCGATCAACCGCCGCCTCTCGACCCGGCCCGACAAGATCGTGGCGCTGGAAATGGGCGGCAACAACCCGCTGGTGCTGTGGGATACGCCCAAGATCACCGATGCGGCCGCGCTGATCGTCCAGTCGGCCTTCACCAGCGCCGGGCAACGCTGCACCGCGGCGCGGCGCCTGATCATCAAGAACACCATGTACGAGCCGATCATGGCCGAGGTGAAACGGCTGGCAGACCGGATCATCGTCGGCGCGCCGTTCGATGAGCCCGCTCCGTTCATGGGCCCGGTGATCGACAATGGTTCTGCTGACGGTCTGACCGAAAGCTTCCTTTATCTGCTCAGCAATGGCGGGAAGGCGATCAAGCACCTGATCCGGACCAACGATGACCTGCCGTTCCTTTCCCCCGCGATCATCGACGTGACGGCGATCAAGGACCGCCCAGACGTCGAACTGTTCGGCCCGCTGCTGCAGGTGGTTCAGGTCAGCGATTTCGACGAAGCGATTGCCGAAGCGAACAACACCCGGTTCGGCCTTTCGGCCTCGCTGGTCGGCGGCTCTCCTGCGGAATACAACCGGTTCTGGGCCAATGTCCGGGCCGGGGTGATCAACTGGAACCGGCCGACCAACGGGGCAAGCTCGGCCGCGCCGTTCGGCGGGGTTGGCCTTTCGGGCAACCACCGCCCGAGCGCCTATTACGCTGCCGACTATTGCGCCTATCCGGTCGCCTCGACCGAGATGGAACAGCCCCGGGCGATGATTGGCGTGGGCCTGCGCGAGGGCTAGAACCCTTCCGACCTAGAAGCCGCTGGTCGCCAGGTCGACTTCGGTAAGTCCATCAGCGCGCTGCCGGACATAGACGGCGAAACGTGCAGCGCCTTTGCCGCCGCTCACCACTTCATCGCCGCCTTCTTTGAGCCGCCGCGGCGCGAGCCCGCTCTTGCTGGCGGCAGCATGATAGAAATCGATGACATCCGCGGGGGTAACCGGAGTTGCGAAGCGCACCACGCGCAGCTTGCAGCCGGGATCATCGCTTCCAGCGGCAACCCGGGCATGACCGCGCGGATAGATCGGCAGCTCGGCTGGCATCCGGGCCGCCCAGCCGAAGCTGTAGTTCAGCTTGGCCGGACATTGCGTCGCGCCCAGCTTCAGGGCCTCGGCCACGGCCTGCATAGTCGCCGCTTTGCCCAATCTGGATTCCGGCAAGGTCTCGGCAGGAAGGGGGGCCGGATCGATCGCACGCCCGTCAAAAAAGTCCCGCGCTGCCAGTCTGGCCTTCTCGGCCTCTTCGGGACTGCGCTTGTCAGGCGGGATCTCGGCCATTGCCGGGCCGCCGCCCGACAGCGCCGAATCTCCCCGGTTCTGCGCAACAAGATCGGGATCGGCCATGATCGGATCATCCAGCGCATTGGAAACCGCACCGTCGCGTTCGGTCCGCGCGTCGGTCTTTTCTTCGCTGCCGCAGCCGGCAAGGGCCAAGGCCAGCGGAGCAACCAGCAAATAGCGTAGCGACCATGTTGTCATGGCGCGGTCATGCCCAATTTTCCGGCGCTTGGCCAGTGCACTTGCCTCGGATGCCCCATGCCGCTAGCGCCCATCCATGCCGTCCGGTTCCGATCATGTTCGCCAGAACGGCTTGCCCATGGCCTTTGCCACCTACCTGATCTGGGGTCTGATGCCCCTGTACCTGCTGCTGGTGCATCAGGTTCCCCCTTTCGAATTCGTCGGCTGGCGGATCGTCTTTACCCTACCACTGTGCCTGCTGCTGGTCGCCGTGTTGCGACAAGGGGCGGCGCTCAAGGCTGCACTGGCCTGGCCGGTATTGCGGTTGCTGACCATCAGCGCGCTGCTGGTTGGGGTCAACTGGATGGTCTATATCGCAGCCGTCCAAACGGGGCACGTTCTGGCGACCAGCATCGGCTATTACATGAACCCGCTGGCAAATGTTGTGGCCGGAACCCTGTTCCTGAAGGAACGGCTCAGCCCGGCACAGTGGTTGGCAGTGGCGCTGGCTGGCGTAGGCGTTTCGTTCCTGGCCTGGGATGCACGCGATACGCTGTGGATCGGCCTGACCCTGGCTGTCAGTTTCAGCGCCTATGGGCTGGTCCGCAAGCTTGCCCCGGTCGAATCGCTGGCAGGCCTGACCGTCGAAACCATGGTGCTGATGCCTTTGGCGCTCGGGATTGTCTGGTGGTTCGCGGTCGCGCCGGCCGGATCGGCGCTGGGCGTCGATCTCTCGTCCAGCCTTTTGATCGCATTCTCCGGGGTCATGACCGCCGTGCCCCTGCTGCTGTTCGCCTATGCCGCGCGCCGCATGGACTATTCCACGTTGGGAATGGTTCAGTTCCTTAGCCCGACGATTGTGTTCATCCTGGGCCTGTTTGTGTTCAACGAACCGCTCAAGCCAGCGCAGCTCGCCTGCTTCTTGCTGATCTGGGCGGCGATCGCGGTGTTCATGTGGGACCTGTGGAACCAGCGCCGCCGCCGGCTAGCCCAGCAGGCGCCAGCCTAGCTCCTCACCGGCGTGGAACGGGACGATCGCGGTGCCGTTGGCGTCGATCTGTTCCGGAACGGGCACCGGCCCGCGTTCCAGCGTGACGGTGCCGGCGTTGACCGGCAGGCCATAGAAGGCCGGGCCGTTCAGGCTGGCGAAGGCCTCGAACTTGTCCAACGCGCCTTCCTCTTCAAACACCGCCAGGTAGCTTTCCAGCGCAAAGGGCGCGTTGAAGATCCCGGCGCAGCCGCAGGCGGCTTCCTTCAGGCCGACCGCGTGGGGGGCGCTGTCGGTGCCGAGGAAGAACTTGCCTGAACCCGAAGTCGCCGCCTGGCGAAGTGCCAGCCGGTGCACCTCGCGCTTGGCCACCGGCAGGCAATACATGTGCGGGCGGATCCCGCCGACCAGCATGGCATTGCGGTTGATGTGAAGGTGCTGCGGGGTGATCGTCGCCGCGACATTTGCGCCAGCGCTTTCGACAAACTGCACCGCCTCCTGCGTGGTGACGTGTTCGAACACCACATTCAGTTCGGGCAGTTCGCGGACCAGCGGGGCCAGGGTCCGATCGATGAACACTGCTTCGCGATCGAAGATGTCGACATGCGCGTCGGTCACTTCGCCGTGGACCAGCAGCGGCATGCCGATCGAGGCCATCCGCTCGAGCACGGCCCGGATATTGGCCACGTCGGTCACCCCGTGGGCCGATCCGGTTGTCGCATGCGCGGGATAGAGCTTGGCCGCGACGAACACGCCATCGGCAAAGCCACGCGCCACTTCATCAGGGTCGGTGGCGTCGGTCAGGTAGAGCGTCATCAGCGGGGTGAAGTCCATCCCCTCTGGCAGCGCCGCCATGATCCGTTCGCGATAGGCCGCAACCCCGGCGCAATCGGTCATCGGCGGGGAGAGGTTGGGCATCACGATCGCCCGCGCAAACTGCCGCGCAGTATGCGGCACAACCCCGGCCAGCAACGCGCCATCGCGCAGATGGACATGCCAATCGTCGGGGCGGCGGATCGTGAGAGTGATGGGAGAATCGCTTGCCATTCCTCCCCATAACCGCCCGTGCTGAGCTTGTCGAAGCACTGTCCTGTTCTTCGCGCGGTAGCGCGCATCGCGCAAAGACAAAGCAGCCCTTCGACAAGCTCAGGGCGGACGGAACTGCTGCAATTTTGCGTGCGAAGCCCTATCTGTCACCCATGACCGCCACCCGCCTCAGCAGCCGCGCCGCGATCCGCCTGACCGCTTCGGACCCGGGCGAAGATGTCCGCGCCTTCCTGCAAGGGTTGGTCACCAACGATGTTACCGGGCCGCTGCCGGTCTGGGCGGCGCTGCTCAGCCCGCAGGGCAAGGTGCTGTTCGACTTCGTGGTCTGGGGCCAGGGCGAAGACCTGCTGATCGATGCCGAAGCCGATCAGGCCGAAGCGCTGGTCAAGCGGCTGTCGCTCTATCGCTTGCGCCGCAAGATCGGCATCGCGCCAGACCCGGAACTGGGCGTACACTGGCAGCCGGGTGATGGTCCTTCGCCCGATCCGCGCCTACCCGCGCTGGGTCAGCGCTGGATCGGGGCGGCGGAAGGGGAAAGCGCCGAACCGCAATGGCTTGCGCACCGCCTTTCACATGATGTCTGCGAAGGCAGCGACGAACTGTCCGACCTGCTCTGGCTGGAATGCAACGCCGCCGAGCTGAATGGTGTGTCCTTCACCAAGGGCTGCTATGTCGGGCAGGAGAACACTGCGCGGATGAACTGGCGGCAGAAGGTCAACCGGCGGCTGGTGGTGGTGCCAATGGCGCAGAGCGATCCCAAGCGCCAGCGCGCGGTCTATCCCGATCTGGGGCTGGCGGTTGATCACCTGCGGGTCGAGGATATTCGGCCCGAATGGCGCCCCAGCTGGCTTCAGTCAGAAGGCTGACCGGGCACCACGATCCCCGCCGCAATCGCGCCGTCGATCAGCATCTTCTCCGCCATATCGCGCGCCGAAGTGCGAGGCAGACCAAGGCTTTGCGCCAGTTGTGCGCCCATCAGCGCATCGCCTAGCGCCATCACGCACAAGGCATGGGTGACATCGTGCATCTGCGCAGTCTCGTGATCGCCCAGATCGTCGACCAGTTCGTGAATCGCCTCAAGCAACGGGTCGAGCGCGTCCTCGTTGCCGTTCATCAGCATCCAGGTGGCCAGCGCGCCGCCGCCTTCCTTGTCGAAGGCATCAAAGGTCAGGTCGACCACTTCGCGCGGGCTACCCTCGCCGGCCCGGCTGGCCAGCACGGCATCTTCGATTGTCGCGCAGATCGTCACCGCGAGATGCCCGGCGAGCTCCTTCTGCAGACCAGCGGCCGAGCCGAAATGGTGCAGCAGGTTGGCGTGCGTACGTCCGATTCGCGAAGCCACGGCTTTGAGCGTAACCGCCTGCGGCCCCAGTTCGATCAGCAGCGCGCGCGCAGCCTCAAGGGCCACGGTCCGGCTCTCTTCCTGGGTCAGGCGCTTCCTTATTGACATTAGTGTAAGTTACCTCTATCGGGGCAGCATGAACGCTCCCACCAAATTCCCCCTCGACCTAGAACCGGCTGCGCCCCTCGGCAAGCTGGATGTCCCCACCCCCGCCGATCTTGAGATCGTGGTCCGCGACCAGCGCTTTGGCCGCGCGCAGAAGCCTGGCCGCTGGTGGCTGGGCGGCGATCCGGTCGCCACTGCCTGGCACAACGCCCTCTCCGCCACCTTCCCGCGCGGCGAGGCGATGTTCATCGAGGCGGTCAAGGCCCACCGCGAAGGCGCCCCGCCCAAGCTGGAGGCCGAGATCCGCGCCTTTGTGAAGCAGGAAATCAACCACACCCGAGAGCACGTGGTGTTCAACAAGGCCGCTGCCGATGCCGGCTACGACATGGCCCGGATCGATGCCCGCGTTGGCGAGCTGATGGAAATGATCAAGCAGCGCCCGCAGATCGTCAACCTCGCCGCGACCATCGCGCTGGAACACTACACCGCGATGATGGCGCACGAATTCCTCGCCAACCCGCAGCACTTCAAGAATGCCGAACCGGAAACGGCAGCGATGTGGCGCTGGCACGCGATCGAGGAAATCGAGCACAAGGGCGTCGCCTATGACACCTTCCTGCACGCCACGCGCGACTGGACCCGGCTGCGGCGCTATCGCCTGAAAGCGGTGACGATGCTGCTGGTGACCTTCAACTTCCTGCGCAACCGCTGGAACGACACGCTGGAACTGCTCGCTCAGGACGGGCTTACCGGCTGGAAGGTCAAGGCCAAGCTGGCCTGGTATCTGGTCGGCACACCGGGCGTGCTGCGCAAGATCTTCCCGGCCTGGGTCGCCTACTTCCTGCCCGGCTTCCACCCCTGGAAGCACGACGACCGCGCGCTGATCGCCAAGGCGGAAAGCGAATTCCCCGACGCGGTCATGGTCTGAGCGTTTGATCCTCTCCAGATTTGCAAAGCACATCTGGGGAGGTGGCAGACGCCGTAGGCGGCTGACGGAGGGGCAATGCGCGAGGGCAGAGACCCCTCCGTCATTTGCTTCGCAAATGCCACCTTCCCATTTGCACTTCGTGAAAATGGAGAGGAACTTTGTTGCTTAAGCGGCTCGCATCGGGGCGGCTACGTTGTCGTCTCCGCCATCGCAGTCGCTGGGCTGGCCCAGCACGAGCCGGTGTTCGACCGACTGAGTCTCATACCCACGTGACAGGCTGAACCGTTGCCGCAGTTTGCCGGTCGGGACGAATCCGACCTTGCGCAGCACCGCGCCCGATGCCGGATTGTCGATGAAGTGGCCGGCGACAAGCTCGCGGTGCCCCAGCACCCGGGCGAGCCGCAGCACGGCCCGGGCGGCCTCGGTGGCATAGCCCTTGCCCCAATGCTGGCGCGCGAACCAATAGCCGAGCTCAACCTCGCCATCGACTTCGCCCAGCCCCACGCAGCCGATCAGCTCGGCCGGAGCCGCGCTGGTCGGCAGGGTCACAAAGAAGTGCGGCAGACGCGGGTGCTGCGGCTGGCTGGCAAACCACCGGGCATCGTCGGCGGTATAGGGCCAGGGCACCTTGGCCAGGTTCTTGACCACCGATTCGTCGGCAATCCGGCTGAGCAGTTCCTGCCAATCCTCGGGCCAGCCCGGCCGCAGGAACAATCTTTCACTGCGAATGAACATCTTTCACCTCTCGTCATTCGCCCCACGCCGGCCTGTTAGGCGCGACCTGTGACATTGCCATTACGGCTTGCGTCAGGGTGCACCCGATTTGGGATGCCCTGTCGAAACCGTGCTGAGGAAGAGACGAAAAAAGGGAGACGGGTTGGCCCCTCTCCCTCGTTCTGCCGGGTCGTTAAGCCGGCGGGGCCATCCCATCAGGGACAGCCCGTTAGCGACTGTCCGTTATTCCGCTGCCTGGGCCATGTCGACCGAGACGTACTTGCGGCCAAGCTTGCCATCATGGAAGCGCACGCGGCCGGCAGTCAGAGCGAACAGGGTGTGATCCTTGCCCAGACCGACGTTGGCGCCCGGGTACACCTTGGTCCCGCGCTGGCGGATGATGATGTTGCCGCCGATCACTTCCTGACCGCCAAACTTCTTCACGCCAAGGCGGCGGCCCGCTGAGTCGCGACCGTTACGCGATGAACCGCCTGCTTTTTTATGTGCCATCTCGAACTACTCCGGAATTCTTATTCAGCAGGCCCAGAGGCCTTGGCTGCGGCCTTCTTGGCCGGGGCCTTCTTCGCCGGTGCTTCGGCGGCGGTTTCTTCAGCCTTGGGCGCAGCTTCCTTCTTGGGAGCGGCCTTCTTGGCTTCGGCGCCAACAGCAACGATCCGCAGCAGGGTCATCTGCTGGCGGTGGCCGTTCTTGCGGCGATAGTTGTGGCGGCGGCGCTTCTTGAAAACGATCACCTTTTCCGACTTCGCCTGGGCGATGATTTCGGCCGAAACGACAACGCCCTTGGCGTCCTTCACTTCGCCGCCGTCACCGGCCAGCAGGACGTCGCCCAGGGTGATGGTCTCACCGGCTTCACCAGCCAGCTTTTCAACCGCGATCTTGTCTCCGGCGGCAACCCGGTATTGTTTGCCGCCCGTGCGCACTACTGCGAACATGGTGCCCTTATCCGTTCATTTTCATCTAACCACCCGAGAATTCGGGCAGCGCATTGGCCCCCGCCGGACGGCAGGGGTGCCAAAGAAGGGCTGCCCCTAATAGAACCGCCCGCAAGTGTCAACGCCGGAAGAACCTCTCTGGCAAGGTTTGTCGGACATGCTATTGGGCAGGCCATGCCCCGCGCCCTCACCCTTCCGTTGCTTGCCTGCGCTAGCCTGGCCCTGACCGCCTGCGCAAGCGACGATGGGGCCTATCCCTCGCTGGCCAAGCGCCCGGCCGAGCGGGTCACGGCAACATGGCCGCCCGCTCCGCCGCCTCCGCCGCCGGCTCCGCCGCCGCTCGATCCGGCCAAGCGCGACAAGCTGGACCTGCTGCTGGCCGAAGTGCGCGGCGCCGATGCCCGGTTCACCGGCAAGGAAGCCCGCGCCCGCAGCCTGGTCGGTGCCGCCCGCGGCGCGCCGATGGGCAGCGAGAGCTGGTCGGTCGCCACTGTGGCCGTCTCCGAGCTCGAAGCGGCCCGTGCCCAGGCGATGGTCGCCATGGCCGAGCTCGATTCGCTCTATGCCGAAGCGCGGATCACCGGGCTCGACGTGGCCCCGATCGAGGCAACCCGTCAGCAGGCAGTGGCGATCATTTCGGGCCAGGACCGCGTGCTCGAATCATTGAAGGGTGCGCTGGACCGCTAATCCCAGCGCGCAAGATCGGCGTGGTCTTCGCCGCGCGGCTCGATCCAGTGCCATTCCCCGCCGCGCTTTTCGCGCTTCCAGAACCATGACCGGCTCTTGAGGTGATCCATCGCGTAATCGACCGCGTCAAATGCCGCGCGTCGATGCGTGGCCGCAGCGGAAACGCAGACAATCGGCTCACCGGGTAGCATCACGCCAACGCGGTGCAGGATCAGGATGCCCATCAGGCCGAATCGGGCGCTGGCGGCCTCGGCCAGCCGCTCCATCCCGGACAGGGTCAGCGGTGCGTAATGACTCAATTCCAGCGCTTCGACTCCGCCGCCACTGCGGACCTCGCCAACGAAGGTGCAGACCCCGCCAAGGCCTGGATGCGCCTGGGTAAATGGCCCGACGAACAGACCGGGATTGAACGGCGCGTCGAGCAGGCGGACTTCGATCGCCACCTTATCCCCCGCTGACCGGCGGCAGAAACGCCAGTTCGTCGCCATCACGCAGCACGATCCCGCCCTGTTCGGCGATCAGTTCGCCATTCAGCGCCCAGCGCACCCGCTCGTCGGTAACGGCAAGGGCCAGTTCGGGGGAGAGCTGCACGGCGGTGATCTCCTGGCGCACCTCCACGACGCTGATCCCGAAGAGATCCTCCAGGAGCGGGAAGATCGGCCCGGTGTGGTTCTGCAGCATCCGGCCCACCGCCGCGAACGACCGGTTGATGTAGTACTCGGTTCGGCAGATGGGGACATCGGAGTCCTCGGCCCGCCGGAACCCCACCACCGCAAGCCATTCCTCGCCGAGCGGCAGACCGGTTCGGGCGGCCAGCTCGCGATCGATGGTGACCATAGCGATCGACTCGATGGCGAACCGGGCCCCGGTCGCGAAGGCGAGCAGATCGTTGATCGACATGACGTCCTGGACGTAGGCGTGCGAGGACGGCCGGGGCACGACCATGGTGCCCGCCCGCGGGCGAGAGGAGACCAAGTTGTCCTCCCGCAGCCGGCGCAGCGCCTCCCGCACCGTGTACCTGCTGACGGAGAAACGCTGGCACAGCTCGTGTTCGGTCGGTAGCTGCGAACCAACGGGATACACGCCGTCGACGATCTCCTTGCGCAGCGCGCGGGCGACCTGGATGTAGCGGTGGTCGGTGGTCGGTCCCGGCAGTTCGGACATATCAGTCCCGCCGCCGGATCGCGAGCACGCTGCCCTCGGCGTCGGCCGAG
>NZ_DJUW01000003.1:217368-255279 GCF_002440635.1 Novosphingobium sp. UBA6272 | reverse complement strand
TTTAATGGGTCCTGAGCCTAGAGACCTCATGAAGATGGGGCTGGAATTTCAAACTCTGCTATTGATGAGATATGACCAAGCCCAACGAAATTCTGAGCCGCGAGATATTCAGCATCGGGTCAACCGGGATTTCGCTGCAATCGATCACTTCGGCCGCGATCATAATTGCGGCAAGTTTTCTGGCGGTGTGGCTGATCCGCTATCTGATCGGCCGGGCGCAAAAACGGCTTGGGGAAAATCGGGCCTCAACCTTGTATGTCGGCGGGCAGGTAGCGCGATATGTGATCGTCGTGGCTGCGATTGCTGCCGCCATTTCAGCACTTGGCGTCGATCTCTCGGCTCTCTCGCTGTTCGCGGGTGCCCTAGGCGTGGGCATCGGTCTTGGCCTCCAGGACGTTGTCAAGAATTTCGTCTGCGGTCTGATTTTGTTGTTCGACGGCAGCATCGAAATTGGCGATTTTGTAGAGATTGATGAGGGTGCAGCGGGTGCAGTAGCCGCGATTGGCCCCCGTGCGACAACCTTGAGGACGAATGACAATGTCGATGTCCTCGTCCCGAACGCAAACTTGCTCAATGGACGGCTGAAAAACTGGACGCGGGACCGGGCGTCACGCCGTATCCATATTCCGTTTCCTGTCGCTTATGGGTCAGACAAGGAACTTGTCAGGCTGGCCGCTCTTGAAGCGGCGGCGGCGGTGCCTTTCACCCTACCCGACACGCCAAACCGCAAGGCGCAGGTCTGGATGACGGGTTTCGGCGATTCAGCACTCAATTTCGAATTGGTGGTCTGGCCAAGCCTAGAGGCTGTCAAGCGACCCGGGTCGATGATGGCAGCCTATCACTGGGCACTTGATGACGCATTGCGCAGCCACGGCATCGAAATACCCTTCCCACAATCAGAGGTCCGGCTCCGCAGCTATTATGGGGTGGAAGGCCGCGCCGCCATGGAGGTAATTGCAGGAAAGGAGAAACAACCGCTTCCTGAGAATCCCAAGGTTCCGAAAATGGTCTCGGTGAACGATGCCGCGCAAGACGTTGCAACCGGGGGGGATGGCGACTAACTGGCAGAACTTTTTTCGGCGATGCCGGCCCCATGGCCGAGAACTAAGCGTTGTTCAGCTATGGCATGAGAGTGTGCTAGGCCAATCGCATTACCGAGAATCAGAGGGTGCCGGTAACCGTTTCGATCGCGGTCACATCACCGTCCGTTGCAATCTCCCGCTCAATCTCTGCTTCCGCGCCCATTGCGTCAGCGGCAGGCGAAGCAAACCTAAGAACCAAAAAGCCGAGCACCCCAGCTAGCAATGATCCGGCCATGACGCCCAGCTTGGCTTCTTCGACCAGTTCGGGCGTAGTGGCGAAGGCGAGCATCCCAATAAAGAGGCTCATGGTGAAACCGATGCCGCACAGCGCGGAAAGACCATAGACCTGAAGCCAGGTCGAACCACGCGGGCGTTGGGCAATGCCAAGTTTTACCGCGATCCATATCGACGAGAATATGCCGAGCTGCTTACCCAAGAAAAGCCCGGCTGCGATACCGAGCGGAAGCGGTTGTAGCAGGGTGCCGAGGCTGAAGCCTTTGAGAGAAATTCCGGCATTGGCAAAACCAAACAGCGGAACAATCAGAAATGCAGACCAAGGATGCAGACCGTGTTCAAGCCGGTGCAATGGGGAATCTGGTGAATCCGGCTTGCCGGGCGATGCCACCACCGGCACGGTGAAAGCAGCCAGGACACCGGCGATAGTTGCATGGACGCCCGATACCAGAACGGCGAACCAGAGCAGCGCAAAGCCCGCCAGATAGGGAGCAAGGTGGCGCACTCCTGTCCGGTTTAACAGCATCATGCCGCCAAGAATGGCAGCTGCCGCGAGCAATGCGAGGCCCTTGATGCTGGCCGTATAGGCCAGCGCGATGATGACAACCGCTCCCATGTCATCGACTATGGCGACCGTGGTAAGGAACAGCTTGAGAGCAGTGGGAACCCGGCTGCCCAGAAGCGCCATCACCCCGATAGCAAAGGCAATGTCGGTCGCTGCCGGGATGGCCCAGCCGCGCGCCAGCGCGGGCGCACTTGCTGTGAAGGCGAGAAACACAAGTGCCGGGGCAGCCATGCCGCCAAGAGCTGCAATGAATGGCAGTCGGCGCTGCTGCCATGTGACCAGCCGCCCATCCACGAACTCGCGCTTGATCTCCAGACCGACCAGAAGAAAAAACACAGCCATCAACGCATCGTTGATCCACAGATGGACCGTCATGGGGCCGAGCTTGTCGCTCAGGACCGGCCCAGTTTCAGCATGCAGCAGGTTAAAATAGCTATCCGCCAGCGGACTGTTTGCGACAACCATCGCCAAAATCGCAACCAGCATCAGGATTACGCCGCCAGCCGCTTCGCTTGCCAGAAAATCGCGCAAGGCAGAATTAGAACGACTGGTACTGGTCATAGATTCAAGTTTCCAAATTGTCTCTTCGAGCTCCCCACTAGCAGCTTCATGCAGCAGCGGTCTGCAAAAACCGGCGGTTCGACCCTGCAAACGGTCGGGCAGAACGCCCTAAGGACATTCGGGGTTCAACCGATATCGTCGCCAGCTTCGATGACGCCTACAATCTCGCCGGGAATGATCGAGCGGCGGCATCCCACGACACCGTCTCTCAAGGGAAAGGCCACAAATCCGAGATTGCAGGTTAACTTCCTAATGGCCGCGAAGCCGACACTGCTCATCGTCAAATGGATGGTGGAAACAGTGCAAGTCAGTCTACCGATACTCACCTGCTTTCCTGATCATCGATCGCTCGCTTACCTTTTCGCTTCCACACGGCCAGCAAACCGATCATGGCGCCACCGTCACAATCTCTACCAGAAGGTCACCAGACTTGACGACGGGTTCGCTGCCCTGCGCAGCGGCGACTGGTGCTCCATCGCGGATAAGTCGGACACCCAAACCCGTCCTGAGATCCGTCAGCGCTTTTCCGACTTCGGCCCCTTCAGCAGTCCGCTCACGCAGAACAACCTGTCCGTCCGACGCCGCCAGATCGCGCAGATATTCAACCGCATGCTGGTGCGCTGAGGACCTGGCGAGCAGATGGCCTCCGAGGCTCACCGGGTTTATGACGACATCCGCCCCCGCCTGGGTGAGCAGACTTTCATTCTCTTGCGCGCGCACAGTCGCGCTGATCTTGATTGAGTCATTGAGTTGCCTCGCAGACAAAACGACGAGTGCAGTGGCATCATCCTTGCTGGTCGCCACAAGCAGAGCTTGCGCCGTCGATATCTTTGCGGCCTTGAGAACAGCATTGCTGCGGGCATCGCCAACGATTCCGATCAGCCCAATCGCGGTTGCTTCATCAATCCGCTCCTGCAAAGGATCGATGGCGATGATCGATTCCGGTGCATGGCCGATCCGCAGCAGTTCCTGTGCAGCCAGCGCTCCGCCCGTGCCAAATCCGCAGATGATTGTATGGCCCTTGAGTGTTCGTCTGGTCATTCGCGTTCTGAACTGCTCCCATTGATGCTGTAACACAAAGGTGTAGGCCGTCCCCAGGAATATCAGCCAGACGAATATCCGGACAGGAGTGACCACGAACGTATCGAACATCCGCGCCCGGTCGGTCACGGGGACGATATCGCCATAACCGACGGTCGTAACAGTCACGGCAGTGAAATAGACAACGTCAACCAGCGACACTTCTCCATCTACATTGTCGCGCAACCCGCCCCGGTCGAGCCAGTGGCCGCCCAGCGCGACGCCGATCAGCGCCAGGACAATTGCTCCCCGCATTGCGAGCGCCTGCCAGACCGACAGTCTTGGCCGACGTTGAAATGCGAGCTTTGGCAATGGAATAGATCCGTGCGAATTTTTGGTCTTCATGTCAGCAGGCCCCTCACCTTGCCGAGCCCCGCACCGCAAACCGAATGTTTGGAATGGCCGAATCCGCAGTTTTCTGATTCGCATGGTATCGGACCGGTAAGATCGGGTAAATGTCCTTGACCAATTGACAGATGCCATCAGCCGCAAAGCGTGAGCGGCAGCAATGGAACACTGTTGTCAGTTCCCGGACCTCTCTGATTGAACAAACGAGCCGTGAAGGGCATCAACGGCAACCTATCCAGTTTCGAACGCCCGCTTGCCCTTCCGCTTCCAAAGCAACAGTGCCTGTTCGCGTTCTTCGCCTCGCAGCTTGGCGGCAACCGTGAGGAACGCGCCGTAGAGCGTTGCGCGATCATCGTCGGCCAGTTCGACCAGCCCGGCCTTCACGACCAGGCCGCCCAGTTCGATCAGTTGCCGCGTGCGTTCGCGGCGCTTGACCTGCCATTCGCGCATGTCGGTTCGCGCCTTTCGTGCCTCAAGCCGATGCCGCGCCGCCGTGAAGCGGGAGAGTGCCATCCGGCTGGCGTTCAGTTCCTTCGCCACGCTTGCGCGCCTTGCTCTGAAAGAAGGCCGCGCCACGCTTGCGCCACGCCTCCTTCCGTTGGGCTTCGCTGGTTTCCGCAATGACCAGCAGTGCACCGGCCAGCGTTTCCGCATCTGTCGCATCGGCCCCGGTGGCGATCACCAGTTCGCCAAGCTGCTGCACGCGGCGTTCCTTGAGCTGCCTTGCCTTATCGGCGAGTGCCTTGAGTTCCGAATCAAAGTCACGAGGTTTGCGCATCGAAGTTCTCCGTTGTGGGGCGATGTGCTGATGATAATATCGATGCTCACCCAATGCTGTAGAGTCGTAGAGACGGCCTGATACTGAATAGTCCCGAGCAGGATTTTATCATGGGAGGGCGCGCTTATACGTCGTGCCGACGTTGCGCTCATGGCGTAGATGGATTGCCGACATGGCGATCTTCCACCTCTCCGTCAAAGTCATCAGCCGGTCGAGCGGGCGCAGCGCAGTAGCAGCCGCCGCCTATCGCGGGGCCGAGCGGCTGCACGACGAACGGCTCGACCGTGACCATGATTTCACCAACAAGGACGGGGTCGTTCATTCCGAAGTGATGTTTCCGGAGGGTGCACCGGAGGAATTCGGTACCCAAGAAAAGCTCTGGAATGCGGTGGAGGCTGCCGAGAAACGCAAGGACGCGCAGCTATCCCGCGAGGTCGAATTCGCCATTCCGCGCGAGCTGACCAGGGAACAGGGCATCGAGTTGGCGCGCGAATTCGCAGAAGCCGAGTTCGTCGAAAAGGGCATGATCGCCGACCTCAATGTCCATTGGGATATTGGCGCGGACGGTCAGCCCAAACCCCACGCCCATGTCATGCTCACCATGCGCGAGGTCGGCAAAGACGGGTTCGGCGCGAAGGTGCGCGAGTGGAACAAGGCCGAACTGGTCGAGCAGTGGCGCGAACGCTGGGCCGATCATGTCAATCAGCGCCTGGCCGAACTCGACATCGACGCGAGCGTCGATCACCGCAGCCTGGAGGCGCAGGGCATCGCGCTGGAGCCGCAAGACAAGATCGGCCCCGCCGCATCGCGAATGGGCGAGCGCGGGCTAGAGGCGGAACGGATAGAGGAACACCGTGCCGTCGCGCATCGCAATGGCGAGCGGATCATCGCCAATCCCAAGGTCGCGCTTGACGCGATCACGCACAGCCAAGCCACGTTCACAGGCCGTGACCTGGCGATGTTCGTGCACCGGCACAGCGACGGAAAAGAGCAGTTCGATCTGGCGATGAGTGCGGTGCGCGGCTCGCCTGATATGATTGCGCTGGTCAAGGACGGACGCGGCGAAGACCGGTTCACCTCGCGCGCCATGATCGAAACAGAACAGCGGTTGCAACGCGCATCGGGATTGATGGCGGAGCGCGAGCGGAACGGCGTCGATCAGAAAGACCGGGAAGGAGCGCTGGTGCGCGCCAAGACACGAGGCCTGATCCTGTCCGGCGAGCAGCGCGCGGCGTTCGAGCATGTGACCGATAATCGCGGCCTCAGTGTTGTCGTCGGCTATGCCGGGACCGGCAAGAGCGCGATGCTGGGCGTGGCGCGCGAGGCCTGGGAAGGCGCTGGCTATACCGTTCGCGGTGCCGCGCTGTCAGGCATTGCCGCCGAGGGTCTGGAGCACGGTTCGGGCATCGCATCGCGCACCATCGCCAGCCTTGAGTATCAGTGGGGTCAGGGCCGCGAATTGCTCACGTCCCGTGACGTGCTGGTCATCGACGAAGCAGGCATGGTCGGCACGCGCCAGATGGAGCGCGTGCTGTCCCATGCCGCCTATACGGGCGCGAAAGTTGTCCTGGTTGGGGACCCTCAGCAGCTCCAGGCTATCGAAGCCGGAGCGGCGTTTCGTGCAATCCACGAACGCCACGGCGGCGTCGAAATCAGTGAAGTCCGCCGCCAACATGACGGCTGGCAGCAGGACGCCACCCGGCATCTCGCGACCGGGCGCACCGGCCTTGCCATTCAGGCCTATGGCAAACGGGGCATGGTCCATGTTGCCGAGACGCGGGAGGCAGTGCGCGGCGAACTGATCGACCGCTGGGATCGCGATCGGCAAGCAAGCCCTGGCGATACGCGGATCATCCTGACCCACACCAATGATGAGGTGCGCGAGCTCAATGACGCGGCGCGCGGGCGGCTGCGTACGAGCGGCGAACTGGGCAAAGACGTGGCCATCCGCGCTGCGCGTGGCGATCGCCATTTCGCCAGCGGCGACCGCATCATGTTCCTCCGCAATGAGCGGGGCCTGGGCGTCAAGAATGGCACACTCGGCACCGTCGAGCAGGTGACGCCGCAACGCATGGCCGTGCGCACCGACGAAGGCCGCAACGTCGCATTCGATACCAAGGACTATGCCCATCTGGATCATGGCTATGCCGCCACGATCCACAAGGCGCAGGGCATGACGGTGGACCACGCGCACGTGCTGGCCACCCCCGGCATGGACAGCCACGGGGCTTACGTTGGTATGTCGCGTCATCGAGACGGCTTGGCCCTGCATTATGGCCGCGATGATTTCACCGATCAGTCAATGCTGGTCCGCACGCTGAGCCGCGAGCGCAGCAAGGACATGGCCAGCGACTACAAGCCCGAGCAGCAATTTGCCGAACGGCGCGGCATCACTTTCCGCGAACGTATCGTGGAGATCGCACGGCAGTTGCCGGAACGGGCGAAGTCGATCTTCGCCGGATTCCGCCCGCAAACCAACCGGCTCGAAGCGCTGCCCACCGATCAGGCTGGCCTGTCCGATCAGCGCCGCGCGGTCGAACGCTATGCCCGTGCCGCCGCCGACATCGGGCAGATGCGCGAACAGGGATTGCCGGTCCTGCCATACCAGCGTGACGCGCTGGAGAAGGCCGGAAAGGCGCTCGATGCGATCCGGCCTCATGGCACAGCCGACCTCGCCAGCGCCTTGCAGCGCCAGCCCTCGCTGGCGCGCGAGGCCGCCGATGGCCGCACCCAGGGCGCAATGCGCGCCATGAAACTTGAAGCCGAAATCCGCATTGATCCTGCTCAGCGCGCCGACCGCTTTGTGAGTGACTGGCAGCGGCTCGGGCAGGCGCGGGACATCATGAAGCGCGATGGCGACATTAGTGGCGCGCAAAGGCTCACCAACCGCATGACGGACATGGCGAAGGGACTGGAGCGCGACGCGCAGGTTGAATCCTTGCTGCGCGGTCGCACCCGCGAACTTGGCATCAAGACAGAACTCGGTCGCGATCTGGCCCGCGACCTTGCCGCTTCCATCTCGATGGAGCGGAGCCGGTCAATCGGCATGGGCCTGTAGGAGAAATGCGATGGATACCGATACGGATGACGTGGAACTGACCCTGGACCTTGAGCCGGAACCCGACCCTGACCCGCCCGCCCCGGAGGCCGCAGGCGATCCCGCCGCCGAGGCATTTACCCGCCTTGAAGGCGAGCTGGCACTCATGCGCCGGGCGGTCCAGCACCTTGCCGCCGAACGCGCCGACATTGTCATTCCCGACTACGGCGCAACCCTGACCGTAATGGCCAAGCGGATGAGCGCGATTAGCGAGAGCCTGAAAGGCATGGCTGGTCATCCGGCGATGCAGATGACCCCTGACAGCATCGGCAATCGGATCGCCGCAGCAGCCGAAGCTGCGCGGCGGACAGATCAAGACCGGATCAGCCAGGCACGGGACGATTTGCACCATGCAGCCCAGACTATGCGCAGCGTCACCGCCCACGCCCGTACAGCCGCCGAGCAACGGCAGCAGCTCTACCAGGTGGCGAGCGGAGCTTTTCTGGCAGGTATCCTGCTATGGTCGTTCCTTCCCGGCACAATCGCCCGCGCTATGCCCGATAGCTGGCACTGGCCCGAACGCATGGCGGCGCGGATGCTAGGCGAATCCACACGTTGGGATGCAGGCGCGCGGCTAATGCAGAGTGACAGCGCCGAGGCATGGAAAGTATTGGTGCAGGCCGCTGACATCCAGCACGACAACCGCGATGCCATCGACGCTTGCCGGAAGTCTGCCGCAACCTCGCAGCAGCCGGTGCGATGCACAGTCAGGATTCGTGCGGGGAGAAGATAGTGAAGCTGAGCGGTAACGTCGAAGGGCGCGCGAAACGATCCCAGAGAGGGGCATAGCAGCCCACTCGAACCCAGATAAAGTGTGGGAACAAATGTGGTTTCGATTTTCCGAGAAAGTCATATTATCCTTTGAAAACCAAGTGATAAATGACTTGAATGGTAGCGGAGGAGGGACTCGAACCCCCGACACGCGGATTATGATTCCGCTGCTCTAACCGGCTGAGCTACTCCGCCATACCATGGCTTGCCCGCCGCCGTCGTGCGGGCAGGCGGCGCACATAGGGTGGACGTGGCCCCCGGTCAAGCACCCTCTTTGCCGCGAAACTTCCATGTCCCCACCGCATCCCAATGCGGGTTTCGGTAGAGGTGCAAACCCAGGCCGGTGAAGGCAAAGCGGCGCAGCGGAAGCAACGCGTGCAGTTGCTGTTGCAGGGCCAGCGCCTCGGCCCGCGTGACCTTGTTCTGGATCGTGATGTGGAGCTTCTTGCCGCCTTGGTCCTGCCTGGTCAGCATGTCCCAGAAATGCTCGGCGATCCGCTCGCGCACAGCCATCAGGCCGGGAGAGCGCAAAGCGATCGCGGTCCCCTGCCCCAGGTCCATCACGCCGGTCACCTCGGCTTGTGGCGCGGCAAATTCACCAGCCATCTTCGCTAGAAAGCGGGGCAGCTCCTCGCGCAGCGAAGGGGCGAAGGAATGGAACAGGGTAACGTGAGCCTTCAGGTGATTGCGCTCAGGCGGGAAATGCTCCGCGCGCAGGCTGTTGGACCACGAAAAGATGTCGACCGGCAACTCGCCGGTGACGATGAAAGGTGCGGACGGCGGATGGGAGGGGGAAGTTGCAGCCACCGCCCGCACCTAGCTCAATCAGGCGGCCTGGGCTACCGGCTCGTTGGTCAGCGCGGCGAGCAGCCTCTCCGGCGCGGTTTCGCCATAGGGATCGCTGTCGGATCCATCGTCGTTGATACCCGGTTCCTCGAACCAGTGGGTAACAGCGTTATCATCGACGATCATGGCATAGCGCCACGAGCGCAGGCCGAAGCCGAGGTGGTCCTTGTCGATCAGCATTCCCATCCGGCGGGTGAAGTGACCCGAGCCGTCGGGCAGCAGCTTAACCTTCTCCAGGCCAAGGCTCTTGCCCCACTGGTACATCACGAAGGCATCGTTGACCGACAGGCAGTAAACCTCGTCGACCCCGGCGGCCTTGAACACGTCATAGAGGCGTTCGTAGTTCGGGCATTGCTCGTTGCTGCAAGTCGGGGTGAAGGCTCCGGGCAACGAAAAGACCACGACTTTCTTGCCGGCGAATTCATCACGGACATTCAGGTCCTGCCAGCGAAACGGATTGGGCCCGCCCAGCGCTTCGTCGCGGACCCTGGTCTTGAGGGTTACATCGGGAATGGTACGTCCAAGCATTGCTATGATCTCCTTGTCGCGCTGCCCGTTAAACTCAGGCGTCTAATCGGCAAAATTGGCTGTTATGCTCACAATGATCGTCAAAGCCATTTAATGGCCCAGTTGAATGCGCTTGCTTCGAAACGTGCCCAACCGCATCCTGTTCCCCGGAGAGAGGAGACCACCCACCATGTATCGCCATGCCCTGCGCCTGAGCGTCCTTGCCTTGCTGCTGAGCGGAACCGCCGCGCTCGCTGAACCCGCCCAGGATCCCGCGCTGCAGCCCAAGGAGGCCAGCCCGGCCACGATCAAGGCACAGCAGGCTGCCGCCGGAACGCTGCCCTCAGAAGACGGGCGCGATGCCGAATTCGCCCGGCGCGGATTTGTAGCCACCCGGGACGACCCCATCATCCGCAATGCCCAAGGCAAGCCGGTCTGGAACCTTGCCGCCTATGACTTCGTCACCGGCGCGGCGCCAGCCACGGTCAATCCCTCGCTGTGGCGTGAAATGACCAACCTGCGCCTCCACGGCCTCTACCAGGTCAGCGATGGAGTCTGGCAGGTGCGCGGGTTCGACATTTCGAACATGACCTTGATCCGCAGTGATAGCGGCTGGATCATTGTCGATCCACTGACCAACCGCGAAACGGCCGCGGCGGCGCTGGAACTGGCCAATGCCAAGCTGGGTGCACGGCCGGTGATCGCCGTGATCTACAGCCACAGCCACGGCGACCATTATGGCGGCGTGCGGGGGATCGTGGCCGAAGCAGACGTCAAGGCTGGCAAAGTCGCGATTATCGCGCCGGACCACTTCATGAAGGAAACCGCCTCGGAAAACGTGATGGCCGGTGCCGCCATGGGCCGCCGGGCGACTTACCAGTTCGGCACATCACTCACCCCGGGACCAAAAGGGCAGATGGGATCGGGGATCGGGCCCGGCGTAGCCGGCGGCGAGATCACGCTGATCCCGCCCACCGATACGATCCTAAAGACCGGGGACACCCGCACGATCGACGGGGTGAACCTGGAATTCCAGATCGTTTCGGGCAGCGAGGCGCCGAGCGAGCTCAACGTCTACATCGTGCCCCGGAAGGTGTTTCTTTCGGCCGAGATGAGCACCTGCTCGCTGCACAACATTCTGACCCCGCGCGGGGCCAAGGTGCGCGATACCCATGCCTGGGCTGGCTATCTTGATGAGGCGCTGCGGCTGTATGGCGTGCGCAGCGACGTGGTCATCTCCAGCCACTGCTGGCCGCGCTTCGGCCAGGGCGAAGTCGCCACCATGCTGGCAAGCCAGCGCGACAACTACCGCTATCTCCATGACCAGAGCGTGCGGCGGATGAACCAGGGCCAGACCCAGGTCGAAATCGCCGAAGGGCTGGTTCAGCCTCCCGAACTGGCCGGACAATGGTACAACCGCGGCTACTACGGGACCTACAGCCACAATTCCAAGGCGGTCTACCAGTGGTACCTTGGTTGGTATGACGGCAATCCCGCCAACCTCCACCCCTGGCCGCCGCAGGAGCGCGCCCGGCGCTATGTCGAAGCTATCGGCGGCGCGAAGAAGGTGCTGGCCGTGGCGCGCAAGGCCATGGCAGCGGGTGACTATCGCTGGTCGTCGGACCTGCTCAACCAGCTGGTCTTCGCCGATCCGGCCAACAAGCAGGCCCGCGCGCTGCTGGCCGACAGCTATGAGCAGCAGGGCTATCAGGCCGAAAGCGGGATCTGGCGCAACCAGTTCCTTTCCGCCGCGCGCGAACTGCGCCAGGGCTATGAACCGCGGCCGATCCAGGCACAGGGCGTCGACATGATTTCGGCGGTGCCGACCCAGCTGCTGCTCGATACAATTGCGACGCGCTATGCACCCGAGCGAATGATTGCACCGGTAACGATCAATCTGGTGCTGACCGATACCAGGGAAGATGTCGGGATCGAAGTCGGCAAGTCAGTCCTGATAGCTCGGGTCGGTCAGCCGGGAGCGAGCCCGAACGTTACCATAACCGGTCCGCGCCGGGCTATGCTGGGGCTGTTCTTCCTCAAAATGCCGCTGGCCCAGCTTCAGGCCATGGGCGTGAAAGTGGATGGCGATCCGGCGGCGGTAGCGGCCTTGCAGGCGGCGCTCGATCCGATTTCCAATGGGTTCAACATCGCCGAACCCTGAGAGATCAGAAGTCGCCGCGTTCCTTGCGGATCGTGTACCACTTCTGCACGTTGGCGTTGTGCTCTTGCAGGGTCGTTGCAAAGGCGTGTCCGCCAGTGCCGTCGGCGACCATGTAGAGCACGTCGGTCTGAGCCGGATTGAGCACGGCAGCAATCGAATCGCGCCCAGGGTTGGTGATCGGTCCGCGCGGAAGGCCGGTCATCGTGTACGTGTTGTAATCATTGACCGCGTTGATCTCGGACTGCCGGATCCGCCGGCCGAGCGGCTTGCCCTTGGTGATCGGGTAGATGATCGTGGGATCGGCCTGGAGCAGCATGCTCTGCCGCACCCGGTTTGAATAAAGCCCAGCGACCATCTTGCGCTCGCTCGGCTTGCCGGTTTCTTTTTCGACGATCGAGGCAAGGATCACGGCTTCCTGCGGGGATTTGACCACCGTGCCAGAACCGCGCTTTTCCCATTCCTCGGCCAGGGCTTTCTGCATTGCTGCCTGCATCCGCGCGACTACCGCCTTGCGGCTTTCCCCGCGCGCGATCTCGTAAGTATCGGGCAGGATCGTGCCTTCCGCCGGCACGGCGACCTCACCGGTGAGCCAGGGATTTGCCATCAACCGCTCGTGCACCATGATCGAGGGCATACCTTCGGGCACGGTCACGAACCGGCGCAGCACTTCGTCGCCGGTGATCAGGCCGAACACCTGCGACATCGAGGCATTTGCCGGCAGTTCGAACTCACCGGCCTTGATCGTCGAACCGATCCCCAGCACCCGCGCCCGCAGCTTGAATGCCGAAGCGGAGGAGATCATCCCCTCCTTCTCCAGCTTGGCCGCGACGCTCGACAGGCTCGATCCGTCGGGCACGGTGAAGGCCGCGGTCTTGCCCAGCGGGCCTGACGAATACCATCCGCCGACGAACCAGGTCATCCCGACCAGAATCAGCGCCAGCACCGCCAGAAACGGCGTGCGGCCCCAGCGCGATCCCAGCATCAGTCGACTGCCTTGACGATCACGCTGGCATTGGTTCCGCCGAACCCGAACGAATTGTTCAGCGCGGCGCGAACGGTGCGCTTGCGCGCCACCTTGGGTACCAGATCGACGCCTTCGGTCCCCTCGTCGGGATTGTCGAGGTTGAGCGTCGGCGGGACGATCTGGTCGCGGATCGCGAGGATGCAGAAGATCGTCTCGACCGCGCCGGCCCCGCCCAGCAGGTGGCCGATGGCCGACTTGGTGCTGCTCATCGAGGCACCGCTGAGATCATCGCCCAGAACGCGCTTGACCGCGCCCAGTTCGATCGTATCGGCCATGGTCGAAGTGCCGTGGGCGTTGACATAGTCGATGTCGCCCGGCCCCATCCCGGCCTTGCGCAGTGCCATCCGCATCGACAGCTCGGCACCCTTGCCTTCGGGATGCGGTGCGGTGACGTGGTAGGCATCGCCCGACAAGCCATAGCCGACCACTTCGGCATAGATCTTCGCGCCGCGGGCCTTGGCGTGCTCGTATTCCTCAAGCACGACCACCCCCGCGCCCTCGCCCATCACGAAGCCGTCGCGGTCCTTGTCATAGGGACGGCTCGCCTCGGTCGGGCGGTCGTTAAAGCTGCAGTTGAGCGCGCGGGCCTGGGCGAACCCGGCCACGCCCAGCGGATTGATAGTCCCTTCGGCGCCGCCCGCCAGCATGATGTCGGCATCGCCGTCCTTGATCATCCGCGCGGCATCGCCGATCGAGTGCGCCCCGGTCGAGCAGGCGGTGACCACCGCATGGTTCGGCCCCATCAGGCCATATTTGATGCTGACCTGACCCGAGATCAGGTTGATCAACCGGCCATGCACGAAGTGCGGCGAAACCCGGCCCGGTCCTTTTTCGTGCAGCACAATCGATTCGCTCTCGATTCCGGGAAGCCCGCCGATGCCCGATCCGATCGAGCAGCCAGTGCGCTCCTTCAGATCGTCGCTCATCTCGGTCAGCCCGGCATCTTCGAGCGCCTGTCCGGCGGCATCGATACCATAGATAATGAACGGATCGACCTGCCGCTGAACCTTGTGATCGACCCGTTTGCCCGGATCGAACCCGTATTCATGGTCCGGTCCCTTGACCTCGCACGCGATCGTGCATTTCTGGTCCGAGGCATCGAACCGGGTGATCGGTCCGGCGCCGCTCTTGCCGGCGATCAGGTTGGCCCAGGTCGTCTCGACATCGCCGCCCAAAGGGGTGACAAGGCCAAGACCGGTTACGACAACACGCCGCATTGCACTTTCTCCAAACCAAAAAAGACAACAGGCCCAGCCCATTGCGGGCCGAGCCTGTCAAAGACCATGAACTGGGTCAATCGCCATCCAGAATGGCCGGGATTGGACAGTCAGGCCTGAAGACCAAAGGCGATCAGCCCTTGTTGTCGTTGATGTACTTGATCGCGTCGGAGACGGTGCTGATCTTTTCAGCAGCATCGTCGGGAATTTCGACGCCGAATTCTTCTTCGAAGGCCATGACCAGTTCAACGATGTCGAGCGAGTCAGCGCCCAGATCGTCGATAAAGCTGGCATCTTCGGTAACCTTGTCAGCCTCGACCCCGAGGTGCTCGACAACGATCTTCTTAACCCGGTCGGCGGTGTCGCTCATGGTGTGTCCCTTCGTGAACGGCAGATGAAATTCAGTTGGACTTCGCCCTAGAGAAGCCCGCGCGCGCTGGCAAGAGGGTGCACCGATTGCACATATCGCCAATGCACTTTAAGCCTGCCTAAACGGCACTTTGCCGCGCTTTCTCCGCCAAGGATTCCCGATGTTCAAACCTCGAATCGCCCTTGCCGCCGCCGCTTGCGTCGCGCTCGCCCTGCTCCCCTCGGCCGCTTCCACCCAGGAACGCAATGCTGAAACCCGCCAGCACCTGACGATTTGGGCGGATTCGTTCAGCGCGGCCTTCACCCCGGGCTGGTGGGAAGGCGAAATGCAGGCCTTCGATAGCAGCGGTAAGCTGGTCGACAGCACCAAGAACCCGTCCTGCATCAAGGCGGGCGAATCGAACAAGCTCGCCACCGAAATGCACGATGCGATGAATTCGATTGCGGATGTCGGCAATTGCACCTCGCGGTCGGGCGGCGCAGGATCGCTCGAACTTGAAATGCGCTGTACGATGGGCGACCGTCAGGTCAGCTTCCTGTCGAAAGGCCAGTACAGCGATGGCGTGGTCGACTGGAGCGTCGACTTCAAGTTCTCCGGCCCCGATGCCCCCCAGACCCAGTCGATGAAGGTCAGCGCCCGGCGCACCCGCACAAGTTGCTAGGAAGTCGACCGGGCGAGCGGATCAGCCCTTCGCCGGTTCGATCACCCGGATGTGCAGTTCGCGCAGCGCCTTGGGTTCAGGGACCGAGGGCGCACCCATCAGCAGGTCTTCGGCGCGCTGGTTCATCGGGAACAGCGTGATTTCCCGCAGGTTCTGTACCCCGCAGAGCAGCATCACCATGCGGTCGACCCCGGCCGCCATCCCGCCATGCGGCGGCGCGCCGTACTGGAACGCGCGGTACATGCCGCCGAACCGCTCTTCGACATCGGCCTGGCTGAGCCCGACCAGTTCGAAGGCCTTGACCATCAGGTCCGGATGCTGGTTGCGTATCGATCCCGAGGCCAGTTCATAGCCGTTGCAGACCATGTCGTACTGATATGCCTTGATCGTCAACGGATCCTGGCTTTGCAGCGCCTCCATCCCGCCCTGCGGCATCGAGAACGGGTTGTGCGCAAAGTCGAGCTTCTTGTCCTCCTCATCCCATTCGTAGAACGGGAAATCGATGATCCAGCAGAACTTGAACGCATCCTTGTCGATCAGTTCAAGCTGTTCGCCGGTGCGGGTGCGCGCCTGCCCGGCCAGCTTGGCGGCCTGCTCCGGCTTGCCGGCGGCGAAGAACGCCCCGTCATCGGGGCCGAGGCCCAGTGAATCCCACAGCGCGGCCATCTTGTCTTCGCCGTGGTTCTTGGCGATCGGGCCGCCGAACACGCCGCCCTTGCGGGTGGCATAGCCCAGCCCGGCATGGCCTTCGCTGCGGGCCCATTCATTCATGTCGTCAAAGAACTTGCGGCTCTTGTCGGCGGTGTTGGGGGCCGGGATCAACCGGACCACGCCGCCCGAACCGACGATCTTTTCGAACAGGCCAAAGCCCGAGGCGGTAAATTCGCTGGTCACGTCGCGTATGATCAGCGGGTTCCGCAGGTCCGGCTTGTCGGTGCCGTAATCGAGCATCGCCTGGGCATAAGGAATGCGCGGAAACTCGCCCGCCTTGGTCACGGTCTTGCCCTCGGCAAAGGTTTCGAAGATCCCCGCCATCACCGGTTCCATCGTATCCCAGACTTCTTCCTGGGTGACGAAGCTCATCTCCAGGTCAAGCTGGTAGAACTCGCCCGGCAGCCGGTCGGCCCGCGGGTCTTCGTCGCGGAAGCACGGGGCGATCTGGAAGTACCGGTCAAAGCCCGCGACCATCAGCAGCTGCTTGTACTGCTGCGGCGCCTGCGGCAGCGCGAAGAATTTGCCTGCGTGGATCCGGCTGGGCACCAGAAAGTCGCGCGCGCCTTCGGGGCTGGAGGCGGTCAGGATCGGGGTCGAGTATTCGGTAAATCCGATATCTTCCATCCGCCGCCGGGTTTCCCGGACGATCGCGGCGCGCTTGACCAGGTTGGCGTGGAGCGTCTCGCGGCGCAGATCGAGGAAGCGGTACTTCAGCCTTACATCCTCGGGATATTCCTGCTCGCCAGCCACCGGCAGCGGCAGTTCCTCGGCCCGGCTCAGCACGGTTGCCACTCGGGCATAGACCTCGATCTCACCGGTCGGCAGGTTGGGGTTCACCGTGCTGTCGCTGCGGGCCTTCACGTTGCCCTCGATCGTGACAACCGATTCCACCCGCAGGCCCTCGAGCACCGCCAGCGCCGGGCTGTCCACATCAGCGACGATCTGGGTCATGCCGTAGTGATCGCGCAGGTCGACGAATAGCACGCCGCCATGGTCGCGCTTGCGGTGGACCCAGCCCGAAAGACGGATCGTCTGGCCAACGTCGGAAGCGCGCAGCGCGCCGCAGGTGTGCGAACGATAAATATGCATCGAAACTCTTTCCAAGCTGCCCACTTTGTTGCAGGGGCGAAAGCGCGGGCTAACAGGCGAATCCCGTGCTTTTGTCAAGCCGCGACCCCGCACGGGGTCACCTACAGAAAAGAACGATGAAGATACATCCTTTGATTACGACGTCCGAAGCGCTTTCGGACCTGTGCACCCGGCTCTCCAAGGCCGATTTCGTGTGCGTCGACACCGAATTCATGCGCGAGAACACTTACTGGCCAGAACTGTGCCTGATCCAGATCGCCGACAGCCATGAGGCCGCGGCGGTCGATCCGCTGGCCAAGGATATCGATATGTCCCCGCTGCTCGACCTGCTGGTCAACAACGAGGACGTGCTGAAGGTCTTCCACGCCGGCGGACAGGACGTCGAAATCGTCTACAACCTGACCGGTAAGACCCCGCACCCGATCTTTGACACCCAGATCGCGATGATGGCGGTCAGCCAAAGCGAGCAGATTGGCTATTCGAACCTGGTAGAAAGCTGGCTGGGCCTGCAGATCGACAAGGGCGCGCGCTTTACCGACTGGGGACGCCGCCCGCTGACTGAGCGGCAGATCGACTACGCGATCGGCGATGTCACCCACCTCGCGAAGATCTTCCCCAAACTGCTGCAGCGCCTGATCAAGACCGGGCGCGGCGAATGGCTGGATATCGAGATGGAAAAGCTGGCCGATCCGGCGGGCTACAAGAACGATCCCGATCTCGCCTGGCACCGGATCAAGGCGCCGGGCCGCAATCCGGCAATGCTCGGCCGGCTCAAGGCGCTGGCCCATTGGCGCGAGCTGGAAGCGCAGGACAAGAACATCCCGCGCGGCCGGATCGCCCGCGATGAAACCGTGGCTGACATCGCCGCGCATCCGCCCAAGACCCAGGCCGACCTGGCCAAGGTTCGCGGCCTTTCGGCGGCGTGGAAGGACAACGAAATCGGCCGGCGGATGATGGCCGCGATCGAGAATTCCAAACCGCTCACCGAAGCCGAACTGCCCCCCCGCACCCCGCGCGGTGCACCGCTGGGCAAGGAAGGCGCGCTGGTCGCCGACCTGCTCAAGCTGCTGCTCAAGATCCGCAGCCGCGAGATCGATGTCGCGTCCCGCCTGCTGGCGCGGAGCGAGGATCTGGAATTGCTCGCCGCCGGAATCCGCGAACTGCCGCTGCTCAAGGGCTGGCGCTTTGACGTGTTCGGCCGCGACGCGCTCGATCTGGTCGAAGGCAAGATGGCCTTCGCGGTGGTCAACGGGAAGCTCAAGATGACCCGGGTTGAGGTAGCTGCCGAGGCCGAAGCAGCCGATTCGGCCGAAAGCACTGAGGCCGAGGCTGCCGAATGACCACTTACCTGCCCACGCTCAAGCAGCTGCAATATCTGGTGGCGCTGCATGAGCATGGGCATTTCGGGCGCGCTGCGGATGGCTGTTTCGTCTCACAGTCCACGCTGTCGGCGGGGCTGCGCGATCTGGAAACCTTGCTGGGGGTGACTCTGGTCGAGCGGACGAAGCGCGCGGTGCGGTTCACCCCGCTGGGCAATGCCGTGGTCGCCAAGGCGCACCGCCTGTTGCGCGAGGCCGAAGAGCTTTCGGACATGGTCCAATCCGCCGGCCAGCCGCTTTCGGGCGAAGTGCGGATGAGCGTGATCCCGACGATTGCTCCGTTCCTGCTGCCGAGGATGCTGCCGCGCCTGCGCCGCGAACGGCCGCAGTTGAAGCTCTACCTGCGCGAGGAAACCAGCGCGGCGGCAATCGAATCGCTGCACCATGGCCGCTCCGACTGCGTACTGCTCGCCCTGCCCTATCCGACCGGCGAGGTGGAGAAGGAAACGATCGAGCTCGACGCGCTGTGGGTCGCCTTTCCTAAGGACGATCCGCGCGATCCGCCGGCCGAGATCTCGGCCGATCTGATCGACGAGAACCGGCTGCTCCTGCTCGAGGACGGGCACTGCCTGAAAGAGCACGCGCTCGCCGCCTGTAACCGCCCGGAACTGCGCGCCAGCGCGACGATGATCGGGACCTCGCTCCACACCCTGGTGCAGATGGTCGACAATGGCCTGGGCCTGACCATGCTGCCGGAAATGGCGCTCGATGCCGGGATCCTCAACGGCACCCAGGTGGTCGCCCGCCCGCTGATCAGCGCAAGCGCCAACCGCGAAATCGCCCTGGTCTGGCGCAAGAACAGCCCCCGCGCAGAGGAATTCCGCCTGCTGGCCGAGGAGCTGCGGGCTGGCTGAGCTGCTTCCGCTAACCAGCCGTTTACCATAAGCCCCTATCGCGCTGGTCATGGCTAGTGTTGCGCCTCCCGCCCCGGTTCAGTCCTATTGGCAGATGCTGGCCCTGCCCCGTCACGATGCGATGGCGGTGCTGGGAGTTTGCGTGATTGCCGTGCTGGCGTTCGGATCGAGCGCAGCGTTCGGGCTAAGCTTCAACCCGCCGCTGCACCTGATGTTGCTGATGCCGGCCGTGGCTGGTCTGCTCGCCTTCGTCTATCACCTGTGGCGGCCGCGCGAGAACCAGCTGTTCCAGGTTCTGGTCTATTCCGCGCTTTGGTCGCTGTTGCCCACTGCGGGAACCCAGCTGACCTTTCTGGCCAGCACCGCCGCGATGCCGCTGCAGACCGACCTGTTCGCCGCGGCGGACCGCGCCATCGGCTTTTCGTGGATCGACTGGGCGAACTTCGTCCGGGCGCGGCCCTGGCTCGAATGGGTCACGGCCAAGGCCTATGTCTCCTACGCACTCCAACCCTATCTGGCGCTGATCCTGATCGCCTATTTCGGATCGGCCCGGCGCAATGCCCAGCTGATGATCGCGACGATGATCGCGCTGGTGATCACGATTGTAATCAGCGCGCTGATCCCGGCGGTCGAACCTGCCCATGCCTACGGCTTCAAGACCCCGGCGTGGGAAGCGCACGAGGCGTTGCGGGCCGGACAGCGAAGCGACCTGCCCTATGTCGGGATCATCTGCTTCCCGTCGTTTCATACGGCGATGGCAATCCTGTTCACCGCAACCTATTGGCGGATGCCACGCTGTTTCTGGCCGGCGGCGGCGCTGAATGCGGTGATGCTTCTGTCGGTGCCCTACAGCGGCGATCACTATATGATAGATTTGATCGGCGGACTGGTAGTCGCGGCAATCGCGATAAAACTGACCTGGCGGCTCGTACCCGAACCGGCTTAGTCCATGTGCTTGAGGCCGACCCGCAGGTAATCCCAGCCGGTCACCAGCGTCAGGACCGCCGCCGCCCACAGCGTAGTCAGGCCCACGGTGTGCGGCACATTGGCGACCAAACCGCCCAGATCGACGTTCCACTCCGGCAGCGCGCGGCCCAGGATCAACGCGCCAAGGCAGATCATCTGGAAGGTCGTCTTCCATTTGGCGAGGCGGCTGACCGGCACCGAAACCTGCAATCCGCCCAGAAATTCGCGCAGCCCCGATACGGCGATCTCGCGCGCCAGGATGATCAGTCCGGCGATCACGTGGGCATCGCCCACAAACGGCCCGCGCAGCAGGCCCTGGGCGGCGAGGACGAGAATCACCGTCGCGACCATGATCTTGTCGGCAATTGGATCGAGGAACTGACCCAGCTTGCTGACCGCCCCGCTCGACCGGGCGAGATAACCATCGAAATAGTCGGTGATTCCCATCGCGCAGTAGAGCACGAAGGCCATCAGATAGCCCGTTTCCCATTCCGGCCACCACATCAGGAAGACCAGCAGCGGCAGCGCGACGATCCGTGACAGCGTCAGGATGTTGGGCAGGGACATCATGTGGCATGGCATAGCGATCCATCCCTTCGGGCAAAAGAGATACTTCGGGCTTGTCCGCAGGGGATCAGCCGCTAGGGTCCGCGCCAACCGGGGCTATCCGCAGCGAGTTCATGACCACCCAGACCCATCTTATTCACAGTCGGCGCTTTCTTCCGCTGTTCGTGACCCAGCTGCTCAATGCCTTCAATGATAACCTGTTCAAGAACGCGATGGTGCTGTTCGTGGTCTATCAGGTCTATCAGTCGGAAGCGGCCGAGGGGCAGTTCAGCGCGATCGCCTCGGGCATTTTCATCCTGCCGTTCTTCCTGCTTTCGGCGATTGCCGGACAATTGGCCGACATGCGCGACAAGGCGCGGATCATCCGGATGGTCAAGGCGGCGGAAATCGGGATCATGGCGATCGGCGCCGCTGGACTCGTCATGGCCTTCGAAGGCATTCTGGTTCACGCCGTTGCGATCCCGCTGATGCTGCTCGCGCTGTTCGGCATGGGGGTTCATTCGACCTTCTTCGGCCCGATCAAGTACGCGATCCTGCCTCAGCATCTGCATCAGGACGAAGTACTGGCCGGAACCGGACTGGTCGAGGCCGGTACCTATATCGCGATCCTGGCTGGGACGATCGTCGCCGGCTGGATCCCGGTCGAATGGGCCGCCGCGGGCGTGGTGATCACGGCGGTCATCGGGTACTTTACCAGCCGTCAGGTCCCGCCCGCCCCGCCGATGAGCGATCCCGAGCCGCTCGACTATCACTTCATCCGCGCCTCAATCCAACTGGTCCGCAAGACCTCGCACGACAAACGGGTGTTCCTGGCGATCATGGCGATCAGTTTCTTCTGGACGATCGGAACCGTGCTGTTCGTGCAGTTCCCGCCGCTGGCCAAGAACGTGCTGCACGCCAGCAAGGAAGTGGCCAGCCTGTTCCTGGTGATCTTCTCGGTCGGGGTTGCGATCGGCTCGATGTCGGTCAACGCACTCTTGAAGGGTACCGTTTCAGCGCGCTATTCGCCGATTTCGGTACTGGTGATGGGGCTGTTCGTGGTCGCCTTCTACCTGGTCTGCCGACAATGGAGCGATCCCGTTGGCGGGACAATGCACGATGTCGCGGGCTTCCTTGCGCATCCGATGTCCTATGCGCTGATGATCTGTCTGCTGGGCATCGCGGTGGCGGGCGGGATGTTCGTGGTTCCGCTCTATGCCTTCCTGACCACTTTCGTCGACAAGACCCAAACCTCGCGGACGATTGCCGCGAACAATATCGTCAATTCGGGCGCAATGGTGCTTGGCTCGCTGATCGCGACCGGCCTGTCAGCCGCCGGCGTGCCGATCGTCGATCAGGTTCTGCTCAGCGCGATTATGTGCATCTATTCGGCTTACCTTGGCCGCAAGCTGGTAGCGGCTGAGCGCGCCGCAGCTCAGGCGATATAGAGGCTGACCGCCAGAAAGCAGGCGCAATAGGCCATCAGAAAGTCGCGCAGGTCATCCAGCTTGAACCATGGCCGCCGACGCGCAGTGGCGCGAGGCTCGGTTCCCAACCGGATATGCGGGGCAAGCCCGGCCCGAAACGGGTGGCGGGCAGTTTCATCGGTAATGACCAGCGACCGTCTTTTCATGGAGCCAAGGTTAAGAACCTGTTGACCATCGTACCAGCCGGAAAATCGCGGTTAACGGCCACCTTCCCATAGTGGCACAGTAACCATGCCGGTGGTTTCATCCCCAACCAAAGTTGCCCCGGCAGCGCCCGCTCGCTAAAGCCCGCCCATGAGCTCAGACACGACAGTTAACGGCGGGCGCCTGCTCGTCGATTGCCTTATCGCCCAGGGTGCCGACCGGATCTTCACGGTCCCCGGCGAAAGTTTCCTCGCGGTGCTCGATGCGCTGCATGACTCGCCCGAAGTCCAGACCGTGATCTGCCGCCAGGAAGGCGGCGCGGCGTTCATGGCCTGCGCCGACGGAGCGATGACCGGCAAACCCGGCGTCTGCTTCGTCACCCGCGGCCCGGGCGCTACCAACGCCTCGATCGGGGTTCACGTCGCGATGCAGGATTCGCAGCCGATGCTGCTGTTCATCGGCGATGTCGATCGCGGGATGAAAGACCGCGAAGGATTTCAGGAAGTCGATTTCGGCCAGATGTTCGGCCCGCTGGCCAAGCTGGTCCTGCGGATCGACGATGCCAGGCGCATCCCCGAATATGTCGCCCGCGCCTGGACCGTGGCCCAGGCCGGACGCCCGGGACCGGTGGTGATTGCCCTGCCCGAGGACATGCTGCTCGATGAAGTCAGCGGGGTGGCTCCCCGCCCGGCGATCCACCGCCCGGCCCAGCCCCCCTGCCCCGATGCAATGCAGGTGATGATGGACCTGATCGCCGATGCCGCCGCGCCGGTGGCGATCGTCGGCGGGGCCGGCTGGCACGCCAAGGCGCGCGAGCACTTTACCGAGTTTGCCGAGCGGATCGGGCTGCCCGTGGCCGGCGCGTTCCGCCGTCAGGATGCAATTTCGAACGCCAGCAAGGTCTGGGCTGGCAACCTCGGCTATGGGCCCAATCCCAAGCTGGTCGAGCGGATCAAGCAGGCCGACCTGATCCTGGCGATCGGCGCACGGCTGGGTGAGGCGACTACCGACAGCTACACGCTGGTAACGCCCGAGCATCCCGGCCAGACCCTGATCCACGTCCATCCCGATCCCAATGAGCTTGGCCGGGTCTATCGCCCCGATCTGGCAATCTGTGCCGACATGGCCGAATTCGCCGAGGCGGCCGCGCTGTGGGACGACGATGTGGTGCCCTTCGATGCCGGCGAGGAAGCGCATGGTCAATGGTTGGACTGGACCAGCGCCAAGCCCGCGCCCTACCCGCTCGACATGGCGGCCTGCGTTACCGCGATGCGTGACACGCTGCCGGACGACAGCATCATCTGCAACGGCGCGGGCAATTTCTCGGGCTGGTGGCACCGCTATTGGCACTACAACGGTTTCCCGACCCAGCTGGCGCCAACCGCTGGCGCCATGGGTTATGGCGTGCCGGCAGCAGTCGCCGCCGCGCTGCGCCATCCGGAGCGGACCGTGATCGCGCTGGCCGGTGACGGTGATTTCCTGATGAACGGGCAGGAGCTGGCAACCGCGGTACAGTACGGCGCGGACCTGCTGGTCGTGCTGGTCGACAACGGCACCTACGGCACGATCCGGATGCACCAGGAGCGCGAGTTCCCGGGCCGGGTTTCAGGCACTACCCTGCACAATCCGGACTTCGCCGCGCTGGCGGTTGCCTACGGCGGCTGGTCCCAGCGGGTCGAAACCACCGAGCAGTTTCATGCCGCGCTGGGCGAAGCCAAGGACCGCAAAGGCCTGCGCCTGCTGCATCTGCTGATCGATCCAGAACAGCTCAGTGCCGGCGGTGCAACGATCTCCGGGTTGCGGGCGAAGGCGAAGGGGTAACCTTCATCCACGCTCTGCCAGCTTGAGGATGTGCTTCCACTCCTCCGGCTTCACCGTGCTCACCGAAAGCCGGAACTTGGTCAGCAGGTCCATGTCCGCCAAAGCCGGATCGGCCCTGATTTCTTTCAGCGTCACCGGGCGTTTGAGCTTGCGCACCGGCTTCAGCTTGACCGAGGTCCAGCGGCCGGTCTCATCGGTCGGATCCTGGAACCCTTCGACGGTCACCTCGGCGATGCCGACGATCTCCAGGCCGATGTTGGAGTGATAGAAGAACACCAGGTCGCCCTTCCGCATCGCCCGCAGATGCAACCGCGCGGTGTAGTTGCGAACCCCGTCCCAGGTCCCCTCGCCTTCGGCCACCAGATCGTCCCAGCTGTACACGTCGGGTTCGGACTTCATCAGCCAATAGGATTTGATTTTGGTCATGCCAGAACTCGTCAAAGGGGCTATGGCCCGCCCATTGCATCAGAATTTCGAAAGCGTCCACCTATGTCCCTTACTGCCATCCCCGTCCTTTCGCTGAACCTGCCCAAGGCGGAGTTCGCGCAAGCCATTGGAGAGAGTTTCCGCACCTTCGGTTTCGCGATGGTCAAGGATTTCGAAATCGACCGCGGCCTGATCGACCAGGCCTGGAAGCTGTCCGAAGAATTCTTCGCCCTGCCTGAGGATGAGAAGCGCAGCTATCACGACCCGGTGATCGCCGGCGCGCGCGGCTATACTCCGTTCGGGGTGGAAATCGCCAAGGACGCCAGGCACCACGACCTCAAGGAGTTCTGGCACGTCGGACGCGACCTGCCCGATGGCAGCCCATTGGCCGATGCCTCGATGCCGCCCAACGTCTGGCCAGCGCGGCCCGAAGGGTTTCAGGACGTCTTCACTGAACTTTACCGCCAGTTCGACGCGACCGGGGCAACGATCCTTTCGGCGATCGCGCTTTACCTGGGGCTCGACGAGCATTGGTTCGACAAGGGTATCGAAGACGGCAATTCGGTGATGCGCCTGCTGCATTACCCGCCGATCCCCAACCTTGAAGGCGAGGCGATCCGCGCCGGGGCGCACGGCGATATCAATCTGATCACCCTGCTGCTGGGCGCCGAGGAAGCCGGGCTGGAGCTGCTGTTCCAGGGCAAAGAATGGATGAACGCCTCGCCGCCGGAAGGCGCGATGGTGATCAATTGCGGCGATATGCTGGAGCGGTTGACCAACCACTTCCTGCCCTCGACCATCCACCGCGTGCGCAATCCCAACCCGGAACGGGCGAAGTTCAGCCGCTATTCGATGCCGTTCTTCCTGCACCTGCGCAGCGACTTTCCGATCAAGACCCTGCCGCAGTGCATCACCCCGGACAATCCGGATCGCTACCCCGATCCAATCACAGCAGACCAGTTCCTGCAGCAACGCCTGCGCGAGATAGGTCTAAAGAAATAGCCTTTCCAACCGGTTGTTACGTTCTTAACTCAAATTTCAATCCCTTCGGGCAGGCTCGCTGCTCGATGTCTGAAGGGGTCGAAGAACATGCCGCGCAACCCGCTGGCTGATACAGAGAGACTGCACGACAACAATTCGCCCCTTGCCCGTACCGGCAAGGACGTCGTCGCGCTGGGCATCGCTATCGCCGCGATCATCATGTTTGTCGGCACTGGTGGGACGGTTCTTCCCGCAATTGCGCGCTCGTTTAGCGGAACCGGACTCGGTCCGGACAAGCTCCTGGTCAATGCCCTCCTTCTCAACATCGCGCTCGTGATCTTTGGCTGGCGCCGATACCGCGAATTGACCGGCGAAGTTGCAGAACGTCGCCGCGCCGAGGCACAGGCCCGGGTACTGGCCGAAACCGACGCGCTGACCGGCTGCCTCAACCGGCGCGCAATTGGTCCGGCCGCTGAGCAGTTGTTTGGCGAAGCCGAAAAGCGGGGCGATGCCGTGGCGGTGATCATGCTCGATCTCGACAAGTTCAAGCAGGTCAATGACGTCAACAGCCACGCCGCTGGCGACATTCTGCTGATCGAAGCGGCGCGGCGCTTGTTCGCGGTGCTGCCTGAAGGCGCCCTGCTTTCCCGGATCGGCGGAGACGAATTCGCCTGTGTGGTCAGTCATCCCGCCGGCCGGACCGACAAGATCGACAGCCTGAGCGAAGAACTGATTGCTGCCGTCGCACGCCCGGTTCCCTATGAAGGCTCTGAAATCGAAACGACGATCTCGGCCGGAATAGCTAGCCGCGAACCCGGCTCGGCAATCGATTCACAGGCGCTGCTGCACAGTGCCGATATCGCGATGTACCACGCCAAGAAGCGTGGCCGTAACCGGCATTGCTGGTTCGATCCGGCAATGGAGAGCGAGCTCAAGTTCCGCAGTGAACTCGAAGCGGGTCTGCGCCGCGGGATTGGTAAGGGTGAATTCGTGCCATTCTACCAAAAGCAGGTTGATCTTGAGACCGGTGAACTGGCCGGGTTTGAGATGCTGGCGCGTTGGAAATCCCCGGTTCTGGGCCAAGTCAGCCCGGAAATCTTCGTTCCCGTGGCCGAGGAGATCGGTCTGATCGCCCCGATCTCGGAGGAACTGATCGCCCGCGCACTGCGTGATGCCCGCAATTGGGATCCGCGCCTGACGCTGTCGGTCAACATCTCGCCGCTGCAATTGCGCGATCCGTGGTTCGCGCAAAAGCTGCTCAAGATGCTGGTCGAGGCCAATTTCCCGCCCAGCCGGCTTGAAATCGAAGTTACCGAAAGCTGCCTGCACGAAAACCTCGGAATGGTCCGTTCGATGATCACCAGCCTGCAAAATCAGGGTGTCCAGGTTAGTCTGGACGATTTCGGAACCGGCTATAGCTCGCTTGCCCAGCTGCGCAGCCTGCCATTCAACCGGATCAAGATCGATCGCAGTTTCGTGACGACAGTGAACGACAGTCCTGAAAGCGCAACAATCATCCAGTCGATTATCTCGCTGGGCGAAGGTCTCGGACTGCCGATCACCGCCGAGGGGATTGAGAGCCAGGAGGTGCTCGAAAAGATGCGCGGGCTCGGCAAGTTCAAGGGCCAGGGCTATCTCTACGGTTACCCTGAATCCGCCGAAGAAACCGAGGCCGAACTGGCGCAGCTGAATCTGCTGCTTGAGACCCCCGTCCCGCCTGAGACGGAAACCTCGATCGCGCCTGTCGCCCGCAGCGCCTGATCGCTACACTTTACGCCGCTGCGCCCAGCGCATAGAGCGCAGGCCATGCGGATTCCGTTCATCAAGATGCATGGCCTGGGCAACGATTTCGTCGTGCTCGATGGACGCGCCCATGCGCTGCCGCCGCTGACCAATGCGTTTGCGGCGGCGCTGGCGGACCGGCGTACCGGGATTGGCTGTGACCAGCTGGTTGTGCTGGAACCATCCGCTATCGCGGCATTGAAGGCGCGGTTCTTTAATCAGGACGGCGGCGAAGTTGAAAGCTGCGGCAATGCCTCGCGCGCGATCGGCCTGCTGCTGGGCACGCCAGCCAGGGTCGAGACGCTGGGCGGACTGATCGAGGTTGCACCCGGCGCCACCGGGATCACTGTCGACATGGGCGAGCCGCGTTTCGAATGGGGCCAGATCCCCCTCGCCTATGCAATGGATACCCATCACATGCCGCTAGCCTGGGAGACGCTGGAGAACCCGACAGCGGTCAATGTCGGCAATCCGCATGTTATTTTCTTCACGCCCGACTGCGACGCAATCGAACTTGACCGGCTTGGCCCGGAAATCGAGCACGATCCGCTGTTTCCGGCCCGGATCAACGTCAATGTCGCCACCGTGGTGACCCGCGAGCATCTGCGCCTGCGCGTATGGGAGCGCGGCGTGGGAGAGACCCGGGCCTGTGGAACCGGGGCCTGCGCCACCGCCATCGGCGCCATGCGGCGCGGCCTGGTCGATCGCAAGGTTACCGTGTCATTGCCCGGCGGCGATCTGATGATCGAATGGACCGACACGGGCCGGATCCTGATGACCGGCCCCGCAACCGAGAGCTTTCGCGGCGATTTCGATCCGGTCTATTTCGGAGCGGCCTGATGGGCGCCGAAGTGATTTCGCTCGGCTGCCGGCTCAACATGTCGGAAAGCGAGGAACTGCGCGGCCTGCTCGCGCAGGAAAGCGATCTGGTCGTGATCAACTCCTGCGCGGTTACCGCCGAAGCCGTGCGGCAGACCCGCCAGGCGATCCGCCGCGCCCGCCGCGATCGGCCCGATGCGCGCCTGCTGGTCACCGGCTGCGCCGCCGAGGTCGAGCGCGCAGCCTTGTCGGCCATGCCCGAGGTTGACGGCTTGATCGCCAACGTGGCCAAGCTTGACCCGCGGGCGTGGAATGTCGCTCCGGCCCGGGCCGAAGTCCGTACCCACACCCGCGCCTTCATCGCGGTCCAGAATGGCTGCGATCATGCCTGCACCTTTTGCGTGATCCCGCAGGGCCGCGGACCGAGCCGGTCATTGGGCGTGGCAGCAGTGCTGCGAGACGCTGAGCGGCATCTGGCGCTGGGCAGCCGCGAAGTGGTGCTGACCGGAGTTGACCTGACCAGTTGGGGTCAGGACCTTCCCGGCAAGCCCGCGCTCGGCGCGCTGGTATCGGCAATACTTGATGCGTTTCCGGAACTACGCCGCCTGCGGCTCTCGTCGGTGGATGGGGTTGAAATCGATGCGGACCTGTTCGAGCTGATCGCTGACGAGGCCCGGCTCATGCCGCACCTGCATCTTTCCCTGCAGCACGGGCATGACTTGATCCTCAAGCGGATGAAGCGCCGCCACAGCCGGGCCCAGGCGGTCGCACTGGTTGCTGCGCTGAAGGTGCGGCGACCCGAGCTTGCGCTGGGCGGCGATCTGATTGCCGGCTTCCCGACCGAGGACGAGGTGGCGCATCAGGCTAATCTTTCGCTGATTGCCGAGCTGGGCCTGGTTCACGGCCATGTCTTTCCCTATTCGCCCCGCCCCGCCACACCGGCCGCGCGGATGCCGCAGGTTCCCGTGCCGACCGTCAAGGCGCGCGCCGCTGAACTGCGCGCAGCCGTTGCCGCCGAGCGCGCGCGCTGGCTCGCTGCCCAGATCGGGGCACCGCTGGAAGTGCTTGCCGAACGCGACGGAACGGGCCATGCGCCGAACTTCGCCTGGGTGCTGTTGCCACCCGGAACCGAGGCAGGAATGATCGTAACCGTAACCCCCACCCATATCGCCGAAGGTCTGCTTGCATGAGCGGCGAAAGCTGGTCCGACCGCCTGTTCGGCGGGTTCCGCAAGACCTCCGAAAAGCTGACCGAAAACCTCGCCGGGATCGTTTCCAAGACCCGGCTGGACGAAGGCCAGCTCGACGAGCTTGAAGACGCCTTGATCCTCTCCGATCTCGGCCCGCGCGCCGCTGCACGGATCCGCACCAAACTGGCGGCCGAACGGTTCGACAAGGGCGCCGATGAGACCGCGATCAAGCAGGCCGTGGCCGACGAGATCGCAGCGATCCTGCGCCCGGTGGCCAAACCGATCGACATCGTCGCTTTCCCCCGCCCGCAGGTGATCCTTGTGATCGGGGTCAACGGATCGGGCAAGACCACCACCATCGCCAAGCTGGCGCACCTGTTCCAAGAACTGGACTATTCGGTGATGCTGGCGGCAGGCGATACCTTCCGCGCCGCCGCAATCGGGCAGCTGGCGGTCTGGGCCGAGCGGCTCGGGATCGAGATCATCAAGGGCCCCGAAGGCGGCGATCCCTCGGCCGTGGTGTTCGATGCAGTCAAGGCCGCGACCGACAAGGGGATCGACGCGCTGATCGTCGATACCGCAGGGCGCCTGCAGAACAAGCGCGAGCTGATGGACGAACTGGCAAAGATCCGCCGCGTGCTAGGCCGCCTCAATCCCGAGGCGCCGCACGATGTGGTGCTGGTGCTCGACGCCACCAACGGCCAGAATGCGCTGCAACAGATCGAGGTATTCAAGGAAGTGGCCAACGTGACCGGACTGATCATGACCAAGCTGGACGGCACCGCACGCGGCGGCGTGCTGGTTGCCGCCGCCGAGCAATATGGCCTGCCGATCCACGCGATCGGGGTCGGCGAAAAGATCGATGACCTGCGCCCGTTCGACCCCGATCTGGTCGCGCGCGTGATTGCGGGGGTGGCATGAGCGACGTAGCCAACAAGAAGCCCAAGTCGGGCTGGCTCAACCTGCTGGTCGATTACGGACCGGTGCTGGTGTTCTTCCTGGTCTACCGTCAGTTCTCGCCGCCCAGCGGTGCGCACGATGCGGTGGCCGAAGTGCTGGCGGTGGTCAAAAGCACCGGAGCCTTCATGGTGGCCGCGGTCGTGGCGCTGATCGTTTCGCGCTGGAGGCTCGGGCACATCTCGCCTATGCTCAGCCTCTCGACTCTGCTGATCGTCGGGTTCGGCGGGCTGACGATCCTGCTGCGCGACCCGTTCTACATCCAGATCAAGCCGACGGCGATCTACCTGCTGTTCGCGGTGATCCTGCTGGTCGGGGTATGGCGCGGCAAGGCCTTGCTCAAGAATCTGCTGGAGGCTGCCTTCGAGGGGCTGGATGATCGCGGCTGGCTCAAGCTGTCGCGCAACTGGGGCCTGTTCTTCATCTTCCTGGCCGCGCTGAACGAGGTGCTGCGATACTTCTACAACGTCCGGAACGGCAATTTCGGAACCTGGATCTCGCTCAAGCTCTGGGTCTTCATGCCGCTGTCGTTCCTGTTCACCTTTGCCCAGTTGCCGATGCTGCTGCGCCATGGCCTGCTCCGCGAGGCGGAGGATGAGGTGATTGCCGATCCGCCGCATGAGTGAAAATGACTCGCAACAGGCGTGACAAGCGCGCCCAATCGCGCAATAGTGCCCCCGTGCGCCGCTGCTGCGGTGCCCGGGTCATAAAAACCAACCAAAACTGACAGGATGTAGGGGACAATCATGGCCAAGTTTTTCGGAAATCTGCACCTGGTGCTACTGACCGGCTTCGTGCTGGCGATCGCCGTGGCGTATCATTACATGGGCGCGTCCGAAGGGACGCTGCCGCTCAACGCCAATTCGGTGCTGCGCTGGCTGCACGTGTTCTTCGGCATCGTCTGGATCGGGCTGCTCTATTACCTCAACTTCGTCCAGGTGCCGACCATGCCGTCGATCCCGGCTGAACTGAAGGGCGGCGTCACCGGATACATTGCGCCCAAGGTGCTGTTCTTCTTCCGTTACGGCGCGCTGCTGACGGTGCTGACCGGTCTCGCGATCGCTTTCCTGTCGGGCTACGGCCACCGCGCGATGACCTTTGCCGGTGCCACCGCCAGCGAAAACCTGATCGGTCTGGGCATGTGGCTCGCGCTGATCATGGCCTTCAATGTGTGGTTCATCATCTGGCCGGCCCAAAAGAAGATCCTCGGCCTGGTCGAAGCCACCGCAGAAGCCAAAGCCGCTGCCGCGCCGCGTGCGCTCTATGCCAGCCGCACCAACACGCTGCTGTCGCTGCCGATGCTCTACTGCATGGTCAGCGCCAACCTCGGCTGATCTGTCTGACGTTCAATGTAAGGCGCGGTGCCCCCGGCGGGCGCCGCGCTTTTCTTTTGGGCCGGGCGTGGTAACCGCGTGGCATGACCGCGCAGATCGATCCCTTCCACGCCATTTCCATTTCCGCTTTGGCCCGTCAGCTTCACGAGCAGGGCCGCGACGTGATCCATATGGAGTTCGGCCAGCCCAGCACCGGCGCGCCATCCGCAGCCATTGCCGAAGCACACCGCGTGCTCGATGCCGATCCGATGGGCTATTGGGAAAGCCAGCCGCTCAAGGCCCGGATTTGCCGCCACTATGCCGAGAAATACGGCGTGGAGGTTGCCCCGGCCCAGATCATCCTGACCGCCGGGGCTTCCCCCGCGCTGGTGATGGCGCTGAGCATGAGCTTCGCTCCGGGTGACCGGGTTGCCATGGCCCGCCCCGGCTATGTCGCCTATCGCAACAACCTGAGGGCGCTGCACATGGTGCCGGTCGAGATCCAATGCGGCGAGGCAGAGCGCTATCAGCTCAGCGCCAAGGCTTTGGCGGCGCTCGATCCCGCACCCAAGGGCGTGATCCTGGCGAGCCCGGCCAATCCGACTGGCACGGTGATCCCACGGGAGGAACTGGCCGCCATCGCAGAGGTATGCCGGAATCGGGACATCACGATCATCTCCGACGAAATCTATCACGGTATCGCCTATGGCATCGACACCCCCTCGATCCTCGAGGTCGAGCCGCAGGCGCTGGTGGTGAACAGCTTCTCCAAGTATTTCTCGATGGCCGGCTGGCGCTTGGGCTGGCTGCTGGTGCCGAAAAGCGGGATCGACGCCGCCCGCGCCCGGATGGGCAACCTGTTCCTGACCCCGCCAAGCCTGGCCCAGCACGCCGGGCTGGTGGCGATGGACTGCACCGAAGAGCTTGAAGCCAATGTCGCGACCTACGCGCGCAACCGGCAATTGTTGCTCGATGCCCTGCCCGATCTGGGCCTCGCCCGCATCGCCCCGCCCGACGGGGCGTTCTATGTCTATGCCGATGTTTCGGATTACACCGATGACAGCATGGAATTCTGCAAGCAGCTGCTCGAAGCGACCGGTGTTGCGACGGCACCGGGAATCGATTTCGACCCGGTGCACGGCAACCGCTTCGTCCGCTTCAGCTTCGCGGTCTCAACCCCGCTGGTCGAAGAGGCGATCCGGCGGATGAAGCCCTGGTTTGCCGAACGCAACCGCGGGCAGCGAAGCTAGATCTCTACCTGGCTGCCCAGTTCGACCACGCGGTTGCTGGGCAGGCGGAAAAAGGTCATCGCGCTGGCCGCATTGCGCAGCATCCAGGCGAACAGCTTTTCCCGCCAGATCGCCATCCCCGGCTTGCTCGACGCAATCAGGGTCTGGCGCGAGAGGAAGAAGCTGGTCTTCATCATCTCGAACGGCTCGCCGCACATGTTGACCGCTTTGAGCGCGGTCGGCACGTCGGTTTCCTCAAGGAAGCCGTAGTTGAGCTTGACCCTGTAGAAGCCAGCTCCAAGATCCTGGCAACTGCTGCGCTTTTCTTCGGGCACAAACGGCACATCCTGAATCGCCACGGTCAGCACGATCACGCGTTCATGCAGCACCTTGTTGTGCTTGATGTTGTGCAGCAACGCCGAAGGCACGCCGTTGGCCGTGCTGGCCATGAAGATAGCGGTGCCGGCCACCCGCTGGGCGCTGGAATGGGCGCTCTTGGCGAAGATCTCCATCGGAATTGTGCCCTCGGTCATCGAAGCGCGCATCAGTGCCCGCCCGCGCGACCAGGTGGTCAAAAGCGTAAAGATGAACAGGCCGATCACCAGCGGCACCCAGCCGCCTTGCGGAACCTTAAGCAGGTTCGCGCCAAGATAGGCCATGTCGACGATGATGAAGACGGCCACCAGCGGCGCGGCCTTCCACACCGGCCAGCGCCACAGCGTGATCAGCACTGCCGCCAGAAGGATCGTGTCGATGAACATCGCCCCGGTCACCGCGATACCATAGGCCGCAGCGAGGTTGCTGGAGGACCGGAAGAAAAGGACCAGGATGATCACCATGATCATCAGCCCCCAGTTGAGCGTCGGGATATAGATCTGCCCGGCCGCCGAAGCGCTGGTGTGCTTGATCTGCATGCGCGGCAGGAAGCCGAGCTGGATTGCCTGCTGGGTCAGGCTGAAGGCGCCCGAGATCACGGCCTGGCTGGCGATGATCGTGGCAGCAAGGGCAAGGAAGATCACTGGAATGCGAACCATGTCCGGGATCATCAGGAAGAACGGGTCCTTGATCAGCAGCGCGGCCTGATCCGGGGTGGTCGACAGCACCATTGCGCCCTGGCCCATGTAATTGAGCATCAGTGACGGAAGGACAAAGGTCATCCAGCTCACCCCGATCGGCTTGCGCCCGAAATGGCCCATGTCAGCATAGAGCGCCTCGGCCCCGGTTACGGCCAGCACGACGCTGCCCATCGCGACAAAGGCCCGGAAGCCGTCGGTCATGAAGAACTTGATCGCATTGAGCGGGTTGAGCGTTTCCAGGATGATCCCGGGCATTGCCGTCAGGTGCATCAGGCCCATCCCTGCCAGGGTCAGGAAATAGAGCAGCATGATCGGCCCGAACAGCTTGCCGACTTTCTCGGTCCCGCGTGCCTGGATCGCAAACAGCGCGAACAGAATCGCCACTGCCAGCGGCACGATCCAGTCCTTGAAGCCAGGATGGACGTATTGCAGGCCCTCGGTTGCCGAAAGAACCGACATCGCCGGGGTGATCATCGAATCGCCATAGAACAGCGCAGTGGCAAACACCCCGAGCAGGATGAACGGCCCGGTCCACTTGGCGTTTTCCGACTTGCGGTTGATCAGGGCCAGCAGCGCGAGACTACCGCCTTCGCCCTTATTGTCAGCCTTCATGATGGTCAGGACGTACTTGAACGTCACGACGATCATCATTGACCAGAACACCAGGCTGAGCACACCATAAATGTGCACCGGATCAACCTGGATTCCCGGCACGCCGTGGTGCGAGGCGAAAGTTTCGCGGAAGGCGTAGATCGGGCTGGTGCCGATATCGCCAAATACCACGCCGATCGCCCCGATGGCGAGGGCAATCATGCCGCCATGACTATGACCATGGCCTTCATAATGCTGGTGAACCTGCTCGGCCTCGGCCTCGCTGGCATTTGTTTCACCTTCTACTGGCTTGCTCATGCAACCCGCAACCCCCTTGAGTCGGCGCGAAATCAAGCGCCTAGCATTTGCCCTGATAGCGGTCCAGCAGAGCCGTCAGCGTTGTTCCGGCTGCGCTTGCGCAGCGATGAAGGCATCGAGCCGCTGCAGCCGCTCAGCCAGATCGGCGCGGTAGGGCGCATCGGCCGGGGTTCGTGCGAGCAGATCGGCCCACAGCGCCCGCCCCTCGGCCAGCTTGCCGCTGCCAGCCAGGGCCAGACCCATGAAGAACGGCGGCCCGGGGTGCTGCGGATCGGCCTGCGCGGCGCGGCGATAGGCATATAGCGCCGCCGGGGTCAGGCTGCCATCGGCATGGGCAACCAGGTTGTTCGCCAGCGAGAGCCAGGCGTTGGCGTTGCGGGGATCGCTTTCTACTGCGCCCAGCACCACCCCGGCGGCATCGCCATACTGCCCGTTGCGCGACAGCGCATCGGCGATCACCATCCATTGGTTAGGCTGGTTGGGCATAGCGGTTTCGCTGGCCAGAGCCTTGCGCGCTTCCACCAATGCCGCGCCGGACTTGTCAGCGCGCTGTTCCGGTTCCTTGGGCGAACCCGGCTGGCTTGGGTGTGCCTGATAGGAAAAGCCGGCCAGCCCCAGCAGCAGCGCCGCGGCGATCGGTTCCCAGCCCTTGCGCGGGGCCTTCAGTACGAACGCCAGCAAGAAGAAGGCCGCAAGGCCCAGCGCGATCACCCAGAGCCAGGTCATTGCCCTGCCCTCCGCTTGAACCGGCGCCGCGCGATCAGAAAAGCCAGCCCCAGCAAGGCAAACGGCGCGGCATAAAGCGGCCAGGTCCTGGTAGTGACTTGCGGGGCATAACTGACATAGTCGCCATAGCGCTCGACCAGCCAGGCGCGGATCGCCTCGGGCTGCTCGCCCGCCTTGATCCGCTCGCGGATCTGGTGACGCATGTCACCGGCAATCGGCGCATCGGAATCGGCGATCGACTGGCCCTGGCACTGCAGACAGCGGATCGTCTCCATCAGCGCCTTGGCTTCATGCTCCTGCGCCGGATTTTCAAGCTGGCGATAGGCATAGGGCGCCGGCGGCAGCGAACTGTCTGCCAGCACCGGCTGAGCCAGAATGAGCGCGAGAATGGCGAGGATCTGGCGCTTCATTGCCCGGCCTCCCGCATCTTCTCGAGGATCATGGGCACCTGTTCGGGCCGGATTTCACCGATGTGCTGATAGCGGATCACGCCCTTGCCATCGATCACGAAGCTTTCGGGTACGCCGGAGGAACCGATCGCGAACTGGATCGCGCTGAGGTTGTCGGCGCCGATCCGGCTGAACGGGTTACCGTTGCGGGCCAGAAAAGCCCCAAGGTCCGCCGGGCGGTCCTTGATCGCCACGCCGACCACTTCGACTCCCTTGCCGCGCAGTTCAGCCAGTTGCGGAGCTTCTACCGCGCAAGGTACGCACCAGCTGGCGAAAATATTGAGCAACCGCACCTTGCCGTCGACCATGTCGGCGCGGGTCAAACCCTGCTGGCCCGGCAAGGCTGCGGGCAGATTGAATTCTGGCAGCGGTTTACCGATCAGCGCCGAACGAACCTCCCGCTCGGCCGGGTTGCGCAGGTTGTATGCGACCAGCGCGATGAACAGGGCAAAGACCAGCGCCGGGAGCCACAGCAACCAGGGGGCGGTACGTTTGGGCGCGCCTTCGGTCATCGGCCCTGCCTCTTACGGCGATAGGCGATCTTGTCCTGCGCGATCAGGCGGCTCAGATCGCTGGCGACGCGGCCGAGCAACGCCAATGCCCCGCCCAGCGCGATCATCAGCCCGCCGATCCAGATTAGCGTGACAAACGGCTTCCACCACAGCCGCAGCTGCCAGCGCCCATCCTCGGCCTCATTGCCGAGCACGGCGTAGAGCTGGCCATTCCAGCGGGTAGAGAGCGCGGATTCGCTGGTTTCCTGGGCGGGTGACCAGAACGAACGCGCCTGTGGATGCAGTTCTACCGGCTTGCCGCCATCATAGCTGGCCTGCATCGTCGCCTCCAGCGCGGTCCAGTTCGGTCCCGCGACCGGGCTGACCTGGGCCAGAATCACTTGCCATGGGCCGACCGCGACCTTCTCGCCCTGCTTCACCGCGACCAGACGTTCTTCGGTGAAGGCAGCGTCCGAGGCCATGCCGAACAGTGCCACGGCCACGCCAAGGTGCGCGATCACCATGCCCCACAGCGGCAAGGTCACCCGCCGCAATTTGCGTCCGCGCAAGGGTAGCAGGCTGGCAGTGGCAAGTCCCAGCGCCAGCGCAATACCCAGCAGCGGCAGCGGGTTCAGCCCGGCGAGTGCCGCCAAAACCAGCGCGCCCAGGGTAACCAGTGCTGGAAGCACCAGCACCGGACGGATCCGCGTGAACCTGTCGCGCCGCCAGCGCAGCAGCGGGCCGACCGCCAGCACCACCAGCATCGGCAGCGCAAAAACCGCGGTCATCGGGTTGAAATACGGCGGGCCGACCGAAACTTTGGCCCCCATCGATTCCGCCAGCAGCGGATAGAGCGTGCCGACCAGCACGATCCCGAGGATCGCGCTGAGCATCACATTGTTCATCACCAGCGCGCCTTCGCGGCTGGTCACTTCGAATTGTTCGCCCTCGCTGATCGTAGAGGCGCGCAGCGCGAACATGTTGAGCGCGCCGCCGATGTAGATCGCCAGAAGCGCAAGGATGAACGCCCCCCGCTCCGGATCGACCGCAAAGGCATGAACGCTGGTAAGGATTCCCGACCGGACCAGGAAGGTTCCGACCATCGACATCGAGAAAGCCACCACACCGAGCATGATCGTCCAGGTCCGCAGCGCATTGCGCGAGGCAAGCACCGAGACGGAGTGGAGCAAGGCAGTCGCCGCCAGCCACGGCATCAGCGAGGCATTCTCGACCGGATCCCAGAACCACCAGCCGCCCCAGCC
>NZ_DJUW01000003.1:181176-217273 GCF_002440635.1 Novosphingobium sp. UBA6272 | reverse complement strand
AACCACCAGCCGCCCCAGCCGAGCTCGTAGTAGGCCCAATAGGAACCCGCAGTGATACCGACTGTCAGGAATATCCAGGCGCCCAGCACCCACGGCCGCATCGCCCGGGCAAAGGCGGGTCCGACCTCGCGGGTCAGCAGCGCGCCGACGGCAAAGCTGAAGGCCACCGACAATCCGACATAGCCGAAATAGAGCGTCGGCGGGTGGAAGGCGAGGCCGGGATCCTGCAGCAGCGGGTTGAGGCCCATGCCGTCTGCCGGAACCGGATCGATCCGCGTAAACGGGTTCGAAGAAAGCAGCAGGAAAGCGTAGAACCCCAGACTGACAAAGGCCTGCGAAGTCAGGGTCGCCAGCATGGTCCGCTCGGGCAGGCGCTTTTCGACCAGGGCGAGGAACCCGCCTGAGAGGCCCATCACCATCACCCACAGCAGCATTGAGCCTTCATGGTTCCCCCAGGCTCCGGCAAACTTGTAGAGGAACGGCTTGGCCGAGTGCGAGTTCTTGGCGACCAGCAGCACCGACAGATCGGTGACGCAGAACACCCAGACCAGCGCGGCAAAGGCGATCGAAACCAGCGCGCCCTGCACCACCGCCAGCGGGCGGACCAGTGTGGTCAGCGGATGGCCTGGCTGGCGAACCGACATGGCCCCGGCGGCCAGCTGCAACAGCGCCAGCGTTGCCGCGAACCAAAGCGCCGCAAGACCGAGACTGGCGATCACTTGGTTACTTCCACGGTCTGCCGAGCCTGAGCCTCGGTCATTTCCTTCATTTCGCGCGGCACATATTTCTCGTCATGCTTGGCGAGGAGATTGTCAGCGACGAAGGTGCCATCGGCAGCCCGCTTGCCCTCGGCCACCACGCCCGAGTTTTCCTTGAACAGGTCAGGCACGATCCCCTTGAACATCACCGGGATGCGGGCCTTGCCGTCGCCCACGACGAAGCGGATCGTCACACCATCCGGATCGGTCTTAAGCGAGCCCGCCTCAACCATCCCGCCGAGGCGCACCGCCCGGTCGGGCTCAGGCGGCTTGGCGGCCATCTCGGCAGGCAGATAGAAGAACGAGGCCTGGCTGCGCAGCGACCAGGCCGCCAGCAGTCCGGCACCGATCAGCGCCGCCAGCGCGATCAGCACCAGCACCAGCCGCTGGTGCTTGGCCTTGATCGCGCCGCTCATTGTTCGCGGGCCCGGTCACGGCGGGCTTCGGCCCGGCGCATGGTCAGCAGGCTGTGCAAGATCAGCAGCGCCGTACCGCCCAACCCGATCGCATAGGAGGCGATCACAAAGCCCCAGTGGTTCAGGCCCTCATACATCAACTGCCTCCATCGCGCGGCGCCGCAGGCGGGCTTCGGCCTGAGCATTGGCCAGTATCGCGCGCATCCGCATCAGCACCACCGCCCCGAAGATCAACGAGAAACCGATCGTCGCGGCAAGCAGCCCATAGAGGAAGGCCGGGGCCATCTCGCTCTTGCCCATCGAGATCGAGGGCGGCTGGTGCAGGCTGTTCCACCACAGCACCGAATAGTGGATGATCGGAATATTGACCGCGCCAACCAGTCCGAAAATGGCCGGCAGCCGCGATCCGTTTTCGCCGTCACGGTTGGCGGCATCGGCCAGCGCTATGTAGGCGCAATAGAGGAAAAACAGCACCAGCATCGAGGTCAGCCGCCCATCCCACACCCACCAGGTGCCCCAGGCGGGACGGCCCCACAGCGAGCCTGTAACCAGGCACAGCAAGGCAAAGACCGCCCCGGGCAGGGCAATCGCGCGGGCCGCGATTCCGGCGAGCGGATGGCGCCAGACCAGTTCTGCCATGCTGGCAAGGGCAATCGCGGTCCATCCCCCCATCCCGAGCCAGGCGGCGGGGACGTGGATGAACAGGATGCGCACCGAATCTCCTTGCAAGCGCTCTGCCGGGGCACCGAACAGCCCCCAAGCCGCTGCCGCAAGCGACAGCGCTATCCCGGCGATGAGAAAAGGCCCGGTCAGAATGCGCGCAAGGCGCAGAAAACGGGCAGGATTGGCGTAGCCGTGCATGGACCCAGCGTTTGGAAGAATCTGCGCCACGCTTTGGCAGGAGCGCCCCTTTGCGGCAAGCGCCAAGTGGAGTTTGGCGGTGCAATCCGCATTGACTCAACGCAAAGGAGAAATGGGGCGATCGATGGGGTTCGAACCCACGACCTCCGGTACCACAAACCGGCGCTCTAACCAACTGAGCTACGATCGCCACGGCCATGCTGCCTGGCGGCAGTCATTGCAGGCGCGCGCCTTTGCACAACCTCTGGCGGATTGGAAGGGAAAACTGCGCGATCCCGACCTGCCCAATGCGCAGGCCCGACGCGGCAAAGATTTTCCAAACACGAGCGGTTTGTTAACCGTGCCTATCTAGGCTGCCAGGTATTGGTCCTTGGGAAAGGGGAAACCTGTGGCCGCAAAGTTGAAACTGGAAAGTGTCTCGAGCCGACCGGCGCGACCGCAAACTCGCCGCGTTGCACGGCTGTTCGCGCACAGCCGGGCCACTATCCGCTCCAGCCACGGCGATCGCTCCAAAGCCCGGATTCGCGACGTTTCCACGTTCGGTTGCGCGCTGGAATGCGACGCGGCCTGGCTGCGCACCGGAATGTTTGTCGGAATTGCAGTGACTTCGGACTGGACGATCCAGGCCGTGGTCCGCTGGGTCCGCGATTCGCGCGCGGGCGTCGAATTCCTTCGCCCGATCAGCGAGGCAGAGGTTCGGGAAATCTCGGAAGACTGAACCTTCCTGGCAGAGCCATGCAAAAAGGGCGGCCCGATCAGGCCGCCCTTTCTGTTTGAGGCTGAATGCCGGACGCTCAGTTCTTCTTGAGCGAGAGGCCACCGAAGCGCTTGTTGAACTGGGCCACGCGGCCACCCTGGTCAACCTGGCGGGTACCGCCGGTCCAGGCCGGGTGCGAGGTCGGATCGATTTCGAGCACCAGCGTATCGCCTTCCTTGCCCCAGGTGGAGCGAGTTTCGAACACGGTGCCGTCCGTCATCTGGACCTTGATCGTGTGGTAGTCGGGATGTCCTTCGGACTTCATGGCAATTCTCTTTCGCTAGTGGCCGGTTCCGACCGGCCTGAAATGGGAAGCGGCGCGCTTAGCCGCCAGTTGAGCAGAAATCAAGCGTCTGCGATCATCGCGGTAAACTGGACGTCGCAGGTCACCTTGCCGTCAATCGAAGCCTTGCCCCAGAACTTGCAGACGCGGCTGCGCTTCTGGACGAAACCGGCCTCCAGCGTCAGCAGCACGCCGGGTTCCACGGGAGCGCGGAACTTGGCTTCTTCGATCGCCATGAAATAGACCAGCTTGCCGGTACCTGCGAGGCCAAGACTTTCGATTGCCAAGATTCCTGCGGCCTGAGCCAACGCCTCAATCTGGAGCACGCCCGGCATGATCGGGCGGCCCGGAAAATGCCCCTGGAAGAAGCCTTCGTTGAAACTTACCGCCTTGACCGCGGTGATCGTTTCCTCACCGACTTCGAGGACCCGATCGACCAGCAGCATCGGGTAACGATGCGGCAGGGCGGCCAGGATCCTAGGAATGTCGTAAGCCGGAGCGGTATCTTCGCTCATACTGCCCCCACCCCGATCAGCGACCGTCAGGCTGCGGACCGGCCGGACGCGGAGCCGGGGCGGTACCAGGAGCACCAGCGGCCGGCGCTGCAGCGGGTCGGCCCTGCTGCTGCTGCGCGGCCTGCTGTTCGCGCACCTGGCGCGGCACCCAGCCCTGCGGCGGGACAAGGTTGGCAGTCGGCAGCATGGTGTTAAGCTCACCGATGATCGCCGGGGTCAGCTCATAAGCGTTGGCGCGCGCAATGACAGTATCCGGCTGCAACAAAATCGTGACGCCCTTCTTGGCCATCGCTCCCTGTACAGCCGCATCCAGCTTCTCAGTGATCTGCTCGTTGACGTAAGCTTCCGACATCATCACCGGCATCAGGATCTGCTGCAATTCCTGCTTGCCACGCTCTTGGCGCTGCTGGATTGCCTGGTAATCCTGCTGCAGGATCGCGTCGGGCTTCTTCGCCGTCTTATCGGCGTTGAACTTGTCGACCAGCGCCTTCAATTCGGCATCAATCTGAGTGGCACGGGCCTGGGCCTGGTCATAGGTGGCCTTGTAAGTCACCTGGCGCTGCTGCGCAGCGACCTGATAAGCATTCGAATTGGCAACGGCTGCATCGAGATTGGCCACACCGAGACCCGGAACGATCGGACCGGACGGGGCAGCGGCAGGGGCCGCAGCGGTCGGAGCGGGCTTCTTCTGGGCAACAGCCGGCGAAACCAGTGCCAGCGCAAGGGCGGTGCCGCAAAGGGCCTTGAACATCTTGGTCATCAGAATTGGGTTCCTACGTTGAATGTGAAGGACTTGGTGTCATCACCGTCGACCTTCGTAATAGCATGGGCAAAGTCGATCCGGAACGGACCGAACGGTGAATTCCAGTTGACCCCTATACCTACCGAGATGCGCGGCTTGGCAGAGTTTCCGACGAACAGTTCGGAGAAGGCAGGATAGGTTGACCCCTGCGGAATGTTATTCGCAGAGCCAAGGCAGCTCGGCGGGGTCGGATTGGTTGGGCTGGTAACGGTGGTGACATCGCCAGTCGCGGTCCCCGGAGTACAAACGCCAGCGGGGTTAAGTGTGGCAACGTTGATCTGCGTGTAGAGCGCATTGCCGCTTGTATCGCGCTGCGGGAAGAATATCCCCTGAGGGTAGGCAGCAGCCTGCTCGATCGGTGCGCGCAGACCCCAGACTGCACCAATGTCCATGAAAATGGATGGCCGCAGGCCCAGTTCCTTGGCACCCGAACCCAGCGGGATCTCCAGTTCGGCGTGGCCAAGGTAGAAGAAGCGGCCACCAAGTGCGTCGTCCTGGATTTGCTCACGGTCGAGATTGAGCGTGCCGTCAGCTTTATAGAACCGGCGCAGGATGCGCGGGCCAACGCCGCGAATATCGAACCCGCGCAACTGCGGCTCACCCAGATAAAACCGGTCATTGAGCCTGATCGATTCAACCCCCGCGGTCGGGCTTTCCTTATTGAGCGGCGCGATTGCGCCACCTTCGGCCCGCAGCGAGAAAACAAAGCCCTTGCCGATCGGCCAGTAACGCGCCGCATTCGAACGGACGCGGAAATATTTCACAGATCCGCCCAGGCCGGCGAAATCAAAGCTGACCGAGGCAGACTTGCCGCGGGTCGGACGGTAGCGGTTGTCAAGCGAATCGAAGATGAAGCTGGTGCCCAGGATTGAGCTGGTCCGCTTGCCCAACGCGTCGCACAAGTACCGGCCCGACAGGATCGGATCGCATTCCAGAGTCGGCGGATTTTGCCGGTCAGAGAAGTACTGGGTCTTGTCGACCGAGATGCTGTCGTAGTTCAGGGTATAGCTGCCCACCGCCGAGATATATTCGGTCAATGGCAATCCGACCCGCAACTGGAAGCCGGTGGTAGCCTGCTGGAAGGTCGATTCGCGATCGCGCTGGAACTGGTTGAAATTGTTGAGATCGCGGCGATAGACGTTCACGCCCAGCGAAATGTTGCGATCGAACAGGTAGGGCTCGGTAAAGCTGATATCGACCTGCTTCGAATAGTTCGAATAGGCGAGGTTGAGCCCGATCGTCTGGCCGCGGCCGCGGAAGTTGCGCTGTTCGACCGCGCCCTGGAAGATCAGGCCTTCAAGGCTGGAATAACCCGCCGAAAGCTGCAGCTGGCCGGTCGGCTTTTCCTCGACATTGGCTTCGAGGATGATTCGGTCGGGCGCCGAACCCGGCTTTTGCTCGATCTCGAACTTTTCCTGGAAATAGCCGAGCGAGTTGATCCGCGCAGTCGAGCGCTTGACCTGCAGCGAGTTGAACGCATCGCCCTCAGCCAGGCGGAACTCGCGGCGGATCACCTTGTCCTGGGTCAGCGTGTTGCCGTTGACGTCGATCTTCTCGACATAGACGCGCGGCGCTTCGGCAATCTGGAAAGTCAGACCCATGGTCAGGTCTTCCTTGCTGCGGGCATAGTCGGGCCGCACGTCGGCGAAGGCATAGCCGAAGGTGCCGAGGGTTTCGTTCAGTCGGTCGATTGTGTCTTCGACCAGTTTGGCGTTGTACCAGTCCCCCTTCTTCATCGGCAGCTGGGTGGCGAGGCGGTCACCGTCGAAATCGCGCAGTTGGCTTTCAACCTTCACGTCGCCGAACTTGTAGCGCGGGCCTTCCTCGACCACGTAGGTCAGGATGAAGTCCTTCTTGTCCGGGGTCAGTTCGGCCACGGCCGAAACCACGCGGAAATCGGCATAGCCCTTGGTCAGGTAGAACTGGCGCAGCTTCTGCTGGTCGAAGGCCATCCGGTCCGGGTCATAGGTGGTGCCCGAGCTGAAGATCCGGGTCAGGCTCGATTGCTTGGTGATCATCTCACCGCGCAGTTCGCCATCGTCAAATGCATCGTTGCCGATGATGTTGATCTTGCGGACCTTGGACTTCGGACCTTCGGAAACCTCGAACACGATGTCCACACGGTTCTGCTCGAGCATCACCATCTTGGGTTCGACCGAAGCGGCGAACCGGCCCTGGCGCTTGTAAAGCTCAATGATCCGGGCGACGTCGGCGCGCACCTTCGACCGGGTGAAGATCTGGCGCGGGGCCAGCTTGATTTCGGGCAGGATCTTGTCGGCCTTGAGCCGCTTGTTTCCTTCCAGGATGATCCGGTTGATCACCGGGTTTTCCTTGACCTCAATCGTCACGTTGCCAGCATCGTTGCGAATCTGGACATCGGCAAACAGTTCGGTTGCGAACAAGTCCTTCAACGCCTGGTCGCCTCCGGCCTGGGTATAGGGCTGGCCGATCCTGAGCTTGATATAGGTGCGGATGGTATCGGGTTCGAGGCGCTGCGAGCCGACCACGTTGATTGACTTGATCGTGTCCGCAGCCGACGCGGCGGCGGCAGGCGCTGCCGCATCCTGTGCCAGTGCGGCTTGGGGAATGCCGGCCAGGATCGTGGATCCCAAAAGCAGCGCAGCCATCGGCAGGCCGGTGCGCAGGGTCTGTTTGCGGTCCACGGAAGAGTTAGTCATCGGCACGCCATTTCCAGTCAATATTTGGCCACGGACCAGCCCGGCTCAGGGCAAGATATGCGCAGCTTGCAGATACGTCGCCGCCCTCTGCCCGATGCGCCTGTTTCGATCAAGCTAACTTGCCGTCACCGTCCGCAGTTTTCCCGCATTCCGGCTCGTTTTTCACCTCAACTGGCGAACAGCGAAACCAGATCGTTGAAGGTAACGAACACCGCCAGCCCCAGCACCAAAGCCATGCCGCCGCGAAATGCCCATTCCTGACTGCGAACACCCAGCGGTTTGCGGCGGACTGCTTCCGCGGCATACATTGCCAGGTGCCCACCGTCTAAAGTCGGGATTGGCAGGAGGTTGATGAATGCCAAATTAATTGAAATGAGGGCGACGAGACCGATAAACGCATCCCAGCCAACGTTAAGGCTTTGGCCTGAATATTGCGCAATTTTGATCGGTCCGCCGAGTTCCTTGACCGAGCGTTCGCCTGTGACGATCTGCTTCAACCCGATCGCCATACGTTGCATGATGTCGATGCTCTCGTCGAACCCGTAAACCACCGCGCGAACCGGCCCGAGCCGGTTGCGTTCGCCGCTGCTCACTCCCAGTTGCCCGACGGTCTCTTTCTGACCCTCGGCAATGGTAACTTCAACAGGGCGAGGTACCACGTCAACAGCCAGCAGCTGGTTGCCGCGCTGAATTCCAATCTTCAGACTTTGTCCAGCCCGGGGCCTGACATAGTCAGCAACCTCTCCGAAGCTGGAGATCGCATTGCCGTTAAGCGAAACGATCCGATCGCCAGCTTGCAGACCAGCTTGCTCAGCCGCGGTCCCAGTACCGACTTGCGCAATCACCGGAGCTGCGAAATCGAGCCCAAGATTCGAAATCTGCGCTTTGTTCCCAAGTCCATCATCTACCGAAATGGGCGTCAGCTTTACAGGAACCTCAAGCTCATTACCGTTGCGGATCAAAGTAAGGTCAACCATCCCGCCAGGATAAATCGCGATCCTTTGGGTAACTTCGTCAGCGCTATCGACCCCGCTGCCATTCACCGCGACAATCTGGTCGCCAAGCTTCACTCCGGCAGCTTTGGCATCGGATGCATCTGCGAAACCGCGCACAATCGGGCTCTGGTTGGGCACGCCATAGGCCATCGAGAATGCGGCAATGATCGCCACCGCGACTAGCAGGTTGGCGACAGGTCCAGCCAGCACGATCAGGGTGCGTTGCCACATCGGGGCGCCGGGAAAGGTGCCCTTGAGTTCCTCCGGGCTGGCATTGGCCATGGCCGCGTCCGGCTTGCTGGTGGCATCGGCATCGCCGGCGAACAGCACATAGCCTCCTAGCGGAAAGGCCGCGATCCGCCAGCGGGTGCCGCGCTTGTCGATTCTGTGCCACAGTTCCTTCCCGATCCCGACCGAAAAAGTCATCGCGCGCACGCCGAACAAGCGGCCGGCCCAGTAATGGCCCAGCTCGTGTAGCACAATCAGTGGGCCAAGCAGCAGCAAGAATGCGCCGATGGTCATCAGGAATGAGGGAGATTCGATCAAGTCAGGCAAGCTCCAATAATTCGTGCGCGCGGCGCCGCGCTTCGGCATCGATGGCGATCACATCGCCCAGCGAAACCGGAGCAGCGGGAGCATAGCGCCCGATTAGTTCCTCGACCATTACCGCGATGCGGGTGAACGCAGTCTGTCCGGACAGGAACGCGGCGACGGCAATTTCGTTCGCAGCATTGAGCACCGCCGGGGCCGCCCCGCCCTGCTCCGCCGCCTGGCGGCACAGCCGGGTCGCGGGAAAGCGGTCCTCGTCGGGCGCACGGAAGGTCAGTTCGCCCAGCGCGGCAAGATCAAGCGGTTCGCACGGCGTATCCATTCGCGCTGGCCAGGCCAGACACGAAGCGATCGGCACCCGCATGTCCGATGGGCCAAGCTGTGCCAGTGTCGATCCGTCGCGAAATTCGACCATCGAATGGACCACCGATTGCGGGTGGATCACGATCCGCAGCTTCTCCAGCCCGACCGGGAACAGGTGGTGCGCCTCGATCAGTTCGAGGCCCTTGTTGAACATGGTGGCGCTATCGACGCTGATCTTGGCGCCCATCGACCAGTTGGGATGCCTGACCGCCTGCGCCGGGGTAGCGGCGGCAAGTTGCTGGTGGTTCCATTCGCGAAACGGTCCGCCGCTGGCAGTCAGCGTGATCGAGCGGACGTGGGCCGGATCATTGCCGGCCAGGCACTGGAAGATCGCGTTGTGCTCGCTGTCGACCGGGAGCAGTGTGGTGCCGTGCCGGGCGACCGCCGCTGTCATGACGTCGCCGGCCGAAACCAGCGCCTCCTTGTTGGCCAGCGCGACAGTGTTGCCCTGCTCGATCGCCGCCATGGTCGGCGCGAGCCCGGCACAACCGACAATCGCGGCAAGGGTCAGATCGGCCGGGCGCGCGGCGGCTTCGACCAGTGCGTCGGCCCCGCCAAGTGCTTCGATCCCGCTGCCAGCGAGGGCTTCGCGCAGTTCCGGCAGGCAGGAGGGATCGGCCACCACCGCCAGTTCCGCCCCAAACTCGAGGGCCAGCGCGGCCAGTTCCTGCGCCTGGCAATTGGCCGTCAGCGTCTCCACCCGCCACTTGTCGCGCTCGCGCCGGACCAGGTCCAGCGTGGAAGCGCCGACAGAGCCCGTCGCGCCGAGGATGGTGATGGTGCGGGTGGTCATGCCGGCGACGGCAGCAACGAGCCGCCGCCAAGCAGGGTTCCGCCGATCAACCCGAAAGCAAGCAGACCGAGAACGAACAGCACGGCGATCATGCCGTCGGCGCGGTCAAACAGGCCGCCGTGGCCCGGGATCAGATGGCCCGAATCCTTGACCCCGGCGCGGCGTTTCATCCAGCTTTCGAAGAAGTCTCCGGCCTGGGCCGTGATCGCCAGCAAGGCGCCAATCAGCAGGAAAGTCAGCGGGCTTCCGACAACGACATCCACTGAGAAGTCATAGCCTTCGCCATATCCGCGGCCGGATTCCGAACCGTTGGCAGGGCCAGTGGCCAGCATGATGGCCAGAAACAGCCCCAAACTCGCCCCCAGTATTCCGCCGCCAAGTCCGGACCATGTTTTTGAAGGACTGATCTTCGGCGCAATCTTGGGGCCACCGAGGGTGCGGCCTGCGAAATAGGCCCCGATGTCGGTGCCAATCACGCCCAGGACCACACAAGTCAGGACAATCCAACCAGCGAGCTGATCGCCCCTGAGAGCAATAAGCATGGCCACCGCGAGCCCGACATAGACCAGCCCGCCAATCAACCAGACGGCTCTGCCTGGCGCGGATTTCACAAACCCTTTGACCAGGCCCCACCATTCCCGCAGCACACCGAACCCGACCGCCGTGACGAACAGCGTCCAACCCCACCCGCCAAGCCACAGCGCGGTCCCGGCCACCGCGATCATCACGATCGCCGACAGCGCCCGAACGCCGAGGTCGGAATTCTTGACCTCACCGCCCGCCATAGCGCCGCTCCCGTCCTGCAAATTCCGCCAGTGCCTCAGCCAGATGCTCTGGCGTAAAATCCGGCCACAGCACCTCGGTGAAGACCATCTCGGCATAGGCCGCCTGCCACAGCAGGAAGTTCGACAGCCGCACCTCGCCCGAGGTGCGGATCAGCAGATCGAGCGGCGGCAGGCCGGCGGTGTCGAGTTCGGCCTCAATCGTTTCGGGCGTGATCGGACCCTTGGCTGCAGCCTTGGCGGCGGCGCGGGCGATTTCGTCCTGCGAGCCGTAGTTGAGCGCGACAACCAGCGTAGTGCCATCGTTCCCGGCAGTCCGCTCCAGCGCTTCGTCGAGCAGCGCGACAATGTCGGCGGCCAGCATCCGGTAGTCGCCAATGATCCGCAGACGGACGTTGTTGGCAACGAATTCCTCAAGGTCGGCCTGGATGTATCGCTTGAGCAGCCCCATCAGGGTCGAGACTTCGTCCTCGCTGCGGCGCCAGTTCTCGGTGCTGAAGGCATAGAGCGTCAGCGCCTCAAGCCCCATCTCGCGCGCGGCGCGAACCAGAGTCCGCACCGCCTCCACCCCGCGCTGGTGTCCCATCGCACGCGGCAGGTGGCGCTTCTTGGCCCAGCGCCCGTTGCCATCCATGATGATGGCGACATGGCGCGCGCCGTGGGTCGCCCCACCGTCACGGGCGGGAGCGGAACTCACTTGCCGAGGATTTCCTGTTCCTTCTGCGCGGCGACTTCGTCCGCCGCCTTGATCATGTCGTCGGTCAGCTTCTGGACCTCGGTCTCGCCGCGCTTGCGCTCGTCTTCCGAGATTTCCTTCTTGGTTTCGTCGGCCTTGAGGTTGTCAATCCCGTCGCGGCGGACATTGCGGATCGCGATCCGGGCCTTTTCGGCGTAGGAGTGCGCCAGCTTGGCCAGCTCCTTGCGGCGTTCTTCGGTAAGATCGGGGATCGGCAGGCGGATGTTGTTGCCGTCGTTGATCGGGTTGAGCCCGAGCCCGGCCGAGCGGATCGCCTTTTCTACCGGGGTGACGTTCGATTTGTCCCAGACCTGGACCGAAAGCATCCGCGGCTCGGGCGCCGAAACGGTCGCAACCTGGTTGAGCGGCATCTTGCTGCCGTAGACTTCGACCATGATCGGATCGAGCAGCGCGGTATTGGCGCGCCCGGTGCGCAAACCGCCCAGATCGCTGCGCAGCGATTCCACTGCGCCCTTCATCCGCCGTTCGAGATCGGCCTTGTCATACTTGGCCATGGTTCAGCCCTTCCTTACAATTGTCTGCGTCCCCTCGCCGCGCAGCACCTTGGCCAGGTTGCCCTTTTCGCGGATCGAGAAGACGACGATGGGAATGTTGTTATCGCGGCACAGCGCCACGGCCGAAGCGTCCATTACCTTCAGGTTCTGTGCCAGGACTGTGTCATAATCGACTGTATCGTAACGCGTTGCACTGGCGTTGGTCTTGGGGTCGCTGTCATAGATCCCGTCGACCGAGGTGCCTTTCAGCAGCGCGTCGCAGCCCATTTCCGCGGCCCGCAGCGCCGCACCGCTATCGGTGGTGAAATAGGGCGCACCCACGCCAGCGGCGAAGATCACCACCCGGCCCTTTTCGAGGTGGCGTTCGGCGCGGCGGCGGATCACCGGTTCGCAGACCTTGTCCATCTCGATCGCGCTTTGCACGCGGGTCGGCACGCCAAGCTGTTCCAGCGCGTTCTGCATCGCCAGCGCGTTCATTACCGTGGCGAGCATACCCATGTAATCGGCCTGGGCGCGGTCCATCCCCTTGGCGGCCCCGGCCATGCCGCGAAAGATGTTCCCGCCGCCGATCACCAGGCAGATCTCAAGCCCGGATTCCTTGGCCGATTTCACTTCCTTGGCCAATTCGGCAACGAATTCGGGATCGATCCCGAATTGCTGATTGCCCATCAGCACTTCGCCGGAAAGTTTGAGCAGGATGCGCTTGTAGGCTGGCTTCGACATGGGTGTTTGCATCGCTCTCGGAAGGGTTTGAGCGGCCTTATACCGATGGGCTGGCGATGCCAAGAACTGCACCGGAAATTCATGCGAAAAGGGCGCAGGCCCTGCGGCCCGCGCCCTCCTCAATTGCATTCGAAGACCAGGCTCAGTTGAGGCCCGCAGCCGCAGCGACTTCGGCCGCAAAATCGGTTTCGACTTTTTCAATGCCTTCGCCGAGCTGGAAGCGGACATAGTCCTTCAGCACGATCTTGGTACCGGCGGCCTTGCCGGCGGCTTCCACGACCTGAGCGACCGGGGTCTTGTTGTCCATCACGAACAGCTGGCTGAGCAGCGCATTGTCCTTGGCGAACTTGGCCACCGCGCCATCGACCATCTTGGCCTGGACTTCGGCGGGCTTGCCGGATTCAGCAGCCTTTTCGGCAGCGATCTTGCGTTCGCGGGCGATCATCTCGGCGTCGAGATCGTCGGCGTTCAGCGCCAGCGGGAAGGCCGCGGCGATGTGCATGGCGAGCTGCTTGCCAAGCGGTTCGAGCACGTCGGCACCGGCTTCCGATTCCAGCGCAACCAGCACGCCGATCTTGCCTAGCATCGGCGCGGCGGCGTTGTGCATGTAGGGCACAACCAGACCCGAGCCGACCGAAACGGTCTTCATCCGGCGGACCTGCTGGTTTTCGCCGATGGTGGCGACGTTGGCGGTCAGGGTATCGGCGACGGTGCCGCCGCCCGGATAGGCAGCTGCCTTGAGCGCTTCGACATCGTCCGCAGCGGCGTTCAGCGCCACTTCGGTGGTCTTGCGCACGAAGTCCTGGAACTGGTCGTTCTTGGCGACGAAGTCGGTTTCCGAATTGACTTCGACGGCGACGCCCTTGGTGCCGGCAACGGCAACGCCGACCAGGCCCTCGGCGGCGGTGCGGCTGGATTTCTTGGCGACGGCAGCGAGGCCCTTGGCGCGCAGTGCGTCAACCGCGGCTTCGAAATCGCCGCCGCTTTCATCAAGCGCCTTCTTGCAATCCATCATGCCGGCGCCGGTGCGCTCGCGCAGGTTCTTCACGTCAGTGGCGGTATAAGCCATGTGACTGGTCCTTCTTGAAATAGGCTGGCGGCCAGGGCCTTGGCCCCGGCACGCTTGCAGTTTGTGACGGAAGCCTCAGGCTTCGGTCGCGGTTTCTTCAGCGGCAGCTTCTTCGGCAGCCGGAACTTCAACCACGGCTTCTTCAACCGGGGCAACGTCCAGCGCGCCGACATCGACGCCCGAATCGATCACGGCTTCCTGACGGCCCTTGGTCGCGGCAGCGGCCACGGCCTGGCAGTAGAGCGAGATTGCACGGCTGGCGTCGTCGTTGGCCGGGATCGGGAAAGCGATGCCATCGGGCGAGACGTTCGAATCGAGGATCGCGACGACCGGGATACCCAGCACGTTGGCTTCCTTGATCGCCAGTTCTTCCTTGTTGGCGTCGATCACGAACATCACGTCCGGAATGCCGCCCATGTCACGGATCCCGCCGAGCGACAGCTCAAGCTTGTCACGCTCACGGGTCAGGTTGAGCACTTCCTTCTTGGTCAGACCGGCAGTGTCACCGGCCAGCTGCTCTTCCATGGTCTTGAGGCGCTTGATCGAACCGGAAATGGTCTTCCAGTTGGTCAGCATGCCGCCCAGCCAACGGTGGTTGACGAAGTGCTGGCCCGACTGACGGGCGGCTTCGGCGATCGGGCCCTGGGCCTGGCGCTTGGTGCCGACGAACAGCACCTTGCCGCCGGCGCGGACGGTGGCGTCGATGAATTCGAGCGCACGCGCCATCAGCGGCACGGTCTGCGACAGGTCAAGAATGTGGATGCCGTTGCGGGCGCCGAAGATGTACGGCTTCATCCGCGGGTTCCAGCGGTGGGTCTGGTGGCCGAAGTGTGCGCCGGCCTCGATCAATTGCTGCATGGTGACGACTGGAGCCGCCATAGGACTTTCCTTCCGGTTTAACCTCTGGGAAGCTGGAACCGTGCGGAAAACTTCCGCTGCGGCACCGGTATGTGGTGCTTCCCATGTGGATTTGCCTGCAAGACACGAAAGTGGCGGAATTCTGCCGCTCTCGCCTGTAAGCCGGGCGCCCTTAGCGGGCCTTGGCGGCAAAATCCAGCGGTAATTGGAATGGGGCTGTTCCGGTGTCTGCAAAAACCTGCTTGACACCATGGAACAAATAGAGAACACAGCGGCAATCGGAACGGAATAGGAACTTTCTACTCCATCCCGCGTTTATCCACAAGTCTGTACACAGGCGGCAAGGAAGGATCAGGCGATGTTTGCGATCGAACTTTCGGTACTGTTGGCACTGGGCGGGATCTTCGCCGTGGCTTCACTGGTCCGCTCGCTTCGCACCACCCTGCCCCAGATCGCCGGGTTGCGTCAGGCGCTGAGGGATTGTCCCGAAACCCGCCAGGTGCGCTTCACCGTGCGGGAAATCGTGGTCAGCTACAACGATGGCAAGGTTATTCCGCTGCGGCCGCGCCGTGCGGTCAGCCTGCCGCGTCGGCAGACCGTGCGCGCTGCCGCTTGATCCTGGCGTAAGAAATCATGCCGATCGGCAGCAGCGTCAGATAGACCGCGCAGATCCCGATCAGCGTCCACCATGGCTCGGTCAGCATGGCCGCACCGACCAGCCCAAAGAACAACAGCGCCTCCAGCCGGAAGTTCTTGCGCAGCCGCAGCTTGCCCCAGCTGAGGGTGGCGACGCTGGAAATCATCAGGAAGGCCATCGCGACCAGCCAGACCCCGACCAGCCGTGGATCGCGGAATTGCTCGTTGTCGGTGACAGTCCACAGATAGAGCGGCAGAAACACCAGACCTGCCCCGACCGGCGCCGGAACCCCGGTGAGAAAGCCCGCAGTCTTGCGCGGCTCGTCGGCCAGGTCGATCCGGGCATTGAAGCGCGCTAGCCGCAGCGCACAGGCGACGGCATAGGCCAGCGCCGCAAACCAACCGAGCCGCGGCAGATCGTTGAGCGACCACAGGAACAGGATCAGGGCCGGGGCGACCCCGAACGAGACATTGTCGGCCAGACTGTCGAGCTCCGCTCCGAAACGCGATTGGGCCTTGAGCAGGCGGGCGATCCTCCCGTCGATCCCGTCAAGCATCCCGGCAATCACCACCGCGAGCACCGCCCGGTCGAAATCACCGGTGATCCCAAAGCGGATGCCGGTGAGCCCGGCGCAAAGTGCAGCCGCAGTGATTGCATTGGGCACCATCGCTCGCAGCGTCAGCCCGGCGGCGCGTGGCGCCTCATCGTTCACTGGCGGGCACCCTCGATCAGCAGCGCCGACCCAACTTCGGCCAGCACGGTTTCACCGGCGATCACCTTTTGCCCGATCAGCACCTTGGGCTCGGTCCCGGCTGGCAGGTAGACGTCGACGCGGCTGCCGAAGCGGATCAGCCCGACCCGCTGCCCGGCGGCGAGCATGTCGCCAGGCTTGACGAAAGGCACGATCCGCCGCGCGATCAGGCCGGCAATCTGGGTGAACCCGATCCGGGTCCCGTCGCCGCGCTCGATCAGGATATGCTGGCGCTCGTTCTCTTCGCTCGCCTTGTCGAGATCGGCGTTCATGAACCGGCCGGGGATATAGACCACCCGCCGCACCGTCCCGCCGATCGGGGCGCGGTTGATATGGACATCGAACACCGACATGAAGATCGAAATCCGCGTGACCGGCCCTTCGGACAGCCCTGGCGCGCCGGTGCCGTCATCGATGATCAATTCGCGCGGCGGATCCATCTGCTTGATCAGGGTGACCAGGCCATCGGCCGGCGAAACGATCAGATTGTCGCCCTGCGGTGTAACCCGCTTGGGATCGCGGAAAAAGGCCAGGATGCCCAGCACCAGTGCACCAAGCGGCCAGGCCAGCGTTTCCCAGGCGAACAGCGCGCAGCCCAGGCTGAGCGCTGCGGCGATCAGGGCAAAAACGCGGCCCTCGGGGTGCACGCTCGGCCATGACCAGGCCGCTTCACCGCGTCCGCGGTTGTCAAGAATATCGCCGGCCATCAGGCAGCCTTCCGCACGAACACGGTGCCGGCGGAATAGCCCGCACCAAAGGAGCAGATCACGCCAGTATCGCCAGCGCCCAGATCATAGCTGTTGAGGTGGAACGCGATGATCGAACCCGCGCTGGAGGTATTGCCGTAGGTATCGAGCACGGTCGGGCTTTCATCTTCGTTGGCTTCGTGACCCAGAACGCGCTGAGCGATCAAACGGTTCATTCCCTGGTTGGCCTGATGCAGCCAGAGCCGCCGCAAGCCGGCCGGATCGAGCCCGAGATCGCCGGCATGCTCGGCGATCATTGCCGCGACCATCGGCACCACTTCCTTGAAAACCTTGCGTCCTTCCTGGACGAACAGCTTGTCGGGCGTGCCGATCGTTTCCGGCGTGGCGCAATTGAGGAAGCCGAAATTGTTGCGGATATTGTTGGAATAGACCGTCTTGAGCCGGGTTCCGACGATGTTCCAATGCTTGGCGGGGGCCATGTCCTCGGCCTCGACCAGCACTGCGGTAGCCACGTCGCCAAAGATGAAATGGCTGTCGCGGTTGCGCATGTTGTTGTGGCCGGTGCAGATTTCCGGACTTACCACCAGCACCGAACGGGCATTCCCGGCGCGGATGAAATCGGCCGCGGTCTGGATCCCGAAGGTCGCCGACGAACAGGCAACATTCATGTCGAAGCCGAACCCTTCGATCCCGAGTTCATTCTGTATCTCGATCGCGATCGCCGGATAGGGCCGCTGCAGGTTGGAGCAGGCGCAGAGCACCGCATCGACATCCTTGGGGTCACGCCCGGCCCGGGCCAGCGCTTCACGAGCGGCCTTCACGCCCATCTCGGCCAGCACCGACAATTCCTCGTCCGGCCGCTCGGCCCAGCGCGGGGTCATGATCTCGGGATCGAGGATCGAGGCCTTGCTCATCACATAGCGCGCCTTGATCCCGCTCGCCTTCTCGATGAACTCGACCGAGCTGGGGGCCAGCGCCGTTACCGTGCCGGCCTCGATCTCCGCCGCGTGGCGGGCATTGAAGCGCTCGACATAGGTGTTGAAGCTTTCGACCAGTTCGGCGTTGCTGATCGATTCCGCTGGGGTGAACAGGCCGGTGGCGGAGATGACAGGAGTGATTTCGCTCATGGCGCGCCGTCCTACCCATGCTTTGCAGCCCCGGCAAGCGGCACGAGTTTCCCGCCCCCGGCAATCGCCCATTGACAGCGCGGCATTGCTTCGCCAAATGCGCGCTTCCTCGGCCGGACGGCTCCTTCGGGAGCGGCACAATCGGGGCGACCCGACACCGGCAAGCTGGTGTGGACAGGTGGCCGAGTGGTTAATGGCAGCAGACTGTAAATCTGCCCGCGAGAGCGTACGGTGGTTCGAATCCACCCCTGTCCACCACCACCCTTCAATCCTTGCCTGCATGGCCCTGCGCTGGCAGGGAAGCGCGATGCACAAGGACTTTCGCTGATGAGCCGCCAAAACGAAGAGAGAAAGGGCAAGGCCCTGCGCGGACGTGCGGGACGAATGAAGGGCGGACGCGGATCGGGTCGGGCCAGCACTGGCGCGGTGCGGCTGTGGGGCCGTCACGCGGTTGAAGCTGCGCTGCTCAACCCGGAACGCCGCCACCGCAAGCTGTGGGCCACCCGCGAAGGCGTGGCCGCGCTCGATGGCGAACTGCCGGCGGATTTCCCGGTCGAATGGGCCTCGCCCGCCGATCTCGCCCGGCTGGTCGCGCGCGATGCCCCGCACCAGGGGCTGGTGCTCGATTGCGATGCGCTCGAAGACGTGTTCCTTGATGAGATGCTCGATGGTGATCCGGCGCACCCGGTGCTGATCCTCGATCAGGTCACCGATCCGCACAATGTCGGCGCGATCCTGCGCTCGGCGGCGGCCTTTGGCGCCCGCGCGGTCGTCACCCAGGATCGCCATTCGCCGCCCGAATCGGGCACGCTGGCCAAGAGCGCTTCGGGCGCGCTTGAGACGGTGCCGTGGGTCCGCGTGGTCAACCTCGCCCGTGCGCTCGATGAACTGGCAGAAGCCGGTTACTGGCGGATCGGGCTCGATGGCGAAGGCACGGCTACCCTGAGCGAAGCCCTGCCCGCCGGCCCGGTCGCGCTGGTTTTGGGGGCCGAAGGCGAAGGCATGCGCCACAACATCCAACAGCATTGCGATGTGATCGCTCGACTGCCGATTTCCAGCGCCATAGAAAGCCTCAATGTATCGAATGCGGCCGCGATCGCGCTCTATGCGATCGCTACCCGCGCCTGACAGGGGGAAACCGATGAACCGTCCGACCAACCTTCGCCGTCTGGCCGCCGCGGGCCTCACCGCCGCACTCAGCCTGCTGCTGACCGCCTGCCTGGTCAGCCCCGGCAAGTTCGAAGCCGCGCTCGATCTGCGCAAGGGCGGCGCATTCAGCTATTCCTACAAGGGCGAGATTTTCGTGCTGGGCCTGTCCGAGCTCATGAAGGTGGCTGACAAGGCCGATGCAGGCAAGTTCGAACCCTCGGCCTGCTACGCCGATGACGACATGGCGAAGGAACGCCCCTGCACCAAGGAAGAACTGGCCGAGCAGGAGGAAAACTGGAACGCCGACCAGAAGAGCCAGGCCGAAAAGAAGAAGAAGGACATGGAAATGGCCAAGGCCATGCTCGGCGGAATTGACCCGACCGATCCCAAGGCCGCCGAAGAGCTCGCCGCCCGCCTGCGCCGCCAGGCCGGGTGGAACAGCGTGGTCTACAAGGGCAACGGGATCTATCAGGTCGACTTCAGCGTCAGCGGGCAGCTGAGCTATGACTTTGCCTTCCCGACGATGGAAAAGATGCCGCAGATTGCCCCGTTCTTCGTGCTCAACCGCCGCGCCGATGGTTCGGTTCGGCTCGATTCGCCGGGGTTGGCAGCGGACAATACCGGGATGGCCGGCGGATTCGGCTCGCTCGCGCAGATGATCGCCGCCGAGAAGGGCAGCACCGAGGCTCAGGACGGCATGCCAAACCTGCCGCAGATCGACGGCAAGTTCGTGCTGACCACCGACGGCGAAATCCTGGCCAATAACACCGACGAAGGCCCCAAGCCCGCACCCAACGGCAAGCGCCTGGAATGGACCATCACCCCGCGCGACAAGGCCGGGCCGATGGCGCTGATCGGGCTGGGGAAGTAGCGCCTGCTAGCGCCGCTTCTTTTTGGCCGGTGCCTTTGCTGCGCCGGGCAGACTGACGCCAAGCGCCATGCGCACCGTGCGCGCGACCGGTTGACCGGCGGCATTGCGGTAGACCGGGAAAACCAAGTCGTAGTCGCACGGCATTGACCAAGGCATGAACTCAGCCGGGTCAGGGCCGGAAACAAGCAGGCAATTGCTGGCGCGTCCATCCGTTTCGACGGTGAAGGTAATCACGCTCTGCCCCGGCATCGGATGCTTTTGCATGGCAAGCGTTTCGCTCGTCACGGGATCGGCAGCAGGAATGATCCATCGCACCCGCGATGCAAAGGTCCCTGTGGTCGGCTTGCCATTATCATCCAGCGCCGGTTTGAACTGGGCCCGCCGGGATACCAATGCACAGGTTGTGGCATCGAGATCCGGTGAACCCGAACTGGCCGTGATCGCGCATTGGCCGACCAAGCCATCCGGCTTGACCAAAACCCGGAACGCCACTGTCCCTTCTCTCTCCTCACGCAAAGCTCTGGAAGGATAGTCATTGGTCGTAACCCAATAGCCGGGGTTCCCGGTTGGGACCGCGGGTCTGGCCTTTTCCCACGAGGAGATATCGACCGCCGGAACCGGCGGCGGGACAGCAACTTGCGGCGATGCAGCCGGTGGCGGCGAAACAGGTATCGTCCGGTCCTGCGCCCCTGCACTTCCCGAAATTACGACCACTGCGCCAGACAGCAAAATCAAATTGCGCACTCTACCATCCCTCAAAGCAATCAATAGCTTCGAGCCTAACAATCCCGCAGGCAAGCGCAAGCGAACGATCAGTGGGAAACCACTGGCGGCTGTGCGTTGTCTTTCGGCAGGAACCGGTCGGGCCTGAACATTCAGGTCAAGCAATCTACGCTCCACTGGCGGGGATTGCTTGTCCCGGTCCAGCGGCCAGGCCTTGTTGAGGTCGCAGGACGCGGCCGAGCGAACCTTGTCTTGCCAGCTGCCCCGCTCGGCAACCCACTTGCCCCCCGCCCCCGGCGATCCTAAGGCCCGGCCATGGCCCACACTGTATCGCCGCTCGCCCGTCCCTTTCCCGCCATGCCGCCGATCGGCGGCGTCACGCTGCGCGTCGCGCGCGCGGGCTACAAGGACTGGGGCCGCTGCGACCTGACCTATGTCGAGCTGGCAGAGGGTACCGCGGTGGCGGGGGTGTTCACCCGCAACGTCTGCTGTTCAAGCGAGGTCGAACTTGGCCGCGCCAATGTGGCGCAAGGCCGTGCGCGGGCGCTGGTGGTCAATGCCGGCAATTCCAACGCCTTCACCGGCTATCGCGGGCGTGAGGCGGTCGAGCAGATCATGGGCCAGGTCGCGACGCATCTGGGCTGCGGTTCCAAGCAGGTGTTCGTCTCCTCCACCGGGGTGATCGGCGTGCCCTTGCCCAAGGACAAGGCCCGCGCCGGCATCGAAGCTGCGCTGCAAGCCGAACCCTGCACCTGGGAGGATGCCGCGAATACCATCGGCACCACCGACACCTTTGCCAAGGGGGCGATGGCCAAGGCCATGGTTGGCGGCAAGACCGTGACGCTGACGGCGATCATCAAGGGCAGCGGGATGATCGCGCCCGACATGGCGACCATGCTGGGCTACATCTTCACCGATTGCGCAGTGGCACCCGCTTATCTTCAGCGCCTGCTGAGCGAGGCCAACCAGCGCACTTTCAGCTGCATCACGGTCGACAGCGACACCTCGACCAGCGACACAGTGCTGGCCTTTGCCACCGGCGCGGCCGGAAACGCCGAACTGACCGGCGATGACAGCCCCGGCGCCGACGCCTTTGCCGCCGCGCTGGAGGATGTCTGCCGCCAGCTTGCCCACCTGGTGGTGCGCGATGGTGAGGGAGCACAGAAGTTCATCGCGGTGACCGTCAGCGGCGCAGTCAGCGACGAAAGCGCGCGGCGGGTCGGCCTCGCGATCGCCAATTCGCCGCTGGTCAAGACCGCGATCGCCGGGGAAGACGCCAACTGGGGCCGCGTGGTGATGGCCGTGGGCAAGGCCGGCGAACCGGCCGACCGCGACCGGCTCTCGATCGGTTTCGGCGGAACCTGGGCCGCGCGCGACGGACAGCCGCTGACCGACTACGACGAGGCCCCGGTTACCGCGCACCTCAAGGGGCAGGACATCTGCATCGAGATCGATCTTGGCCTCGGCGATGGCCGCGCGACAGTCTGGACCTGCGATCTCACCCACGGCTACATTTCGATCAACGCAGACTATCGGAGCTAGTTTGATGCTTACGATCTGGGGGCGGCTAAACTCTCACAACGTCAAAAAGATTGCCTGGGCAGCAATTGAGATGGGCATTCCCCATCGGCGCATCGATATCGGCGGCAAGTTTGGATTTACGCCAGAATACCTCGCCATGAACCCAAACCGCATGATCCCGACAATCGAAGACGACGGGTTCATCCTCTGGGAATCGAACGCTATCCTGCGTTACCTGACGCACAAATATGCCCCAGCCCTGACATCAGCCGATCCGCAGCAGCGCGCAGCCGCTGATAAATGGATGGATTGGCAATTCCACTATGCCGATGCCCAGCGCGATGCCTTTGTCGGACTCGTCCGACTGGCGCCCGAGCAACGCAACCGTGATGCGATTGCCCGATCAGCGGAAGCCTGTGGCGCGATGATGCGGATCCTCGATACCGAACTCGCCCGGCAACCCTGGCTATCAGGACCAAACTTCGGCATCGCTGATATTCCGATGGGTGTTTATGCCCATACGTTCCATTCGCTGGAAATCGGTCGCCCCGAATTGCCGCATCTGTCGGATTGGTACGCGCGATTGCAGCTGCGAGATGGTTATCGCGACACTGTGATGATCCCGTTGACATGAACACCAAGTCGTTAACCGGCGATCTTCAGGCGTTGATGCAGCGCGCCGCACGCGAAGCAATCATGCCGCGTTACCAGAGCCTCGCCGCGCACGAGATTGACGCCAAGGCGGCCGACGATGTCGTCACCATTGCCGACAAGGAGGCCGAACTGATTCTGGCCGAGGGTCTGGCCTGGCTGCTGCCCGAAGCGGCGATCGTCGGCGAGGAAGCGACCCATGCCGATCCAGCCCTGCTCGACCGGCTGGGCGATGCGCTTTGCTGGATTATCGATCCCGTCGACGGGACCAACAACTTCGCCGCCGGCAAGCCGCCGTTCGGGATTATGGTGGCGCTGAGCGAGCGCGGGGAAACCGTGGCGGGTTGGATCCTCGATCCGCTGAGCGGGCGACTATGCCATGCGCATCGCGGAGGTGGAGCGTGGATCGGGGACGAGCGCATCACGGCTCGGTCCACCGGACTAGCTCCGCCAATTGCGGCGATCAGCCTGGTCTTCATGGACCCGGCCCGGCGCGCGGCGATGAAGGCCCACATCGCGCCGCATTACAGTCTGGTCGATATCCCGCGCTGCGCTGCCGAGCAGTATCCCAGGCTGGTGCTGGGCACCAACGATGTCTCGATCTTCGAACGCACCCTGGCCTGGGATCACGCGGCAGGGGTGCTGTTCGTCAACGAGGCTGGCGGCAAGGCGGCACGACCCGACGGCAGCGCCTATAGGGTGGACGAAGCGCACTTGCCGGGCCTGATCGGCGCGGCGAGCGAGGCGCTGTGGGACGATCTCGCCCAGCGCCTGGCGCAGCTCTAGCCCACCCCGCTGCGACCAGCCTCACCGCGTTCGGCAAGTCTCGCTCCCCTCCCGCAAGCAGGAGGGGTTGGGAGTGCGCAAGTTGGTTACAGGACGCTTTCCAGCCAGCCCTTGAGCTGGCTCTTGGGCGCGGCGCCGAGCTTTTGGGCGACCGGCTGGCCATCCTTGAACAGGATCATCAGCGGGATCGACTGCACGCCGAACTGCGCCGAAACATCGGTGTTTTCCATGATGTCGACCTTGGCGATGATCACCTTGTCGGCCAGTTCCTCGCTGATTTCCTCCAGCGCCGGGGCAATCATCTTGCAGGGGCCGCACCAGTCGGCCCAGAAATCGACCAGCACGGGCTTGTCGGACTTGAGCACATCGGCATCGAAACTGGCATCGGTTACGGCTTTGGTCGCCATCGGGAATCTCCTTTAAGGTCTTGCTGCCAATCTAGGCGCACGCGCGCCGATGGCAACGGGCAGCGCGGAAAAGAAAGCTAGGCCTTGGGCAACCCTTGCTTGTGCAGCGCCAGCAGCTCGTCCGGGATCTCGAGCAGCATCGGCACCTGGGTGTAGAGCAGCGCCGCTTCGACCCGGCGGCCCGGATAGGCCGCCTCCAACGCGGCGGCATAGGCCGCCATTTGGCGCAGGATCGAAACCGGCACCTCGTCGAGCCCGGCAGGCGGACGCCGCGCGGTCTTGAAATCGACCAAGCGGATCCGTTCACCCTCGATCAGCAAGCGGTCGATCGTCCCGGCAATCACCTGCCCGCCAACCGTTGCGGCCACCGGCACTTCAGCCAGTGCGCCCGGTGCGAACAGGTCGGCCCAGCCCTTGTGCTCGAGCACGCGGATTGCCGAAGCGGCAAGCTCGGTCCGCGCCGGAGCATCGAGATCGGCGGCAGCCCGCGCCAGCCAGGTCTGCGCGGCAGCCTTGCGCGCATCCGGCGCCACTTCGGGCAGGCGCTCGAGCAGGCGGTGCAGCAGCACCCCGCGCCGCGCAGCGGCAGCACCGGCTCCGGGCGGATAGGGCGGATCGGCATCGCGATCTTCGCCCAGCGAAGACGGCGCCAGCGGGCGCGGCGGACGCGGCTCGTCGGGCGCACGCCGCTCGGCCCATGGCGGCAGCAGGGCAAGCTCACCGCCCTGCCCCTTGTCCGCCGGAGCGGGGATCGCCGGCGCGCTGCCATGAACCTTGACCGCATCCCACAGCGGGTCGCTTTGCCAATCGCCATCGAACAGCGGTTCCAGCCGGGCATACCAGCTGTCCGGATTGGGCTCCTTGTCCTTGCCGCCCAGCGCCCCGCCGATGAACAGCGCTTCCTCGGCCCGGGTCATCGCGACGTAGAGCAGGCGCCAGTGCTCCTGCATCTCTTCGAGTTCGATCTGCGCCTTGGCTTCGGCGATCGGACCGACCGTCTCATGCTTGCGCAGGCCGGGCAGCGGTATGGTCTTGCCGCTGCGTTCGTCCTTGAGGTCCAGCGCGGAGCCGCGCGCGGCGTGCGGATTGTCCGCCGCGTCGGCCAAGATCACGATCGGCGCTTGCAGCCCCTTGGAGCCGTGGACCGTCATCACCCGCACCTCGTCGCGGTTCTTGCCCGCTTCGCGCTTCAGCTCGCCCTCGCCGGCGTCGAACCAGCGGATGAAGGTATTGAGGCTTGGCACCGAACTGGCCGCAAAGGCGCTGGCGGCGTTGAGCAGTTCGTCGATCGGATCGTTGGCCTCACTGCCTAGCCGTGCGACAAGTTTGCGGCGGCCTTGCCAGGGCCCGGCCAGGATCCAATGGAGCAGCACCTGCGGCGGATCGAAATCGGCAATCCGCAGCAGATCGCCGAGCTGGTCCCAGGTCTGCGCGACCAATGGCTCGCTCCGGCTCTTGCGCAGATGCTCGAACAGGCGGACACCCTCGGGCCGCCAGCCGTGGCGCAGCAGGTCGTCCTGGCTCCACCCGATCAAGGGCGATACCAGCAGGCAGGCTAGGTTGAGGTCGTCCAGCGGCTGGGCGGCAAAGCGCAGCGCCGCCATCAGATCGCGTACCGCCAGCGGCGCCGCTAGCCGCAGCCGGTCAACCCCCGCAACCGCCACCCCGGCGGCATGGAGGCGTGCGACGATCAGCCCGGCCAGTTCCTTGCGCTTGCGAACCAGCACCATGACATCGCCGGGCATGGCGCGGCGGGCCTTGCCGGGATCCTGACCCTTGACCAGCGGAAAGCCGTTATCCTGCCAGGCGCGGACCTGCCGGGCGATCCGGTCGGCCAGTTGCCGGTCGCTACGCGAAAGCCAGCCTTCGTCGCCCTCTTCCGGTGCCTCGGCGGGATCGGTTTCCAGTCCGTCCGACGCGCCCAGCACGCGCCAGAATACCACCTGGCCGGGCCGATCCTGGCCCTTGTGTGGTTCGGCCGGCTTGCTCAGCCCGAAGCCTTCGTGGCCGATATTGCTGATGGCCCGGTCGACGAATTCGAGGATTTCGGTTGCGGTGCGGTAGCTCTGGCCCAGATCAAGGTCACGCAGCTCGCGGGCTGCTAAATTCTGCCGCAGTGCGCCAAGGTTCTCGGCAGCCCCGGCCATCTTGCCGCGGACTGTCTCCTTGGCCTTGGCGAAATTCTCCGGGCTGGTGCCCTGAAAGCGGAAGATCGCCTGCTTGTAGTCGCCGACCACGAACAGCGTGCGCAGCTTGTCGGCATGGGCACCTTCGCCGGCGAAGAAATCCCCGGTCAGCGCGTCGATGATCTGCCACTGCGCCTCATTGGTATCCTGCGCCTCGTCGACCAGCACGTGGTCGAAACGGCGATCGAGCTTGTAGCGGATCCATTCGGACAGTTCGCCGCGGGTCAACAGCGCGGCGGCCTGGCGGATCTGGTCATCGAAATCGATAAACCCGGCGCGGGCCTTTGCCTCGTCCCATTTCAGCGAGAAGGCCCGCCCCACTTGCAGCGCGGGGGTGAGGAAGTCGGCCAGTTCGAGTAGGGCGCGGCGATCCGATACTGCGCGGCTGCTGGCCAGAACGGCTAACGCCGCGTCCTCGAAATGCTCTTCGAATTTGCCGACATAGCGCAGGTTCTTGGGCGCATCCTCCAGCGTGAACAGCAAGCGGTGAAGCTCGCCAAGGCTGGCCAGACGATCGGCAGGACCAGCCAAAAGCCAGGTCGCTATCGCCGCACTTACAGTTTGCCCGGTTGCCGCGCCCCATTGGCGATAGGCCGCCAGACAGCACTCCAGCGCGTCGGTATCGAATACCCCGTCGCTGCACAGGTCGAGCAGGTCTTCATCGCTGGCCTCACTCGGCAAGCCGATCAGCCGCATCACCCCGGCGCGCATCGGAGGCTGCCACCCGGACGGGTCTTCCCAGGCCTCGCGGGCCTTGGCGCAGCGCAGCAGCCAGCCGGGAACCCGGTCCGGCCCCATCCGGATCGAGAGCTTCTCCAGTGCCGAAAGCGTGGCGACGTCATTGCCGCGCTCGGCCTCCAGCAGCATATCAGCCAGGACTTCGCGCAGCAGCAGATCGCGGTCGCGATCTTCCATTGCCTTTACCCCAGGCAGCAGCCCGGCTTCGCTGGGAAAGGCCGAGAGCAGCCATTGCGCAAAGGCGTGGATCGTATCGATCCGCAGGCCGCCACCAGGGCAATCGAGCACTTCGGCGAACAGGCGGCGGGCGCGTTGCAATGTCTCGGGGCCATAATCGGCACCGATCGCCTTCAGGTCGGAAGCCAGCGCGATCTCGTCTGCCCTGACCCAACGCGCCAGCACCTCGTTGATCCGGGTCGCCATTTCGGTCGCCCCGGCCTTGGTGAAGGTCAGGCACAGGATCTGCTCAGGCCGGACATCGTCCTGCAGCAGCAGCCGCAGCACCCGGGCCGAGAGGACCTGGGTCTTGCCGGTCCCGGCCGAGGCGGAGAGCCAGACAACTTCGCCCGGATCGACCGCCGGGTGCTGCTGATCGGTCAGCGGGAACAGCCGGCTCATGCTCCCACCTCTCCGCGTGCATGCCACTCATCGAGCCGCATCAGCTGGTCGTAATCGTTGAAGCCGCCGAGGTCGGGATTGAGCCGCGCGGTGAAGGGTTCGTTGCCCTTGATCCAGAGATCGATCGCCTCACGCAGATAGCGTTCGGTCTCGGCGAGGAATTCGGCCCGCGGCAGGCCCGACTTCTTGCGGCCTTCGAGCACCGGTTCAAAGCAATAGCCGAACTCGGTCTCGCTCTTGTCGCTCTTGCCCAGCGACCAGTATTCGAAACCGTCTGGCTTGCCGCTGACACCGGCAAAGCCGCCATTGGCGGCGATCAGCCCCAGCGAGCCAAGCTGGAGCGCGAAGCCGTTCTGCACCTGCGACCCGGTCGGCGGGGCGCCGGTCTTGTAATCGACCACCACCAGGCTGCCGTCTGCCTGGCGGTCGATCCGGTCGGCTCGCCCATGGACTCGAACCCCGGACAGGACCATCTCTCCCTTGATCTCGCTGGCCAGCACCGCGCGGCCTTCCGCGCTGTCGCGGGCGATCTGGGCATCGATCCATTCCAGCCCGCGCGACAGCCGCGGCCACCACAGACCGCGCACCAGCGGGTGGGCCTGCATCTCCGCCAGTTCCTCGGAGGCGAGTGCGAGCAGTTCCCCGGCCCGGCCACCGGCCTTGTGCCAGCGGTCCATCACCGCATGGACCACAGTGCCCTTCCACGCCGCGCTGGGATCGGCGTCAAGCGGATCGAGCGCGCGCAGCCGCAGGATTGCGGAAGCATAGAACTGATAGGGATCGCCGCGCAGGCGGTCGATCGCGGTCACCGCCAGCGCCACGTCGCGCTGCGCCGCGCTCGGGCGTGGCTGCGGGCGGGGATAGGCGGGCAGCTGCGGCAAATGATCGATTGCCCGGGCAAGATCGAGTGCCTGGCTCTCGCGGTGGGTGTCCGCCAGTTCGCCCAGCATCGCCTGAACCCTCAGCACAAAGCGGCTGGGAATTACCGGGCCAGCTTCGTCGCGCTGCGACCAGCTCAGCACCACTTCGGGCGCGCCGAGCGCCCCGGCCAGATCATGCGCGGCAAGCCCGATCCGGAACTCGCCGCCCGGAACGCCGAGCGCGCGCAGCACTGGCGGCGGAAGGCTGGGCTCCGGGCTAGGCGTGGCCGGCCAGCTGCCTTCTGTCAGTCCGGCGCAAATCACCAGATCGGCTCGGCTCATCCGCGCCTCAAGCAGGCCGTAGATCGCGACCCGCGGGTGCCCGCCCCACGGCGGACGGACCGAGACCCGGTCCATCGCATCGCGCAGTACGGCCGGCAGATCCTTGATCGAGAGCCGGAGCCCGTTGCCTTCTGCGGCTGCGCGCAGTTCTTCCAGCCAGGCCGACAGCGCGCGGCCATCAGCCTCGCCCCACAACCGCTCTCCGCAGAAAGCTTCGGCCGCAGCGGCGAGCAGACCGAGGGCTTCGCCCAGGCCGATCTCGTCACCTTCAACCAGCAGCGACGCGAGCACCTGCTCGACCCCGTCCCACCATTCGGCGATCGAGGCGCCGTGGCCGCACCGTTCCTGTTCGCGAATGATGTCGCGCAGCGGTGCCAGGCCCGGCGAGATCCGCGGACCGCGCAGCGCCAGATCGAGCGCACGGGCATTGTCGAGCCAGGCCGCGCGGCCTTCACCTGCCCCGGCCAGCGGATGGGTCAGCAGCGCCAGCAGCGGGACCGGCCCGGCCTGGTCGGCGGCCACTTCGGCCAGTAGCAACAGCACCCGCCCGGCCGCTGTCTGCGGCAGCGGGCGACCAGCGGTATCGTCGGCGACCACGTCCCAGCGCTTGAGGTGCGCGATGACCCTTGTAGCCAGTCCCCGGTCGGGAGTGATCAGCGCGACGCGTTTGTCCGGCACTTCCAGCGTCTGGCGAATCAGCAGCGCCAGCGCCTGCGCCTCCTCGCCGGGGTGGGCGCATTCCATCAGCCGCACGCCGCTCAACCGGCGCTGCTCGGGCTTCAGACTGACCCAGCCCGCGCTGCCTTCGGGCGGCAGGAACAGGTTGGAGATCGCCTTGCTCCGCTCGGGCGGCGCGGAGGCCATCCCGGCGCGGTGCCAGGGATCGACCTCTTCGCGGTTCACGTCCATCCGGTTCAGCAGCAGCTTCAGGTGATACTGCGGATGCGCCAGGGCATCGCGCTCCCCGAAAGGCGCTTGGCCTTCGGCCGAAGGAATTCCGGCGCTGCCCAGCGATTGCCAGACCGCCTCATCGAGCGAGAGGTCGAGATCGGGCAGGATCACCGCGCCTTGCGGCAATTCCGCCACCACCCGCAGCAGCCTTGCCAAAGCCGGAGAGGCACTGGTGACCCCTGCCGCCACGATCGGGTGCGGCGGCGGCGATGCCCGCCAGCGCTGCGCGGCATGTTCGAAAAGAAGGTTACGGCGGGTCGGCGGATCGACTTCGCCGCGCGCAGCCAGTTCGGCCAGCCAGCGTGCCTGGACCCGCGCGAAGGTGCGGGTGGCATCCTGCCAATGCCCGGCCAGTTCACCGACGATCCCGGCAATCCGTTCCTGCAACAGGTCGCCCAGCTCCAGCCCCTCGACCGCCAGACGGTCCATCGTTCGGCCAGTCTCGAAAGCCAGGCGCAGCAGGCCCGGGGCCTTGGGCGCATCCTTGCCCAGCTCGTCACGCAGCAGTTCGGCGAGGCGCAGCCAGCGCGCGGTTGGATCGGAAGCGGGCGGTACATCCGCTCCGGCCCCCAGCGGATCGAGCAGCGGCCCCAGGGTCTCGTCCAGATCGAGGTCACCAACCACCGCCATCCGCGGCAGCAGCATCCCGCCGCCCGAGAGCCGCACGAAGGCCTCGGTCACGATCCGCACCGCGCGGCTGGACGGCAGCAGCAGGGTCAGCCGGGCGAGGCCCAGATCCTTCTCGGCGTAGCGCGGGATCAGCCCGGCCACCAGCGCATCGGCAAAGCCGCGGTGCGCGGCGATCGAATAGACCTGCGGGCCGGGCCTATCCGCCATAGCCCAGCGCGGCCTCGGTCATGGTGATGGCTTCGGGATAGCCTACATCGAACCAGTCGCCCTGGTGGACGATCCCATGGCATCGCCCGGCCGCGATCGCGCGGTTCCAGAAGACGTTGGTCGAGAAGACCTCCGCCGGGGGATCGCACACCACTTTCTTGGCCAGCATCTGGATCCCGGTCCAGACATAGGGCCGCGCCCGCTTTGGCCCTTCGCGCGAAAGGCGCCCCTTGGCATCGAGATCGAAATCGCCCTGCCCCTGGCTGTTCCCGGCCCGCGCGAACGGTACGACCAGCATCAGAACATCCATTCTGGCCGGATCCCAGGCGCGGGCCATCCGCTCAAGCGCATGTTCGGGCGTGTCGGCAAACCAGTTGTCGGCATTGATGCAGAAGAATGGATCATCCGGGATCAGCGGCAAGGCTTTGATCAGCCCGCCTCCGGTATCGCGCAGCAAGTCGCGCTCGTCGGAAATCACCACGACGAAATCGTCGGCATGGCGCTCGAGATGCTGCTCGATCTGGTCCGCAAAGTAATGGACGTTGACGACGATCCGACCGACCCCGGCACCGCGCAACAGATCGAGCACGTGGTCAAGCAGAGTGGTGCCCGCCACTTCTACCAACGGCTTGGGCTTGCTGGCGGTCAGCGGCATCATCCGCGTCCCCTTGCCTGCCGCCATCACCATTGCGGTTCCGGGCATGGTCATGGGTTGAACGCGCCGCCCCCCGCTTCGCGAAGCTCGGCCGGCACGTTGGCATCGAACCATGCCGCCACCGGGGCCAGCGCCGGGTGCGTCAGATCGCGTTCCAGAAGCGCCCAGACGCGGGGGATATAGTCGAGGTATCGTGGCTTGCCGTCGCGCTTCCACAGCCGCACAAAGATCCCGACGATCTTGGCGTTGCGCTGCGCGCCGAGCCGGGCGTAGTCGGCCAGGAAATCGTCCCCTGCGCGGGTTCGTTCGACGTAATAATCAAACATCTCCGCCTCCAGCTCGGGCGATACGTCGCGCCGGGCGTCTTGCAGCAGAGAGACCAGGTCATAGGCCGGATGGCCGTTAAGCGCGTCCTGGAAATCGAGCAGCCCCTGCTTGCCGAGCGAACCCAGCAGCATGATGTTTTCGGCGTGATAGTCTCGCAGTACGCAGACCCCGGGACGCTGGCGTGGCAGCATCTCGCCCAGCACCTTTTCCCAGGCCAGAACATAACCCGCACCATCGACAGCCAGGTTCTGCGCTGAACAGTACCATTCGGTGAACAGCCTAGCCTCGCGGACATATTCGCTCATCGAATAGTCCAGAAACGGCCCCGGCGGCAGGCGGTGCAGGGTAATCAGCGCATCGATCGCGGCGCGATAGATTTCGGCTTCATCAGCCGGCCAATCGTCGAGGTATTCGCGCATCCGGATGTCGCCGAAATCCTCCAGCAAAACGAGTCCGCGCGCAGCATCCTCAGCCAGGATATGCGGTGCGCGCATTCCGTTCGCGTCAAGCCACTTGGCCGCGCGGAGGAACGGCTGCGGATCTTCCTGCGGCGGCGGGGCATCCATCAGCATCGCGGTCTTCTCGCCGCGCCGGATCCGGAAATAGCGACGGAACGAAGCATCGCCCGCCAGCGGCTCGATCTCGGCATCGCTCCAGCCGGCGCTGGCAAGGAATTCGGCAAGGCCGTTGGGAAGATTTTCGCTCATCCCAGCCGCCCTAGCCAATCCGGCCCCGGTTCGACAATCGCAATCCGCCCCGTTTCCGCAGTTTCCAACCGCATCGACAGGCAAGCCGGCTCATGCGCAAAACCGCCCGCCATTTCAGGCCATTCCGCAATCAGGGCGGCACCGCTGCGGTAATCGTCCAGCCCCAGTTCCTCCACCTCTCCAACATGCTTCAGGCGGTAGAAATCGGCGTGGACCAGCGGCAGCCGCAGCGCGGGGGGATCGTAAGTTTCGATGATCGAAAAACTGGGCGACGGCACTTCACCGGTGTGTCCCAGCGCGGCGATGATTGCGCGGGCCAAGGTGGTCTTGCCTGCACCAAGACCGCCTGAAAGTGCCACCACATCGCCGGGTCGCAGCACCTCGGCTATCCGAGCGCCGAAACGCTCCATCGCGGCAAGATCGGGAAGGTCCAAGGTCACGACAATTCGACGAGCGCCGCCGTGCCCTGCCCCGGCTCGCTCATCAGCTCCAGACTGCCGCCATGGGCTTCGATCAGCTGGCGGGCCAGCGGCAGGCCCAGGCCCTGGCGCCGCTCGACTCCCTTGCCATCGGCGCTGACCTTAATCCCTTCGAGCGCGCGGGCCAGCGTCGTCGCGTCCATCCCCGCGCCGTTGTCGGAAATCACGATCCGAGCCTTGCCCTTGTGCACGCCGAGTTCGACCAGCACCCGCCCACCCGGCGGGGTGGCGGCAATGGCATTGTCGATCAAGTGCCCGATCGCCCGGCCAAGGCGGCGCTTGTCGCCCTCGATCCGGCCAGCGCCCTTGTCGCCGCGCAAGTCGAGCGTCAGCCCGGCAGCCTTGATCCGCTCACCCCGATCCTCGACCAGCTTGGTCACGAACGGCAGCAGGTCGATCTCTTCGCGGGCCAGCGGCAGCATTCCAGCTTCGCTTTGTGAGAGGTCGAGTACGGACTCGATCTGCTCACCCAGCCGCTCGACCGAGGACAGGATTGCGCCGACATATTCCTTGCCGCTGTCGGACAGGTCCCCGCCCAGTCCGGCTTCGAGCAATTCGGCAAACCCGCCAATCGAGGTCAGCGGCGTACGGAATTCATAGCTCATGTTGGCAAGAAAACGCGTCTTCATCGCGTCGGCTTCTTCCAGCGCGGCGGCGCGCTGCTTGAGCGCTTCCTCGGCCTTTTGCGAATCGGTGATGTCGAGCACGGTCAGCAAGCCGTTACCATCGGGCAGCGGCACTCCGGCGAATTCGAGAGTCCGCCCATCGTTCAGCACCGCGCGCCCACCAGTCTGCTTGCGGTCCAGCGTCGCGGCGCGGACGACATCGCCGACCGCCTTGACCCGGGTCGGCTTGACCAGACCACGGGCGATCTGTTCGAGCAGGCTCTCGATCCGGGGGTGGGTATCGAGGAACACGTCGTCGAGGCCCCAGTCTGCCGCGAAGCGCCGGTTCCACAATTGCAGCCGCCCGTCAGGTGCAAAGACCGCGACCGATTCGAACAGGCTGTCGAACGTCGCGGTGCGGGTCCGCAGCAAGGTATCGCGCGCGGCGGATAGCTGGAGCTGTTCGGTCCGGTCCTCCGCGATCAGCATCAGCCCGCCATCGGGCAGCGGCTGGGCGACGATCCGCAGGTGCGTGCCATCGGCCAGCATCCAGGCCTCTTCCTGCGCCCCGCTGGCGGTGAACCAGGCTGCCCGCTCGCGCCGCCAGGCCGGAAAATCGCGCGCTTCCGGCACGCGGCCGGCATCGCGGGCCATATCGAGCAGCCGCTCGAACTGCGGCGGATCAAGCATTACCGCGCTCTTCAGCGCAAAGATCCGTTGGAACGGCGGATTGGCGAAGGTCAGCTGACGCTTGGCATCGAACTGCGCGACTCCGGCCGAAAGCTGATCGAGCATCGCCCGCTGGGCATCGCGGAACGCCCGCAGCGAGCGCGAGAGCTCCTCCATTTCCTCGATATCGACCGCATAGCCCGCCACGCCTTCCTGCCCCAACGGCAGGTCCGAAACCCGCAACGCGCGGCGCTGGCCGTCGATCGTAGCGGAGACGATCCGCTCGATCGGCAATTGCTTGGCAGCCGCCTGCATGGCGATCTGGCGCGCGGTCAGCCCATCGACGCTCTCGATCAGTTCGACCCCGGCCTCAGCAACCTGGCGGGCATCCTCGCCGGCGACAGCACGGACATAGGCCTGGTTGACCAGCCGAAGGTCGCCTTCGGGGCCGCGGAACCACATCGGCATCGGTGCGGCCTCGATCAGCCCGACCAGCGCGGCGAAATCATCGCGCGCGCGGGCAGCTTCGTCGCGCAGCTGGACCAGCTCGCTCTCGCTGTCGGAAAAGTCGAACACCCAGACCAGCGCCGCGCCGCCTGGCGAGATCTGCGGGTCGGCCAGATGGCCGCGCAGCGCCAGGCTACGTTTCGAGCCGCGCGGCGTGGCCACCATGCGGAACGGCGCGGCGGTCCGCTGGCAGCGGCGCACCGCTTCGGTCAGTTCGTGGAGTTGCTCGGTGGTCAGTCCGCCGCCGCCGCCGTCGATCCGTCCGCCGTCGAGCTCGGTCAGGAATTGCGGGACCTTCTCCAGTCCCAGCCAGTTGGCCAGCCGCTGCGGCGCCTCGATCTTGCCATCGACCCGCACCAGCAATGGCAAGGCAGGACTTTCATCGACCATCCGCGCCAGCCGCCGGGCATGGCGCTGTCCGGATTCAGCCTGCCGCTCGCGCCGCCGCGCGGCTATAACCGCGATCAGCGCCGCCAGCGTCCAGGCCGCCAGCAGCAGCCCGAGCAGAGCCAGCGCGGTTGGAGTGAACGTCATGGCTTCCAGCTATGCGCGCGCGGCCCGGATTACAACCGGATCGCGCGCACAAGCTGTGGGCGGGAGGCCCTTAGTAGCGATAGTGATCCGGCTTGAACGGACCAGCAGAGGGCACGCCGATATAGTCGGCCTGCTTCTTGCTCAGCGTCGTCAGCTTCACACCCAGCTTTTCGAGGTGCAACGCCGCCACCTTCTCGTCGAGGTGCTTGGGCAACACGTAGACGCGGTTCTCGTACTGGTCATTCTTGGTGAACAGTTCGATCTGGGCCAGCGTCTGGTTGGTGAAGCTGGCCGACATCACGAAGCTGGGGTGGCCGGTGGCGCAGCCCAGGTTGACTAGGCGGCCCTTGGCCAGCACGATGATCTTCTTGCCGTCGGGGAATTCGACCAGGTCGGTGCCCGGCTTCACTTCGGTCCACTTGTAGTTGTCGAGCGCGGCGATCTGGATCTCGCTGTCGAAGTGGCCGATGTTGCAGACGATGCTCATCGGCTTCATCGCCTTCATGTGCTCGGCGGTGATCACGTCTTCGTTGCCGGTGGCGGTAACGAAGATGTCGCAGCGGCTAACCGCTTCTTCCATGGTGACAACCTCATAGCCTTCCATCGCCGCCTGCAACGCGCAGATCGGATCGATTTCGGTGACCATCACCCGCGCGCCACCCTGGCGCAGCGAGGCGGCGGAACCCTTGCCGACATCGCCGAAGCCGGCGACGCAGGCGACCTTGCCGGCCAGCATCACGTCGGTGGCGCGGCGGATCGCGTCGACCAGTGATTCCTTGCAGCCATAGAGGTTGTCGAACTTCGACTTGGTGACCGAATCGTTCACGTTGATCGCGGGGAACGGCAGCTTGCCGTCCTTGGCGATCTGGTACAGCCGGTGGACCCCGGTGGTGGTTTCTTCCGACACGCCCTTGATGTGCGCGACCGAGGCCGAGAGGTAGCCCGGCTTGCGCTTGAGGAATTCCTTGAGCGCGCGGACGAATTCGATTTCCTCGGCATTGCTCGGTTCGAACAGCGGTTCACCCGCTTCGACCCGTGCGCCCCACAGCGCGAACATGGTGGCATCGCCGCCATCATCGAGGATCATGTTCGCGGTGCGGCCGGCGCCGTCGTCCCAATCGAAGATCCGGCCGACATAGTCCCAATACTCGGCCAGGCTTTCGCCCTTGATCGCGAAGACCGGAATGCCCGCAGCGGCGATCGCGGCAGCGGCGTGATCCTGGGTCGAATAAATGTTGCAGGTGGCCCAGCGGACCTCAGCGCCAAGCGCGGTCAGCGTCTCGATCAGCACCGCGGTCT
>NZ_DJUW01000003.1:114275-181083 GCF_002440635.1 Novosphingobium sp. UBA6272 | reverse complement strand
CGATCAGCACCGCGGTCTGGATCGTCATGTGCAGCGAACCGGTGATCCGCGCACCCTTCAAGGGCTGCGACGCGCCGAATTCCGCGCGCAGCGCCATCAGCCCCGGCATTTCGGTTTCGGCAATGGCGATTTCGGCGCAGCCGAAGTCGGCCAGGCCGATGTCGGCGATCACATAGTCATGCTCTTGGGCCACGGCGGGCAACTCCTGTGCTGTATCCAATCAACACCAGCCAAACGAAAAGGCGGCGCCAAACTGACGCCGCCCTTAGCGACTTGCCACAGGAGAGGCAAATATAAAGATATCTTTATATGGCTAGATGGATGCCGTTCATCGGTCTAACGCCGCATCCAGGCCAGCTGATGCGGCCCGCGATCAAGCAATTCATCCGCGGCCTCAATCAGCGGCTCGGTCCCGCGCATTTCGGCAAGCGAGCGCGTGACGAGTTTAAGCTGACCGCAGTTAAGCCAGGGATGGCCCTGCCCGTATTCGTTCGCTATCTGGGTGCTGAGCCGGTCAAGCGCACGGTTGGCCCCGACTGGCCCATAACGCCGCGCGAAGTCGGCCTTGAGCGTGTTGCTCGCAGCGTTAAGCGTGCCCATGTGCGCGGTGGTGAAGCGGCCATAGTCGCTCTGGAAATTGTCGGATGTGGTCCTGCAGCGCAGCCCGGTGACCATCAGCATAATATCCAGCCGGCGCAGCTTCTCGGCCTGGCTGTTGCCCGCGGCGGCTCCAGCCGGAATCGATGATAGCAGCATTCCCGCGGCCATTGCTGCCGCAGCCCCTTTGGCGAATCTCATGGTGCAGTCTCCCGGCGAGTTGATCCCCGCAGGCACCAGCTTCGCTCAGCCGGTTTACCCAATCTTAAAGCGGGGCAGTAAAGCGAACTTAACCATGACCGCTGCGCCTTGCCCCGACCGAGAGCGTCCCTATATGTTGCGACGAACTCGCAAGTTCCCAAGCCAAGGAGAGATACAATGACAATCGCAGTTGGCGACAAGCTGCCCGACGTGAAACTGGTCAAGGCTACCGAAGCCGGCCCCGAAGCGGTGCAGAGCGCCGATTACTTCGCCGGCAAGCGCGTGGCGCTGTTCTCGGTCCCGGGTGCCTTCACCCCGACCTGCTCGGCCAAGCACCTTCCCGGCTTCGTGGAAAAGGCCGGTGACCTCAAGGCCAAGGGGATCGACGAGATCGCCTGCACCGCGGTCAATGATCCCTTCGTGATGGGTGCCTGGGGCAAGAGCGGCGGCAGCGCCGACGTGACAATGCTGGCTGATGGCAACGGCGATTTTGCCGACGCCCTGGGCCTGACCATGGACGGCAGCGCCTTTGGTCTGGGCAAGCGCGGCCAGCGCTTCGCGATGGTGATCAATGATGGCACCGTCGAGCAGCTCCACGTCGAAGCACCCGGCGAATTCAAGGTCAGCAGCGCCGAGTACATGCTCGAACAGCTCTGATCCCGCCCAACCAGCGTTTCTCAAACCCCTCCCCGAGCGGGAGGGGTTTTTGATTCAAAGCAATGCAAATCGCATCTAACTGCGCGATTAACAGCCTGCGACCCCGAGGGTAGGCCCCCCCAACCCTCCATTGGCCCGGAAGCTCCCACCCGATCTTCCGGGCCTTCTGTTATCCGGGAATGGCGTAAGTCACAGTCGACTGGGCAACGATATTGCTTGCGTCTTCCTGCCATAGCACCACGTCGACCGTCGCCAGCCGCCGCCCCAATTTGAGCAGGCGCGCATCGGCATGCACCGTGCGATGCTGCACCCCACGCAAGAAACTGAAGTTGAGGTTGCTGGTCACCGCCATCGCGACCGGTCCGATATGGGCAATGATCACGGCGTAGGCTGCCCGATCGGCCAGGCCCATCTGAGTCGGCCCTGAAACGAGGTTGCCCGGCCGAAGATCCAGCTCGGTAGGTTCAAGTGCGATCCGAACCCGCCCAGGTTCGATCGATTCTATGGTCGATCGGCGCGGATCGCCCATGGGAAAGGCTTGAGCGAAAAATGCCTCAAGCTCGGCGACCGTCATGACCGGGCTGAGCACGGTCACCTTCAATACCCCATCAGGCTCAGCACTTCCTTGCGGCTGCGATGGTCGTCAAGAAAACAGCCCATCATCCGGCTGGTCACCATGCCAACCCCCGGCGTCTTGACCCCGCGACCGGTCATGCAGCCGTGCTGGGCTTCAATCACCACCGCGACGCCTTGCGGCTGGAGGTTGTCCCAGATGCACTGCGCCACTTCCGCTGTCAGTCGTTCCTGGATCTGCAATCTCCGGGCAAAGCCGTGAAGCACCCGGGCCAGCTTGGAAATCCCGACGACGCGGTCTTTGGGCATATAGGCAATTGCCGCCTTGCCGGTGATCGGTGCCATGTGATGTTCGCAGTGCGACTGGAACGGAATGTCCTTAAGCAGCACCAACTCATCATAGCCGCCCACTTCCTCGAACTGGCGTGCGAGATGGTGCGACGGATCCTCGTTGTTTCCTTCGCAATACTCTTTCCAAGCCCGCGCTACCCGTGACGGTGTATCAAGCAGCCCTTCGCGCTGCGGATCGTCACCCGACCAGCGGATCAGAGTGCGGATCGCATCCAGCACATCATCGGGAACCGGCAACTTGGCAGGCAGGTCTTCATCGCTGGCATCATGCCCACAGGACATTCAAATCTCCTTTAGCCAGGACGGCGCAAGAAGCCGCCACGGCGAAACAGACCGCGCTTTGCACTGAACGGTTCGAACAAATGTCCGGGGCGTTCGGGATCGAACAATGCGCTATCGGCGACTGCTTTCTCCGTATCGGTCAGTGGACGCAAGACAAAAGGATCGAGCCGCCTTCCGCCCTTCGGCGCATTTTCGATCAGTTCGAACATGGAACCGTGCCGGGCGAGAACACGATCGACAGTTTCGCGCTGCAATCCGGTATGCTCAGCCAGCAGCGTAATCCGCAGCCTTCGGATCGGATCGCGGACATGATCGTTGCCCGGGCGCGCAGCATCAATGAACAGGTCGCATTCGCTGTCGAGTCCCATAGAGCGGTTGTTCATGTTGGCCGAGCCGACCCGAACGATCTCGTCGTCGACGATCATCGCCTTGGAATGGACATAGATCGCAGTGCCAGCCGCATTGCGAGGAATATAGATGCGGAAACGTTGCTTATGGTCTCGCTGAGCGATCGCATGGCACAGCCGCACCCGCGCGGCATCCATGGCGGTCTGCTCGAGCCAGCCATCGGCGCTTTCGGGATTGATCAAGACGATTTCGGGCGGATCGGGCTCGCTTAGCTTTTCTGCGATCGCCTCTGCCACCGCGCGTGAAGCGAAGTACTGGCTTTCGGCATAAATGAAACGCTTGGCCCTGCGGATGTGCTCGACGAACAGCGCCTCGATCTCGCGCACTTCATCCTGCCCGGCCCAGGCCGAGCGGGTCCGGGCGATCCCCACCTCAACATCGGTAAATTCCGCCTTGAGGCCTTCGGGCCAGGCGCTTTCTGCCTGCGGTGCACAGGGCAGCAGCGGCGTGCCCCCTGCCCTAACCCAGCGATCACGACCAAGTTCGCCCAGCGCGCTCGCGGCGTCCCCTTCGACCAGCATGGTCAGATCGTGCCAAGGGCCATAGAGTCTGGTGCCATAGGGATGGCGCCGGCGAGGATCGTCTTCGATATGCTCCGGGGTGTCCCACCGATCGCTGGTCATGTCGATCCCGCCGCAGACAGCGAAATTGTCATCAATCACGATGATTTTCTGGTGGTGACTGCAGCCAAGCGGATGCGCCGAATCGAACTTGAAATCGATTCCCCGATTCAAGAACCAGCGGATCAGATCGAGGATCATCGAACCGCGGAAGATAAACTTCAGCGCGCCGAAATTCCATTTCAGCACCCGCACCTGCAATCCTTTGGTGCGCTTGACCAGCCAGATCACGAAGGGGCCCAGCCGGGCCGGCTGCACCTCGCGGTCAGGCAGATTATAGAACTTGCGGCCCGGCCCCAGTCGCACCCGCGTATCGAAATCCCAACCGATCATGTGGATCCGCTGCTGCGCCCGAAGCATCGCCTGCTGCATCAGGGTGAAATAGGCTGCCGCATCGATCACCACATGGGCGCGGCTGGCCCTGGCAAATCGCCAGACCGAGCGCGAACCATCCGTGGCGGGTTGAAGTTCGTCCATCCGCAACACTTAGGAGCGCCCCGGGCCGCGAACAACCAACAAAAAAGCCCCCTGTTAGGGAGGCTTGAGAGAATGGCGCGCCCGGAACGATTCGAACGTCCGACCCTCAGATTCGTAGTCTGATGCTCTATCCAGCTGAGCTACGGGCGCGTTGGAGTGGCGCACATAGGGGTGAGCGAATGGCTTGGCAAGCGGCTAAATCGACCTTTTCGTCATTTCCAGCAATGCCCGGGCCAATGGCACATCAAGCGGCGGCATTTGCAAATCCTGGAGCGCTTCCGGCGTGAACCAGCCAATCGCGTCGCCATCAAGGCAGGCCAGCTCTCCCTGCCATTCGCGGCAGGTGTAAAGCAGAATGACATAGGGCTGGTCGGGATCCGAGGCGAAGCTGAGCGGCTGCAGCGCCCCGGGATCGAGCATCAGGTTCAGTTCCTCGCGAATCTCGCGGCAAAGCGATTCTGCCAGGCTTTCTTCCGGCTCCACTTTCCCGCCAGGGAACTCCCACAAGCCGCCATGTTCCGCTTCACGGCGCCGCAACTGCATCAATACACGCCCATCCGCCGCAATTAGCGCGGCCGCAACGACTGGAACGATTGTCGGAGTTTTTTTCACAGTGAGCCCAGTTCTATACGAATTCTTAATTACGATCCCACTAATTCCGTCCGATCAACCCACGCTGGGGACGACCGGGCATGAAGAATACCATCAAGGCACTGCTGAAAAACGATCGGGGCACCTCCTCGGTCGAAATGGGCCTGATCTGCGCCCTGATCGTCCTCGCCATGCTGACCGCGCTGCAGGATTTCGCCTCGGGCAGCATCTCCATGTGGAACAACGTTTCAAGCAAGTCCGCCGAAGCGATGGGCGGCCCTGCGAGTTAAACTTTTCTCAAGAATTTCCCCTTAGTCCGGCAATTGCTCAATCCGGGTGACAGGGAAAGAGCCGGGTAAATTGACTGCCAAACAGGAGACTAATCATGAAGTTCATCAAGAAGCTGTTCCGTGACGAAGCTGGTGCAACCGCCATCGAATATGGCCTGATCGCTGCTCTGATCGCCGTTGCCGCCATCACTGCCATGCAGGGTCTGGGCAACGAACTGCAGACCACCTTCAACACCACCTCGTCTGCGATGGCTGGCGCTAACGCCTAATCGCAAACCGAGAGGTTTCGAAAAGTGAGGGCGGCAGGGAAACCTGCCGCCCTCTTCTTTTGCGCGCAACAGATGAAATTCAGTAGGTTACGAGCTTTAGCCGCTGCCCTGCGGTGATCTTTGAGCTAGCGTTCAGCCCGTTCAGTACCAGAAACCGGTCCAGCGGCGCATCAGTATAGGCCATGCGCGATGCGAGCGACTGGACAGTGTCGCCTTTCTTTGCAGTTATCACGGTCAGCTTCCGCGGCTTGATCGCACCCGCCTCGGCATCGCTGATCCGTCGCATAGATCCGAACATCGAATCGAATACGCCGGTGCCACCCGCCTGGGTGATGGTCATGAAATGCAGCGCGTTGGTCGTACCCATCTGATACGCGAACACCGTCACGTCGACCGAGCTGTTGTTGCTTTGCGCCACCCGTGCGACCGAATAGGCAGCAGGAATGCCGTTGACCGTGGTCTTTTGCACCGGCCCCGGGGTGATCGTAACCTTGTTGTCTTGTGCCAGCTTGGCGAAAACCGCGCGGACATAGGCGTCGAGATCGCCGTTATAGGCTGCGGCGGTTAGCTGCCCCTTTCCCGATTGCCCGCTGATCGAGACCGCCTGGGTCCCGTTCACCATGAAGAATCCGTTCGGCGCCTCGAATGCGAACTTATCGATCGGGTGGACGAACTTGCGACCTTCGACGATCCCCTCCTTGGGATCATCGCCGTAAGTCAGCCCGCTGATCCGATTCAGGAAAGTATCGCGGTTGAGTGTGCCGCCCGGATTCGTTCCGGCCAGCGCTGCAGTGGCGCTGACCCGCTTGGCCGGATCAGGGTGAGTCGAGGCCCATTCCGGTGCCCGATTGTCCGGCGCGCCCAGCAGCCTGACCGAAAGCGTATTCTGCGCAGCGAGGCTGGCGAGAACGGTCGACATAGCGCGCGGATCGTAACCGGCGCGGCGCAGATATTCGATCCCGAGCTTGTCTGCCTCGTTTTCCTGACTGCGCGAGAACTTCAGCGTCAGGATCTGCGAGCCTTGCAGGAACCCTTGCTGAAGCAATTGTCCGAACTGGCTGTTACCCAGGAAAACTCCAGAAAGCACCGCCCCTAGCACGCCAATCACCTGATTGCGGGTCGCGGCACTTTGCCGCTTGTTCGAATGCCGCGCGGCGACGTGACCGACTTCGTGGCCCAGCACGCCGGCCAGTTCAGCCTCGTTGTTCATCAGCGAAACCAGCTGGCGGGTGGTGTAGATATAGCCGCCGGGAATCGCGAATGCATTGTCGACTGAGGAATTGAGCAGAGTTACGGTGAAATCGCCCTGGGCATTCGAAAGCCCTGACTGGACCGCGATCTTCTTGCCCACCGATTCGACGTAGAGCGCCTGCGGGCCGCTGACTGCGCCACCGAATTCGGCCACCAGCTGCGGATGGTACTTGGCGCCTTCCTGCTTGTCTTTGGCGCTGATCGCCTGGACCGTTCCGGCCGAAGACTGCGCATTGGCAGGCGCGCTTTGCCCTGCCCCGTAAACCGGGAGGATTAGGCCAGTCCCAAGGATGAAGGCGAGCGTACGCCGGTTGGCAAGCAAATGGGCAGACATGGGACGCGATCCTCCACAACGTTTTCCGAGGGTTAACAGACTAGACCCCTGTCAAACGGTTGGAAAGCCCCCTGAACCTTGCTGGCTCAGCCTTCGCCGATCCGCAGGAACCGTTCCTCGCGCATGACTCTCAATTTTTCCGGCGAAAGCTTGGTCAAGGAATCCAGTTCCTCTTCGATCGCCTTGGCCAGCGCGGACGTGGCGAGAACTGGATCGCGGTGAGCACCACCGACCGGCTCCTTGACGATCCGGTCAATCACGCCCAGCGCAAGAAGGTCCTGCGCGGTCACCTTCATCGCCTCGGCCGCGTCGGCCGCCTTTTCGGCGGTGCGCCACAGGATCGAGGCGCAGCCTTCGGGGCTGATTACCGAATAGACCGCATGTTCCATCATCAGCACGCGTTCCGCGCTGGCCAGAGCGACAGCGCCGCCCGATCCGCCTTCACCCACGATCACCGCGACCATCGGCACCGGCAAGGCCAGACAGGCCTGGGTCGAACGGGCAATCGCTTCGGCCTGGCCGCGCTCTTCCGCCTCAACCCCGGGGAACGCGCCCGAGGTATCGACCAGCGTCACGACCGGCAGCCCGAACCGCCCGGCGAGCTCCATCAGGCGGATTGCCTTGCGATAGCCTTCCGGCTTGCCCATGCCGAAATTGTGCTTGATCCGGCTTTGGGTGTCGTTGCCCTTCTCATGCCCGATCAGCATCACCCGGCGATTCCCCAGCCGAGCAAAGCCGCCGATAATCGCCTGATCATCGCCGAAATAGCGGTCCCCGCCCAAGGGCATGAAATCGGTAAACATCTGCGCGACATAATCGACGAAGTGCGGCCGCATCGGGTGGCGGGCAACCTGGGTCTTCTGCCAAGGGGTCAGCGCCTTGTAGGTCGCAGCCAGCAGATCCGCGCTCTTCATCTCAAGCCGGCGGATTTCAGCAGAAATATCGACATCGCCACCGGCTGCGGTCTGGCGCAGCTCGGCAATCCGGGCTTCGAGCGCCGCTACGGGCTTTTCGAATTCAAGGTAGGAAATCATCCCGCCGCGCTAGCCCCCCTGACCGCGCACGGCAAGAGGGTGCCGCGCGTTGACCAGCGCCACCAGCCGCGCCGAATCGACATGCGTGTAGATCTGGGTGGTGGCGATATCGGCATGGCCGAGCAGCGTCTGGAGCACCCGCAGGTCGGCCCCGCCCTCCAGCAAATGCGTCGCAAAGGCGTGGCGCAGCACGTGCGGGCTGACCTTTTCCGGATCGAGCCCGGCCCGCGCCGCCAGCGCCCGGAGCAGCTGGAACAGGCGGATCCGGGTCAGGTGACCCTGTTTCGAACTGGAGGGAAACAGCGCCTTCCCCTCCCCGCCGCGCAGCGCCATCCAGCGCGACAGCGCCTGCCGGGCGCGGGTGCTGACCGGGACCATCCGTTGCTGGCCGCCCTTGCCGGTAACCGTCAGGAACGGCGCATCGCGCGGCACGGCGGATAGCGGCAGCGAAACCAGTTCGGTCGCGCGCAGGCCCGAGCCATAGAGCAGTTCAAGCAAGGCCAGCATCCGCACCGCATCGGGCTTCTCACCTGCCGCATCTTCCTCGGCGCGGGCAAACAGCGCCTCAACCTCGGCATGGTTCAAAAGGCGCGGCAGCGGCCGGCGCGCGCGCGGGCGCGGCAAGGCCGGAGAGGGATCGTCCTTGCGCCAACCCTCGTCCATCAGAAAGCCATAGAACTGCCGCAGCGCAGAGCATTTGCGGGCCAGGCTCGACGGGGCAAGGCCGGCCCAGACAGTGCCCAGCGACGCCAGCACGGCATTGTCTGCCGCCACGAGGTCGCCAATCGCTTCCTCCGCGCCTTCCAGATCGCGGCGATAGGCCGCCAGCGTGTTCGCAGCAGCGCCGCGCTCTGCGGCCAGCATCGCCAGGAAGGACTCGATCGCGGCCGAAATCGTCAGCCCCGCGCCACCGCTTCGGCCGCGATCATCCGCGCTTCGGCGCTCAGCCCGACGCGGTTGAGCGCCGAAACGATGTGATAAAGATGCAGCGGGGTCATCTTGTCCCAGCCGTTACCCTGCATGCCTACCCCGGCGAGCAATGCGACCAGTGCGCCGTTGTTGGCATCGGCGGCCTGAGCGATCAGCCTGGTCCAGTTGGTCTGCCGGCCCAGATCGACCGAGAGCTTGTCAGCAAAGTCCTTGGCCGTAGTATCATCGATCCGCTGCAGACCGTATAGCCCGGCCAGCAGGAATCCGCTCTTGCGGTATTCGTCGCTGGGATCATTGCCGTAAAAGCTGTTGAGCGCCCCGCCATCGACCGGCTGCGCGCGCTCCGGCGCGGCTACGGCCAGCATGCCCCAGGCCAGCGAACCGGTATCGACCTGTCCACCCCAGGCCAGTGCATTGCGATCGAGCCCGGCTGTCAACATCGATGCGATCAGATCGGCTGCATCACCAGACTGATCCCCCGACACCGGCATCCGAGCTGCGGCATAGGCGGTCAGCACCTGGCGCGAATAGCGCGCTTCGGCATCCGGAGCTCCGTCCCACAATTGCTTGATCGCAGCCATCCGTTCAGACGCTGAAGCGCCGACATAGGCGTTGCGCAGCGTTTCGGCAGCTGTCTCCCAATCGCCGGTGATGTCCTGCTGCGCATAGATCTGGCTGTAGAGATCTACCATGGCTGCGCTCGAGAGGATTCCGGTCGCGGCGGCTCGATCGGCTCCTTTGGCGCGCGATTCGAGCCCGAGCATCGGCGCGGATGCTGCGACCAGGGAATAGCGCTGCGGGGCATCCTTCATCGCCTCGGCCGGCGGCTCGATGCCAAGTGCGATCGACAATGCGTAGCGCCACGGGTTCATGTCGCTGATCCCGTCCCACTCGATCTTGACCGCGCGGCGGACCTTGCCGGCAGCCCCGGCGTATTTCTGGGCCAGCAGCACGTCGATCCGGGTCAGGCCATCTTCGCCAACCAGCTTGTCGAGCTGGGCCATGCCCGAGGCCCCGTCACCCTGGAACGAGGAGCAGATCCCGCGCAGCATCCGCCATTCGCCATCCTTGCGCGCGCCGCCCTGCACTGCCACCACCGGGCAGATCCCGGTGATATCGGCGGTAAAGGCATAGGCATCGAGCGCGGCGCGGGTCAGGCTGTCGGTGTAGTTGCCGGCATCGACATCCTGCACCACCGCGCGGGCCAGATCGCCCTCGCCCATCCGCACCAGCAAGGCCGCCCGGCCTCCGGCGAAATCGGCCGGGTTCATCCCCGCCGGCGCATCCATCCGCGAAACCAGCGCGCGGCGCAGCAGGATGTGGCCCCAGCGCGATACCAGCCGACCCTTGTTGCCATCGAGCAATTTGCTGACCAGTTGCGGGCTTTGCCGCCCCAACGAACCACCGGGAAAGCCACCCTCATCCTCAGCCAGGACGCCAACCCGCTTCATCGAGCGGCGCGCCGCGGCCGGCATATCGAACTTGGGCTTGAGTCCAAGCAGCTCATCAAGCTGATCTGGGGTCATTGCCTCCAGCTCTTTCAGCGTCGGAACGCGCTGTCCGTTGGGAAGCGTGCGTTGTGCGGCGGCGGCCTTGGGGGCAGATCCGCTTTCTCCGGGCAACGGCTGCACGACCGGAGTAGATCCCGGATTCGGTGCCGTCGGGGTTGCCGGGCGGGCCTTCGGTTTTTCAAAACCTGGGGGAAGCAGCGATTCGGGCGAATCCTGAGCCAGCACCAGCGCCGAGGACAAGGCAAGCGCGGTCCCGCCGGCGAGCAGGAGCAGCCGCTTCACTTGGCATCTCCGGGCAGCACGGCAGGGGCGTATTGCGGCGAAACCGGGCGCTCGCCGCCGTCCACCCAGGCCCAGCCGAGCACGCCGACCAGCACCGCGAGTGCCACCATCAAACCTATCGACTTGCGCCTATCCAACGCCACGCGCGACCTCTCCAGCCCGGAAACTTGCACTGTCGGTTAGCCTATCTATAGGCGGGGCCGCAATGGAGCATGATGAAGCAGCGCTTTCCTCGGCCGAAATAGAGGCCCTGGCCCACCGGATCGACCGTCCGGTCGTGCTGGTCGGCCTGATGGGCGTGGGTAAATCGAGCATCGGGCGCAAGCTGGCGGGATTGCTGCATATGCCTTTCGTCGATGCAGACGACGAGATCGAGCGCGCCGCGCAGATGTCGATCAGCGAAATCTTTGCCCAGTTCGGCGAGGCCTATTTCCGCGATGGCGAGCGCCGGGTGATTGCCCGGCTGATCGAAGGCGAGGGATCTCGCAAGGTCATCGCCACCGGCGGCGGCGCCTTTGTCAATTCCGAGACTCGCCGCCTGATCCTCGACAAGGCGATCGCCGTCTGGCTCGACAGCGATCTCGACGTGCTGGTCGACCGGGTCGGGCGCAAGGAAACCCGGCCCCTGCTCCGCAATGGCAACCCGCGCGAGATCCTGGCAAGGCTCAAGACCGAGCGCGAGCCGGCCTATGCCGAGGCGCCGATCCATGTCATGAGCTCGGCCGGTCCGCAGGGCCGCACGGTCGGCCGGGTGCTGAAAGGAATTGCCGAATGGCTGTGATCCCCGTCGACATTGCTGGCGCACCTTACGAAGTGCGGATCGGCACGGGGCTGCTCGCAAGCCTGACCGAGCAGTGCAGCGGCCGCCTGCGCAAGCGCCGGGTGCCGATCGTCACCGACATCCGGGTCCATGCGGCCTGGGGCGCGGTGGTCGAAAATGCACTGCGCGAAGGCGGCCATGAAGCCGTCTGGCGGGTCCTTCCTCCCGGCGAACCCAGCAAGAGCTGGGAACAGCTTGCCGCCACGGTCGACTGGCTGCTGGCCGAGGAGGTCGAGCGCGGCGATCACATTCTCGCGTTGGGCGGCGGGGTGATCGGGGATCTGACTGGTTTTGCCGCCGCCATCCTCAAGCGCGGCTGCAAGTTCATCCAGCTTCCCACCACCCTGCTCGCTCAGGTCGATTCCAGTGTCGGCGGCAAGACCGCGATCAACACCGGCGCGGGCAAGAACCTGGTCGGCGCGTTCCACCAGCCCGCACTGGTGCTGGCCGACCTTGCCGTGCTCGACACCCTGCCCGAGCGCGAGCTCAAAGCCGGCTATGCCGAAGTGGTCAAATACGGCCTGCTCGGCGATGCCGAATTCTTCGCCTGGTGCGATGCCAATGGTGCGGCGATGCTGGCAGGCGATCCGGCGTTGCGTGAATATGCCGTGGCCCATTCAGTCGCGGCCAAGGCCCGGATCGTCCAGGCCGACGAGAAGGAAACGCTCGGCCTGCGCGCGCTGCTCAACCTCGGGCATACCTTTGGCCACGCGCTGGAGGCGCAGACCGGCTTTTCCGACCGGTTGCTCCACGGCGAAGGCGTGGCGCTCGGCATGGTCCTCGCCGCGCGCTTCTCAGCCCGGCGCGGACTGCTGCCGCGGGCCAGCGCCGAACACGTCGCCCGCCATTTCGCCGAGATCGGCATGATGAGTGAGATCGCCGCGCTGGGCCTCAACTGCGATGGCCAGGCGCTGGTCGCGCACATGCTGCACGACAAGAAGATGGACGCGGGCACCCTGCCCTTCGTGCTGATGCGGGGAATTGGCGATGCCTACCTTACGAAGGATGTTGATCTGGAAGAGGTTGGGGAATTCCTCGACGAGGAGTTGCAGCGCTCCGTCTGACGCGGTAGCCACCCGTTGCAACTGAAACTAACCCGGGGAGCACCATGTCCGTAGCCGAAGCCACGCCCGAGCTGGAAGCCCCGCCGCACGATCGCGCGTTTCTGGGCCACCCCAAGGGCCTCGGCTACCTCGCCTTCGTCGAAGGGTGCGAGCGGTTCTCGTACTATTCGATGCAGACGCTGCTGGTGCTGTACATGGTCAAGTACCTGCTGCTGCCCGAGCATATCGGCAGTGTTATCGGGCTGAGCTGGCTGCAACAGGCGGCCTACGACGGCAAGGAAGGCCAACCGCTCGCCTCTGCGATCTTCGGTGACTACACCAGCCTGGTCTATCTGACCCCGATTGCCGGCGGGCTGATCGCCGACCGCTGGCTGGGCCGCCGCGCGACGCTTCTGGCGGGGGCGTTGGTCATGGCAATCGGTCACTTCCTGATGGCGTTCGAGGGCCTGTTCCTGTTCGCACTGCTGGCCCTGGTGATCGGTGTCGGGCTGTTCAAGGGCAATATCGCCAGCCAGGTGGGCGAGCTTTACGGTCCGAAGGACCTGCGCCGCGCCATGGCGTTCCAGATCTTCTACATCGCGATCAACGTCAGCGTGATCATCGCGCCCCTGATCTCGGGCACGTTGGGTGAGAAGGTCGGCTGGCACTATGGTTTCGGCACTGCCGGGATCGTCATGGTGCTGGGCCTGCTGCTTTACATCAAGGCCGGTCCGTGGCTGCCCAAGGAGGTCCGCGCAGTTCAGGCGAAGGCATCGTCAGACGGGGTCAACGGCACGAAGCTGCTCGGGTTTGCCGGTCTGGCGCTGGTGATCCTGATTGCCATCGGCAAAGTCGTTCCGGGAATTGCCGCGATGGGCATTTCCGGCCAGGTCGGGCTATCGGTGGCGATCGGCCTGCTCGCCGCTGTCGCCGGGGCAGACCGCCCCCGGGTCTTCGCCCTACTGATGCTGATCCCGATCCTCGCGCTGTCGATGCTGACCAACCAGGAAATCTTCAACGCCTATCTGGTCTGGGCCGACGAACATTTCCAGCTGACCTTCTTCGGCACCACCTTGCCGACCAGCTACATGATCACTATCGACGCGGCGCTCAGCTTCTCGATGCTCGCTGCGGTCGCGCTCTATTGGAAATGGCGCAGCGATCGCGGCGGCTGGGAGCCGGACGAGATCGGCAAGATGATCATCGGCAGCTTCTTCGTGATCGGCGGCGGACTGTGCCTCTACATGGCCGCGCTGACGCAGGGGTCAGGCAAAATCGGGCTGTTCTGGCCGGTGATGTTCCACCTGCTCAACTCGATCGGTTTCGCCCACATCATGCCGGTCAGCCTGGCGCTGTTCACCAAGGTCGCGCCCAAAGCGATCGTCGCCACGGTGGTCGGCATCTACTACCTGGCTTTCTTCACTGCCAACAAGACGGTCGGCATCATCGGCGGCTGGTATTCGACCATGGACACGCCCAGCTTCTGGCTGGTCCATGTCGGTACCGCCGTGGCCGGACTGGTCGGTTTTGTCGTGTTCCGCGCGGTGATCGGCAAAAGGTTGAACGAAGCCTCGTCGTCCCCGGCTTGACCGGGGACCGCTGGCCTCAAAGCGCCTTGCTCACCGGCCAGCGATCCCCATTTTCACGGGGATGACGGATCAACCAAACACCGCGATCGACTGCATCCCCACCGCCACGGCTTCGCCACGGGTATTCCAGATCGCCATGTCCTGGCTGGAGCAGCCCTTCTCGGCATAGTTGCCCCTGGCCTGGAGCAGGTACCAGCCATCATCGGTCTGCGGCAGTGGGGTCAGTAGGTTGATCAGCCAGGTCATCGAGCTGATTGGCGCCGGGCCGGTCAGCGGCATCACCCCCGGCGGCAGCGCATCGGCCAGCAGGACCAGCGCGACCATCGGATCGAGCCCTTCCACGTCCTTCAGCCGCTCCCACCACAGGATTTCCGGGACCTTTTCCGCGCCGCGCGGCAAGGCGAAGCGGCGATCGAAATTGGGGGCGAAGCTCGGTCCGGCGCGTTCGGGCAGCGGGACCGCCTGATCGAGCGGCACGGCATATTCCGGCATCGGCACCTCGTGCAGGTGCAGGCTGCTGGCTTCGACCGGCCCCATGAACACGAAGGTCGCGGTCAGTCCGACACCGGATTCGTTGCTGACTTCGGCCGAGATCCACGAAGCATTGCGACCGCGCCGCAGCAGCTTGGCCCGCACTTCCACCTCGCCCGCCAATGGCCCGACGAAGTTGACCGTGGCCGAGCGCAGTGGCGGCAGATCATCGACCAGGCGCTGTGCTGCAACCAGCGCCAGTGCGGCAGAAAACCCGCCATAGGCAGTGCGACCCTGCATCCATTCGGTCGGGACAGTGGCGGCAAATCCGCCGTCGATCGGCCGCGCGGCGGCGAGGGTTTGGGGTAAGGACATCGACTTTCCCTTAACGTAAAGGGAAAGCCGGTCAACCGCGATCAGGGGTACAGATCAACGACCTCGCAATCCGCCAGCACAGCCTCGCGGAGCAAGGTGCGGTGGCAGCAGGCCGGATCGCGCTCATAGCACAGCAGCGCGACGCGCCGCTCGTGGACCAGATCGGCCAGTTCCGCGCTTGCCACCATCGCTTCGGGCAGCTCAAGCTGACCGGCATATATCTGTTTGAGCACAGGTAGATTGAGCGCGCGGGCCGCCGCACGGCCCGCTGGCGGCGTACCCAGCACGCGAAAATGGCGATATCCGATCTCCGCCTCGGTCAGGTTCGCGGCCAGCGCCGATATGGAAAAACCCGGTCGACGCGAAGCGGCTACGGCGCGGACATCGGCGACCAGTTCCACCCCCGCCGCCTGCAGTGAGGCAAGGAAAGCGGGCATGGAAGCCTGCTCATAGCCAATGGTCCAGACGGTCGGCATGGGTCTTCAACGCCGCCGACCTACTCCAGTTCCAGAATCACCGCATCGACAGCAAGGCTGTCTCCGGCCTTGGCGTTGACTTTCTTTACCGTGGCGCTCTTCTCGGCCCGGAGAATGTTCTCCATCTTCATCGCCTCGACCACGGCAAGCGGCTGGCCGGCTTCAACCTTATCGCCCTCGCCCACGTGGAGTGCCACGAGCAGCCCGGGCATCGGGCAAATCAGGAACTTCGAAAGATCGGGCGGGACCTTCTCGATCATGTGCTGGGTCAAGTGGGCGATCCGGGCCGGCAGGATCCGGACCTGGTGGATCGCGCCGCGGGTGGTCATCTTCAGCCCGGTGCGGGTCGGTTCCAGCTTCACGCCGTAAGTCTCGCCCTCGACATGCGCCTCGATCAGACGGTCACCGGGGGTGTAACTGATCCCGATCTCGATCGGCTCGCCATCAACCAGCACATCGGCCTCAAGCTCTACTGCAAAAGTCTGCCCGCCGATCGTCACCGACCAATCATAGGGCGGTTCCAGCTCGCCATCGAGCTGCCCGTCGATCTGCCTTGCCCGGTCAGCCCGAGCGGTGGCGACGAACCCGGCGATGGCGGCAAGATGCCGCAAGGTCTCGTCCGAGGTCGCCGCGCCGGTGAAGCCATCGGGATATTCCTCGGCGATGAAACCGGTGGTGAGCTCGCCCGAGCGGAAGCGCGGGTGCTGCATTATGGCCGAAACGAAATCGATATTGTGGCCAAGGCCCTCGATCTCGAACGCATCGAGCGCGGCGATCTGCTTGTCTGCAGCCTCGTCGCGGGTTTCGCCCCAGGTGATCAGCTTGGCGATCATCGGGTCATAGAACATAGAGACTTCGCCGCCCTCATAAACGCCGTCATCGACCCGTACGCCATCGACGCCGCGGCGGCCGTTACCGGCTTCGTCCTCGGTCCAGCCATCGACCGGCGGTTGATAGCGCACCAGCCGCCCGGTGCTGGGCAGGAACCCGCGATAGGGGTCTTCGGCATAGACCCGGTTCTCGATCGCCCAGCCTTCGATCTTAACATCGTCCTGGGTGAAGGCCAGCTTCTCGCCCGCCGCGACGCGGATCATCTGTTCGACCAGGTCGATCCCGGTGATGCATTCGGTGACCGGGTGTTCCACCTGCAGGCGGGTGTTCATTTCGAGGAAGTAGAAGCTCTCGCCGCTAGGGTCCGCACCCGAAACGATCAGTTCGACCGTCCCGGCGCTGTAATAGCCAACCGCCCGAGACAACGCGACGCACTGCTCGCCCATCGCCTTGCGCATCTTGGGCGTGACAAACGGCGACGGCGCTTCCTCGACCACTTTCTGGTGGCGGCGCTGGATGCTGCATTCGCGCTCGTTGAGGTAGAGGATGTTGCCGTGCTGGTCGCCCAGGATCTGGATCTCGATGTGGCGCGGGTTGAGAATGAACTTTTCGATGAACACGCGGTCGTCGCCGAACGAGTTCAGCCCCTCGCGCTTCACTGCCTCAAAGCCCTCGCGCACGTCCTTTTCGTCGTAGGCCAGCCGCATGCCCTTGCCGCCGCCGCCGGCGCTGGCCTTCATCATCACCGGATAGCCGATCTCGGCCGAGATCCGCACCGCGTGCTCGGTATCCTCGATCTCGCCCACGAAGCCGGGGACGACATTGACCCCCGCTTCCTTGGCGAGCTTCTTGGACTCGATCTTGTCGCCCATCGCGGCGATGGCGTTCACCGGCGGGCCGATAAAGGCGATGCCGTTCTTGGCCAGCTCCTCGGCAAACGAAGTGCGTTCGGACAGGAAGCCATAGCCCGGATGCACCGCCTCGGCCCCGGTCTGCTTGCACGCCGCGATGATCTTGTCCGCGATCAGATAGCTCTGCGCGGCGGGCGACGGGCCAATGTGCACCGCCTCGTCAGCCATCTGCACAAACGGCGCGCGGGCATCGGCATCGGAATAGACCGCGACGGTCTGGATACCCATCCGCCGGGCAGTCTTGATCACCCGGCACGCGATTTCGCCACGGTTGGCGATGAGGATTTTTTTGAACATCTAGTCCCTGTCTCTCGAAACGCGATAAGCCATAAAAACCCCGACAATGATCAAAACGATCAAGCTTCCGGGGAACATTGCAAATCTTATCAATCCGTCATTCTCGCAGCCCGAACCATCTGGGTCTGGGGCGCAGTCGCCCATAGCCGCGCCCAATAACAAAACGGCACAAACGAACGCACCGATTAGGCCCGCAAAAACACAGCCGATCTTCCTTCGAATAGGAATGCCGGGTTGCTCGCTGAAGCTCACTTTCGCCCCTTCCTCACTTCGTCACCCTGAACTTGTTTCAGGGCAAATCGCGCCACTCTGGCCGAAGCTATGCGCGGAGAGATGGATGCTGAAACAAGTTCAGCATGACAGGTCGGGGGTGGGGTCGCGCCTATCACAACGGCTTCCTTGCCAGATACAAACCGACCGCCATCACCGCGATGCCAAGCATCCGCTTTGCGGTCAGCGCGCTTTGAATCGATCCGAGCCAGCCGAAATGGTCGATCACCGCCGCCGCGACAATCTGCCCGAGCAGCACGAAGAAGATCGCGTTCCCCAGCCCAATGCGCGGTGCGGCATAGGTCACCGACACGCCGTAGAAGAGAATGAACACGGCGCCGAACCAGATGTAAGGCGTGCCGAAATGAATGGCCTCACGCGGCGGAAAGCCGGTCAGCGCGACCAGCACCAGGGCTATGCAAAGCCCCACAGCGAAGGCGGCAGCAGTGGCCGCGATCGGCCCGCCCAGCTGCTTGCCCAGACCAGAGTTGAAAGCCGCAAATACCGGGATCCCGATCCCCGCCGCGAACATCATTGCCGCGATAGGAAGGAAGGCGCTGGATGGCGAACTGCTCATTCCGCTGCTTCCGTTTCGCTGCCTACCGGCGGCATATTGTGCCCTAGCAGCCGCAGCATATCCGCCGCGCATTCGACCACGTTGGAGCCCGGCCCGTAGATCCCCTGGACCCCGGCTTCGCGCAGGTAGTCATAGTCCTGCGGCGGGATCACGCCGCCGGCGGTGACCTTGATGTCGGGTCGGCCGGCGTCTTTCAGCAGGCGGATCAATTCGGGGATCAGCGTTTTGTGGCCTGCCGCTAGTGAGCTGGCGCCGACCGCATCGACGTCCTTCTCCAGCGCCAGCGCGCAGACTTCCTCGGGGGTCTGGAACAACGGCCCGCTGGTTACGTCGAAACCCATGTCGGTGAAGGCGCTGGCGATCACGTTGGCGCCGCGGTCGTGCCCGTCCTGGCCCATCTTGGCGACCAGCAGGCGGGGTGCGCGGCCGAGGCGGCGGGTTACGGCTTCGACGCCTTCGACCACCTGGGCATAGCGCGGGTCGGCGGCATAGGCCTTGCCGTAGATCCCGGTTACCGGGACCGGCTGGGTGCCATAGCGCCCGAATGCCACCTCCATGGCGTCGGAGATTTCACCGAGCGTAGCGCGCTGGCGCGCGGCGCGGACGGCAAATTCGAGCAGGTTGCCGCCATCCTTCGCCGCGTGGGTCAGCTCTTTCAGCGCGGCCTGACAGGCAGACTCATCGCGCGCTGCCCGCGTCGCCTTGAGCCGCGCGATCTGCGCCTCACGCACCGCGTGGTTGTCGATGTCGAGGGTGTCGAGATGCTCTTCCTTGGCGAGCTTGTACTTGTTGACGCCGACAATCACGTCCTCGCCGCGATCGACCCGCGCCTGCTTGGCGGCGGCGGCTTCCTCGATGCGCTGCTTGGGCATGCCGCTGGCGACCGCCTTGGTCATGCCGCCGAGGCCATCGACTTCCTCGATCAGCTTCCACGCCTCATCAACCAGCGCCGAAGTCAGCGCCTCGACGTAGTAGGACCCGCCCAGCGGATCGACCACGCGGGTGATCCCGCTTTCCTCGGCCAGCACGATCTGGGTGTTGCGCGCGATCCGGGCCGAGAAATCGGTCGGCAGGGCAATGGCCTCGTCGAGCGCATTGGTGTGCAGGCTCTGCGTGCCGCCCAGTGTCGCGGCCATCGCCTCGATCGTGGTACGGATGACGTTGTTGTAGGGGTCCTGCTCCTGCAGCGAAACGCCGCTGGTCTGGCAGTGCGTGCGCAGCATCTTGCTGCGCTCGTCCTTCGCGCCGAGCCCGTCCATCACCCGGTGCCACAGCGTCCGCGCGGCGCGCAGCTTGGCGACTTCCATGAAGAAGTTCATGCCGATGCCGAAGAAGAAGCTGAGGCGCCCGGCAAACTTGTCGATATCGAGGCCAGCGGCCATCGCCCGCTGCACATATTCCTTGCCGTCGGCAATCGTGAACGCCAGTTCCTGCACCGCCGTCGCTCCGGCTTCGTGCATGTGATAGCCCGAGATCGAGATCGAGTTGAACTTGGGCATATGCGCCGAGGTATAGGCGATGATGTCCGAGACGATCCGCATGCTCGGCTCGGGCGGGTAGATATAGGTGTTGCGGACCATGAACTCCTTGAGGATGTCGTTCTGGATGGTCCCGTCGAGCTGGGCCTGATCGACCCCCTGCTCTTCCCCGGCGACGATGAAGAACGCGAGGATCGGGATCACCGCGCCGTTCATGGTCATCGAAACCGACATCTGATCGAGCGGGATCCCGTCGAACAGGATCTTCATGTCCTCAACGCTGTCGATCGCCACCCCGGCCTTGCCGACATCACCGACCACGCGGGGGTGATCCGAGTCATAGCCGCGATGGGTGGCGAGATCGAAGGCCACCGAAAGGCCCTTCTGCCCGGCGGCGAGGTTGCGGCGGTAGAAGGCGTTGCTTTCCTCGGCGGTGGAGAAGCCCGCATATTGCCGGATCGTCCAAGGCCGCCCCGCATACATGGAGGCGCGCACCCCGCGCGTGAACGGCGCGAAACCGGGCAGGCCGGGATCGCCGGCATCTTCGGCCGTATAGAGCGGCTTGATGTCGAACCCTTCGGGGGTATGCCAGGTCAGGTCCTTGCCCTTGACCTCTTTGGTCGCAGCGGCCTGCCATTCGGGTACGGTCGGTTTGCTCATGATACTACCAGTTCAGGCCGCGGCGCTGGGCCGGGCGGAGACGCGCGCGTGCCAGGCGCGCAAGTGGGTGAGGTCTTCGGGCACCGGCATGCCGATGAAGGTCGAGAAATCGACCGTGGTCAGCAGCAGGACGTCGCTGATGGAATAATGATCGGCGGCCAGGAACTCGCGGCCCGCCAGTGCTGCATCGAAGAACCGCATGGCCTCTTCGATCCGCGGCCGGTTGGCCTCGCCCCATTCGGCATTGCGGCCCGGCAGCCGCGCGGTGAACGGGTGGGTATGGACCCAGACCGCGCCGATCGGCGGCATCAGGATCATCTCGACCCGGCGGTTCCACATCTCGATCAGCGCCTGCTCCTTGGCGCCGGTCCCGAACAGCGGCGGCTCGGGATGCAGGCCTTCGAGATAGCGGCAAATCGCCACGCTTTCGGCGATCACCGTGCCGTCATCGAGCTGCAGGGCCGGGGTCTGCCCGCGCGGATTGAGCGCGAGAAATTCCGGTGACTTGTGCTCACGTGCCGGGATCGAAAGCTCGCGCGAAGGCAGGGCAATTCCCTTCTCCGCCGCGAAGATGCGGACGCGGCGCGGGTTGGGCGCGGGATTGGGGCTGTCGAAAAAGATCATCGGCTGAAATCCAAATTCAAACTCTGCGCCTCCATTTTCTTCTCAGCGCCTCTGCGTGAACTAACCCGCAGAATGGTTCACGCAGAGGCGCAGGGAAGAAGGAGAGGCGCGGAGGATTATTTCCCCTGGAAGTTCGGCTTGCGCTTCTGGATAAACGAAAGCCCGCCTTCCATCGCGTCGGCACTGGCCCCGGCAACGCGCTGGCCTTCGGCTTCGGCGAGCAGGACCTGGCTCAGCGTGCCGTCGAGCGCGGTCTGGATATTGGCCTTCATCGTCGAGTACGACACGGTCGGCCCTTCGGACAGGCGGGTGGCGAGCGCCATCGCCTCGTCCATCAGCGCCGCATCATCGACCGCCTTGTAGATCAGGCCCCAGTCCTCAGCCTGCTCGGCACCGATCTTTTCGCCGAGCATCATCATCCGGGTGGCGCGGGCGCGGCCGATCGCGCGGGCCAGCAGCCAGGTCGAACCGCCATCGGGAACCAGCCCGATGTTGACGAAAGCCTGAAGGAAGTACGCGCTCTTGCCCGCCAGCACGAAGTCCCCGGCCAGCGCGATCGAACAGCCGACGCCGGCCGCCGCGCCGTTGACTGCGGTGATCACCGGCACCGGGCAGCGCAGGATCTGGGTGACCAGCGGGTTGTAGAAGTTCTGCAACGCACGGTGGCTGCCGCCCTTCTGCTCCAGCGGGCTGCGCTCGCCCCGCGCGGCAAGGTCCGCGCCCGAGCAGAAGCCCTTGCCCGCCCCGGTGATCAACACCGCACGGGCATCGCCCAGATCATAGAACACCGCGCCCAGTTCCTCGGCCAGCTGGATCGAGGCCGCGTTGAGCCGCTCGGGCCGGTTGAGCGTGATCTTGAGCACATTGCCCACGCGCTCGGTCAGGATCGTTTCGTAGTCAGACATTATTCCTTACTCCCTTTATCGCTCATGCTGAGGAGGGGCTGAGCTTGCCGAAGACCCGTCTCGAAGCACCCTCGCGCGGATCCTTCGAGACGCCATTTCGACAAGCTCAATGGCTCCTCAGGATGAGCGGGTGTTTCTCAGTTCGACCAATGCGTATCGTCCTTCGGTGTTTCCATGATTTCGGTCAGCACCCCGCCCATGTCCTTGGGGTGGACGAAGAAGATCGGCGTGCCATGCGCGCCGATCCGCGGCTCGCCCAGCACGCGCTTGCCCATGGCTTCGAACTCGGCCTTGGCAGCGTGAATATCGGGCACTTCGTAGCACATGTGGTGCTGCCCGCCGGCCGGGTTCTTCTCGAGGAAACCGGTAATCGAGGTGTTGCCCGGCAGCGGCTCGATCAGTTCGATCTGGGTGCCGTTCAGCGCCCCGTCCGCGCCAGGAGTATCGACGAAGCACACCTTCACCCCCTGCGATTCCAGATCGAACGGCTCATGGATCTTCGTCGCTCCCATGACGTCGCGGTAGAACACGATGCTGTCGGCGATCGACGGGGTGACGACCCCGATGTGGTTGAGACGGCCCAGTTTCATGGCATCGCGTCCTTTCAGCAGCCCAGCTTCGTTTCGCCCGAAGTGAGCACATATTTGCCGCCCTTCATCACGTAGGTTTCGGTGAAGCTGTCCGTTCCGGTAACGCGAACCTGCAAAGATCGGCCCTTCTGGACGTTGGCGATAGTTCCTTCGAGGTTCTGCAACGGATTGCCGCCCATGTCGGTCCCGCTATCGGGATCGACCGCGCCTTCGTTGGTCATCGAGGTGGCGATGTAGGAGGTAGCCGGGCCCTTGGCGGTCAGTTCGGTGATCGTGGTGCCGCCACAGAAATAGCCCTGCCCGCCGTCCGATCCGCTGGCGACGATCGCCGGACCGGCGGTGAACTCGCTCGACAGGCGCCATTCGGGGACATTGCCCCAGCCCCAACCCGCGACGGCTTCGGGCCACTTGCCGGTGACCCTGAACGTGCCGCCTTCGTCCTTGAGGTAATAGACCCCGAGATGGCCCGCGCAGGCGTGGCAGGCATCGGGGCGACTGGTGCTGGTCAGCAGCGCCGCGCCGAATGGCAGGTTGATCAAACGCTCCGCCTTGGTGATGACCTTCTGGGTGCCTTCCCTGCGGGTCCGGCTGCCTTCGAAACCCAGCGCCGCCAGCGAGGCGAGGCGGAGCTGCTCACCCATCGGCAGGCTGGCCAGCGAGGGCACAACGGGCGTAGCGGTGGCAACGGCGGCATCGCTGGCTGCCACAGTTGGCGCGGCGGCGGGTTCGCCCGTTCCGGAAAGTCCGAACCAGGCCCCCGCCCCGACCGCGACGACAGCCGCCGCAATCCCGGCGATCAGGCCGGCCTTGGAGCGCGGCGCATCCGGCTCCGGCTCCCACAGCGGGGCCGCAGGCTGCACCGGGGCAGCATTGGCCGCCTCCAGCAAGCGCGCCTTCTGTTCGGCAAATTCGGCCTCGCTGAGGGCGCCCGATTCCTTCAGGCGGTGCAGGCGTTCGATGGCGTCGAGATGGTCGGTCATGCGATCAGGCCTTGATTGCGTTCTTATCAGGGAGGTTCAAGCCCAAGCCCCTCCTCTTCAAAGGGGGGGCAGTGAGACTTGGCGGCGTGCCGCCTGGTCGCAGCGGGGTGGGGTTTCGCCCCAAACGCCGCGCCAGTCGGACAGCCCCCACCCCAACCCCTCCCCTGAAGGGGAGGGGCTTAGGCTGCGCTCCAACGCCGATGCGGTTGAGGCGGCCTAGCTTCATTTTACGCCCTTTCGACAGGCCGCATTGGCAACATCAGATGACGCTGAGGTTCCGGTCAATTTGGACATTTTGCCCGGATTCGAGCTGGTTGCCTCGGCATCAGCACGAGTGTCCCCTTCGCCAAGATACCGATAAGTGTAAGCTTGGCAGTCAATTTCACGTCTGGCAAAGCTGGTCCCCAATGGACCATCCCTGCGGCTCAAGACGTCAAGATTTCCGTTTCCCCGCTTCTTGATCTTCAAGATTCGATAGGAGGCGCCAGGATCAGAAGGTGTGGCAATAGCAAATCCTTCGCTGGTCGGATCGAGCTTCGGACTGTCTAGTCCAGCTTCAGCCTGAATTTTCGCGTTCTCAACATCCGGATTGTACTCGTCGCTACGACCACAACCGGCAAGTGTCGAAACTGCAAGAACAAGCATAGTAGATGCTAAAGCATGCTGCATTTCACACCTCACAACGGAATATTGTCATGCTTCTTCCACGGATTCTCGAGGCTCTTGTTCCGCAACTTCCTTAGCCCCAGCGCGATCCTTCGCCGCGTATTGCGCGGGTGAATCACCTCGTCGATGAACCCCTTGCTGGCCGCCACGAAGGGGTTGGCGAAGGCGTCTTCGTATTCCTTGGTGCGTTCCGCGATCTTGTCGGGATCGCCGATGTCCTGGCGGAAGATGATCTCGACCGCGCCCTTGGCGCCCATCACCGCGATTTCGCCGGTCGGCCAGGAATAGTTGAGATCGCCGCGCAGGTGCTTTGAACTCATCACGCAGTAGGCCCCGCCATAAGCCTTGCGGGTGATCACGGTGATCTTGGGCACGGTCGCCTCGGCATAGGCGAACAGCAGCTTGGCGCCGTGCTTGATGATCCCGCCGTATTCCTGCGCGGTGCCGGGCAGGAAACCGGGCACGTCGACGAAGGTCAGGATCGGGATTTCGAAGGCATCGCAAAACCGCACGAAGCGCGCGGCCTTCTTGCTGGCGTTGATATCGAGCACCCCGGCCAGAACCATCGGCTGGTTGGCGACCACGCCGACGGTGCGTCCTTCGACCCGTCCGAACCCGACGATGATATTGGCGGCATGCTTGGGCTGGATTTCGAAGAACTCGCCCTCGTCCAGCACCTTGCGCACCACTTCGTGCATATCATAGGGCTGGTTGGCATTGGCCGGGATCAGCGTGTCGAGGCTGTCCTCGATCCGGTCCCAGGCGTCGCTGGTCGGCCGTTCGGGTACGCCGGTGCGATTGTTGAGCGGCAGGTAGTCGATCAGGTCGCGCGCGGTGAGCAGCGCTTCGATATCGTTTTCCAGCGCGAGATCCGCGACCGAAGTCTTGGTGCTGTGGGTCACTGCCCCGCCCAGCTCTTCCTGCGTCACGATCTCGTTGGTCACGGTCTTGACCACGTCCGGGCCGGTGACGAACATGTAAGAACTGTCCTTCACCATGAAGATGAAGTCGGTCATGGCGGGGGAGTAAACCGCCCCACCCGCGCAAGGCCCCATGATCAGCGAAAGCTGCGGCACCACGCCCGAGGCGAGCACGTTGCGCTGGAAAATCTCGGTATAGCCGCCAAGGCTGGCGACCCCTTCCTGGATCCGCGCGCCGCCGCTGTCATTCAGCCCGATCACCGGCGCGCCGACCTTCATCGCCGCGTCCATGATCTTGCAGATCTTCATCGCGTGGCGTTCCGATACGGCCCCCCCGAACACCGTGAAATCCTGCGCATAGACATAGACCAACCTGCCGTTGATCGTACCGCTGCCGGTCACCACGCCGTCGCCGGGCACGGTCGTTTCCGGCATGCCGAAATCGGTGCAGTTGTGCTCGACATACATGTCGACTTCTTCGAAGCTGCCTTCGTCGAGCAGCACCTTCAGCCGTTCGCGCGCGGTCAGCTTGCCCTTGGCGTGCTGCGCATCGATCCGCTTTTGTCCCCCGCCCAGACGGGCGGCGGCGCGGCGCTTTTCCATTTCAGCGATATTTGCGGACATTGAGGCCCCGTGGTGGATTGCGAAGTGTCCGGCATGGCAAGCGGGGCCAGCAATGTCCAATGTGAATTTGCAAAGTTGCGAAGCCCAAGTTTGCAAAATCCGGCGAAGCGGCTAAATCCTCTTCGCGCCTTTGCGCCTTTGCGAGAGCAAATCGAATTCCCTCGCAAAGGCGCAAAGGCGCCAAGGGGTTTCAATCATGATCAAACGTCGCATTTTCGCAGGGGAGAGACTGAAGGCGCTTCGCGCGGAGCGGGGGCTCAACCAGGCTGCGATGGGCGAGCTGCTGGCGATCAGCACCTCCTACCTCTCGCAGCTGGAGAATGACGACCGCCCGCTAACCCCGGCACTGGTCGAGCGGCTCAGCCGGGTCTTCCCGCTCGACTGGCGCGAGATTGGTGCTGGAGATGCCGAGACCCGGGTGGCGGCGCTGCGCGAGGCCAATGCCGATCCCTTGTTCGCCGAGCCGATGGACGCCGCCCAGCTCGCCCGCTTTGCCGAGCAGCAGCCGGCCCTGGCCGAGCGCTTCATCGCGCTGCACGAAGCCTATCGCCGCGCGGGGCAGCGGCTCGCCATGGTCGACGAGGCGCTTTCGGCCGAGACCGGATCGATCGCCCGCCTGCCGTGGGAGGAAGTCCGCGACTGGTTCCACCTCGAAAACAACTACGTCGACAGCCTGGACCGCGCGGCCGAGGCGCTGGCCGCGCAGCTCGGCAGCTTCACTCCGGAAACCGGCGCGATCGAGGCTTACCTGAAGGACGCGCTGTCGATTTCGCTGATCTATTCCGGATTGCAGGGGCTGCGCTCCTACGATGCCGAAATGGGCCACCTGACGGTCGATCCAGGCCAGCCCGCCGAAAGCCGCCGGTTCCAGCTCGCGCACCAGCTCGCTGCCTTGGCGCTGAAGGACGAGATCGCGGCGGTGGTCGAGCAGGCCCGGCTTAACAGTGCGGCTTCGCGGCAATTGCTGTTCGTCGGCCTGTGCAACTATGCCGCCGGCGCGCTGCTGATGCCCTATCGGCGGTTCCGCGCCGAGGCGCGCGCGGTGCGGCACGATATCGACCGGTTGGCGCAGCTGTTCGGGACCAGTTTCGAGCAGACTTGCCACCGGCTTTCGACCTTGCAGCGCGATGACGCCAAGGGCGTGCCGTTCTTCTTCTGCCGGGTCGACATGGCCGGCAACATCACCAAGCGCCATTCCGCCACCCGCCTGCAATTCGCCCGGTTCGGCGGGGCCTGTCCGCTGTGGATCGTCCACGAGGCGGTGGCGATCCCCGACCGGATCCTGGTTCAGCTGGCCGAGACGCCCGACGGGGTGCGCTATGTCTCGATGGCCAAGGGGCTGGTCAAGCCGAGCGGATCGTACCAGCGCGCGCCGCGCCGCTATGCCGTGGCGCTGGGCTGCGAGGCCGAGCACGCCAGCGAATTCGTCTATGCCGATGGCCTCGACCTGACCGCCGCACAGGCCGCGACCCGGATCGGGGTAAGCTGCCGGATTTGCCCCCGCGCCGATTGCGACCAGCGCGCCTTCCCGCCCAGCGACCGCCCGATCAGCGTCGACCCCGACCAGCGCGGGGTTGTGCCGTATCGGGTGGGCTAGGCCCTAGCCGCCCTCGCCCGGTGCGTCCGCATCGGGCCGGTATTCGAACAGGTCGCCCGGCTGGCAATCGAGTTCGCGGCAGAGCGCCTCCATCGTCCGATAGCGAACCCCGTGAACCTTGCCGGTCTTGAGCAGGGAGAGGTTGGTCATCGACATGCCGATCCGCTCGGCCAGGTCTTTCAGGCTGACTTTGCGCCGCGCCATCATCACATCGAGGTTGGTGACGATCGCCATCAGAGCACCCCTTCGCTGTCTTCGCGGTAGGCGATGCCCGATTTCAGCGCTTCGGCGAACAAGAGCGCCAAGCCGGCAAGCAGCGCAGTGCCGATCGGCACTTCATAGTCCAGCCAGATGTTGGTCTTGCCCGGAACACCCCACGACAGCGACGGGTGCAGCACCATGGTGCCCGGGCTGTCGATCTGGCCGAGCAGCAGCGGCTGGAGCAGGAAGGCCCCGACCAGCGATACCGCGCAGCTGGCGAGCAGGACCGCGCCGATCCGGCGCAGGCTGGTTACGTTCTCGGCCAGCAGGAACTCGCCGTGCGCGAACCGGACCAGCAACCGCCGCAGGAAGAGCAAGGCCCAGATCGCCAGACCCAGCGTGATGCACTGGGCGATCAGATCGGACCACTGCACCCAGGGCTGGTCGGCAACGGCCAGGCTGCCATGCGACCAGCTGATGCTGGCCGTGCCCGGCAAAGCCTCAACGGCCGGACTGTCGGTGGTGACCGGCCAGACAGCCGGGCTTGATGTGCCGGTGAACAGCAAGGCTGCCCCGCGAACCGTTACAATCAGCATCGCCACGGCGGCGAGGCCGATGGCCAACTCCACCACCCGCTTGATCAACCGAGCACCCATGCACGCCTCCTTCGAATCAGTCATTGACCGATCTAGCAGCGCGATTATGTCTAGCAACAGTTATTTTATGTTTTACATAAATTTTATCACGCAATGCTGTGATGGTCCGCCCGGCGAAACGCCCTCAAACCTTCACGATCCCCAGCCGGATCATGTCGCGGGCGGTATCCAGAATGCTCTCTTCCACCGGGCGCGGGACCCAGCCGAGGACGTCGCGGGCGTGGTTCGGCGGGCTTTCGCGGCGCTTGCCAAGTTCGCCGATGACCTGGCCGATCACCGGATCGAACCGCGCGGCGATCCGCACCAGCCAGTTGGGCAGCTTCAACTTGGGCACCTTGCGCGCTTGCGGGCCCAGTCCTTCGCGCAGGATCGCGGCGACATCTTCCAGCATCAGGAACGGACCCGAGCAGACGAACCGCTCGCCCGCCATGTTCGGAGCGGTCAGGCAGCGGACATGCATGTCGGCGACATCGCGCACGTCGACGATCCCGAAGCCGAGGTTGGGCATGCCCGGCATCGAGCCTTCAAGCAGCTTCTTGATCGCTTCCAATGAGGTCGAGAAATCACCCGATTGCAGCGGGCCCAGCACCAACGAGGGATTGACCGTGCAGAATTCCATGTCGCCCCCTTCGGCCGCCACCCAATCGCGCGCGGCGCGTTCGGCGATGGTCTTGGAGCGAACGTAGGGATAGGCATCGGGGCTGGTCGGATCGGTCCAGTCGGCCTCGGTGAACACCGATTTCCCCGGGCCGTGGCCATAGGCGATCGCGGCCATCGAGCTGGTCATGACGAACCGCTTGATCCCCGCCGTCTTGGCCGCCTTCAGCGCGCGGAGCGCGCCATCGCGGGCCGGAACGATCAGGTCATCCTCATGCTTGGGCTTGTCGGCCGGGAGCGGCGAGGCAACGTGCGCGGCGTGGCTGCATCCGGCCATCGCCTCGGCCCAGCCGGCATCGCTGTGCAGGTCCGCCGCGAAGAACTTCAGCTTGGTATTATCGACCCCAAGGCTGTCCCTGACCTCGCTCTCGCGCGCCAGGTTGCGGATCGTGGTGTGGACCGTCCAGCCCTCGGCAATCAGCTGCCGGATCAGGAACCCGGCGATGTAGCCGCTGCCCCCCGAAACAAATACCGTGCCTGCCATATGCCGGTCTCCTTTTCTTGCAACGCTCGTTCTTGCGAGCGTAGCGAAGCAATCGATTGCCGAATCAATTGTAATTGCTGTCCTTCGGACCAGCGTATGTCTTTACCTTGGCGGCGAAAGACGGTTCCTGACAGAATGCCGTCTCAGAAGCAGTCAGGCTGCCCGCGAACCATTTGCAGCGGCGCAGCGCCTCGCGTTCTGGGACGAGCGTGACCGGCTCGGACCCGGTGTTGCGCTCGGCAACTAGCAACCTATGGGCGGAAAAGCCCTTGAACAGGAAGCGGCGAGTCTTCGCCTCATCGATAGCCTGGGTGTTGAGCACGTTTTCGCGCTTGCGCTTAACCGGGGGAATGCCGGGCAATGGTGACGCGGTTTCCTCGATAATCGCAGGCTCACCGAACACTTTCTCCGGAACAGCTACGTCAAGCTTTGCAAGCGGAAGCGCGTTCATAGCCATAATGGCCTCATCGAATGCGCCCAGCTCGCGCAGGCCATTGACCATCATCCAGTTCAGCTGCCAGCTTTGCATTGAGTCAGGCGCTTCGGCACTCGCGAGAGCCTTTGCTGCATCGACCATTTCGCGCTGGTACCGCTTCTTGCGCTCAGGTTGCGCGTCAGACTCCCAGGCAGCGCGTTGCAACATCGCGAATACGATCTTGGGATCACGTCCCAGCTTACGCATCATCCACGCAGCACCATAGTATGGCGACTCATTCTTTCGGATTTCAAGGTATTCGGCGCTTGCAATCAGCGGGGCCAACTTCTTTATATCTTCCTTGCTGTATTCGCCGACTATCAAGAGTTTGTTGGTTGGGCACTCCGCCAAAGGCCTTGGCGAGATCCAATTGCTGTAGACCTTGCCATCCGGCCTCTTGCCATATTCGGTCCAAGCCAAACGCGCGCTGAACTTGAATTTCTCACCTCCCACCGGGCATTTGATTTCGCTTGGAAATTCGGTGCCTGCATCAACAGCACTGGCACCAAGGCCCAGCACGAAGATACCCGCCATCAGTGCACGAAATGACCAGTTTGCCATAGGGTCTACTCCTTCGCCAAGCAGGCTAACTGAATAGAGCTGAGCCAGCAACGCGCCCTGGCGCAGCAACGATCGCTTCGAATTCGGTTTATCAGACCTGATTGCGGATCAGGAACCCGGCAATGTAACCGCTGCCCCCGGAAACAAATACGGTGCCTGCCATATGCCTTCTCCCCTTTAGAACCGGATCATGATTGCGCGCGCCAGTGCGGGCGAGATCGAGTGGACCAGCTGCAGCAGCTTGACCATGCCGACGTTGATCGTCTCGCTCCCGCGTTCCATCCCAGTCACGATCTGCCGGGCGCATTCGGCCGGCGCCATCTTGTTGCTGCCGCGCCCCGCGGTCATCTGGGTATCGACCAGCGGCGGCAAGGCCTCAACCACCGTGATCCCGGTGCCCTTCAGCTGGGCACGCAGGGCCAGGGTGTATGACCGCAGCCCGGCCTTGCTGGCACAATAGACCGGTGATCCGGCATTGGGGGCGAGCGCGAGGCCCGAGGTGACGTTGACGATCATTGCCTCGCCGCGAGCCTTCAGCACCGGCATCAGCCGCGCGATCAGCTGGGTCGGGGCGTGGAGGTTGAGGTAATAGGTTTGCTCTGCCCCGGGCAGGTCAACTTCGCCGCTGCGAAAGTCATAATTGGTGCCAACCCCGGCGTTGTTGAGCAGCACGTCGATCGGACGGTCCCCCAGCCCCGCCAGCAATGCATCGACCCCGGCAGGCGAAGAGAGATCGGCCTGGATCACCTCAAAGCCATCGGCGCGGGTGGCGGCGCAGCGTTCGGGATTGCGGCCCGAGGCGATCACGGTCGCGCCCTTGCTGCGCAACTGGCGGATCAGGTGCGCGCCGATCCCGTCGGTCGCACCGGTGACGAGCACGGTCTTGCCGGCCAGCTGCATTGCATTCTCCCCAATCGTTATCGCGGGGAGCCTAGTGGATTGGTTGCGGAATGCAACCTAGCGCATCAGCACCAGTTCCTCGGCCATACTGGGGTGCAAGGCCACGGTCGCGTCGAAGTCTGCCTTGGTCAGCCCGGCCTTCACTGCAATCGCCGCGGCCTGGAGGATTTCGGGCGAATCCGGGCCGACCATGTGCACGCCCAGCACCATGTCGGTCTGGGGATCGACCACCAGCTTGTAAAAACCGCGCTCGGCCGCCGCGCTGAACATGTTCTGCATCGGCCGGAAGTCGGATTTGAATACCTTCACATGGCCGTGAACCATCCGCGCCTGCTCCTCGGTCAGGCCGACCGAAGCGATCGGCGGCTGCGTGAAGACCGCGCTGGGGATATGGTCATAGGCGGTGGTGCGGGGCGTGTTGCCGAACACCGTATCGGCAAAGGCGTGGCCTTCGCGGATCGCCACCGGGGTCAGCTGGACCCGGTCGGTCACGTCGCCCACCGCATAGATGCTGGGGCAGCTCGTCCGGTTGTATTCGTCGACCGGCACTTCGCCGTTCGCGCCCGGCGTGATCCCGGCGTTCTCCAGCCCCAACCCGTCGGTCTTGGGCCTGCGCCCGGTGGCGACCATCACCGCGTCGGCATTGAAGAGCATTCCGCCAGCCGTGCGGACCAGCAGCGAGCCATCGTCCTGTTTGCTGACCCGCTCGATCGGGTGATTGAAAGCGAATTCAATCCCGCGCGCCTGCAGGATCGACAGCAGACGGTCGGTCAGGTCATGGTCATAGCCGCGCAGGATCTTGTCGCTGCGGTTGACCACGGTCACCTGGCTGCCCAGCGCGTTGAACACTCCGGCAAATTCCAGCGCGATATAGCCCGCACCCTGGATCACGATCCGCTTTGGCAGTTCGGGCAGGTGGAATACTTCATTCGAGGTGATGCAGTGCTCGGCCCCCTCAATCTCTGGCATGACCGGCCAGGCGCCGACCGCGATCAGGATGATCTTGGCGCTGATTTCGCGCCCCCTGGCCAGCCGCACCGTGTTGGGTCCGGTCACCACCGCGCGTTCGTGAAAGTGCTCAACCTTGTTGCTGTCGAGCGTGTTGGTATAGGCCCGCTCCAACCGGTCGACATCGCTGGCGACGAAATCGCGCAGCCTGGCCCAGTCAAAGCTGCTCTCGCCCAGGGTCCAGCCATAGGTCGGCGCATCGTGCAGGGTGTGGGCAAAGTGGCTGGCATAGACCAGCAGCTTCTTGGGCACGCAGCCCCGGATCACGCAGGTCCCCCCGATCCGGAACTCTTCCGCCACGGCTACCCGGGCACCATGCGAAGCGGCGATCCGCGATGCGCGCACCCCGCCCGAGCCGGCGCCGATTACGAACAGGTCAAAGTCAAAGTCTGTCATGGACGGGGATATGGGGCGGACCGGGCCGGATTGCCAAACGGTTTTGCTGGTCAGAGTGATAGGTAGTGTTTGATTGGGTTCACGCAGAGGCGCAGAGAAGAAAGGGAGGCGCAGAGGAGTAGCGCTTTCGGCGAAGCCGCCTGCTATTCAAACCGCGCGCATTGCCGAACGCTCCATGAGAAAGCGCCTGCGGCGAAAAGCACAACATCTCTGCGCCTCCCTTTCTTCTCTGCGCCTCTGCGTGAACCCCTTCTTACTTGATCCCCGCCTCCGCCAGCAGCGCTTCGGTGCTGGCATCGAACTGCACCCCGCCGCCGAGGATCGACTTGGCGATCTCCTTGCCCAGTTCCACCCCGAACTGGTCGAAGGCGTTGATCTCCATCAGCACGGCGTTGGCGAAGGTCCGGTGTTCGTGGAACGCGATCAGCGCGCCAAGCGTGGCCGGATTGAGGTCCTCGCACAGAATCGTCGCGCTGGGCCGGTCGCCCGGATAGGCGCGCGCGCCGTCCTTGCTGTCCTTGCCGGCCATCAGCGCCGCGCCTTGGGCAAAGCAGTTGGCCAACAGGTTGCGGTGATGCGCCGGGTCGAGGCTGTCGCCGGGGATAACCGCGGCAATGAAATCGACCGGAACCATGTGGCTGCCCTGGTGCAGCAACTGGAACACCGCGTGCTGCGCGTCGGTCCCTACCCCGCCCCAGGTGATCGGCGCGGTCGGGCCGTCGATCGGCGAGCCATCGGCCTTTACGCTCTTGCCGTTCGATTCCATTTCGAGCTGCTGGAGATAGCTCGGCAGCAGCCGCAGCCGCTCGTCATAGGCAAAGCAGGCGCGGGTCTGGCAATGGCGAAGGCGCGCGTAATAGAGATCGGCAAAGGCCGCGCGCAGCGGCAGGTTGTCCAGCCCTTCGGCTTCGAAGAAGTGCCGGTCGATCGCCGCCGCGCCATCCAGAAACTCGGCAAAATCGTCCCAGCCAAGCGCCAGCGCGACCGGGAAGCCGATCGACGACCACAGCGAATAGCGCCCGCCGACGCTTTCCGGGAACGGCAGGACGCGGGTTTCATCGACCCCCCATTCGACCGCCTTGTCCGGGCTGGCGGTCAGCGCCACCAGCCGGCCATAAGGATCCGCCACCCCGGCTTCGCGCAGCCAGGCCAGCGCGGATTCGGCGTTGGTCATGGTTTCGGTCGTGGTGAAGGTCTTGCTGGCGACCGCGATCATCGTCGTTGCGGGATCGCAGGCCCGGCAGGCGGCTTCGAGCGCGCAGCCATCGATGTTCGAGACGACATGGACATCGACCTTGGCGCCATCGCGGGTCAGTGCATCCAGCGCCAGCGCCGGCCCAAGCGCCGAACCGCCTATGCCGATGTGGATCAGGTGCCGGACTTCGCCCAGCACCCCGGCGTGGATCGCCTCGACCAGGCCTTTCATCCTGAGGTGCAGCGCGGTCGCCTCCTCGACCGAGGTATCGCGTCCGACCCCGCGCTGAGCGGTATGCTCCACCGCGCGGCCTTCGGTGACATTGATCGCCTCGCCCGCGAACATCGCCCCACGCCGGGCCTTGAACCCCACCGCATCGGCCAGCGCCACGAAAGCCGCGCCGTGGGCAGCATCGAGGTGGGTCTTCGACCAGTCGAAGCGGATCGCTCCGCCGGGCAGATCGAGCCGGCTTGACCAGGCTTGAACCCGCGCGGGATCGGCGAACAGCGCTTTCAGCGTGGGCTTGTCCAGCTTCTCAAGCACTTGCCATGCCGCTGCCACTGCTTCGCTCATCGTTTCGCTCCTGCCTTTGGTCGAAAGCGCCTATGCCTGCCCTGTTGCTTCAGGCCAAGCGCGGAAAACGCATTCAGGGGCCCATCCCGTAAGCACTTGACGAGCGGGCGGGCTGCCAACATGGACAGGCTTATGAACGATACCGTTGCAGACATCGCACCCGCCGCAAAACCCGCGAAAAAGGAAGATTCGTTTCCGGTCTTCCTGCTCAAGCTGTTCCTGGTGGTGGTGATCTTCCGCAGCTTCATCTTCGCGCCGTTCTATATCCCCAGTGAATCGATGCTGCCGCGGCTGCTCAACGGCGATTATCTGCTGCTGGCCAAGTGGCCCTACGGCTATTCCAGCCGCTCGCTGCCGTTCGGTGTCGGCCTGCTGCCGGAAAAGCGCGTGCTCGCATCGATGCCCGAGCGCGGCGACGTGGTGGTGTTCAAGAACCCGCCGCTGGGCAAGGATGACTGGATCAAGCGCGTGATCGGCCTGCCCGGCGATACCGTGCAGATGAAGGCCGGCCAAGTCTGGCTCAACGGCAAACCGATCCCCAAGCAGGCAATGGCGCCGTTCGAAGTGCCGGTCAGCCCCAATACGCACTGCCTGTCGACCAGCTTTGAGGCCAAGAACGCCGAAGGCATCGACGTCTGCGCCTATCCGCGCTTCAAGGAGACCTTGCCTGAGGGCAAGAGCTACGAAGTGCTCGACCTGTTCAACAAGCCGTCGGACGACACTGAGGTGTTCACGGTGCCCGAAGGTCACCTGTTCCTGATGGGCGACAACCGCGACAATTCCGAGGATAGCCGCTTCCCGGCCGAAGTCGGCGGCGGGATCGGGTTCGTGCCGGTCGACAACGTGATCGGCCGCGCTTCGGTAATGATGTGGTCGACCGACGGCGGAGCAGAATGGATCAAGCCGTGGACCTGGTTCACTGCCGCGCGCTGGAACCGCATCGGCGGCACCTTCTAAGCGCGTGCTCGGCCAGGAAACCCACGAATTCCTTACCGCCATTGCCGGCCGGCCTCCGGTTGACGAGGCGCTGTGGCTCGAGGCGTTGACTCACGGCAGCACCGGCGCACCTCGCGATTACCAGCGGCTCGAGTTCCTGGGTGACCGGGCGCTGGGGATGGTTATCGCCGAGTGGCTCTACAAGCTCGATACCGGCGATGAGGGCAAGCTCTCGCAGCGTTTGAACGCTCTGGTCAGCCGCGCCACCTGCGCCAAGGTTGCGCGCCAGATCGGGCTTGGCCAGCACGTCCGCCTCGGCAAGCAGGCGCGAGACGATGGCGGGCATGACAGCGACAATATCCTGGGTGATGTGATGGAAGCGCTGATCGGCGCCAGCTTCGTCACGCAGGGCTTCGAAGCCACCGCCGAGATGGTCCGCCGCCTGTGGGCCGACATGGTCGCGGGCCAGGCCGGCAAGTCCAAGCATCCCAAGTCGGCGCTGCAGGAATGGGCCGCCGGCAACAAGCGCCGCATGCCCGAATACCGCCTGATCGCACGCTCCGGCCCCGATCACGCGGCCCGCTTCACCGTGGCGGTCAGCGTTCACGGCGTCGGCGAGGCGGAAGCCACCGCATCAAGCATGCGCGACGCGGAAACGCTGGCCGCGCAGGAATTCATGAAGAGGTTTGGATGACACAGCACTGCGGCCTCATTGCCGTTCTCGGCGCGCCCAATGCGGGCAAGAGCACGCTGGTCAACGCGCTGGTCGGGCAGAAGGTGGCGATCGTCTCCGCCAAGGCCCAGACCACCCGCGCCCGGCTGATGGGGATCGCGCTGGCCAAGACCGACAGCGCGCAAACCCAGATCATCCTGGCCGACACCCCCGGCCTGTTCGAACCCAAGCGCCGGCTCGACCGGGCGATGGTCAATGCCGCCTGGGACGGCGCGGCCGAAGCCGATGCGATCCTGCTGGTGGTCGATGGCCGCAAGAAGAAGCTCGACTACCTCGAGCCGATCCTGAACAGCCTGAAGGACCGCCCGGAGCGCAAGATCCTGGTGCTCAACAAGGTCGATGAAGTGGCCAAGGAGCCGCTGCTGGTCTCAGCCCAGGCACTGGCCGGGCCGGACGAAGAGGGCAAGGCACCGTTCGACGAAGTGTTCTTCATCTCCGCCCTGACCGGCGACGGTGTGCCCGAGCTGAAGGAGCGGCTGGCCGCGCTGATGCCCGAAGGCCCGTGGCACTACCCCGAGGACCAGGTCTCCGACGCCAGCGAACGCCTGCTCGCCTGCGAAATCACCCGCGAGCAACTCTACCGCCAGCTTCACGACGAACTGCCCTATGACAGCACCGTCCGCCCCGAAAGCTACACCGCGCGGAAAGACGGCTCGGTCGAAATCCACCAGCAGATCGTGATCGCCCGCGACAGCCAGAAGGGTATCGTGCTCGGCAAGGGCGGGTCAAAACTGAAGGCCATCGGCGAGGCCGCGCGCAAGGAACTGGCCGAATTGCTGGGCGTACCTGTCCACCTGTACCTTCACGTCAAGGTCGACGAAAAGTGGAGCGACGACAAGGAGATCTACGAGGAGCTGGGGTTGGAGTGGGTGCGCTAGCGCAACTTCGCAATCCCAATCCCGTCGATCTTGGCCCGCTCCTTGGTCGATTCCTCGCTGCGGCTGAGCGCCTTGGCGATCTCTTTGAGGCCCTTGCCCTTGGCGGCCAGCGTGCGCAGCTTGGCGACCTCATCGGCTTTCCAGGGTTGGCGGTGTTTGGTGAATTGTTCGGCCATTGCGCGGTTGTAGGACAGAAGAGCCCCTCCGTCACGCGCTTCGCGCGCGCCACCTCCCCATCGCAAGGCGATGGAGAGGATCACGAGTGGTTGCCGATCCTCCCTATCGACTTGCGATGGGGAGGTGCCCCGAAGGGGCGGAGGGGTTTCTACTTCTTCTTCGCCGGGGCCTTCTTCTTCGGCGCCGCCTTCTTGCGTCCGCCCTTCTTGGCCGGGCCCTTGGCGGCCTTTTCGGTGATCAGCACCACGGCTTCCTCGAGCGTCAGGTCCTCGGGCTTCTTGTCGCGCGGGAGGGTGGCGTTGGTGGTGCCGTCGGTGACGTAGGGGCCATAGCGCCCGGCCATCAGCTTCATCTCGCCGCCGCTTTCGGGGTGCGGGCCGAAGGTGTTGAGCGGTTCGGCAGCCGCCGTCGCCCCCCTGCCCCGGCCGTTGGCTGCCTCGGCCAGCTTGGCGACGGCTGAGTTCATGCCGGTTTCGAACACTTCAGCAGTGCTGCGCAGCTTGGCATACTTGCCGTTGTGCGCGAGGTATGGCCCGTAACGTCCTATCGAAGCAGTAATAACTTCGCCCGTTTCGGGATGCGCGCCGATCTCGCGCGGCAGGCTGAGCAGCTTCACAGCCCAGTCCAGATCGAGCTCGGGAATGTCCTTGGGGATCGAACTGCGCGCGGCTTCCTTGCCGCTGCCCATCTCGATGTAGGGGCCGAACCGGCCGACCTTGCGGGTGATCGGTTCGCCGGTTTCGGGATGCTTGCCGATTTCGCCCTCTTCACCCGCCGCCGCGCCGCCAGGCTGGGCGAACTTGCGGGTGAACTTGCACTCGGGATAGTTCGAGCATGCGACGAAGGCCCCGAACCGCCCGCCGCGCAAGCTGAGCCGCCCCACCCCGCATTGCGGGCACTGGCGCGGATCGCCGCCATCGTCCTTGGGCGGGAACAGGTAATCGTCGAGATATTCGTCGAGCGCCTCGGTCACTTCCGAGGGCTTGCGTTCCATCACCTCGTCACTCTTGGGCTTGAAATCCTTCCAGAACTTGGCGAGCAGTGCCTTCCAGTCCTCGCGCCCGCCCGAGACGTCATCAAGCTCGTCCTCCATCCCGGCGGTAAAGTCATAGGCGACATAGCGCGGGAAAAACCGCTCGAGAAAAGCGGTGAGAAGTCGCCCGCTTTCCTCTGCGAAGAAACGGTTTTTTTCGGTTCGCACATAGTTGCGGTCCTTCAGCACCTGGATTGTCGCGGCATAGGTCGAGGGGCGCCCGATGCCGAGCTCTTCCAGCCGCTTGACCAAGGTCGCCTCGCTGTAGCGCGGCGGCGGCTGGGTGAAGTGCTGGCTGGCATCGACGCCGCGCTTGGCCGGGCTGTCGCCCTGGATCAGCACCGGCAGCATCCCGCTCTCGTCCTCTTCGTCACCCGGCTTCTGGTCGAGCGTTTCGTCGTAGACCGCAAGGAACCCAGGGAACTTGACCACCTGGCCGGTGGCGCGCAGCTCGTGCTTGCCGGTCGGGTCGCGCAGGGTGACGGTGGTCCGTTCGATATTGGCGCTGGCCATTTGGCTGGCGATCGCGCGCTTCCAGATCAGCTCGTACAGCCGCCCTTCGTCGCCGCTGCCGTACTTGTCCTTGCCGAAATCGGTCGGGCGGATCGCTTCGTGGGCTTCCTGGGCGTTCTTGGCCTTGGTTTCATAGTGGCGCGGCTTTTCCGGCAGGTAATGGCCGTTCTTGTAGCGCTCTGAAATTGCCACCCGCGCGGCCGAGATCGCGCTCGAATCCATCTGCACGCCATCGGTCCGCATATAGGTGATCGCGCCCTGTTCGTAGAGCGTCTGCGCCACCCGCATCGTATGCGCGGCCGAGAAGCCAAGCTTGCGCGAGGCTTCCATCTGCAGGGTCGAGGTGGTGAACGGCGGCCAGGGGTTGCGCCGGGTCGGCCGGGTCTCAACCTCCTCGACGCGGAACTGCGCGGATTCGACCGCGGCCTTGGCCCGGTCTGCGCTGCCGGCATTGCCGAGGCTCAGCTTCTCCAGCTTCTCGCCATCGAAGCGGACCAGCCGCGCGGCGAATTCGGTGCCGAGGTGTTCGAGCCGGGCCAGCACCGACCAGTATTCCTGCGGGCGGAACAGTTCGATCTCGTGCTCGCGCTCGCAGATCAGGCGCAGCGCGACCGACTGAACCCGGCCCGCGCTCTTGGCCCCGGGCAGCTTGCGCCACAGCACCGGCGAAAGGGTGAAGCCGAACAGGTAATCGAGCGCGCGGCGGGCCAGGTAAGCGTCGATCAGATCCTGATCGAGCTCGCGCGGGGCCTTCATCGCCGCCAGGATAACGTCCTTGGTGATCGCGTTGAAGGTGACCCGCTCAACCTCCTTGGGCAGCGCCTTCTTCTTGGCCAGCAGTTCGCGCACGTGCCAAGAGATCGCCTCGCCCTCGCGATCAGGGTCGGTGGCGAGGATCAGGCGGTCGGCGGTCTTGGCGGCATCGGTGATCGCCTTCACTTGGCGCGCCTTGTCGCCGTACAGCTCCCAGTCCATGGCGAAGTCCTCGTCCGGGCGGACCGAGCCATCCTTGGGCGGCAGGTCGCGGACGTGGCCGTAGGAGGCGAGGACCTTGTAGTCCTTGCCCAGGTATTTCTCGATGGTCTTGGCCTTGGCCGGGGATTCTACGATGACAAGTTGCATGGTTTTCGGAACGGCCCCTTACGCGTATGTGTACACGCGCGAGGGTGACGGGGCGGTTGGGTACCCGTCAAGGGCCATCAGTCGACGGTCCGGAACGCGGCAGCAGCGAGGTCAGCAAGCAGCCGGGCTGCTAGTCGAAAACCTGCTGCAAGCCATCGCCAAGCGGAACGAGCCGGCGATATGCACCCACCGCAATAGTCCAGCCAAAGACCGATGAGAATCCAAGCAGCAAATTGCTGAGAGCCGTAATGCCGAACGCAATGTCGCCGCCCGCGTTAGCTTCGGGAAGGAACAGCAGACCCATCCCCGGCAGCATCGCCGTAACGGTCAAAATGATTACCACAATGAAAGCCGGAACCGCTTGCGCGGAAGCATCCCAGCTTTGGCCAAGGGCTTCGTTGGCGGTGAGACTTCCCTCGACGAGGTGCGGCGTAACCGTCAACCAGCGCGCGGCCAGGTAAAGGCCCGGCAAGACAAGCAAGAGCAATCCCGCACCGAGCCCAAGCCCGCTGAGTAACAAGGCCCCGAATAATGAACCATAGCGGCGATTTGTCGATGCACGACCTGGCACTGAACGATCAGCGAGCAGCTTTTCGGTCACGAGATACTGCACGAAGACCGTGACCGTGAGGCTGACCAGCAAGGCAGCAAATATGAGGCCGCCGGATTCTTCCATCTGCAAAGTGGCGAAATCCAGTGCCGTATAACTCGCACCGATCGCCAACGATGTTCCGACCAGCCCGGCGGGATGGGAACGAAGCAAGGCTTTGGTCTCGTCTAGAATCTCGCCCAGACCGACCGCTCTGGCTTCCATGTCTTTCCCCCTCGCAATGCGAAATCTGCTTGCCGATCAGGAGGCTGCCAGAACTTTCCGCCAGGCGATGAAGAACCCAATTCCGAGCAGGATGTCAATCGCAGCAAAACCCGCGACCGGCGCGGCGACCGGATAGCCCTGGGCGAACAGCAAGAGCGCAGGCACGCCGAACACCGCCTTTTCTGCCACCGCCAGCGGCATCAGCGCGCGGTACTTCACCGGATCGCCGCCGATCACCCAGAATACCCCCTGGAACACCAGCGCGAGGCCAACAAAGCCGAGGAAGGTCTCCCCCATCACCGGCGGCAGCGGGGTGAAATAGAGCGGGGTCAGGACCAGCGCACCATAGATCGCGGCCCAGCGGAACATCCGTGCGGGAAACTTGCCCATCCATGCCCTCCCTCTAGCCTGAAGGCGCGGTGGTGCCCCGACGCTATTGCTCCTGCAAGCCGCCAGGCGGGATTATGCACCGGCCATTGTCGTACTGGCCGACGCTGCGGATCACCTCCTGCTGCTCGGGCTCGATTCGGCGGCCCGAAAGCTGGCTGTCGATCACCCGGCGCAGCAGCGCGTCGAGCCGGGTGACGAGGTAGCAGTCGATCGCCGGGGCGGCATGGGCATTGCCGATCCCGCTGTCATCGGTGAGGAAGGTGTAGCGGCTCTGGGTCAGCGCAGCCATCGCCCGCATTGCGTATTCAGCCTTGTCGGCCACGCCCGAGGCAGCGACCGGGACGATCTGGACCCGGCTTGCGCGCAGATGCCGCGCGGCCAGCCAGGTGGTGCCGAAATTCTCGTCATGCGGCGGGGCATCGGCCACCAGCAGCATGGTGTGGACCGCATCGGCGCGCCATTGCTGCTCGGCGGCGCGGATCAGGGCCTGCTCCATGGCTTCGGGATAGTCCCCGCCGCCGCTGGCATATTGCTGGCTGAGTGCGCCCTGCGCGGCATTGAAATCGCCGTTCAGCGGCACCGTGCTGGTGACATAGTTGTCACCCACGTCCTTGTAGAAGACGAACCCGATCTTCAGATCGAGCCCGGGATGGCGTTGACGCAGCGAGCGCATGATCGATGCCAGTTCGGACTGGAGATAGCGGATTTCATCGCCCATCGATCCGGTGGTGTCGATCACTAGCATCAGGTCTAGCTTCTTTACAGCCTGCGCCTGCTGGCTCAGGGTGAAATCGACCCGCTGCCCGCCCCGGCCCGGCGCAATCGTCACGTCGCGCCATGCTTCACCGCTGACCCGGACCCGGACCTTACTGCCCAGCCGATCAACCTCGGGAAAAAAGGTCACCGTGCCATCGGCCAGCGAGCTCAAGATTAGCCTGTTGCCGTCAGCGCAGGCCAGTTCGACCCGCGCAAACGGGATCGGACGTCCGGCATCGTCACGCACGGTCACGGTCAACACGCGCCCGGTATCGAGATGGGGCAGTCCTTGGATCTCCTGGCCGAGGTTGGAACGCCGCACGTAACTGGCGTAGAGTTCGGGATTGAGCAGATCGTCGTGCTCACCCGCGGTCAGCAGGCCCGATTGCGGGCGCGGCTGATAACGCCTCGGCGGCCCCGGATAGGGCATGGACGGTTCTTCGCGGCGGCTGGCGGTCGTCACGATCTCGCCCGAACTGCTCTCGCTTGCCGCATCGGCCACACCGGCAGGAGCGGCAGCGTCTGCCATCATCGGAGCTGGCGGGGGGGGTGGAGGCGGTGGTGGCGGGGCGGAGGGATAGACGGATGCCTTGCCCGCAACAGAGCGCGGGCTTGGCTTGACCTGGTTCTGTTGCTCCTGCGTTTCGGGGGCTAGCCGGGGCAGTGACGCCAGCGGCGAGCACAGCCCGCGGCCTTCGGCTATTGGCTTGGCTGCCTGGTCCTGAGCGGAAGCGACCACCGGTCCTTGAACCAGTACTGCGACGACGGCGAGCGTGGAAACGAAGCGGCGCATATCCGGTCCCTCCTTGGTTATGCAGAGGTGGAGCGTGTCGCTTCGGCGATGAACCGAATGTGAATGTTACAAAGTATCATTCATCCGGACAGGCTGACCCGTCCAGCAGCGTGGCGGATCAGCCGACCGGCCAGCTCCAGCTCGAGCAGGGCAAGCTGGACGGAGGCAGGGCTTTCGCCGCTCTGCCGGATCAGTTCGTCCACCGCGACCGGCGCAGTGGTGAGCAGCGCGGTGACATCGGCTGGGGCCTCACCCAAATCCTCGGGCAGCGCTTCAAAGCCGGGCGCGCTTTCGCGGAAGGCCGATCGCGGGGTGCCGTCGAAGCTGCTTACCAGTTCGATCACGTCAGCCGCCGATTGCACCAGTACCGCCCCTTCGCGGATCAGCTGGTTGCAGCCCTGCGAGCGTGGCTCAAGCGGAGAACCGGGAACGGCCATCACCTCGCGCCCCGCTTCGCCGGCCAGCCGCGCGGTGATCAGCGAGCCGGACTTGGGCGCGGCCTCGACCACCACTGTTCCCGCTGCCAGTCCGGCGATGATCCGGTTGCGCGAGGGAAAATGGCGGGCCAGCGGGTCGGTCCCCGGCGGCTGTTCGGCCAGTAGCAGTCCGCGCGTGGCGACCTGCTCCTGCAGATCGAGGTGCTCGGGTGGATAGGCAATGTCGATGCCGCTGGCGATCACCCCGATGGTGCCGCCGTCCAGTGCCGCCTGATGCGCCGCGCCGTCGATCCCCCGGGCCAGTCCCGAAACCACCACGATCCCGGCCTCAGCCAGATCGGAAGCGAACTGCCGCGCCAGCTTGACCGCCGCCGCCGAGGCATTGCGCGCGCCGACAATCGCGACGCAGGGCCTTGCCGCCAGCGCGGTGTCGCCGCGGCAGGTCAGGATCGGAGGGGCGCTGTCAAGCTCGGCCAGCAAGACCGGATAGTCCGCGCCGTCGTGAAACAGATAGCGCGCGCCGCTGGCCCGAACCGCCGCCACCTCGCGCGAAATGCGTTCTTCCGGAGCGGCGCGGTACTGCGCCCCGCCCCGCCCCGCCAGATCGGGCAAGGCCTCCAGCGCGGCCAGCGCCGAGCCGAAGCGGCGCAGCAGCTGCCGGTAGGACACCGGACCGATATTGGGCGAGCGCAGCAGGCGGATCCGCGCGAAGGCTTCCTCCTGCGACAGCGCGGTCATCAGCTTTTCTGCCCAACCTTCGGTTCGGTCCCGGCGCGCAGGCGGGCAATATTGGCGCGATGGAGCCACAGCACCAGTGCGGCAATTGCGGCCAGCACCGGCACGAAAGCCTGATTGCCTGAAAACCAAGCCGCCACTGGCGCGGCCAGCGCCGCGGTCATACCTGAAAGCGAGGAAATCCGCGTTGCGGCCAGCATGACCAGCCAGGTTGCCGCATAGGTCAGCCCGATCGGTGTCGCGAGCGCGAGCGTGACTCCCAGCGTGGTCGCCACGCCCTTGCCGCCCTTGAACCGCAGCCAGACCGGGAAGCAATGCCCCAGCACCGCGCCCAGCGCCGCATAGCCTGCAACTTCCGGCCACCAGCGCCATGCCAGCCAGACCGCCAGAAAGCCTTTGGCCCCGTCCAGCAGCAGCGTCGCCGCGGCCAGCCCCTTGTTGCCGGTGCGCAGCACATTGGTCGCACCGATGTTGCCCGAGCCAATCTGGCGCAGATTGCCTTCGCCGAACAGGTTGGTGAGGATCAATCCGAACGGAACCGAGCCGAGCAGGTAACCCAAGGCCAGTGCGTAAAGCGAATACATTACTACCCCCAACCGTTCGGCCTGAGCTTGTCGAAGCCCAGAACTTTCGTCTACCCAGCGCTTGTAGGGTCAAGAACGGTCCTTCGACAAGCTCAGGACAGACGGGACTGGTTCGGATTGGTTGATTCTGCTGCTCCCCTGCTTTTCTTCGATTCCGGGGTCGGCGGACTGTCGGTGCTGGCCGAAGTGCGTCGTCTATTGCCCGGTGCTCCGGTGATCTACGCCGCGGACAATGGCGGACTGCCCTATGGCACCAAGACCGAGGCGGAGGTCGCCGCGCGGGTCTGCGGGCTGCTCGGGCGGATGAGCGAGCGCTATGCCCCGCGGCTGATCTGCATCGCTTGCAACACCGCCAGCACGATTGCCCTGGCCATGGTCCGCGACGTGCTCAATGTTCCGATCGTCGGCACGGTGCCTGCGATCAAGCCTGCTGCTGAACGTACCCGCAGCGGCACGATCGGTCTGCTCGGCACGGCAGCGACGATCCGCCAGCCTTATGTCAACCGGCTCGCTGCCGAATTTGCCACCGACAAGGTTCTGCTGCGCTTTGCCGCCGGGGAACTGGTCGGCGCGGCGGAGGCGAAGCTGCGCGGCGAGCCGGTCGATCCCGCAGTCTACGCCCGCGCCGCTGCCGGGCTGCGCGACCAGCCGGGCGGCGCAGCGATCGACACCGTGGTGCTGGCCTGCACGCACTTTCCGCTGGTGACCGAGGAACTGGCCGCGGCGTTCGGGCCAGAGGTCACCTTCGTCGACGGGGCGGCCGGCATCGCCCGGCGGATCGTCCACCTGACCAAGGACCAGGGCTTTACCCGCACCCGGCCCGACTTCGCCCTGTTCACCAAGGCCGAACCCGATCTCGCGGCCCTTGCTCCGGCACTGGCCGGCTATGGCCTCGGCCGCATGGAGGTGCTGACATGACCCGCCGCCTCAACTGGTTTCTGCTCGGCCTGATCCTGCTGCTCGGCCTGCCCTATTACTGGCTGCTGCTCGACAATCGTCCCGGCGATGCCCAGCTTAAACCGGTCACAATCGCCCAACTGCGGCAGCTCGCCGCCAGCATCCCGGGGGAAGCGCCATATGCCGTAGAGGTCGAACTGTCCTCTTTCCGCCGCATGCCGGGCAATCTGTTCGTCGCCGGATCGGGCCTCAAACGGAAGCTGATTGGCGTGATGGCCTGGCGGTTACCGATCAAGGGCGGCAAGCCGGTGGTCATCGATAGCGGCCTACCCAAAGCGGCGGCGACCGATATGGGGATGGAACAGTTCGATGCCGCCGCGCAGGCCCGAATCGAAGCGGCATTGCGTGATGCCGGACTGATCCTGATCACGCACGAACATATCGATCACGAAGGCGGCCTGATCGCCTTGAACAATCCGACCGCGCTGGCAGCCGCGCGGCTAAATCCCGCGCAAATCTCGGGAAACCGCTGGAGCGAAATGCTGCCCTGGCCGCAGGGCCCCAGGCCTCGGCCCGCGATCACCGGCACTGCTCCGGTCGCGGTCGCTCCCGGCGTGGTGGTGATCCCTGCCCACAGCCACACCCCCGGATCGCAGATGATCTTCGTGCGGCTGGCCAGCGGGCAGGAATTCCTGTTCGCCGGGGATATTTCGACCTTCACCCAGAACTGGACCGAAACCCGCGCCCGTTCCCGGCTGGTCGGGGACTTTCTGGCCCCCGAAGAGCGCCGCGAGGTCTTCGCCTGGCTGCGCTCGATCCAGGCGCTCAAGGCGCAGAACCCGGGGCTGGTCGTCCTGCCAGGGCACGACTACGAATGGGTAATCGATCCCCAGAACCGGACAGGCGTGCGTCAGGGTTTTACTTCCCCATCGGTTTGATCCAGCGCAATGCGATTGGACTCGCAATCGCCCACTCCTTCGCGTAGAGCGCGCCGAAACACGGCGGCATGCCGGGGGAACCCAGTCACGTGAACTACGATCTGATATTCGACCAGGCGATCGAGCGGCTCCATTCGGAAGGCCGCTACCGCGTGTTCATCGACATCCTGCGCAACAAGGGCGCCTATCCCAACGCGCGCTGCTTTGCCGGGCACAACGGGCCCAAGGACATCACGGTGTGGTGTTCGAACGATTACCTCGCGATGGGACAGCACCCCAAGGTGATCGCGGCGATGGAAGAGGCGCTGCACGATGTCGGCGCCGGTTCGGGCGGCACCCGCAACATCGGCGGCAACACCCATTACCATGTCGATCTCGAAGCCGAGCTGGCTGACCTCCACGGCAAGGACGGCGCGCTGCTGTTCACCTCGGGCTATGTCTCGAACGACGCGACGCTCTCGACCATCGCCAAGATCCTGCCCGGCTGCGTGATCTTCTCGGACGAATTGAACCACGCCAGCATGATCGCCGGGATCCGCAATTCGGGCGCTGAGAAGCGCGTGTTCCGCCACAACGATCTGGCCCATCTGGAAGAGCTGCTCGCCGCCGAAGACCCCGAATTGCCCAAGCTGATCGCGTTCGAGAGCGTCTATTCGATGGAAGGCGATGTCGCCCCGATCCACGCGATCTGCGACCTCGCCGAAAAGTACAACGCGCTGACCTACATCGACGAGGTCCATGCGGTCGGCATGTATGGCCCCCGCGGGGGCGGGATCACCGACCGCGATGCGGCGGCCCACCGGATCGACATCATCGAGGGCACGCTCGGCAAGGCGTTCGGCGTGATGGGCGGCTATATCGCCGCCGACAGCCGGATCATCGACGTGATCCGCAGCTATGCACCTGGGTTCATCTTCACCACCAGCCTTTCGCCGGTGCTGGTCGCGGGCGTGCTCGCATCGGTCCGCCACCTCAAGGCCAGCTCGGTCGAGCGCGAGGCGCAGCAGGCCAATGCGGCGTTCCTCAAGCAGCAGTTCCGCGACGCCGGCCTGCCGGTGATGGACTCGACCACCCACATCGTCCCGCTGATGGTCGGCGATCCGGTCAAGGCCAAGAAGGTCTCCGACATCCTTTTGGCCGAATACGGCGTCTACGTTCAGCCGATCAATTACCCCACCGTGCCGCGCGGCAGCGAGCGGCTGCGCTTCACCCCCGGCCCCGCGCACACCGAGTCGATGATGCAGGATTTGACCAAGGCCCTGGTGGAAGTCTGGGGCCGTCTCGAGCTTCGTCTCGCCGCCTGAATTGCTACTATTTCCAGCTAGACCGCCCGCGATAAATCGCTAGGTTCCCGCCGGTGCTTCGGGTCTCAAAGCTTTGAGACAATCACCGATTGTCGAGGTCGTAGGGAGTGGGAAATGGCAACTGATTGGGCTGCTGATGTCAAGAAATACGCCGCCAAAGCTGACGATGCGATCATCGCCGGCATCGTCCGCTATTGCGGGATTGCCTTGCGAAATCGCGATTCTGCGCTGGTATCGTTTTCCGATCCGAAGGAACTCGACCGAGTCCGCAACAATTTTCTTAAGAAGAAGCTTGGCCGGACCGAAACAGATAGCGTCCTCGATGCCGCAATCGCCAAAGTAGGCGATTTGATGAAGGCTGATCGGACTAAGAACCGCGTCACCGTTTACTACCTGTTGGCAGACAATTTTGGCGCGCTTGGCCTGTTCGAGCCCAAGGCCAAGCCCACTGCCGCAAAGGCTCCGGCCAAGACCGAGAAGAAGCCTGCTGCTGCCAAGGCAACAGCGAAGGCCGAAACCAAGCCCGCAGCGACCAAGGCTCCGGCGAAGAAGAGCGCTGCCAAGGCTGCCGGTGCGGCCGCCGCAGTTGCTGGCGCTGCAACCGCAGGGGCCGCAGCCGCGAAGAAACCAGCGGCGAAGAAAGCCGCTGCACCCAAGGCTGCACCGGCCAAGAAGGCTGCCGCCCCAGCCAAGGTTTCAACCACGAAATCCGCGGCGACCAAGAAGTCCGTCAATACCGGCACGGCAGCGGCTGCAACGGCGGCAGCCGGCGGCGCGCTCGGCCTGGCCAGCGCGGCACCGGCCGCGGCCAAGCAGGCAGCGGGCAAGGCGGCTGACAGCGTAGCCGACACCGCGAAGGCTGTTGCCAGCGCTGCCACCGATACGGCCAAGGCCGCAACCACGGGCGCGGCCGATGCCGCCAAGGCTACGGTCGCTGCAGCCTCCGATGCCGGAGCTGCAGTGGCCGGTGCCGCCGGAGCTGCCGCCGCTGGCGCCGCGTCGCTTGCCACGGGGGCAGCCAGCAAGGCGGCCTCGGCGGTCAGCGGGGGTGCCCAGTCGCTCAGCGGATCGGCCAAGGACGAGGATTCGGGCCTCGGCTGGCTGTGGTGGTTGCTTGGCCTTGCGCTGTTGCTGTTCCTGGCCTGGTGGCTGTTCCTGCGCGGCCCGTCGGACGATGGCGCAGCGGGCGCCGACTCCACCTCCGCCCCGGTCGCTGCCGGCAGCGAGGCTGCCGCAGCACCCGCCGGCACCGCCGAACTCGCTGCCGCTCCAGCCGAAGGCACGGTTACGATCCCCACCGGCGCCGGCGTCACCACCGAAAGCCGCGAAGGCAAGCCGGTGGTCAAGGTCTATTTCGACAGCGGCAAGATCGATGTCGTCCCGGCCTTCGATCCGGCGGCAGGCGGGCTCAAGGGCTGGCTTGAAGCCAATCCCGGCTCAAGCCTGGCGATTTCGGGCTATGCCGATCCCAGCGGCAATGCCGCAATGAACGCCGATCTGGCGAAGAAGCGCGCCCAGGCGGTCCAGGCCGCTCTGGTAAAGGCCGGCATTCCCGAAGCTTCGGCCGTGCTTGTCAAGCCCGAGAACGTGACCGACGCCAGCGTCGCCAAGGACGCCGCGCGCCGGGTCGAGGTGGTCGTCAAGTAACGCGCGGCAGCGCGATGAAATCAAGCCCCGCCCGGCCACCCGGGCGGGGCTTTCATTTTGGGTAAAGCGGCTAACGCGGCCCGTACATTTTCGCGCTGAGCTTGCGTTCGGTTACGCCCAGGAAATCGCGCAGGCCGCCCATCTGGCCAAGCAGACCATATTGCGCCAGCCACAAGCCGTGCTGGGCAACATTGACTTCCGATGTCGCGCTGAAAACCGCGCTTTGCGCCGCCAGCAGATCAAGCAGCGAACGCCGCCCGATTCCGAATTGCTCGACATAGGAAATGCGCAGATCGCGGGCGACTTTCAGCCGGTCGCGCTGGATCTTGAGCCGGGCCTTCCAGTCTTCGATCGCGATCCACGATTTGCGGATCGCCAGCTCGCTCTCCCGGTCGGCCTGGGCCAGGGCAAAGCGGGCCTCGTCCACTCCGGCCTTTGCTTCGCGCACCCGGGCCGAATTGATCCCGCCGTCGAACAGGGTCCAGCGCGCCACAAGCAGCAGTTCGTAATCCTTGGTGGTGCCGCGGTAGCCTTCGAAGTCTTCGCCATAGCGGATCGTGCCCTGGACCCCCAATTGCGGCGCATATTCGCTCCAGGCCCGGCCCGCCCCGGCCTGGGCAGAACGAACCCGCGCCTCGGCGCTGCGCAGGCGCGGATCGTTGATCCGGGCGACCGCCAATGCGTCCTCAAGCGTGGCCGGCAATTTCGCTTCAGGATCGGGCGGCAATTGCAGGTCGAATTCCGAGATGCCGAGCAGCAGCGCCAGTTCCGAGCGGGCCGTATCGCGTTCGGCGCGGGCCTGATCGAGCGCCAGGATCGCGCCCTGCAGCCGTTCATCGGCCTGCTGCTTTTCAGCGATGGTCAGGACCCCGCGATCGACCGCTTCACCGACATCGGCAAACAGGTCGCGGTGAAATGACAGGTTCTCTTCCGCCCCCTCGACAATCATCTGCTGGACCCGGACCTGCAGATAGGCGCGGGCGATCGCATAGGCGGCATATTCGCCGGTGGCCTGCTCATCCCAGCCCGCCGCGATCATCCGGCCTTCCTGCGCCTTGGAGGCGAACTGGCGGCGGCCGAAATCCCACAGCGACTGGTTAAGGCTGATCGTGGCGTAAAACGGGCGGGTCTTGACCGCAGACAGCCCCAGGTTGATGCGCGGCGCATTCTCGAGATGCCGCCAGCCATAGACTCCGGTCGCTTCGATGCGCGGCATCCATTCGCGTTCGGCCTGGTCGCGCCCGGCCTCTGCGGCGCGGACGCGGGCCTGGGCCTGGCCAATCTCGGGACTGCGGGCGAGGCCCATGCTGACCGCATCGGCAAGGCTGATCGGCTCGGCCAGAACCGGCCCGGCGGTCAACGCCAGGGCGGTAACCGTGCCGATCAAGATCCGTGCTTTGCGCTTGATTTGCATGCATTCCCTCATGGCTGGCCCGCTGGACCATGTTTTGCCCAGTAACGATCCCGCCGTTTATGTAAACGCGATTGACAGAAGCTTTGCCAGCGTCTGATGGTCGGTCAAAGAATTTTGGGGAAAGCAATTGGCTTCAGGCCACGAAGTCGAAGTTCCAAAAGGCCGGATAGCTCCATGGCTGTCCGGCCCTTTGCGTGCCAATCGCGGGATCTACCTGAAGGTCGGTCTGGCCGCGGCGATGATCAATTTCTTCGCGCTGACCACCTCGCTGTTCACGATGACGGTCTATGACCGGGTGATCCCCAACAACGCGATCGATTCGCTGGTCGGACTGACGATCGGCATGGTCATCGTGGTGATCTTCGATTTCGTGCTGAAATTGCTGCGGGCCTACTTCGTCGACGTCGCCGGGGCGCGGATCGACCGCGACATGGGCGAGGCGATCTTCCAGCAGATCCTCGACATGCGGCTCGATCTGCGCCGGGGATCGACCGGCAGCCTTGCTGGCCTGGTCCGCGAGATCGAATCGGTGCGGGATTTCTTCGCCAGCGCGACGCTGACCGCGCTGGTCGACCTGCCGTTCATTTTCATCACCGTGGCGGTGATGGCGATCATCGGCGGGTGGATCGTCGCGGTCCCGCTGTTTCTGATTCCGCTGGTCGTCCTGACCGCGCTGGCTACCCAGCCGGTGATGCGCCGCCTCTCGGCCGAAGTGCTGGGTGAGGCGCTGGGCAAGCAGGCGGTGCTGGTCGAAACAATCGGCAGCCTTGAAACGGTCAAGTCGGCCAATGCCGGGCCGATGCTGGCCAAGCGCTGGGACAAGGCGGTGGTCGAGCATGCCGGATCGTCGCTGCGCCAGCGGCTGATCTCGACGATCTCGATCAACATGGCCGGCACCGCGCAGATGATCGCCTATGCCGGGGTGGTCGTGATGGGCGTGTTCATGATCGCCGATGGCACCCTGACCATGGGCGCGATGATCGCCTGCTCGATCCTGTCGAGCCGCGTGGTCGCCCCGCTGGGCGGGATCGCGCAGCTGCTGACCCGGATCAACGCAACGCAGACCGCCTATCGCCAGATCAACCGGATCATGGAACAGCCGCCCGAAGGCCCCTCGGGCGAAGGCCTGCCGGTTACCCAGCTACGCGGCGCGCTGGAGTTCCGCGATGTCGATTTCCGCTATCCCGAGGCGCCCGAACTGGCGCTGACCGGGGTCAACTTCCGGATCAATCCGGGCGAACACGTTGCGCTGATCGGCCCGATCGGATCGGGCAAGTCGACCATCGCCCGGCTGCTGATCGGGCTCTATACGCCGGCCAGCGGGCTGGTGCTGGTCGACGGCGCCGATATCCGCCAGCTCCGCCCATCGGAGCTGCGGGCCAAGGTTGGCGCACTGTTCCAGGACAATGTCCTGATCACCGGCACGATCCGCGAGAATATCAAGCTGGGCCGCGAGGCGATCGACGACGAGGAAATGCTCCGCGCCGCCCAGCTCAGCGGAGCGCATGAATTCATCTCGCAGTTCCCGGCCGGCTACGACTTGCGGCTGCGCGATCGCGGCGAAGGCCTGTCGGGCGGGCAGCGGCAGTCGATCGCGATGGCCCGCGCGCTGGCCGGGCGCCCGCCGCTGCTGATCTTCGACGAGCCGACCTCGTCAGTCGATACCGATACCGAAAACCGCCTGATCAAGCAGCTCAAGACCGAGTTCCAGGGCCGCACCCTGGTTCTGATCACGCACCGGCCCTCGCTGCTGGCGCTGGTTGACCGGGTAATCCTGATGGCCCGCGGGCGGGTTGTGATGGACGGACCGACCCAGCAAGTGATCAACCGGGTCCGCGGTGTGACCACGACGGTGGCAAAGACATGACCAAGGGAACCGACCTGATCACCGGGGCCGAAGCCCATCTGGACCAGAAGCAGGACTTTACCGCCAACCGGTCGGCCAACCTGATGCTGTGGGTGATCGCGGCGTTCTTCGTTGCCTTCCTGCTATGGGCGACCTTCACCAAGCTGGAACGCACGGTCCATGCCCAGGGCCGCGTGGTGCCGAGTTCGAAGATGCAGATCGTCTCGAACCTTGAAGGCGGAGTGATCCAGGAAATCGTCGTGAAGCCGGGGCAGATCGTCAAGAAGGGCGATGTGCTGGTTCGGCTCTCCCCTACCCTGTCCTCGGCCGAACTGGGCAGCAATGCCGTTACCACCGATGCATTGCGCGCCAAGATTGCCCGGCTGGACGCCGAAGTGCGGGGAAACACTCCCAACTATGCCGGTATATCAGCTGCCGCCGCCGCGACAGAGGAAGCTCTGCGCCGCGCCCGTGCGGCTGAACTGGCCAGCTTGAGCAACGCCGGCGGTGCACGCAGCGTGCAGGCCGAGCGCGCGGTGAACGAAGGCGAAGCGATTCTGGCCGCCCGCCGCTCCAACCTCGTCGCGGCCCAGCAGGAACTGGAAATGATGCGTCCGCTGGCGGCCAAACAGATCGTCAGCAAGTTGGACTATACCAAGGCCGAGAACGCTGTGACCGTGGCTCGCAACGAAGTTGCCGCCGCCGAAGCCTCGATCGCCCGCGCCCGCGCCGCGATCGCCGAAGCCCGCGCCTCCACCGCGCAAGCGCGCGGCGACTGGCTGTCCCGGGCAGGCGGTGAACTCGCCGCTGCAAGGGCCGAACTGGCAGCCCGTTCCAGCGCTACCCCGGCGCTGGCCGACCGGGTCGACCGCACCACGATCCGCGCGCCGATGAACGGCCGGGTCAACCGGGTGCTGGTGACCACGGTGGGCGGCTCAGTCACGCCGGGAATGCCGGTGGCGGAAATCGTGCCGACCGATGATGCCCTCTATGTCGAAGCTGCGGTTCGCCCGCAGGACATCGCCAGCGTCCGGATCGGTCAGCAGGCCAGCGTCGAAATCACCGCCTACCGCTCCGCCGTATTCGGCAAGCTCAAGGGCGAGGTAATCGAGGTTTCGCCCGATGTGGTGACGCACGAGAAGACCGGCGAAAGCTTCTACACGATCGAGGTCAAGACCACGTCAAAGCTGACCGATTCCAAGGGCCGTGAATTGCCGATCGGTTCGGGGATGATGGCCAATATCAGCCTGCTGGGCGAGGAACGTTCGATCCTCTCCTACATCTTCACCCCGTTCACCCAGCTCAGCGAGAACGCCTTCCGCGAATAGCGGATCAGGGCCTCGCGCGCCGTGCCGCGTCCTTGAGATAGGGCATCACGTCGACATCGACGAACCCCGGCGTGGTCTTTGCCAGCTGGCGCAGCCAGTAGCGGTGCCCGCTGCCATAGATCACCAGCACCCGGTCGCCGGGCTTCGATGCCAGCATCAGCTTCCCGAAGATCTTGGCATTGCGCATGAACCAATAGGCGTTGAGCTCTGCGCCCGGCTGGCTCTCACCATCACCCATCCATAGCAGCCCGTTGTAGAGCGCGTGGTTCATGGCATCGGCACCGGGCCCGTTGTGGCGCATCAGCAGCGCCGGGATCGAACTGACCGGCTGGAGCCGCTCGAATTCCTTCTGCTCCTGTTCGACCAGCGCAAACATCGCCCCCAGTTGAGCCTCCTTGCCATTCGCCTTGGTCCAGGCCTGAACCTTGTCGAACGGGAAATAGTCAGGCTCCCCCGGCCCCGGCTGCTCATCGATCGCCTGGACCGACTTCAGACCGGCGCGGTGGGCCAGGCGATAGCCGATCTGGACCACCTCGTTGCGGTCGGTCGCAAGATTTGCCGGAGTGAAGCTGCGATAGCCCTTGTCTTCGAAATCGGGCCCGGCGCCCTGCACTTCGATCATCACTTTGGTCGGCTTGAACCGCACCAGGGCGTCAGCCAGGGCTTCAAGCTCGCGCTGGCGGCGCGGTGAAGTGGGATCATCCGCCGTGATGTTGCGCAGATCAAGGCCGGGATTGTCGAGGTGATAGACCCCCAGCACCATCACCTGCACCGGCGCCGGTTTGGCTGCATCGGCTCGCTTCGCAGCAACAGTACCCGCAGCAACCAGGCTCGCCGCAGCCAGCACCGAGAGCAGAACTTTGCGCATCGGGATCCTCCCTACTGTATTAATCTCTTAATACAGTAGGGAGGTCATCCCATAAATGCAACTTTGGCAGCGCTCAGCGCAGCGAGACGACGTTGTCGCTCTTGCGCGGATCGGCGCGATCGCCGCGGTACTGGCTGGCCATCGGCTCGTCGCTGACGGTTTCAACCGCGCCGGTGCCGAAACCATTGAATCGGGTCTTCATCGCCGCGCCATAGGCCCCCAGCATGCCGACTTCGATATAGTCGCCCGGCTGGATATCGGCCGGCAGCAGGAACGGGCCTTCCATATAGTCGGCATCGTCGCAAGTAGGGCCATAGAACGCGAAGCTGCCCAGCGCATCGACCCGGCCTTCGGCCAGGCACTTCACCGGGAAGCGCCAGCCGACATGGGCCGCGTCATAGAGCGCGCCATAGGCACCGTCGTTGATGTACAGTTCCTCGCCGCGGCGCTTCTCGACGCGAACGATCATCGAGTTGTACTCGGCACACAGCGCCCGGCCCGGCTCGCACCAAAGCTCCGACGAATAGGACACTGGCAGCGATTCGAACGCGCGGTGGATCACATCGAAGTAGTCCTCAAGCGGCGGCGGCTCCATCCCCGGATAGATCGACGGGAACCCGCCGCCGATATCGACGATATCGACGGTGACCGATGCATCGACGATCGCGGCGCGGACCCGCTCGATCGCCTGGACATAGGCAAATGGGGTCATCGCCTGCGAACCGACATGGAAGCACACGCCCAGCCAGTCCGCCACCTGGCGGGTCGCCTGCAGCAGCGCGCCGGCATCGGCCAGGTCGATCCCGAACTTCGAGGCGAGGCTCAGCTCCGAATACTCGGAGGAAACCCGCAGCCGCACGCACAGCCGCAGATCGGCCGCCGGGGTGCCGTCTTCGGCAGCGGTCGCCTTGACGATCTTCTCCAGCTCTTCATGGCTGTCGAGGCTGAAAGTGCGAACGCCGTGGACCTTGTAGGCCTCGGCAATCGCGCCCGCCGGTTTGACCGGGTGCATGAAGCACAGCACCGCCCCGGGCAGCGCTTCGCGCACCAGCCGAACCTCGGCGATCGAGGCGACGTCGTAATGGGTCACGCCCGATGCCCACAGGACCTGCAGCAGGTCCGGCGACGGATTGGCCTTCACCGCATAGAGCGACTTGCCCGGAAACTTCTCGGCAAAGAAGCGGGCAGCGCGCGCGGCGGCGTGCGGGCGGTTGAGAATGACCGGTTCGTCGGGCGAAAGAGCGCGAACTACGGACAGAGCGTCAGGATACTGGTGCAACTCAAGGGACCCCCAATAGGCCTTTCGGCCAGGTAACACGAAGACGAGGCTGCCTTGCGGTTATTGGAAGTCCCCTTGGGGCAGCGGGGGTGGCCTATAAAGATTCGCACCTTAACTGCAAGTGAAAATGGGACCGCTTCACCCCCGCATCAGGTGATCCGCAACAGCGCGGTATGCCGGCAGCGAGGTGGGGTCGAACGCGCTGTTCGCGGCGATCGGGTGCGAGCCAAACCTGACGATGGTCACTTCCGCTACCGGATCGACCCAGATCGCCTGACCGTGAATTCCGCGGGCCGAAAAAACGCCGTGATTTCCGCCGATTATCCACCACTGGCTGACATAGGACCCGCCCGGGATCCAGGCATAGCCGGCCGGGGCAAAGGCCTCTTTCCGCCCGCCAGCCTTGACCGCCGCGACCGCCGCAGCGGAAATCGCCTGGCCGCCATTGCCCCGCCCATCCAGCCGCATCGCCTCACCAAATCGGGCCATGTCGCGCAGCACCGGATTGAGCCCGCCACCGGCAAAGGGCATCCCGGTCGAATCGATCAGGAAATCGGCGTCCTGTTCCATCCCCAACGGCTGCCAGATTCGCTCCGCCAGCACCCGGTCGAGCCGCTTGCCCTCGGTTCGCGCGACCAGCCAGCCGAGCACTTCGGTGTTGCAGGTTCTGTAGGTGAAGCGTTCGCCATGCTCACCGACCTTGGCAATCGTCGGGAGGTAGGCATAGACGTCGGTCGGCCCGGCATAGCCGGGTGCGCGCGGGGTCAGGCCCAGGGCATTGCTCATCGCGCCGATACCCGAATTGGGATCGGTATATTCCTCGCTGAAATCGAGCGCGGTGGTCATGTCCATCACCTGGCGCAAGGTGGCATCGCCAAAGCCGCTGCCCCTCAGTTCGGGGATCAGGTCGGCCATCGGCGCGGCGGGGTCGAGCCGGCCTTCGGCCACCAGCATTTCGGCCAGGGTGCCGACGAAGCTCTTGGTCACCGAAAAGGCGATATGGGTGCTGTCCGGCCCGGTGACGCCGAAATGGCGCTCATAGACAATGGCCCCGCGGTGCAGCACGGCGATCGCGTCGGTGAAGTTGACGGCGAGCGAATCCGCCCAGCTCAGCTCGCGGCCATCGTCGAGCGCGTTGAAGCGCACCGCATCGATATCGTCGCGCAGCGCCACGGGCAGCTCCCACACCGGCCCTGCCCCGCGCGAAACCCGCGCCGTCGGCAGAAACTCGCGCATGTTGGAATAGGCGTAGCGGTGGGTCGGAAAGCGCATATGGTCGGCCCGCTCCCACGTAAGCCGCTTGTCCTGCGGCGGTGGCAGGCCTTCCATCCAGCCCATGACGGTCGGATCGGAACTGTGGGCGTCGAGAATCTGGTCCGGCATCTGGCTCTCCCCTGTTGTGGGTAGATTACGCAGACTGCGGCGTTGTGCCAGTTTTTGTTCACCCGAAGAACCGAAGATGTTGCTCTATGCGGCGAAGCCGCATTGTTCGATCAAACGCAACGCTGGATTTGCGTAATCGCCTCCGGCGAGTCCTGACCTCGTCGGTGCTTCGGGTGAAACAGCTCAACTGAGCCGATCGCGAAAGTCCTCGTAGCCGAAGCGCTTGATGCATTCGAGGTGATCGGTCTCGCTGTCCCACAGCCAAATCGACGGCAGCGGCACGCCGTTGAAGGTGGTGGTCTTGACCATCGAATAATGCGCCTGGTCGAGAAATGCGAAGCGCTGGCCAACCTGCGGACCCGATGCAAAGCGGTAGTCCCCGATCACGTCGCCCGCGAGGCACGATGGCCCGCCCAGCCGCACCGCCCCGCCGGCGCCTTCGTCGATCTCGGAATCGAGCTGCGGCAGCTCGCCGAGCATCGCCGGACGGTAGGGCGCCTCGATCACGTCGGGCATATGGCAGGTCGCGGAAATGTCGGTGATCGCCACCGGCATGCCGTTCTCGCCGATATCGAGCACGGTGCCGACCAGGATCCCGGCATCGAGCGCCACCGCCTCGCCGGGTTCGAGATAGACCTCGGCCTGGGTATCGTCCTGCAGATCGATCAGAAACTCGACCAGTTCGTCGCGCTGGTAATCGGCCCGGGTGATGTGATGCCCGCCGCCGAGGTTGACCCATTTGAACTGGCCGAAGTACGGCTCGAGATAGTCGAACGCGACATCCCAGGTCCGCCGCAGCGGCTCGAAATCCTGCTCGCACAAGGTGTGCATGTGGATGCCGTCGACCAGCTCCATATGCTCTTCGGTCAGCTGGTCGATCGGGAAACCGAGCCGCGAATGCGGCGCACAGGGATCATAACGTGGCACTTCACCTTCGGGGTGCAAGGGATTGATCCTGAGGCCGATATCGAACGCTTCCCCTCGCGCCCGCGCCGCCGCGATGATCGCGCTGCAGCGCACGATCTGCTGCGGGGAATTGAAGATCACGTGGTCCGACAGGCGCAGGATCTCGTCGAGGTCCTCGGGCTTGTAGGCGGCGCAATAGGTCGCGATCTCGCCGTCGTAGAACTCGGAGGCGAGCCGCGCTTCCCACAGACCGGAGGTGCAGACCCCGTCGAGGTACTCGCCCACGATCGGCGCGGTGGACCACATCGAAAAGGCCTTGAGCGCCGAGAGCAACTTGATCCCGGCCCGGTCGCGGACATCAGCCAGCACCGACAGATTCTGCCGCAACCGCGCGGCATCGACCACGAAGCTGGGGCTGTCGACGCGGGAGAGGTCGAATTGGGCAAAAGCCCCCGGATCGCCGGCTCTGGTTTCCATTTTATGGGTCCGATTAGTTCACGCAGAGGCGCAGAGGAAGAAGGGAGGCGCGGAGAATCAATTCGGGCCGGTAGTCGTTGACCACCCTGCGGATCCCGTCTTTCATAGTTTCCTCCGAAAAATTTAGAAGCAGCCCTACAGGCTGCTTAAGCAGTCTGAGGTAGGTCAACACCTGCTTGGCATGTGCCTTACTAAGTTGCTCGACAGTCTTGATCTCGAGAACGAGACGATCATCGACGAGGATGTCGATCTTGAAGGCAGGGTCATAGGCTTCGCCGTCAAAGACGGCTTTAACCTGCACCTGTCGCTCAACCTTGAGGCCACGTTTCCTCAAACGCCCTGCCAAGACCGACTCATAGACCGTTTCGAACAATCCAGGCCCGAATTCCTTGTGGATGGCTATGGCTTCAGCGCTCACGGCAGCGCTGAGTTCGTCGATCGCGATCATACCCCTCCGCGCCTCTCTTCTTCCTCTGCGCCTCTGCGTGAACTATTCCAACCTATCGTTAGAACTCCACCGGCCCCGGCAATTCCTTGACCTGCCACGGCAGCCCCTGCGTATTCAGCATGTCCATGAACGGATCGGGATCCATCTGCTCCATGTTGAACACCCCGTCACCCGTCCAGGCGCCGGTCAGCATCATCGCCGCGCCGATCATTGCTGGAACGCCGGTGGTATAGCTGATCGCCTGGTTGCCGGTTTCGGCATAGGCGTCTTCGTGGTCGCAGATGTTGTAGATGTAGAAAGTCTTCTCGCCGCTGCCGTCGAGTGCTTCGCCGGTGGCGATGTCGCCGATGTTGGTCTTGCCCTTGGTCGTCGGCCCCAGCGTTTCGGGCTTGGGCAGCACGGCGGCGAGGAACTGCAGCGGGATGATTTCCTTGCCCTGGTACATCACCGGATCGATCCGGGTCATGCCGACATTCTGCAGCACGGTCAGGTGCATGATGTAGGCATCGCCGAAGGTCATCCAGAACCGCGCGCGCTCCAGCTCGGGCAAGAATTTGGCAAGGCTTTCCAGCTCCTCGTGGTACATCATGTACATATTCTTGGGGCCGACCTGGTCGAACTCGAACGCAACTTTCTTGCTCATCGCCGGGGTTTCGACGAACTCGCCGTTCTCCCAGTGCCGCGCCGGGGCGGTCACTTCGCGGATATTGATTTCGGGGTTGAAATTGGTGGCAAAGGCCTGGCCGTGATCGCCGCCGTTGCAATCGAGGATGTCGAGCTGGCGGATGGTCTTCAGCTTGTGCTTCTTGAGCCACATCGCGAAGACCGAAGTCACGCCCGGATCGAAGCCCGAGCCGAGCAGCGCCATCAGGCCCTTTTCCTTGAACCGGTCATGATAGGCCCACTGCCAGGAATATTCGAATTTGGCCTGGTCCTTGGGCTCGTAGTTGGCGGTATCGAGGTAGTCGACCCCCGCCTCGAGGCAAGCGTCCATGATCGGCAGGTCCTGATAGGGGAGCGCCAGGTTGACCACCAGCTTGGGCTGGATCTGCTGGATCAGCCGGGTCAGCGCGGGAACTTCCTCGGCGTCGATCTCGTAAGTCTGGACGGTCTGGCCGGTGCGCTCCTTGACCGAGGCGGCGATCGCGTCGCACTTGGAACGAGTTCGGCTGGCGAGGTGGATCTCGCTGAAAATGCCTGCGTTCATCGCCATCTTGTGGACGCAAACCGAGCTGACCCCGCCCGCGCCAATCACCAGAACCTTGCTCACTTCCCGAATCTCCTTGCCAGTGGCCTGCGGGCATATAGATTTGTTTCATGACCGCACAACAAATGCGCACCCCGACTCCCGAAGGGGTAGCCCGCGCCGCCGCCAAGATAGCCGAATTGCTGCCGAAAACACCCCTAATCGAGGCGGAGGTCAATGGCGCTCGTCTGTGGTTCAAGGCCGAGAGCCTGCAGCCGGTCGGCGCCTTCAAGATCCGCGGGGCCTGGCACCGGCTGAGCGATCTGACAGCGGACGAACGCGCGCGCGGCGTGGTCGGTGTCTCGAGCGGCAACCATGCCCAGGGCGTGGCCTGGGCGGCCAAGCGGCTCGGCATTCCCGCCACGATCGTGATGCCGGTCGATGCCCCGCAGGTGAAGCTCGACGCGACCCGCGCGCACGGCGCGGAGGTCGTGCTCTATGACCGGCCCGGCGGCGAAGATCGCGATGCGGTGGCGCAGCGATTGGTCGACCAGTCCGGCGCGACGCTGGTCCATGCCTTCGCCGATGCCTGGGTGATCGAAGGCCAGGGCAGCACTGGAACCGAGATCGTGGCACAACTGGCCGAACGCGGGCTGCAAGGTCCGACCCGGATCGTCTGCCCCTGCGGCGGTGGCGGGCTGACCGCCGGCCTCGCCGTCGCCTGCCCCGAGGCCGAGATCGTGCCGGTCGAACCCGAAGGCTGGGACGATGTGCGGCTGAGCCTGGAAGCGGGAGAGATCGTCGGTGTCGCAGACACCTCGCACCCCACGGCCTGTGATGCGCTCCAGACCCCGGCAACCCGCCCGATAAATTTCGCCGTGCTCAAGGGCCGGGTGCCGCGCGGGCTGATGGTCACCCCGGCCGAGGTCCGCGCCGCCCAGCGCTGGGCCTTTTCCAAGCTGCATCTGGTTGTGGAACCGGGCGGCGCGGCAGCGCTGGCGGCGGTGCTCGCCGGCAAGGTGCCGGTGGACGGCCGCACCGCGGTGATCATCTCTGGCGGCAACACTGATGCCGCCGCCTTTGCCAAGGTGCTGTCCGGCAACGATTAGTTGCAATTGACAATCGGTCTGCCGCGGATCAACCTTCGTTTCATATAGGTCACAATAAACTAGGGGGAGAACAACAATGGAAATCCTGAAACCACTCGCCGTCCTGGCCGGCTGGACCATGATCATGTGGGTCTGGATGTATGCCACCCGGATCCCGGCGATCAACAAGCTGCCCAAGCCAACCGAACCGGGCGCCGACCAGGGCTGGACCGGCGCGATGCTGGAGCAGCTGATCCCGCGCGAGGTGCAATGGAAAGCCCACAACTACAACCATCTGCACGAAGCGCCGACCGTGTTCTATGCGGTCGCGCTGGCGCTGGCGATCCTGGACAAAGGCCACGGGCTCAATTTGACGATCGCCTGGGCCTATGTCGGCCTGCGGATCGTCCACTCGATCTTCCAGGCGACGGTCAACAAGGTGATGCCGCGCTTTGCGCTGTTCGCGCTGTCCAGCCTGTGCCTGATGGCGCTGACGCTGCACCTGATCCTGGCCCTGTTCCACTAAGCCAGAAAAGGCCCCGGCCGGGATCGACCGGCCGGGGCCTTGTTCTAGAATCCCTTGCGGAACTGGATCCCGATCACCCGCCCGCGCGGGTTGAGGAAATCGCGCTGGTAGGACAGCGGGACCGTTCCCGAACCGTCGGTCACCTTCTGGACCGAATCAAACAGGTTCTCGATCCGTAGCGAAAGATTCGCGCCCTTCAGGAACGGGACCTTCTTGGTCACGCCGGGCATCATCGCGAATTCCGCAAACAGGAACAGGTTGACGCTGTTGACGCTGCCAAAGCGCAGGTCGGTGCTGCCCGGCAGGCCGCTGGACTTGATCGTGGTCGGCCCGTTCCAGGTCCCCTGGAAGAACATTCCCATACCCTTGTGGAACACGCCGCCGTTGAATTCGAGCGCATGGCGCGGGGTACCGCTGGTGCTGAGCGCATCGCCGCCAAGCAGATCGAGCACCGGCCCGCCCGGCGCGATCTGCACCGTGTTGTCGAACTGAACGGTGTGATAGACGCCAAGGCTCCAGCGGCCCTGCCCGCCAGCTCCCATCGCCGCCATGAACCCGCCGCCGCCGCGGCCGCCACCGGGCCGAGCGCCACCACCTGCAGGCGGACGCGGAGCGGCAGGAGGCGCAGCTGCAGGTGTCGCACCGGCTGCAGCCGGACGCTGACCGCGCGGGCCGCCACCGCCCATCCCGCCGAACATGCCGCCCCCGCCTTCTGGTGCCTTGCCGATCGTGCCCGAGGTATTGAACCCCCAGCGCAGCCGCGAGCTTTCCTGCCGGGCGAAAGTCACCGGGCGCTGATCGATAGAGACCAGCCGGTTGGTTGCCGGATCGCGCACCACGCGGCCCGGAAACGCGGCTTCGATTTCGGGGGTGAGCAAGGGGAAGCTGGCGGTCACGTCGCTTGAGCGGTTGCGGAACCATTCGACGAGCAGGTTGCTGTCCTTGATCGGCAGGGTCCAGTTCGCCGACAGCTTGATATCGCGCTGCACCTCGCGCTTGAGCAGCGGATTTCCGCCGCTGATGATCGTCACCAGCACGTTTTCGTTGAGGGCAAAGTCATAGACCGGAACGTTGAAGATCTGCGTTTCGGGATTGCCCAGTTGGCTGATCGACGGTGCTTCCTGGTTGAAGATATAGCTGGCCTGCAGGTTCAGCTTCTCGGTCGGCGCCCAGGTCAGCCCCGTGCTCCAGTCGTTGACCGCGCCGAAATCGGAGACATCGCTGAGATTGGCGCTGAAGTTGAGTGAAATGTCGCCGAGCCCCCTGCCGAAGTTTTCGCGCCGGCTGGTCAGCGGCACGGCGACGTTGAGGCCGCCCTGGACCCGTAAACGGTTGAGCGAAACCGGACCGGCCGTGGAGCGTTGATCGAGGCTGTCAAAATCGATCCAGGTGATCCCGGCCTTGAAAGTGGTTGAGACCATGCCTCCAGGCACGCGGAACGGTCGCCCGGACACGGTCACCAGGCTTTCGATCCTCTCCGAATTGTTGAGCGCCAGATCCTGCCCGGCCGGTGTCAGCGCAGGCAGCGGGCCGGTGAGCGGCAGGGTTCCGGCCAGCGCCGCATCGGTCAGCGAAGTCGTAGTCGCGCGCCGGTCGATCAGGGTCCGGCTCTCGGCATGGGTGCCATCCAGCGTTGCGCTGAACTGCCACTTGCCGAGGTTGGTGTTGTAGCCCGTGCCAAGCGCAATGGTGGTAGCCCGGGTCGTCCGCTCCAACGGGTCGGGCAGCGTGCGCAGCACGGACTGGCTGGCGGGCAGCGGCCCGGTCAGCAGCACGGTGTTGAACCCGGAATAGCTGCGGCTGTCGGTCCGGTTGGCTTCTCCGCTGAGGGTGAAGTTGCCACCCATCCCGTCCTTGCCCAGTCCCTTGGTCCAGGCGGTATTAAGGCCAAAGCTGCGCGAATCCGCGATCAGGGTGCGGAATTCCGCCTGATCGGGATCGGTCGAAACGGTCGGCTGGCTGGGCTGACCCTGATCGAGATCGCGCTCCGCCTCGAACAGCGGCGTGGTATCGCTGACCGATCCGGTCAGGGTAAAGCGGTTGAGCTTGCGAAGCGTCAGCAAGCTGGCCTCGCCATTCCAGCTCGAGAACCCGCCCCGCGTCGGCAGACTGACCCCGGCCTCGATCCGGCGGCTGTCGAATTTGTCCTTGAGGATCAGGTTGACCACCCGGGTATTGGGCGGGCTGCCGAACCGCAGCGCCACTTCCTCGGGCAGGATTTCCACCCGCTTGATCGCCTCGGGCGGATAATTGCGCATTTCGCGGAAGTTGGTGATGCGCTGCCCATTGACCAGCACCAGCGGCTGCCCGCCGCCGCCGCGCCCGCGGCCCGATCCGGTCTGCGGGCTGACCCGGGCGAGCAATTCGCCGACATTGGTTGCGCCCAGCGCCTGGATGTCGGCCTCGTCAAAGGTCGCGATCGGGGCCTGGGGTGCTTCGATCTGACCATAGAACTTGGTCGCGACGACCAGAATCTCGTCGCCTGACGCACGGATCGCGTCGATCGGCTGCGTTTCGTCAGCGGCATCGACGGCAGCACTGCCGCTGGCGGGAGCTTCGGCGGTCTCCTGCGCCATGGCAGGGCTGGCCGCGAGCAGCAGGCTCAGGGTGGTAAGGCTACGCATTGCTGGTCAATTCACTCCAGTGACATCGGGCGTTGCATTCCCCATCCCTCTGCCTTGGTCCCTGACTGAGGCCTTAAGTTGTTGCAATGCCCCCGGTCGTATCAAATTGTCGCTTCGTAGATCGCACGCCCGACTGTGGCCGATTTGCCAAAGGCTTCCCTTTTGTCATTTACGCAGCTATGGGGCGCGGCAAATCAACCAAACTAGTCACGGATCAAAGGCGCGAATGGCGAAGGAAGAACTACTCGAAATGCGTGGGCAGGTGGTTGAACTGCTGCCTAATGCGATGTTCCGCGTCCGCCTGGAAAACGATCACGAAATCCTTGGCCACACCGCCGGCAAGATGCGCAAGAACCGCATCCGCGTGCTCGTTGGCGACGAAGTGCTGGTCGAACTGACCCCCTATGACCTGACCAAGGGCCGGATTACCTATCGCTTCATGCCGGGCCGTGGCGGCCCGGGCCAGTTCGGCTGACTTGACCGCTCCCAAACTCGTCCTTGCCAGCTCCTCACCCCGCCGGCGCGACCTGCTCGCCCGGATCGGTGCTGTGCCTGATCGGATCGAGAGCCCAGATATCGACGAAAGCCCGCTGAAGAGCGAATTTCCGCGCGCCTATGCGCTGCGGCTGGCTCAGGCCAAGGCGGGTGCGGTTCATCGCCAGTTCGGCGAAATCGTCCTGGCCGGGGATACGACCGTGGCGGTTGGCCGCCGGATCCTGCCTCCGGCCGAAACCGAAGCGGTCCAGCGCGAATTGCTGGGATTGATTTCGGGGCGCCGTCACCGCTGCATCTCGGCAGTCTGCGTGATCGACGCCGAGGGGAAGGCCCGCACCCGCGTGGTCGAGACCACGGTGATCTTCAAACACCTGACCGGGCAGGAGATCGACGCCTATCTCGCCAGCGGCGAAGGGCTCGGCAAAGCCGGCGGCTATGCCATCCAGGGACGCGCCGAAGCGCTGATCCGCCATGTCTCCGGCAGCCATTCCGGTGTCATCGGCTTGCCGCTGTTCGAAACCCGGGCCTTGCTGAAGACCGCAGGTTATCCCCTTGGCTGAGTGGCTGGTCGAACAGGGGATCGGCGAGGAACGCGCGGTCCTGGTCGATCGCGGCGATGCGATCGCGGCGCGGCTGCGCTGGCCCGGCGGGCTCGAAGCCGGGCTGGTCGAGGACGCCAAGCTGATTTCTCGCACTGCCAATTCCAAGCGCGGCACCGCGCGCTTCGCCTGCGGCGAGGAAGCGCTGGTCGACGGCTTGCCGCATGAGACGAGCGAGGGTGCTGCGCTGCGGCTGTTAGTAACGCGCGCGGCGATGGCCGAGCGTGGCCGGCTCAAGCGCGCGCAGGCCCGTCCGACGCAGGACGCGCCCCGCCCGGCCCAATCGCTGGCCGAAGAGCTCGGCGCCAGAGTGGTCCGCCGCTTACCGTCGGGGCTGTGGGAAGATCTGTTCAGCGATGCCTGGTCAGGTGAATTTGCCTTCAGCGGCGGCGCACTGTCCATCACCCCAACCCCGGCGATGACCCTGATCGACATCGACGGCACCCTGCCCCCGCGTGATCTGGCGCTGGCGGCGGTCGAACCGATCGCCCAGGCGCTGTTCCGGCTCGATCTGGCCGGGTCGATCGGGATCGATTTCCCGACCCTGCCCGACAAGAACGACCGCAAGCAGATCGATGGCGCGCTGGAGCGCGCGCTCGACGATTGGCCGCATGAGCGGACTTCGATGAACGGGTTCGGCTTTGTCCAGCTGGTCGCCAAACTGACCCGCCCCTCGCTGCTGCACCTCTGCGCACGCGACCGCGCAGGGGCTGCTGCGCGGCTGCTGCTGCGCGCCGCCGAACAGGTCGACGCACCTGGCGCACTGCTGCTGACCTGCCATCCGTCGGTCGAGGCCGCGCTGCGCCCCGAATGGCGCGAGGAACTCGCCCGCCGCACGGCGCGGGAAGTTCGGCTGAAGGCCGATCCGGGTCTTGCCCTGTCCGCCGGTTTCGCGCAGGCGGTGGAACGATGACTTCGTCCTTCAAGAAATGCCCGGTCTGCGGCAAACCCCGCAGCGAGGAGCACAGCCCGTTCTGCTCCACCCGCTGCAAGGACCGCGACCTGGTCCGCTGGCTCGACGACGGCTATGCCATTCCCGGCGCGCCGGCGATCGACGAAGACGAAGGAAAGGCCTGAAACCCTCTTGCCAAGCGCGCCTGCCTTCGCCATAGGCGCGCTTCCTGTCGCGCGGTGCCTTTCGGGGCGCAACGCCGAAGCGATGCCCGGATAGCTCAGTTGGTAGAGC
>NZ_DJUW01000003.1:0-114135 GCF_002440635.1 Novosphingobium sp. UBA6272 | reverse complement strand
AATCCGCGTGTCGGTGGTTCGAATCCGCCTCCGGGCACCACGCCCCTCCCCTTCAGCCTTTGAGTGCCTGCCAGGCCGCCAGCGCGCGCGCGCGGCCCTCGGCATGCTCGATCAGCTTGCGCGGATAGCCCCGCACCGGCAGCGGCGGATCGTGGATCGCGGCCTCGGGCAGGTGCGCCAGTTCGGGCACCCAGCGGCGGATATATTCGGCCGCATCGAACTTGTCTGATTGGCCAAGCGGCGCCATGATCCGGACGAACATGTTGGCGTCCACCCCGGTCCCCGCACTCCACTGCCAGTTGACCGCGTTCTGGCCGTAGTCGGCATCCAGCAGCGTATCCCAGAACCATTGCTCGCCGCGCCGCCAGTCGATCAGCAGGTGCTTGATCAGAAAGCTCGCGGCGATCATCCGGACCCGGTTGTGCATCCAGCCGCTGTGCCACAGCTGGCGCATTCCGGCATCGACGATCGGATAGCCGGTGCGGCCCTGCTGCCAAGCGGCAAGGTCGGCCTCAGCCTCTGGCCCTTCGCGCCAGGCCAGCTGGTCAAATTCTGCCTTGGCGTTGCGGGCGCCATAGTCCGGCAATTGCAGGATCACGTTCTGGGCATAATCACGCCAGCCAAGTTCGCCGAGAAAGGTGCCGGTCGATCCGCCCAGCGCGGCGGTCCGGTGCCAAGTCGTCGCGGGCGAGATCTCTCCGAAAGCTAGATGAGGCGACAGCCGCGAAGTGCCCTCGACCGCCGGGAAATTGCGCCGCGCCTGATATTTGGGCGCGCAGGCCAGAAACGTGTCCAGCCGTTCGAATGCGCCCTCCTCACCCGGGGCCCATTCCTCACGAAATCCCCCGGCCCAGTCGGGGCTGGTGGGGAGCAGGTTCCAGCTATCGAGGCTGTCGCTGTCCGGCCAGGTCGCCGGAGCCGGAATTCGCGCGGGTGCCGGCAGTGGCTGCGGCGGCGGCAGGCGTTCCTGCAGCGCGCGCCAGAACGGCGTGTAGATCTTGTAGGGCGTGCCTGCCCCGCTCAGCACCGTGCCCGGCGGCGCGAGGTAATTGCCGTGGTGCAGGTGCAGCGTCAGCCGCTTCGCCACCGCGCGCTCGGCGTTGCGCCACCATGGCTCGTAATGGTGCAGCGCATGGACTTCTCGCGCGCCACATTCCGCCGCCAGCGCGGCAAGCACTTCGTCGCTCTTGCCCCGGCGCAGGATCAGGCGCGAGCCCTTGGCCCGCAGCGCCGCGTCCAGTGCCGCAAGCGAATGATGCAGCCACCACCGGCTCGCCCCGCCCATCCGGCGGTGCGCGGCGGTATCGTCGTCGAGGACATAGACCGGCAGCACCGGCCCGGCGGCGCAGGCAGCCACCAGCGCGGCATGGTCGGCCAGCCACAGATCGCGGCGCAGCCAGACAATCGAGGTTTGGGCCATCAGCGCGGGTTCAAGAGATAGGTAAAATTGTCACGCGCCGGGCTATCGGCGAAGCGCTGGTCCTTCAACAAGATGCCCTTTGGTCCGGGTTGGGCCAGCGGCATACGGCTCCAGAACAGGAAGGCCTGCGCGGCCGGATCGTCCTTGGCCCAGGCCGCCACGCGCGGATCGGGCCAGTTGGTCTTGCGGATCACCCGGGGATAACGCAGGCACGCGTTGAGATTGCAGGAAATCGTGCCGTAAAAGCCATCGTCCGAGCGCCACAGCACGTCGCGGCGCCAGAAGGCGATCGGCACGGCATTGGCCACCACCATCTCGGCATCGGGCTCAAGCCGGCGCACCGTTTCCTCTGCCGTGCGGCTGATCACCATGTTGATCCCGACATAACTGGCCATCACCGCCAGTGCGATCTGCGCAGGCGCAGCCCAGTTGGTCTGCCCGGCCCGCTCACGCCGCAGCGAACGCCACAGGCCGATGCCCAGCGCGATCAGGATCCACAGGTCGATGATGAAAAGCGTATCGCCATAGAACCACTGGTGCGAAAACGGCTCGAGCAGGCGAATGCCGTAATTGTTGAACCAGTCGAACAGCGGATGGCTCAGCGTGCCGATGTAGCACAGTGCCAGCAGCCATTTGAAATCGACCGGCAGGCGCCCCTCCGGCCGCTTGCCGCGCCCGGCCTGCCAGTGATCGAACCACCACAGCACCCCCGCGAGCAGCAGAGGGAGCAGTACCAGCGCGATCGGCCCATGGGAAATCCCGCGCCGCATCGCCAGGCTCTCGATCCCGTAGACCACGCAGCCGGCGTCGATATCGGGCAGGTTTGCCGCAATGATGAGTGCCGGCATGGCCAGCCCGGTCTTACGCTTGAGCCCCGCCTGCCCAAGTGCGGCGCCAATCAGGGAATGGGTGAGGTTGTCCATGGTTCATACCGCTGGCAGTTGCGAAGGTCCGGCGCAAGTGACGGTTTCGCACGCCAAGACGCCAAGATGTTGCGCATTGGTTTATCGATCCTGAAAATCGTTGGCGATGCGTTGCACGCCAAGTTTATAGCTGGCCAGACCAAAGTTTATTAGCAAGCCAAGTGGCAACTTCATCAAACGCAAATAGGTCAAGACCTGCTTGGCATGGACCGGGGCAGGACGCTCAACGGATTTGAGCTCAATCAGCAGCTTGCGTTCGACGACCAGATCCGCTTGGAACGGAACCTCGATTCAGGCGCCTTTGAAAATCAATGGAACGGCAACTTGCCGTTCTACAAAACATCCAGCTTCGCGAAGACTGGCAAACATCATGGCTTCATAGGCAGACTCAAGCATGCCCGGCCCAAAATCCCGATGAATTTCAAAACCGCAATGCACCGCTATGCGGGCAAGGCGGTCAATTTCGTCATGGGCCAACATCTTGGCGTCTTGGCGTGCGAACCTACAACTCCGGCCCGCCTTCGCTGACTGTCCAGGTCTGGCCCTTGGCGAGCAGGCGGGCGAGGTCGGTGTTCTTGCCTTCGCGCATCTTGGCGTCCTGGCCCAGCACCGCGTCCTCGTAGGTCGGGCGGGGATCGTCGTAGATCACGCCCAGCGCCATCGGGAACGGCCCGAACGGCATTTCGACCAGCATGTGCGCGATTGAGCGGTTGGTGACGTCGTGGACGATCACCCCCGCCGCCTGCCAATCGCCATCGACCACATCGACCACCTTGAGCGTCAGCTTCTCGGCATCGAGCGCGATTCCTTGCGTTCCCTTCGCGAAGACCATCGGCTCGCCGTTCTGGAGCCAGAGCTGGCGATCCTCGGCGCCCTTGGGGGCGGCGAAGTCTTCGAACACGTCTTTGTTGTAGACGATGCAGTTCTGGAAGATCTCGACAAAGGCCGCGCCGCGGTGGGCGTGGGCAGCCTTGAGCACGTCGGTCAGGTTCTTCGAGACGTCGAACCCGCGGGCGATGAACCGCGCACCAGCGCCCAGCGCGAAGGCGCAGGGCAGCGCCGGCCGGTCGACCGAGCCCAGCGGCGTGGTCGGACTGGTGGTGCCCTGGCGGCTGGTCGGCGAGTACTGGCCCTTGGTCAGGCCGTAGATCTCGTTGTTGAACAGCAGCACCTGGCAATTGAGGTTGCGGCGCAGCAGGTGCATCGTGTGGTTGCCGCCGATGCTCATTCCGTCGCCGTCGCCGGTGACCAGCCAGATATCGAGCTGCGGATTGGCCAGCTTGATCCCCGTCGCCACCGCCGGCGCGCGGCCGTGGATGGTGTGGAAGCCATAGCTCTCGACGTAGTAGGGAAAGCGGCTGGAGCAGCCGATCCCGCTGACGAACACGGTGTTCGCGGGATCCGCGCCCAGCTCTGGCAAGGTGCGCTGCACCGCCTTGAGGATCGCATAGTCCCCGCAGCCCGGGCACCAGCGGACCTCCTGGTCCGATTCCCAGTCCTTGAGGGTGGTTTCGTGACGGATGGGGGTCATGTCGTTCATGTGTTTGACCTAGATTTGAGATAACCGCGTGATGATGCAAAACCCACACCACCCAATCCAGCTATGTAGCCCCAGAAAAAAGTTGTGGAGGTACTGATGCCATCGACAACTTGCTGATAGGAAACCCAAAGCATTCCAGCAATGAGCAAGGTGACCACAAGATACTGTGCGAAAAGACCGAATTTGCCATTTCGGCTGGATTCAAGTTCGTCGTCTATTCGCTCGTGGTTCCAAGCAATTATGAAAAGCGACAAGCCCATCACAAAACCACATAATCCGGCAAAAACCAATGAGTCTGTTCTGTTACCAAAATGTTGGGCCACTGCAGCAACGGCGCACCAAGCAACGACGCGAAAAAAGAACCACCACATCTCGGATGTTACAAATGGTTGTTCATCGAAACGCGCCATCATCCGCCCTCCCCGTCACCCTGAACTTGTTTCAGGGTCCATCGTGCCGCACAGACCGGAGGGCTGATCGGCCAAATGGGTCCTGAAACAAGTTCAGGATGACGGTTGAAAGGAAAGGCGGCGTGGAGATTCACCCCAACGCCCCCTCAATCGCTTCCTCAATTTCGGCAATCGTGAACGGCTGGCCGCTCACCTTGTTGAGCGGCCTCGCATCGACCAGATACTGATCGCGCAGCACGGTCTTGAACTGGCCGGTGTTCATTTCGGGAACGAGGATATTCTCGTAACCCTTTAGCAAATCGCCCAGATTTTCCGGAAGCGGCCAGATGTGGCGGACGTGGATGTGGCTGACGTCCACGCCCTTGGCCCGCGCCCGGCGGACCGCCTGATGGATCGGGCCGAAGGTGCTGCCCCAGCCGACCACGGCAAGCTTGCCGGAGGTGCTGCCCAGCGCCACGTCCTGCGCCGGGATGCTGTTTGCCACGCCATCGACCTTGGCCTTGCGCGCGTCGGTCATCGCCTGGTGCGCCGCCGGGCTGTAATCGAGGTTGCCGGTGCCGGGGTTTTTCTCGATCCCGCCGATCCGGTGGGTCAGGCCCGGGGTGCCGGGCTTGATCCACGGCCGCGCGCCCTTTTCGTCGCGGGCATAGGGCAGCAGGGTGCCGTCGGGGCCGTTGCGTTCCTGCAGAAAGGTGACCGGGAAATCGGCGTAGCTGGCCGGATCGGGCACCAGCCACGGCTCGGCCGCGTTGGCGATGTAGCCGTCGGTCAGCAGGATCACCGGGGTCATGTATTGAGTCGCGATCCGGCAGGCCTCGATCGCGCAATCGAACGCGTCGCTGGGCGAGCGCGCCGAGATCACCGGGATCGGGGTATCGCCGTTGCGGCCATAGACCGCCTGGTAGAGGTCGCTCTGCTCGGTCTTGGTCGGAAGGCCCGTCGAAGGCCCGCCGCGCTGCGAGTTGACGATCACCAAGGGCAACTCGGTCATCACGGCAAGACCCATTGCTTCGCCCTTGAGCGCGATGCCGGGGCCCGACGAGGAGGTGACGCCGAGATGCCCGGCGTAAGATGCGCCGATCGCGGCGGCGATCGCAGCGATCTCATCCTCGGCCTGGAAGGTGGTGACGCCGAATTCCTTGAGCCCGACCAGATAGTGCAGGATCGAACTGGCCGGGGTGATCGGATAGCCGCCGAAGAACATCGGCAAGTGGGCGAGTTGCGCCCCTGCGACGAGGCCCAACGCGACCGCCTCGGCCCCAGTGATCGTCCGGTACAGCCCGGGCGCACTCTCCACCGCATCGATGTGCTGCTTGTGCAGCTGCCCGCCGAGTTCGGCGGTTTCGCCATAGGCGTGGCCGGCGTTGAGCGCGGCCACGTTCGCCTCGGCGAGGGTCGGGTTCTTCTTGAACTTGTTGTTGAGCCACTCGATCAGCGGCGCCCGGTCACGGTCGAACATCCACAACGCCAGGCCCAGCGTCCACATGTTCTTGCAGCGCAGCGCATCCTTGTTGCCGAGCCCGAACGGCTTGACCGCCTCAACCGTCAGCGCCGAGATATCGAAGGCCAGCACCTGCCACTTGGCGAGGCTGCCATCCTCGATCGGGCTGACCTCGTACTTGGCCTTTTCGAGGTTGCGCTTGGTGAACTCGCCTGTATCGGCGATGATCAGACCGCCGGGCTTGAGCGCGCCGACATTGGTCTTCAGCGCCGCCGGGTTCATCGCCACCAGCACGTCCGGGGCATCGCCAGCGGTGTCGATCTCGGTCGAGCCGAAGTTGATCTGGAACGCCGAGACGCCGAACAGCGTGCCCTGCGGCGCGCGGATCTCGGCCGGGAAATCCGGGAACGTGGCAAAGTCGTTGCCCGCCAATGCGCTCGACAGGGTGAACTGGCCACCCGTCAGCTGCATGCCATCGCCCGAGTCCCCCGCAAAGCGGACGACTACGGCTTCGGGACTGTTCTTGACGAGATTTTCGGGTTCGGCGGTTTGCGTAGCCATCTGGTATCCTTGTCAGGCGGACCAAGCGCCCTCTTCACGGCGCGCCCTAGTCCCCTCCCCGCTTGCCGCGCAACCAAGAAAAACTGTGCTGCGGGCAATTGGAACAAGAGGCCTGCCAAGGCGGCTAGTCAAGTGGCATTCCGCAATTTAACCTCGCGATTAAACAGCCAAGAGAGGATTTCCCGATGAGCGATTCGCCGCCCCTGATCCGTGAAGACGTCCAGGGCTTCCTCGCCATGGTCAACAGCTTGCCCGCGCCCGAGCGGCTTGACCCGGCCGAACAGCGCGCCGGATACCTTGGGCTCAAGGCGATGACCGATGCCGACGCACGCGAAATGGCAGTGATCAAGGATCTGACCTGCCCCGGACCGGCGGGTGACATTCCAGTACGCTTTTACGACGTGCGGGATGAGCGGGACCCATCCCCTGTGGTGCTGTTCTTCCACGGCGGCGGCTTCGTGATCGGCGATCTCGATACCCACAATTCACTCTGCACCGAACTTTCAGCTGAGCTCGACCTGCCGGTGCTGGCGGTCGATTACCGGATGGCGCCCGAAGCCCCCTTCCCCGCCGCCCCGGACGATTGCGAAGCGGCGGCGCGCTGGCTCGCCGGGAGCCCGGCCGAGCTTGGCCGCAAGGTTACCGGGCTAGTCACCATCGGCGGCAGCGCCGGGGGCAATCTGGCCACGGTCACCGCCCGTGCGCTGATCGACAAGCCGGCCGGTGCCCCAATGCTACTGCAAGTAATGCTCTATCCGGCCACGGACGAATCACAGGACGGATCGATGGAACGTTTCGCCGAAGGGCACTTGCTGACCAAGGTGGCGATGGACTGGTTCTATTCGCTCTACCTCCCGAAAAGCGGCGATCCGCGCGCGTTTCCGCTGCATGCCGAGGCCAAGGGCATGTGCCCCTCGATCGTAGCAACGGCGGGGCTTGATCCGCTGCAGGATCAGGGCCGCCGGATCGCGGCCAAGCTGGTCGATGCCGGGGTCGATACGACCTACCTCCACATCGCCGGGATGACTCACGACTTTTCCACCACTCGCAAGGCGCTGCCCAGCGCGGCGGCGGCCACCGCCAAGGTGATTGCGGCGATGAAGTTGATGTTGATGAAGGTTTGAGGCTTACAGGCTGAAGAAAGAAGGGGTTCACGCAGAGACGCAGAGAAGAAAAGTGAGGCGCAGAGATGTTGTTCTGAGCCGAAGGCTCATTCTGCAAATTCCTGCAGTGCGTTTGCCGCTGGCAAGGAACGAGAGACGGCTGCGCCGGTAGCGCTCGCCCTCTGCGCCTCCACTTCATTCTCTGCGCCTCTGCGTGAACCCCCTTTTCTTCGCAAATCTCCGGACCCCACAAACGTTTGGGTTTCACAGACAGACCAATCCGCTCTAGAGGCAGCCCGATGAGCGATCCCTTTGCCAACCTTCCCTATCGTCCCTGCGTCGGCATCATGCTGGTCAATGCGGCTGGTGAGGCCTTTGTCGGCCGCCGGATCGACACGCGCGGCCAGCCGGCAGAAGGCGGCGATTTCTGGCAGATGCCGCAAGGCGGGATCGATGAAGGCGAAGACCTGCGCGATGCCGCCCTGCGCGAGCTGTGGGAGGAAACCGGCGTGGTGGAACGCCACGTCACCCTGCTCGCCCAGACTCGCGAGGAAGTACTTTACGACCTGCCCGATGACCTGATCGGCAAGCTGTGGAAGGGCCAGTATCGCGGCCAGCGCCAGCACTGGTTTCTCGCCCGCTTTTCCGGCGAGGACACCGACATCCACCTGGAGCGCCACGATCCGCCCGAGTTCGAAGAATGGAAATGGGTCGATCCGCTGCTGCTGCCAGAGCTGATAGTTCCGTTCAAGAAGCGCGTCTATCGCACTGTTCTGGAAGAGTTCAGGGATCTGATCTGAGCCTCCCCATTAGGGGGAGTTTGGTTGTCAATTCGCGCTAACCTCTGGCTTCGCCTCAACCTGCTCCGCCGTTACCACCTGCGGCGCCGGGCCGCGGCTGATGGCGGCGGCGAGCTGTTTGGCCGGGGCGCAGGTGGCATTGCCGCAGATCTGCTCAAGCCGGACCAGGTTGCGGCGGGCCTTTTCGACCGCGCCCTTTTCGACCAGCGCCTCGCCTTCGCCAGCGATCGCGTACTGGTTGTTGGGATCGAGCTTCAGTGCTTCGCGGTAATAGTGCAGCGCCTTGCCGTGCAGGCCCTGCTTGCGGGTCGCCTCGCCGAGGTTGAGGTAGATCGCGACGTGGCCCGGCTGGATTGCCAGCGCGCTTTCGAAGGCATCGACCGCTTCATCGGTGCGGCCTTCACCCAGCGCCTTGCGCCCTTCGGATACCAGCGCGGCGGCACGCGGATCGAGCGGTGCCGGCGGCGCGCTGTGCCCGGTGCTGGCGGTAACCGCAACCAGCAGCGCAAGCGCGAGGGCGGCGGGGGAATAACGCATGATCTGCTCCTTGAGCCTAGCCATTTGCCCCGGCTCTATCATGGCGAAACAAAACAGGCGATGAAAAAGCCGTCGGTCTGATCTGCCCTTGGGGACAGGCGCCAGCCCTGCCCGCGCGCAGTTCCGGCGGGCAAGTGCGGCAGTTCGGCGCGCCATCCGGGATGGCTGGTCAGGAAGTTCTCGGCCTGATCCGCCCCTTCGGCATCGAGCAGCGAACAGGTGACAAAGGTCACCCGCCCGCCCGGCCGGACCAGTGTCGCGGCCAGATCGAGTAGCCGCGCCTGGATCGCGGCATAGCGCACGATCTCCTGGGGCGAGAGCCGCCAGCGTGCTTCGGGATTGCGCCGCCAGGTGCCGGTCCCCGAACAGGGCGCATCGACCAGCACCGCGTCGACCCGGCCCGCCAGATCATCCAGCGCGGCAGCCTCCTGGCCCGGATTGAGCAACCGGACCCCGATCAGTCTGGCTCCGGCGCGCTCGGCCCGGGGTGCGAGGCGCGAAAGGCGGTTCCGGTCGGTATCGCAGGCGATCAGGCGGCCACGGTTTTCCATCGCCGCCGCGAGCGCGAGCGTTTTGCCCCCGGCCCCCGCGCAGAGATCGATCACGGTCTCACCCGGCTGCGCGGCGACGGCCAGACAGGCGATTTGCGAACCGCCATCCTGCACTTCGATCAGGCCGTTCTGATAGGCGTGCCACTGCTCGACCGCCGAACCGGACGGAAGCCGCAAGGCTTGCGGCGCGGCCAGCGGCTCGCCCCGCTCGGGCAGCTCGATCGAACCGCGATCGGCCTTGAGCGTGTTGACCCGGATATCGAGCGGCGCCCGGCCCAGCAGCGCATTGGCTTCATCCCCCGCGATCCCGCTGGCGGCGAGTTCGGCTTCCAGCCAGGCCGGAGCAATGCCGGCGGCCGCGACAGGCTCATCGGGCAGGACCGGCGCGGGGCCGTGGCCTTGCCCGTCGAAAAGCACATGGATCGCAACTTCCGTCTCGGCCAGCCGCAGTATCGCCGCGCGGCCGCTGACGGGGACATCGCCGCAAGCGCGGATCGCGCCATAGACCAGCTCGCGCACCGCGCGGCGATCCTTGCTGCCGGCAAAGCGGCGGGTCTTGAACCAGTCCGCCACGATCCGGTCCGCACTGGCCCCGCCGCCCTTGGCGGCAGCTATGACCAGATCGAGGATCTCGATTCCGGCCTGGACGCGGGCCTGCGGCGTCACAGCTTGTAGTTCGGCGCTTCCCGCGTGATCGTCACATCGTGGACGTGGCTCTCTTTCAGGCCCGCGCCGGTGATCCGCACGAACTGCGCATTGGTCCGCAGGTCATCGATCGTGGCGCTGCCGGTATAGCCCATCGCCGCCTTGATCCCGCCGACCAGCTGGTGGACCACGTCCTTGGCCGGACCCTTGTAGGGCACCTGGCCTTCGATCCCCTCGGGCACCAACTTCATCTGGTCCTTGATGTCCTGCTGGAAATAGCGATCGGCCGAGCCGCGCGCCATCGCCCCGACCGAGCCCATTCCGCGGTAGCTCTTGTAGGCCCGGCCCTGGAACAGGAAGGTCTCGCCCGGTGCTTCCTCGGTCCCGGCCAGCATCGAGCCAACCATGATCGTCGAGGCCCCGCCGGCCAGCGCCTTGGCGGCATCGCCGCTGGTCCGCAGCCCGCCATCGGCGATGATCGGCACGCCGCTGTCAGCGGCAGCGCGTGCGGCCTCCATGATCGCGGTAAGCTGCGGCACGCCGACCCCGGCGACCACGCGGGTGGTGCAGATCGAGCCCGGCCCGATCCCGACCTTGACCCCGTCGGCCCCGGCATCGATCAGCGCGCGGGTCGCTTCATAGGTCGCGACATTGCCGGCGATCACCTGGGCCGAATTGGAGATCTTCTTCACCCGTTCGACCGCGCGGGCGACGTCCTTGTTGTGGCCGTGGGCGGTATCGATGATCACCACGTCGCATTCGGCGGCAAGCAGAGCCTCGGTCCGTTCAAACCCCTTGTCACCCACCGTGGTCGCAGCGGCGACGCGCAGGCGCCCGGTCGCGTCCTTGGTCGCGTCGGGATAGGTGATTGCCTTTTCCATGTCCTTGACCGTGATCAGGCCGGTGCAGTGAAAGTTTCCATCGACCACCAGCAGCTTTTCGATCCGGCGGGCGTGGAGTAGGCGGCGAGCGTCTTCCTGAGTCACCCCGGAACCCACCGTGGCGAGATTCTCATGCGTCATCAGCTCGCGCACCGGCTGGAGTGGATTGTCGGCAAAGCGGACGTCGCGATTGGTCAGGATGCCGACCAGTTTGCCGCCCGATTCCACCACCGGAATGCCCGAGATGCGGTGCGTCTCCATCAGCGCGCGCGCTTCACCCAGGGTCGCGTCGGGGCCGATCGTGATCGGGTTGACCACCATGCCGCTTTCATAGCGCTTGACCGCGCGGACCGCGGCGACCTGTTCCTCGACGGTCAGATTGCGATGCAGCACCCCGATCCCGCCGAGCTGGGCCATGACGATCGCCATGTCGGCCTCGGTCACGGTGTCCATCGCCGAGGAGATAACCGGGATGTTGAGCCCGATCTCGCGGGTCAGCTGGGTGCGGGTATCGGCCATGGAGGGGAGAATGTCGGACTCGGCCGGCCGCAGCAGAACGTCGTCGTAAGTCAGGCCGAGAGGGATATCCATGGTGCCACATGCCTTGTCTGGGCGCCGGGGGCGCTGGTCGATTCGTGGCGGCCCATGTAACCGCAGGCCCCCGGATAAGCTAGTGGCCTAGTTGCGCGCGAAGGGGACCTTTTTCGGATCTCCGAACCAGCGCGCCAGCGCGATCAGGAATTCGACATCGTCAGCCGCCCCGCCCAGCTCGATCCCGCGGCTGACCTGGTCGCCCGGGCGGTGGTAATCGCTGTCCATGAACTTCTCCACCACCGCGATATCGGACCACGAGCTGGAGACCATCACCGCAGGGACATCGTGCTGCATCAGCGCCCAGCCATCCTGGCGGCGGACATAGGCATTGGCGGCATCGCCTTCGGCCAGCTTGCGCTTGTTGGCCTTGGCGACGGAGGCGATGTGCGGATCGAGCGGAGTCATCCCCTTGCCGACGATCGCGAAGGGACTTCCGGCCGGCGCCAAGGCAACGGTATCGATGTTGAAGGCGGCAACGATATTGCCCAGCGGCAGCGGCGGATTGTCGGCAAAGGCTTCAACCCCCAGAAAGCCGATCTCCTCGCCGGTGGTTGCCAGGAAATAGACGTCGCGATCAAGTTGCGGACCCTTGGCCAGCCGCCGCGCCACTTCGGTCAGGACGGCTACGCCGCTGGCATTGTCGACCGCGCCGTTGCAGATCAGGTCTTCGGCGGGAGTCTCCGCGCAGGTCCCGAAGTGGTCCCAGTGCGCCAGCAGCAGCACCGCGCCTAGTTCGGGGCGTTTGCCGGGCAGCTTGCCGATGATGTTGTGAGTCTTGATCCGGGTTTCGCGGGTGGTCGCTTCAAGCGAAACCGCGAGATCGAGCGGGCGTGGCGCAAAACCGGATGAAGCAGCCTCGGCTTGCAGCTTGGTCAGGTCGAGCCCTGCTCCGGCCATTACACCGTTCAAGGCTTCGGGGGTGATGAAGGCCTCCAGATCGCCGCCCAGCTTGTCGGTTGCGAGGGCATAGCCGGTGCGCATCCGCCGCGCGGTGACATTCTCCAGCGAGCGCTCGCCATCAAGCACCGTGATCACGCCCGAAGCGCCCTGCTTGATCAGCGCGTTCTGGCGATCGGAATTGTCCTTTCCGCCATCGAGCAACAGCGCCACCCGGCCGGCCAGTTCGGTCCGCGCCGGGACAACCTCGCCCTTGCCCACGAACAGCACCGGGGCATTTTCGACCAGCCCGCGCTTGCCTGAGGTGAGGACCAGTATCATTCCGGCGGGAAGGTAGAGCCGTTTGCCCTTGCGGGTGAAATAGGCCCGGCTGGCATCGGGATCACGGGCGATCAGGTTGACCGGGGCGAACCAGGGATGCGCCGGATCGTTGGTGCCCGATTGCAGGCCGATATCGAACCACTGCTTGCCGATATAGCGCAGAGTCTTCGCCTCGCCCTCGGTGCCGGGTTCCCGGCCTTCATAGGCATCGCTGGCCAGCTCGGTCACATGGGCGCGCAGCTGCGCCTCAAGCTCGGCCCGGACCTTGTTGGGTTTGGCGGCGGCGAGCGGCTGAATCGCCATGGTCGCCGCCAGCAGCAGCGCAATGGCTCGGTTCGTCGCTTGCCAAAAACGCTTCATCGCCGCACTATCACCCTTCCGGCAAGGTCCGGCAAGCCATCGCGCATCATAACGCGCGATTGTGTCAACTGGTTGCAGGAATGTAACAGTGCCGATGACTATTCAGCGGTCCAGCCCCCATCCATCGAGATGTTGGTTCCGGTGATGTTGGCGGCAGCGTCCCTGCACAGGAATACAGCCATCTCGCCGATGTCCGAAGGCTGAACGAACTTGCGGGTCGGCTGGCGGACCAGCATCACATCGTTGATCACCTGTTCGCGGGTCATGTTCCGCGCCGCCATGGTATCGGGGATCTGGTTCTCGACCAGCGGGGTCCAGACATAGCCCGGACAAATGCAATTGGCCGTGATGTTGTGAGTCGCCAGTTCCAGAGCCAGCGTCTTGGTCAGGCCCGAAAGCCCGTGTTTGGCCGCGACATAGGCCGATTTGTAGGGCGAGGCGGTAAGCGCGTGGGCGCTAGCGGTGTTGATGATCCGCCCCCACCCGGCCGCTTTCATGTGCGGGATCGCCAGCCGACTGGCGTCGAAGGCCGCGGTCAGGTTGAGCGCTATGATCATGTCCCACTTGTCGACCGGGAACTCCTCGACCGGGGCAACGTGCTGCATGCCGGCGTTGTTGACCAGGATATCGATCGGCCCGGCCCCGGCCATCAGGGCCTCGACCCCGGCGCGGTTCGACAAGTCGGCCGCGACGTGGCTGGCGTTCAGTTCCTCGCAAAGCGCGGCGATTGCCGCCGCTTCGCCAAAGCCCGACAGCACCACCTCGGCCCCTTCGGCCACCAGCGAGCGGGCCACGGCGAGACCGATCCCCGAAGTTGAACCCGTGACCAGCGCGCGCTTTCCGGAAAGGAACATTTCTCGACTCCAAACACTTGAGACATGGGGTATAGCGGAGGCCATCGCGGCTGGACTGTGCTTTGTCCAGCCTGCTTGGAGGGTCCGCCAATGCGTCTCGATGAATTCGATCCCAATGCCATCAATGTCGAAGACCAACGCGGCGGACGGCGCGGCTTGCCCGGTGGGCGCGGCGGGCAGGTCGGCTGCGGTACGCTGGTGATCGCGCTGATCGCTGCCCTGGTTTTCGGTGTCGATCCCGCGCAGATGATCGGCGGGCTGGAGCAGGCCCAGGGCCCGGCGGAGCAGTTGCCCGCTCCCGGCGGCGAAGGCGTGGGTGAGACCTGTCGGACCGATGCCAACAGCCTGCAGATGTGCAACGCGCTGTCTTCGCTCAACAAGACCTGGGCGCCGGTCTTCGCCGCCGCGCGGGTGCCGTTCGAAGCGCCCAAGCTGGTGTTCTATTCGCAGATGGGCCGCTCGGGCTGCGGCGCGGCGCAAAGCGCGATGGGTCCGTTCTACTGCCCGGCCGACCAGGGGATCTACCTCGACACCGATTTCTTCGCGCAGATGGACCAGGAAATGGGCGCGCGCGGCAAGTTTGCCCGCGACTATGTGATCGCGCACGAATATGGCCACCACATCCAGAAGCTGACCGGCGTTTCCGACCAGATCCGCAGCTTGCAATCGCAGAACCCGCAGCGGGCGAATGCACTCTCGGTGCGGCTGGAGCTGCAGGCCGATTGCTATGCCGGGGTCTGGGCCGCCAAGAACCGCGATCGGTTGGAACCGGGCGACATGGAAAGCGGGCTCAACGCCGCCAATGCGATCGGTGACGATACCCTGATGCGCAACGCCGGGCGCCGCGCCAGTCCCGAGCAGTTCACTCATGGGACCAGTGCCCAGCGGATGGAATGGCTGCGCAAAGGTATGCAGAGCGCCGACGATGCCGTGTGCGACGCGCTGATGCGGTGATGCGCTTAAACGATTGCCACAATATCGAAGATTTCCGGCTGCTCGCCAAGCAGCGGCTGCCTTGGCCTGTGTTCGACTATATCGACGGCGCCGCCGATGACGAGCTGACCAAGGCCCGCAATACCGCGGCCTATGCCGGTTGCGATCTGGTTCCCGACGTGCTGGCCGGGGTCGAGCAGATTGATACCAGTTGCACGATAATGGGCCGCAAATCTGCGCTGCCGCTAATCCTTTCCCCCACCGCGCTGCAACGCGTGTTCCACTGGCAAGGCGAACGCGCCGTGGCCCGCGCGGCGGAGAAGTTTGGTCTGTGGTGCGGCATCTCCAGCCTGGCGACTGTCAGCATCGAAGAGATCGGGGCGCTGATTTCGACCCCGAAGATGTTCCAGCTCTACATCCACAAGGACAAGGGCCTCAACGCCAGCATGATCGAACGCTGCAAGGCGGCGAAATTCGATGCCATTGCCCTGACGGTCGATACGATAGTGGGCGGCAAGCGCGAACGGTGCATGCGTTCGGGCTTCTCATCGCCGCCCAAGTTTACCGCCAGCTCGTTGTTGTCCTACGCGGTCAAGCCGCGCTGGGCGCTGGATTACTTGCTGCGTGAGAAGTTCGCCTTGCCCAATCTGGATACCCATGTCCGCGAAGGAACGGCTGAGTCTGTTTCCATTCAGAAGTACTTCTCCGAAATGCTTGACCAGTCGATGGACTGGAAAATGGTCGAGCAGATCCGGGCCGATTGGGGCGGCACCTTTTGCCTCAAGGGCGTGATGAGTGCAGCCGACGCACGGCGCGCAGCCGACATGGGGATCGATGCGATCATGATTTCCAACCACGGCGGCCGCCAGCTTGACGGCAGCCGCGCGCCATTTGATCAGCTACCTGAGATTGTCGACGCGGTCGGCGGGCGGATCGAAATCATCTGCGACGGCGGTGTGCGGCGCGGCACCCATGCGCTGAAGGCCGTATGCGCCGGAGCAACTGCGGCATCGGGCGGGCGGCTCTACCTTTATGCCCTGGCTGCAGCCGGCCAGGCCGGGGTCGAGCGCGCGGTTGGCATCCTCAAGGACGAGATCGAACGCGGGATGAAGCTGATGGGGGTGAAGTCGGTCGCCGAACTCACCCCCGATCGCCTGCGCTGGCGCTGACCGCCTAGGGCAGCACTTCCTTCACGGCTGCGGCGACGTCGTTTGAATACGAGCCGTTGTAGCGGGAATTGATCACAAGGCCGATCGAAACGCCCTTGTTGAAAGAGAATGACCAGGTGTTGATCTCACCCTGGTTCCAACCCGCCGGATGCCAGCCGTTGTGGCCATAGCCATCAAGTCCGCCACCAAAATCGCTATAGAACAGGCCCAGACTGTTATCGCGCATGGTGTTGACGCTGGCCTGCGGCAGGATCCGGTCGGTGAATGCCAGGGCATGGGCAAATTTGGCGAGATCGTCCGAAGACAGATTCCACCCCTGCGAACCGCAAATGGTCGACATGTCGCCCCAATCGATCCCCGGTTTGACCGAGGTCCAGTCAAAATTGACCGCCGCCGCGTTCTGCGGTGCGCCGTCCTGGCCATTGTCGGTGGTCGATTCATAGCTCATCGAGACATTGCCAGCCCCGGCCTTGCAGGTGGCATAGGGAATACCGGCTGAATTCATCACCATCCGGTTGACGATCACCTCGTAGTCCTTGGCATAGTCGGCTTCGCTGACCGGTGCATTGCCGTAAACCCGGGGCAGCAGGATCCGCAGCATCGCTGCATTCTCATTCTGATAGAAGTAGGTCTTGTTGGCAATCACGACACCTTTGGCGGTACAACCCTTCAATCCATCATTCGAGATGTTGCAGGTTCCGTCTCCCCTGATGCCGGAGGTGTGGTTCATCAGCTGGGCAAAGGTAATATCTTTGAAATTCGCTCCCGCCGTCCAGCTTGCTGGAAGGTAGGGTCCGATCTTTGCATTGATCCCCACCCCTTTGCTGGCCATGACCCGCATCATTGCGGCAGCGCTGAAGCTCTTGCTGACGCTGGCGACGGTGATCCGGTCACTCGCGTTCCAGCCGCGCTGGCCGCCATCCGGCGCACTGCGGGCAAGTCCTCCGACTGCCGTCCCCTTGCCTCCGGACTGCGTCATGACAGTTACGGCGAAGCCAATCGACTTTCCGTTGAGCTTCTTCTTGATCGCATTGGCCAGCAACTGAGCGGTCAGATTGGCCTGGGTTGCATCGGCGACCTTCGGGTCGATCTTGGCCCAGGTTGCCGCTCCGACTGCTCGTTTCTGAGGCGCCTTTGCGCCCGGCATCAGGACCGACGGGAAGCGTCGCACGTCAAGCCGCTCTGCCGAGATCGCGCCAACGTTGATGGGTTTCTGGGTTATCCGGCCCGTCTGGGCGGCCACCGGAGGAATGACGAATATCGAAGTCAGAATGGCGAGTTTCGCCGTCTTGCCGAATTTCATGGGCGCTCTCCCTCAAAATGGAACAGTCAGAGCGACCCACTTTGCCAAGTTATCCTGACTTTGCGGGCAAGTAGCCATCCAAACGGGAGCGAACGGAATTGAACAATTGCGCCATTCTGGGGTCTGGCTGCAGACCAAAAAGCCAGGGGCGCAGTCCACTCCGGACTTCGCCCCTGGCCTTATCAATCAAGCATTTGCTATCCGTCTTTCGACATGCGCTCGATCTGTGCATCGAGCTTGCTCAGCACATCCTTCTTGAGATCTTCACCCAGGTTGGGATCGCTGGCGACTTTGTCGCGTGCCTTGCGCATCGCAGCAAGACGTGCGGTTTTGTCACCGGCCGGACTGCAGATCATGACGTGGGCCTTGCGCTGCTTCCCATCCGCATTGTTTTCAGCATCCGCGCGCTTGGCCTCGCCGCCACTGCAGCTGACCTCACCCTGCGTGCCATGGCTGGTCGCGCCCGCACCGCCGCTGGTGAACGTGAAGGTATGGACCTCGCGGTTCTGGCTTTTGCCGCCGTTGCCACCTTCCTTCGCGGACCACTCCCCGCCCTTTCCGTCACCCTTGCGGATCACCACCACATTGCGGGTGACGTGAGCGCCCTCGGGACCGTGCATCACGAAGGCATCGGCCTCCATCGTTCCGGCCTCGGCCTTAGCGATCCGCTCTTCAGCTTCCTTGTCGCTGAGCGGCTCCTTGGTCTTGAGCACGATGGTCTTGCCATTGCGTTCAATCACGCGGGTGTGAAGCTTCGAGTCTTCAAGGGTGCTGCCGCCGGGATTGTCGATGATCACGATCTTGTGAACCTTCTGCTTGTCGGGCGCGGCCGGCGGTGCAGGCGGCGCCGGCGGTTCCGAAGCCTCAGGCGCCTGCGGAGCGTCCTCTTCGTTCGCGGCGTAAGTTATGGTCGCGGTCAGCGGCAGCGCCAGCACGGCGGCGCCGATCAGCAGGCGCCCGGCCAGGCGGCGGGTCTTGGTGGGTTCGGTCATGGTCAGGCTCCTCAGACGATGGACTATGCTTTTCTCATGCAGGATCGGGCAGGCCAGCGGGCTCGCCAGCGCCGGAGACGGATTGCAGGCGAAGGCGGCGATCAGCCGGCCATAGACCGCGCGGGTATCCGCCTCGCGCCCGGCCAGCACGCGGGCGTCGCAGGCCGCTTCCTGATCGCGGCGCAGGGCGCGCCAACCGGCCCAGGCCAGCGGATTGAACCAGTGCAGCGCCAGCAGCGGCTGCATCGCGATGTTCACGGCGAGATCGCGGCCGCGATGGTGTTCCAGCTCGTGCGCAATGGCCAGATCGCGTTCGCGCCGCGGCGTTTGCGCCATGAAGCCCGGCGGCAGCGCGATAACCCGGTCTTGGATCCCGAAGGCCACCGGCGAACGCACCTCGGGAGCTTCGATCAGCCGCACGCCTTCCGCATCACCGACGCCGATCGCGCCGGCCAGGAAGGTTCGGCGCATTGCGCGGTACTGCCAGACACGCCAGCCGAGATAGGCAAGCGCGCCCGCCAGCCACACCGCCTGGAACAAAGGGGCAAATGTCCAGGCGGGGGCCGGCGCGGCGCTGACCGGGACTGGATCGGCCAGCACCGTCACGAAAACCGGCGCCGCCTCGGCCGGGGCGGAGGGCAGCGTGATTGGGGGGATGATCAGCCGCAGCAAGGGCAGCGCCCACAGGGCATAGGCCATCGCCGGGCCGAAGGCGCGGGCGACCGGACGGCGCAGCACTAGTACCAACGCGATCAGTCCGCCGGTGACCAGCAGGGTATCAACCAGCCAGCTCACTTGCGCAGCTCCCGCAGCAGGGTCTCGATCTCGGAAAGGTCGGCCTCGCTGAGCGCTTCGGCTTCGGCCAGATGCGCAAACAGGCCGGCGGCAGAGCCACCGAACAGACGATCGACCAGACGGCGCGATTCGCCGGCGGCGTAGTCCGTCCGGGCCACCCGTGGGGAATAGAGAAAGCGCTTGCCGTCGGGCCGGGTCTCGACCGCCTGCTTGGCAACCAGCCGCGACAGCAGGGTCTTGACCGTTGCCAGAGTCCAGCCACGATCGGCGGCGACTTCGTCGGCCACTTCCCCAGCCGTCAGCGGTGCGCGGCGCCAAAGCGCCTCCATCACCGCCTGTTCGGCTTCGGTAATCCGCTCTCCGCTATCGGGGGTCTCGGCCACGGCCACGCCTCATCGTTTACGTCTGTAAACGACTACAGCTGTAAACGTGAACGCTGGGTGAATGCCTCAGAACAGGAAGTCGGTGCCCGTCAGCATCTGGCTTCCCGCCCCCTGCAGCAACATTTCCATGTCGGTGGTGCCGTTGCCGTCGAGGTCGATCTGGACCAGCAAGTCCGCTCCCGAAACCGCATAGCGCGCTTCGCCCGATCCGCCGGCAGTAAAGGCCCCGGTGCCGATGAAGCTGAGCGTCTGCCGTCCGGCCAGATTCGGATCGGCATCGAGGATCCGGAAATCGAGCTTGTCCTCACCCGCGTTGAAATCGAGGATCACATCGCGGTTGCCCGCTCCAACTCCGCTATCGGCTGCGAAGAAATAGCGGAACTGATCTGCCCCCGCTCCCCCGGTCAGCTGGTCGGCCCCGCTAAGTCCGATGATCTTGTCATCCCCAATCCCGCCGTCGATCGTGTCGGCCAGATTGCCGCCGCGAATTTGGTCTGCGCCGTCGCCGCCAAAGATCGTGTTGGTCGCATCGAGTGCCGCTTTGACCACATCGGTCGCGCTGCTGCCGTTGATGGTGAAAGCAACACTCGCCCCGCTCTCAACAATCATCGGCGTCGCAAGGAAATTGGTCCCCGCCGTCATGTTGACGATGATCGTGCCGCTGCCGCCCAGCAAGCTGGTAGGAGCCAAACCGGTGGCAAACTGGTCTCCGGCCAGCGTCAATGAGGCGCCGCCATTCAACAAGACCCGTTCGAATCCAGTCAAACCGGCGAGGCTTCCGACCGTACCGCTGACCGACAGGGTATCGGTTCCGCCTTCACCGTTCAGCGTCGAGCCGTTGTTTCCGGTACCGATCATGACAAAATCGACCCCGTCACCGGCATTGACCGTGTCCGCCCCGCCTTGCGTCACATTGATCGTATCGTTGAGCGCGGTAGCGGTGATGACGTTGACCTGGCTGTTGCCCAGGAAAGTATCGCCGCCCTGGGTCACTCCGTTGATCGTCACGGTGACAGTCGCCGTATCACCGCCATTGACGCGGTAGGTGAAGCTGTCGGTCGCCTGGGTATTGGCCGCGCCCGAGGCCGCGCCGACCAGCATGAACGCGCCGTTAGGATCATAGGCAAAGGTCCCGTTGGCGTTCAGCGTCAGCAGTGCCCCCGAAGCGAGCGTGATCTGCTGCCCGACGCTGATCGCCTGGCCGTTGACCGCAGTCACGGCGTTCGCGCCGTTGAGGTCGTTGGTCAGCACGTTGCCGTTGAAGGTCTGGGTTTCGAGACCCGAGGTACCGTCGTTGATCGCATCGGGCAGTGCCGGCAGGTACAGCCGCGCGACGTGCGGATCGTGGTCACTCGCTCCGGTCGCGAATTGGGCGTTGATATGGACCAGATCGTACTGCGCCCCCGTCAGCAGCCCCGGCGAGGTCAGCAGGTGATCGAGCTGCTGGAGATTGCCGAGGAACTGGTAGGTGTAACGCTCGCTGGGGTCGAGCAGTTCGACCGAGAGGTTGACCAGCCCGCCGGTGACGTTGTTGGTCAGGTGGGTCAGCCCGTTTTCCCAGTAGAACCCGTTGAAATCGCCCATCACGGCATAACGGCCGAGCGGATCGGTCGCGAGGTTGTTGTTGATGTAGTTCACCACTGCGTCTGCCTGTGCGATGCGGCGATCATCGCCCGCGATCGCCGGAGGCTGGTTGGCCCCGAAATCGGGATCGCTGCCCCCGCGCGAAGTCTGGTGGACGTTGATCAAGGTCAGCTCGTTGCCGTTGAACACGAAAGTCCCGACCAGCGGGCTTCGGCTGTTAGCAAAGGCCGGATCGCTGATTAGCGCAAGGCTGCCGGAAAGCAGCGAGACCCGGTTGGCATCATAGACGAAGGCGTTGCGGATGTTGCCGTTGGGCTCTCCCCCGGTGGTGTTTTCGCCCGAAGGATCGATCTGCGCGAAGACATAGTTAGCGGTGGAATCGAGTGCATTGAGCGCATTGACCAGGTTGGTCAGGTTCTGGATCGCGGAAACCGTGCCGGTACCCGTGCCGTTGTCGTCCTGGATTTCCTGCAGTGCCAGAATGTCAGGCGCGCCAAGGTTGAAGATGATGTCATTGGCGAGGATCGTGTAGCGGTTGTCCGACGGATCGAGGTTTTCGACGTTGTAAATCGCGATCGTCAGATGATCAGCATTGCCGACCAACGTCGTCGTTTCGCGCGCCAGCGTGCCCGGAGCGGTCACGGCCGCGTCGCTGCTGGTCAGCAGTTCATACTCGTTGAAGCTGTAGCCCAGCACCCCGGTTACGCTGGCGAGCCGGTCACCCGAACCATAGCTGGTGGTCACCGCGTTGATCGAATCGATCTGGATCCGTTCAGGGTTGGCATCCCCGCTCGAGATCGTGATCCCGGTGCCATTGAGCGCCATGCCCGTGGCCCCCGCCCCACCCGACGCGACGACATAGGTTTCACCGAACGAATTGGTCGAGGCGACCACCGTCGGAGTGTCGATCGTCACCCGCATGCCTTCGAGCGCTTCGTAGAAGTCGATCCCGTCCGTGCTGGGATCGAAGCTGGTCAGCCCGTCGTTGTCGATCACGCCGGTCGGCGGCAGCAGGCCGCCGGTGCCGATCAGAACTGCGGTCGGCAGGGCATTCCCGCTGCTGAGCACGGAGATAACCGGCGTAATCAATTGGGTGATGCCGAGCGAAGTTGCGCTGGCCACGAATTCGCTGACCACGCCCGCAACGCTGATCGCATCGCCGATCGCCACGGTCGGCGCAGTGCTGGTGAAGACGAAAATCGCCTCGGATGTCGCGGCATTGGCATCAGCATCGGCATCGGCTGCCTGAAGGTAGAACCCGTTGGCAGCGAGGAAAGTGACGATGCCCGTGGTGGTGACGTTCTGGCCGACGTAGCTGGAAGTATGCCCCGCGCCCTGGATGTCATGGATTGCCAGGGTGATCGGATCGTCGTTGTTGATCGTACCGACGCCCGTGGCATCGCTAAGCGCCGCGTTGCCGGTGACATTGGACAGGACAACCTGCAGCGTCTCGTTGAATTCCGGCGCGACATCGCCGTTGACGACGATCGTCACGGTCTGGCTGAACTGCCCGGCAGCAAAGGTCAGCGTGCCGCCCTGAGTGCCGCCACCGGCAAGGTCAGCGGCATTGGCGAAAGTCGTGCCCGCGCCCAGCAGGTTGAGGTTCCAGTCAACCGTCGCGGTGCTGTTGAAACCACCCGCGCGGGATACGGTGAAGGTCAGCAGCGAAGTGCCGCTGTTGCCTTCGGTGACCACGGCATCGCTGATCCGGAACTGCCCCTGGGCATTGCCGCCCAGGAAATCCTGATCGGTGTTGACCAGGCCGAAGTTGTCGGTCCGCGCCCCGGTCCAGGTGAAATCGCCCGTGCCCGAACCGGTCCCGATCAGCTGGAGCGAAAACCCCGCCCCCGGAGCCGGTTCCTCCGCCACGCCGACATCGGTGCTGGTCAGGCCGTTGGCCGGACCGTTGGTGGCGGTCATCGTTCCTTCGTAGCTGAGGAACTGGATCACCCGGCCGAAGTTGTCGACCAGCGCAAATCCGTCCGGCGCGCCGTTCTGCATGCCCACGGCATTGAACGAAAGCGTGCCGAAGCCGTCATCCTGGTCGGAAATCGTGCCCGACAGGTTGATCGTGGCATAGGACTGCCCATTACCGCCATTATAGAGCACGATCGTCCAGCCGGTGAGGTCGGTGCCGGCCAGACCCGCGACTTCGATCCGCTCGCCCACGTCGGTGCTGCTGTTGTCATAGTGGAATTCGTTGAAGAACACGTTGGCTTGTGGGGGAACGTCGTCGTTGGTGATCGACCCTGCGCCGGTATTGTCGGTGATCGTGGTGTTGGCGCCAGGATTGCTGAGCACCACGCTGAAGGTCTCGTTGGGTTCAACCGTGGTATCACCGGTCACCTGGACAGTGATGGTCTGGGTCAATTCACCAGCGGCGAAGTTGACCGTGCCGGTGAGCAGGCCGGTAAAGTCCGCTGCGTCGGTCGTGCCGTTGACGACGGTCCAGGTGGCGCTGGCCGCGCCGCTGGTGTCACCACCACGGGTCACGGTGAAGACCAGACTGGTGGTGCCGCTGTTGCCCTCGGTCTGGGTCACATCGTTGATGCTCAGCTGCGCGACTGGCGCGGCATCGTCGTTGGTGATCGTGCCCTGGCCCTGGCCATCGGACAAGGTCGCCCCGCCGGTCAAGTTGGTCAGATTGACAAAGAAGGCCTCGTTCGGCTCGAACGTGCTGTCGCCAGCCACCGTGATAGTGATCGTGGCGGTGGTCTGGCCGTCCGCAAAGTTGATTGTCCCGCTCTGCGGGAAGGTGCCAAAATCGGCGGAATTGGTGGTGCCGTTAGCCAGCGACCAGTCGGCACTGATAGCGCCTGCGCTTCCTCCGCTGCGCGTCACAGTAAAGACATAGTTGATCGTGCCCGAATTGCCTTCGGTCTGGGTCACATCATTGATCGAGAGGGTGCCTGCCGAAGGTGCGGCCGCGTGCGGGGTGATCGAGAAGTCATCGATGGCCAGTCCGTCGTCCGAACCGGAGGCATCGGTATCAACCCAGCGTATCCAGAACGTCTGTCCGCTGGCGATCGCCTGGGCCAAGGTCACGGTGGAAGAAAGCGCTGACCGGTTGGCAGTGGCGTTGCCATCAAGCGCACCGACGGTTCCCGCCGTCGTCGGCGCAGTGAAGGTTAGCTGTGAAACGTTCGTCCAGGTCCCGGTGGTCAGGCTGGTCGCATCGAAGCTGATCTGAAAGGTCATGGTGTCGGCGCGGCCAAGCGCGCCAAGTCGCCACTGTTCACCCGTATAGGCAATATCGAACGAGCCGATCGAGGAACCGGTGTTGTTGGTAAACTGTGCCCCCAAAGTCACCACGTTCGAACCGCTGCGCAATTGGCCAAAGGCCCGATCGGCGCTGCCAGCCGCGCCAAAGCTGTAGGTATCACCCGAGGTGCTGCCGCCGGTCCCCCCAGTATAGAGCGTATTCCCGGGCGAAGAGGTGGATGTCTCATCGAAGTACCAGCCGCTTGGCAAAGCCGAACTGGTTCCGATCTGCGCCAGGGTGTCGAAATTCTGAGTCGATGCAACGTCCAGCGCGGTCAGCGCAATTGCGCCACCGCCGGTTTGGATCGCATCAGGGATCGGCGCGCCATCGCCCACCACCGGTGCGAATGCAGTGTCGGTATCGACAGAGCCTCGATCAGCCGCGTCAAAACCAGTTCCCGCAGAGGAGGCGCCGCCCAAGGCAAGCCTGCCCAATGGTGAGAACGAGAAGGCATCAAGTCCTTCGTCAAGACCAAGGTTGAACGACTTTGCAAAGCCGCGCATCGGGCTCACTTCGAAGGGGGCGCCAGCGCCAACAAACGGATCCGCGAACAGATTTTGCTTCCAGGCGCCAGCACCGCTGCGCAATCCGTTGATCAAAAATTTGGCCATCGATTTATTCCCCAACTTGCAAGCGGCATTCCGGTCAGAACTGCTTTCAGCCAGCACCTCGCCCAATGATGAGACAAAGCCAGAGGTTCAGACGAAAGCCAAGGTAAAGAAAATGCTACTCGTGCAGAATCCGCAGATTTTGATGTGCTAAGTCTGGCTTGTGACGATTTGAAGTCCTGATTGGCACTGGCTGTGGGTAAATCTACGGATAACAAAACAAATCGGCTCAAATCAGCCGCTCACGCTGCTCCGGGGTGAGCAGTTCGCAGTGCTCATAGCGGCCGAACCAGCGCAGACGGTTGCGGGCGATCACGCCATAGACCGCGTCCATCAGGCTTTCCGGCAGGATCCGGAAGACCCGCAGCAGGTGCCAGGGCCCGCCGATTACCGGCAGCAAGCGCAGATAGCCGCCGCTCTTGCCCCAGCACTCGCCATTCTGGATCAACAGGTAGGTGGTATCAATCTCCACCCCATAGTGCCGGTACAGCGCTGCGCCGAGCGGACCCTGGGCCGAGGTGAATGCGACCTTGCCGGCCTTGTCCCCCGCCATCAGCCAGCGCACCCCGCCGGTGCACAGCCCGCAATGCCCGTCGAACACGAACAACGGCCGGCCATCGTCGAACGGCGGTACCTGCGGATCGTCGCGGTAGCTGTAGGGGCGCTGCGAGTGCTTGGTCATTGCCGGATCACCGTGATGTCGAGCCCTTCCAGCGCCGCAAGGTATTCGTCCAGGGCGATGATGTCGAGGCACGGGCGCGCACCCGGCTCCGGCACCACGCCGCGCGCGATCCGGCGGGCGATCAGGATCACCGGCATGCACGGGATGTTGGGGCCATGACCCGAGCGTGCGATCATCCACTCGCGCCGCTCCAGCGGCTTGCCATCCCGCCCCTGCCCCGTGATCCGCATGTGGAACCCGCTGCGGCCGCTGCCAAGCGGATCGAACCAGAACGAGGCCTTCAGCAAGGCCGCCCCCCAGCGATCGAGCCGGGGCAGCAGGTGTAGCCGCACGCCCCAGCCGAGCAGCCAGGTGCCGAAGTGGAGCAGCGCAATCTCGTGCCCCGCGCAGAACCGCATTCGCCGCAGCCCCGGATAGCGCTGTGGAAACAGGTCGAGATCGGGGATATCGCAATAGCCGAACCAGCGCCGGCCAAGCACGGGATAGACCTCGCTGTGCAGCCCCTGCCAGCCGAACACCCGCCGCATCGCCCCACCCCGCAGCATGGTGAAGGGCCGGCCGATGTAAGACAGGATCGCGCTCGCCGTGCCGAGCCCGCGGTTGGTCTGCTGGGCCGCGCTGATCCCGTAATCGACCTCCTCGATCACCGCGAAGCTGCTCAGCGCATCGTCGAGATAGGCGGCGGTCAGGCAAGGGACCGAACTGGCTCCGGCGATCACCGCCACTCCGGCCGCCTTTGCCGCCGCATCCAGCCGCCCGACATCGCGGACGAAGTGGCGTGCATCGGCCAGGTCGCAGTAATGCGCCCCCGCCCCGATCGCCGCCTCCGCCACCCGGTAATCCTGCCGCTGGAACGGCCCGACGGTGTGGATCACCAGATCAGCCTTGAGCGGCGCCAGCGTGGCGGCGCTTATCACATCGATGTCGAGCGCCGTGGCCTCAGCCGGATTGGCCGCCGCAAGCGTCGCGGCAAAGGCCTGCGCCTTGGCCAGGCTGCGCCCGGCGATGATCAGCGTGATCGCGGGATCGCTCGCCAGTGCCCGCGCGACATAGCCGCCGAAGTTGCCGTAGCCGCCGAGGATCAGTATCCGCGCGGTCATGCCGGCTTGGCCACCATCAGCCAGAACACCGCGACCAGCCCGGCGAAGGCCGGCCAGCCGAGCGCAAACCAGGTCCGGAAATAGCGCTCGAACCGCGCCGCAGGGAACGCCCCGCCCGCCAGCTTGCTGGCCAGCATGTCGCGCATCCGCAGTTGCAGCCAGACCACCGGCAGCCAGCAGGCCAATGCGAGCAGGTAGAGCCCGTAAGTCAAGACCAGCCAAGAAGCCAAAGGGTCGTACCCCGCCAGCCAGATTAGCGCGAAGCCGCTCAGCGGCTGAACTATGCCAGCGGTCAGGGTGAACACCATATCCGCAGCGCAAGTGGTCCGCGCCGCAAACAGCGCCATCCGGTCATCCCCGCTGCGCAGCCCGGCCAGGAAGAAGAAGGCAATCCCCAGCCCCGTGCCGAACAGAACCGTGGCAGAGACCACGTGGATCGTTTTGACGAGGCTGTAGGCGTCCATCGCCATGGCCCTAGCGAGTTTCAACCCGAATTGGCAGTGTAATTGCGGTTGAAAGCGCCTGCACAGTGGCTAACACTCGGGTCCAAATGGACAGGGACGGGATGAGGACCATGGAGCAAGCGCAATTCGACTACATAATCGTCGGCGGCGGATCGGCCGGCTGTGTTCTCGCCGGACGCCTGACCGAGGATCCCAACGTCACGGTCTGCCTGCTTGAAGCGGGCGGATCGGATCAGAGCGCGATTGTCCAGGCCCCGGTCGGTGCCGTGGCGATGATGCCGACCAAGCTCAACAATTACGCTTACGAGACTGTCCCGCAGCCCGGCCTGAATGGCCGCAAGGGTTATCAACCACGCGGGCGTGTGCTGGGCGGATCGAGCTCGATCAACGCGATGCTTTATGTTCGCGGCAACCGCTGGGACTATGACGAGTGGGAACGGCTCGGCAATTCGGGTTGGGGTTTTGACGAGTGCCTGCCCTATTTCAAGAAGGCCGAGCACAACGAGCAGTTCGACAACGACTGGCACGGCCAGGGCGGCCCGCTTAACGTTACTTACCCCAACCACCAGAGCCCGCTGGCCGAGCTGTTCATCGAAGCGGCCGAGCTGCGCCAGATCCGCCGCAATCCCGATTACAACGGCGGCGAACAGGAAGGCACTTTCCATTATCAGGCAACCCAGAAGAACGGCGAACGCTGCAGCGCAGCCAAGGGTTACCTCACGCCCAATCTGGGCAGGCCCAACCTAAAGGTCGTTACCGGCGCGCTATCCAGCAGGATCGTGGTTGAGAGCGGCGCGGCCAGCGGGGTCGAATACATCGTCGGCGGAGCAACCCGCCTGGCCACAGCCCGGCGCGAAGTGCTGATCTGCGGCGGGGCCTTCGGATCGCCCCAGCTACTCCAATTGTCCGGGATCGGCGACGCGGCGCAATTGCAGGCGCTGGGGATCGAAAGCACCTGTCACCTGCCCGGCGTCGGCCAGAACCTGCAGGATCACATCGACTATGTGCAGAGCTGGCGGATCAAGGACCGCAGCGACGTTTTCGGGCTCTCGCTGAAAGCTGGCACGGCCTTCCTCAAAGGCATTTTCGAATGGCGCGGCAAGCGCACCGGGCTGCTGACCAGTCCGTTCGTCTGTTCGGGCGCGTTCGTGAAGAGTTCGCCCGACGTCCCCGCGCCCGATCTGCAGCTGCTGATGGTGCTGGCGATTGTCGATGACCATGCCCGCAAGATGCACCTTGGCACCGGCCTGTCGTGCCATGTTGACCTGCTGCGCCCGCACAGTCGCGGCACGGTCGCCTTGAACAGCCGCGATCCGCGCGACGCGCCCCGGATCGATCCCCGCTTCCTCTCGGACGAGCGCGACATGGCCGTGCTGCTCAAGGGCGGGCAGCTCCAGCAATCGTTGATGGAAAGCGCACCGTTCGATCCCGTGCGCGGCAAGATGTTCTACCCGGTCGACGTGAATGACGCGGCCGCGATGGAAGCTGATATCCGCAATCGCGCCGATACCCAGTATCACCCGGTCGGTACCTGCAAGATGGGCCCCGACAGCGACCCGCTCGCGGTGGTTGACGCGCGGCTGAAGGTGCGCGGGCTGGAACGGCTGCGGGTGGTCGATGCCTCGATCATGCCCAACGTGGTCAGCGGCAATACCAATGCCCCGACGATCATGATCGCGGAAAAGGCGGCGGATATGATCAAGGCGGATGCAATGGCCAGGTGACCTGATCGAACAATGGGAATGGTCAATCCGGCCGTTCTGGCAGACGACTTTCCCGAGTGAGGGCGAATCTCGCCGCAAACGCCAATGTGGCAACTGGCTCTTACCATCAGCCCGGTTGCGATTGAGGCAATCGCCACATAGATTTGGCCAAAGCAGCGCCCTATGGAGTAGAAGATGCGCCTGACCATAACTGCACCGCTCGCCATTTGCCTGGCGCTGCCGACACTGGCCCTGGCACAAAGCGGCAAATCCCCAGCCAGCGGCGAAGTGTTGGCTACCGAATTTGCCGTGCCGGTTGAAGTTTTGCCGTTGGCCAAGGGCAAAGGCGGACTGGGAGATATTTCGTTTTCCACCGGTGGCTACAACTTCTCCGCTTCGACCGAGGTAAGAGATGTCACCGGCATGTTTTCGGTCACGATCCTCGGCTCGGACCGGATCAAGAAGCGCGTTCTGGTGAAGTACAAGTTCAGCAAGGACGGCGCGCCGTTTGACAAGGGCGCCTGCACAGTCACCTCCCGGTTCATGTCGGGCCTGTTCGAATCTGCGCGCAACAGTCTCTACACCTGCCAAAGCGGCGGTGGCGGCGCAGCACCGGCCGATTTTGCTCTGGATGCCGTGATCCCCGGCTTTATCGCCGAAAGCGGGGCCGGCCTTTCGATCAGCCGCGACGATCCGGCCGAGTATGAAAAGCTCAAGGCACGCATGCGCTATGAAGGCGTGGTCTATGAAGCGGTGCCGACCGGGATCGAGCCCAAGCACATCCCCCACAATTATCGCGCCGCCAAAGGCTGGGTGATCATGCGCGACGGCAAACCGATCGCGCGGATCGACTTTCCCTCGCGCACCGGCAGGTTCAGCGACATGATGGGCAGCTATGACCGCAAGTCGGTCCTGACTGTCCCGGTCAATGCCGCCGATGGGCGCGAAGCCGCGATCCTGTTTGCCGCGCACCTGTACTATCTGCCCGAAGCGAACTCACCCGCGCTAAAAGAGGGCAGCGGGAGGATGAACTAACGCTAGCGCGCGGCCACCCTTCAAAAAGGGTCAGCGTCTCTGCGCGCTACCCGGCCAGGATCGTCGCGGCCACCTCGTGAATGCTGCCCTGAACCAGCAAGGCCGTGCTTCCGACAATACCAACCTTGGTCTGGCCATTCTCGTCGGCCCTCAGCCAGGCGACATTTTCGGTCACGACCAGGTAATTCCCGCCGCGCGAGGTGAGTTCGACGAATTTCATGAATGTGTCTCCTGACCCGGCCGGGTTAGGGGCGGAACCTCTCGATCAGATTAACGTGGGGGCGAAAGCTTTGATTGTGCGCGGTGGTTTGGCGCCACGATTTGAACCGCCATTGGGTGCATGGAGCCTTGGCGAAATGCACCGGTTTGGAGCGCGCACGGTGGCGGTTAAGGCGGTGCATTTCGGCAGAGCCTCAATGCATTCTACTTGCTCAACAATGCAGCGCGCGTTGCTGCGATGAGATAGAGCGCGACGACACCCGCCGGCATAAGAATCAAACTGGAACTGGCAAAGCTCAAAGCCATAACGGCAAGCACAGTAATCGCCGGCACCCCTGCAATCGAGGTTATGATCCAAGATTGGGCGGGATGATCCGAATCCCATTGCGCCAATGAGACAGGCAGTTTGCCAAATTTGCGCGTCATCAATCCGCCGAGCACAAAGAACAGAAAAGGTATCAGAAAAAACAGAACGAGTAATCCCATCATCCAGATTGGTGTTTCGTAATCGCACGGGCGAAAATCACCGCGGTGTTGATCGACGGTCAAGCTTACGATTTCAGAGAGCCAGCTCGCTGCCAAAACACCAAAACTGAGCGCAAAGAACGATGCTCTGCTGTTTGGCGAACTCGGCAACCACGATCCATTCCCGGGGAAAGTTCGACGAAGCAACCAAGCGATAATTGCCGAAAGAACCACGCTCAATCCGGCTTGCATGAGCGGATATCGGTTGGTCTGGAGGGCTTCCATTCGTTCATACCAACCCACGCCTACTGTATTCTGGTCGCACGCGGCGAGCTTAAGCTGCCGCGCGCTTTCCAAATCTGAATAGATCGGAATGGTCGTGCCGTAGAGAACCAAACAGATCCCGAACAGGCCAATGGCCACCAGCGTGAGGTTTGCCCGATTGATCAAGTTGCCCGCATAGCCCAATCAATAAACCCGCTTCTTCGGCTTGATGTACTCCACATCATCCGTGAGCGTGTACTCATGCACCGGGCGGTAATCGATCTTGACCGTGCCGCCCTTGCCGCCCCAGCCTTCGAACCAGGCGGCGGTGTGCTTCATCCAGTTCTTGTCGTCGCGCTCGGGGAAGTCTTCGTGGGCGTGGGCGCCGCGCGATTCCTTGCGGTTGTGGGCGCCGTGGAGGGTGACGCTGGCCTGGCTGATCAGGTTGTCGAGCTCCATCGTCTCGATCAGGTCCGAATTCCAGATCAGCGAGCGGTCCGACACGTGGATGTCCTGCATCCGCGCATAGGTATCGGCCAGCTTGACCTTGCCTTCGGCCATCAGTTCATCGGTGCGGAACACCGCAGCGTGAGTCGACATGGTGCGCTGCATGTCGGTGCGCACCTCGGCGGTGGGTGAGCCGCCATTGGCGTGGCGGAAGTGGTCGAGCCGGGTCAGCGCGAGGTCGGCGCTGTCCTTGGGCAGTTCGGCATGGGCCGACTGCGGCTTGATCAGTTCCTTCAGGCGGTGGCCGGCCGCGCGGCCGAATACCACCAGATCGATCAGCGAGTTCGAGCCGAGCCGGTTGGCGCCGTGGACCGAAACGCAGGCCGCCTCGCCCACCGCGAACAGGCCGGGGACCACAGTTTCCGGGTTGCCGTCGGCCCCGATGGTCACGACTTCGCCGTGGTAGTTGGTCGGAATGCCGCCCATATTGTAGTGCACGGTCGGCACCACCGGGAGCGGCTGGCGGGTCAGGTCGACGCCGGCAAAGATCTTGCCGCTTTCGGTGATCCCGGGCAGGCGCTGGGCCAGCACTTCGGGGGCGATGTGATCAAGGTGCAGGTAGATGTGGTCCTTGTTCGGACCCACGCCGCGCCCTTCGCGGATTTCCAACGCCATCGAGCGTGAAACCACGTCACGCGATGCCAGGTCCTTGGCGCTTGGCGCATAGCGTTCCATGAACCGCTCGCCTTCGGAGTTGGTCAGGTAGCCGCCCTCACCCCGCGCGCCTTCGGTGATCAGCACGCCCGCGCCGTAGATCCCGGTCGGGTGAAACTGGACGAATTCCATATCCTGCAGCGGCAGGCCCGCGCGCAGCACCATCCCGCCACCGTCGCCGGTGCAGGAGTGAGCGCTGGTGGCAGTGAAATAGGATCGGCCGTAGCCGCCTGTCGCCAGCACCACTGCATGGCTGCGGAAGCGGTGGATCGTGCCGTCATCCATGCACATCGCGATCACGCCGCGGCACTGGCCGTTCTCCATGATCAGGTCGATCGCGAAGTATTCGATGAAGAAATCAGCGTCGTACTTCAGGCTCTGCTGGTAGAGCGCGTGGAGCATGGCGTGGCCAGTGCGGTCGGCCGCAGCGCATGTCCGCTGGACCGGGGGCCCTTCGCCCATGTTCTGCATGTGCCCGCCGAACGGGCGCTGGTAGATCGTCCCGTCCTCGTTACGGCTGAACGGCACGCCGGCGTGCTCCAGCTCGTAAACCGCCTGCGGGGCTTCGCGGACCATATATTCGATCGCGTCCTGGTCACCCAGCCAGTCCGATCCCTTGACGGTATCGAACATGTGCCAGGTCCAGTGGTCCGGGCTGTTGTTCTTGAGGCTGGCGGCGATCCCGCCCTGCGCAGCGACGGTGTGGCTGCGGGTCGGGAAGACCTTGGTGATGCAAGCGGTGCGCAGGCCGGCTTCGGCGCTGCCCATCGTGGCGCGCAAGCCCGAGCCCCCGGCCCCGACGACCACCGTGTCGTAGGTGTGGTCGATGATCTTGTAGGCTGGCGTGGTGGCGGCTTCGGCCATGTCAGCGGCCTCCCATCGATTGCTGGAGTTGCTGCATGATTCCGGCTGCGGTTTCCTGGCCGGACGCCAGCATGGCCATCCGGGCGATGTAGAACAGGCAGGCCGCGGCCCCGCCGAATGCGGCGAAGTTGAGCGCGGCGACGGCGGCGAACTTGTTGGCGGGCTCGTGAACATAGTCCTCAACCACCACCTGCAGGCCCAGCCGGGCGTGCCAGAAGGTCGAGATTACGAACAGCGCGAGGAAAGTGAGCGAAAGCGGCGCGGTGGCCCACTTCATTACGGTCGGATAGGTATAGTCCGGCAGGGTCACCAGGCTGAACACCAGCCACAGCCCCAAGAACAGGTTGCCGATCGCCGTATAGCGCTGAAGCAGCCAGTGGTGTGAGCCCGAATGCGCCGAGCCGTGCCCGCGGACGCGGCCGATCGAGGTTCCGTTACCCATCGTCGAATTCCTTACTTCAGCAGGATCACGGCCCATGTCAGGACCGTGGCAGCCAGCGCGGCGAGCGGCGTGAAGACCGACCAGGCAGCGTTGCTCTTGAGTTCGTAACCGGCCCCGATATCGAGCACGAAGTGGCGAATGCCCGAGGCCATGTGGTTGAAGAAGGCCCAGGTCAGCCCGACCAGCACGACCTTGCCGTACCAGGCCCCGGAATGAGCACTGAACGCCTCATAGGCCTGCGGCCCGCCAGCCAGCGAGGCCAGCCAGTAGATCAGCACGCCAAGGCCGACGAAAGCCATGCCATCGCCGGTCACGCGGTGGAGGATCGAGACCAGCATTGCCGGTCCCCAGCGCCAGACCTGCAGGTGCGGTGAAAGCGGTCGGTTCTTGGTGGCAGCCATCTGCGCCGTTCCCTCTGGTAGGTTGCGGAGGCGCGAGGCGCCCCCTTCGCGACAATCCCCATAGTCAAAACGAAAGGCGGTGCAAGCGCACTGAAGGTCGTATTTTGGCTGACGGGATTTGAATTGGATGGAAACCGCCCTAGAGGATCGCGCATGACCCAGACAACTGCCCTCATCACCGGATCCTCGCGCGGGATCGGCGCGGCGATCGCACGGTCGCTGCGCGCGCGCGGCGTCATGGTGATCGGCCACGCGACCCGCGCCGTCGATGCCGATACGATTCCCGCCGACCTGGTCGATCCGACCGCCCCCTCTGCGCTGTGGGATCAGGCACTGGAACGCACCGGCGGCAGAATCGACATTCTGGTCAACAATGCCGGGGTGTTCCAGGCCAACCCGATTTCGCTGAGCGACATCGAATGGCTCGACAACTGGGAAGACAGTCTGCGGATCAACCTGACCGCTGCCGCCGAGCTTTCGCGTTTGGCAGTCAAGCACTGGCTGGCTGACAAGCGCGCCGGACGGATCGTCCACGTCGCCAGCCGGGCGGCCTATCGCGGGGATTCGCCCGATCACTGGCACTATGCCGCCGCAAAAGGGGGCATGATTGCAATGCATAAGACGATCGCCCGGCAATATGCCAACCAGGGCGTGATGAGCTATGCGATCTGTCCCGGCTTTACCGATACCGCGATGGCGGGAGACTATCTCGCCAGTCGCGGCGGACCGGGGCTGCTGGCCGATATTCCGCTGGGCCGGGTCGCGACACCGGAAGAAATCGCTGCTATTGCTACCTTTTGTGCGCTTGATGCCCCGGATAGCATGACGGGCGCGGTGCTTGATGCCAATGGAGCCTCCTTTGTTCGTTAGGATCGCGCTTTCCGCCCTCGCCCTGCTCTCGCTTGGCGCTACCAAACCCGAGCCGCGCGCGGCGGCCAGCAAGGATATCGCCGCCGCTTGCGGAACGCGCGATGGTTGGTCCGAACCTGCCCCGCCTGCGCATATCCATGGCAAGAGCTGGTACGTCGGGACTTGCGGGATCACGGTGGTGCTGGTTGAAACCCGTGCCGGACTGGTGCTGATCGATACCGGCCCCAAAGACGCCGCGCCGCACGTGCTGAAAAACATTCGCGCGCTCGGCTTCGATCCCAGGCGGATCAAATGGCTGCTGATGACTCACGAGCATTTCGACCATGTCGGCGGCATGGCGGCGATCCAGCGGGCTACCGGCGCGAAACTGGTGGTCAGTCCCGGAGCCGAGGTGGCGATGCGCAGCGGCAAGGCCGTTCCCGAAGACCCGCAGGCTGCGCTGTTGGCAAAATACCCGATGCCCCCGGCGCGAGTCGACCGCGTCCTGCGCGGCGGCGGATCGCTGACAGTCGGGGAGACCCGGTTCACCATGCACGCCAACCCGACCCACTCCCCCGGTTCGGCCAGCTGGACCTGGCAGAGCTGCGACGCGGGGAAATGCCTGACCATCGCCTATGCCGACAGCGTCAACACGATCTCCTCCGATGACTACCGCTTCACCGCGCACCCAGAGCGGATCGACGCGGCGCGGGCCGGACTACGGACGATCGAGGCACTGCCTTGCGACCTGTTGCTGACCCCGCACCCGGGCGGCAGCGACTTGCTCGAACGGCTGTCGGGCAATGCGCCATTGACCTACCAGCGTGCTTGCGTGGCCTATGCCGCGGGCGGCAGTGATCGGCTGGCAAAGCGACTGGATCGGGAGGCGCAGGGCCAATGAGCGAGGCCTGGAAACTAACCGCCCTCGCCCCGCGCGGGCTGATCGAAGCCGCACTGCTGGCGCACGAGGATGCGCATGACTGGGACCCGGAAATTGTCCTGTCAGGCAGCGAAGTGGCAGAGGACAAGCCCGAGCAATGGCAGCTTGAAGCCTGGCTTCCGCGCAAGCCGACTAGGGCCGATGCTGCCGCAATCAGGAGGTTGTTCGACGGCGCCTCGCCGTTGCTGTTTCACGAGCAACTGCCCGATATCGACTGGTTGACGCACAGCCAGCAGGGTCTTGAACCGATCCGCGCCGGACGTTTCCATGTCCACACGCCGGAACATACGCCGCTGGCCGAACTGGGCGTGCGCGATTTCGAGATTCCTGCCAGCCAGGCCTTCGGCACCGGCCAGCATGCCACCACTGCCGGATGCCTCGAGATGCTGGGCGAGATGAAGCGCCGCGGCCTGGTGGTGCGCAACTGCGCCGATATCGGTACCGGCACCGGCCTGCTCGCCTTTGCCGCCCTGCACCTCTGGCCGCGCGCGCTGGCCACGGCGAGCGATATCGACGATGTCTGCATCAATGTTGTGCAGGACAATGCCCGCGCCAACGGTATCCGGCTCGGCGCTAAGCCGGGCGAGCTGACCATGATGGTCGCTGACGGGATGGACCATCCGCTGCTGGAAGCGCGCGGACCCTATGACCTGATCCTGGCCAATATTCTGGCCGGTCCGCTGATCGATCTGGCCCCGCACTTCGCCAAGGCGCTGGTTCCAGGTGGAAACCTGCTGCTAGCTGGGCTGCTCGAATCCCAGGAAGCCCAGGTGCGCCGCGCCGCCTTCGCCGCCGGGCTGCGGATCGCCGCGCGCCTGGTCATGGGCGACTGGTCGATCCTGTGGCTGCGCAAGCGGACCAGCTACGCGTAGCGCTAGGCAAAGTAACTGAATACGTGGTCCCGCATCGGGGCCGTCCGGCTGCGAGGCTGGACTCTGTGGCTGTGTTACGGCAGAAACCTCCTCCTAACGGCAAGGCAAAAGTCTGTCCGGGTTCGCGCCATATCAACCCCGCTTCGATGGGAGAATGCGCATGCCTACCTGGATAGCATCCGGCAACGGAACCTGGACCGATCCCGCCAACTGGACTGGCGGCGTGCCCTCTGCACCCAGTTCGACCGCAACGTTTTCATTCGCGACCAATGTCGGCGGCACAATCATCGTCGGCATTCCCGAATTCGCCGACATTTCGGTCGGGGTCATGAACATCACCATGACCGGGACCACCGGGATCACCATCCGCGGCTCTCTCACCGATTCGGGCACGGACATCGGTGACCTGATCTTTGACAATGGCGCATCGAACGCCCAGCTGAACATCAATACGCTGGCCACCACCAGCCCGACCACCTTCAGCAGTTCCGCCGGTTTGCGGTTGACGCTGGCGTCCGACTTGCTGGTCAATGTGGTGACCGCTGGATCGATTGCCCGGTTCGATTTGCCAGTCCTGGGCGCGGGCACGCTGATCATGTCCGGTGCCGGGACGCTGGAGCTGAACGCTACCAACTCCTTTACCGGCGGAATCGACATTATCAGTGGTATACTGGATGCCTTGAACGATGCGGCGCTGGGCTCGGGCACGGTCACCATTTCGAACAACGCCACTTTCCGTTCGTCGGGATCGACAAATCAGGTCTTTGCCACCAACCTCAACGTCACTGGCAATGCCGGTTCAGCCACAATCGCTGCCAAAGCAGCCACCACCCTGACGTTGACCGGAACCCTTTCGCACCTCTCGCAAGGGACCATGAATTTCGGCAGCCTAACCGATACCGGGACGGTGGTCGCCAGCTTTGGCTCGATTGGGGAGAATGTGACCAATTCGTCGTTCCGGATCAACGGCGGCACGCTCTTGATCGGCAATGCCTTTAACGCGGCGAACCTGTTGAGCCATCCCGGCCAGGGCCTGACCGAGATAAACAATAACGGGATCCTCGATACCGCCGGATTTGCGACCACGATCAGCAACCTCGACTTCGACGCCGGTACGCTCCGCAGCTCGGTCGGCGCGCTGAATGTCACCGTCAATGACATCTTTGTCGCGAACAATGCCCAGAATGGCACGATCGAAGGCACCGCCGGGGTCGATCAGTTCACTGTCAATGCCGAATTTGGCTTCAACCTGTCCGGCGTAACCCTGTCGAACTGGACCGCCGGGACCGATCTGATCACGATCAACGGCAGCGCAGGCATCAACAGCCTGACCGGAACCACCGGGCGCGACACGATCAACGGGTTCGACGGTGCCGACACCTTAGGCGGCGGCGGGGGAATCGATACAATCAACGGCGGTAACGGCAACGACACAATTATACTCAACGCCAGTGGTTCGTTCATCGATGGCGGTGCCGACACCGATACCCTTCAAGTCAATTCCGCTTCGATCACTTTGGGCTCGGTCACCGGCTTTGAGGCGATTACTCTCAGCAGTGCGACGCTGAACCTGACCAGCGCGCAGTTCACCAACGGGTTTTCAACCAGTTCGACCCTTTCCGGAACCGGCACCATCACAATAACGATGTCGCCCGGCGATGTATTCTTCGCGACCGGCATGACCGCATCGCCCGGCTCGGCGATCAACTTCATCATCACCGGCAGCACCGGGATCGATGTGATCAAGGCCAATCTCAACGTCACCAACACGATCAACAGCGGCGATGATGTCGACCAGATCCGCGGCGGAAGCCAGGTTGACACGATCAACGGCGGCAATGGCAACGACAAGATCATGGGCCTGGGCGGTGCGGATGTGTTGACCGGCGGCGCAGGAGCGGACCAGTTCCGTTACCTGTTCACCACCGATTCCGGGACCGGAGCAAACGCCGATGCGATCCTCGATTTCGTCTCTGGCAGCGACAAGCTCGATTTCCGGACTTTGGATGCCGATCCGTTCACGGCTGGGCGTCAGGCTCTGACCTTCATCGGCACGCTGGCCTTCGTCAACAACGGCATCCCGCAGGTCCGGTTTGCTGATCTTGGCGCGGACCTTGGAGTGTTCGTTGACCTTGACGGCAATGGCACAGCCGACATGGCAATGCTGCTGGTCGGCGCCGGGGCGCAGGTGCTGTCGGCAAGCGACTTCCTGCTCTGATTCCAGACGTGTCCGAAACGTTCAACTTTGTCGGAAATGTCCAGTTTCCCGGCGAAGATTGACGGATTCCTACAACTTTTCTGTCGAATTTCGCCAAGTTTCATCTGCAACCACCCCCTAGTTCACAGCCCAGCAGCTGGTGGCCTTTCGCCTTTGGTCTCCAGCATACCTTTAGCGATGCACCGCGGCGGCGGCACAGGCTCGGTTTCGGGCCCGGGAAGCTGCGCCTTGCGGAACGGAACGGGAGAATGTGACATGCCACTTTGGAACAATACCAACAGCGGACTGTGGACCGATAGCGCCAACTGGAGCGGCGGCGTGCCGAACGGGTCCGGCGCAATTGCCGATATCGTGGTGGTCGGCGGAAGCGGCGCGACGATCGCGACCTTCACCGAAAACACCACTGTGACGCTTGGCACGCTCAACGTCACCAGCACCGGCGCGCGCGATGTGCTGTTCCAGGGCTCGCTGGCCGATAGCGGCAGCGGCGTTGCCACGCTCTCCTTCGACGCAGGTGCCATCGGAACTGGCGTTGCCCGGGTCAATGTGACCACTGCGGTTGGCGGCGGAGAGTTTGAGATCAGCTCGTTTGGCGGTCTCCGGGTGTCGATCGGTAACGAAACCGAGTTCAACGTAGCCACCGCCGGCACCACGGCGCGGATCAATGCGCCGATAATCGGGAATGGCAGTATCACCAAGCTTGGCGCGGGAACGCTGCAGCTTGGCAGCTCGAATACAACCTTTGGCGGCATCATCAGCGTCGAAGGCGGCACGCTCTCCGGTCTGAATGGCGGCGTGTTCGGCACTGCCAGCATTACGCTGCACAACAATGCAATCCTTCGCACCAGCGGAACCCTGACCAATAACACAGGCACCACCCTTGGTGAAACCGGGACCACCGGCAGTGGCCAAATCATGGCTCCCACCGGTACCACCCTGACGATGACCGGAAACTTCGGCCATCGATCGAGCGGTGTGCTGACTCTCGGCAACATTGTCGACAACGGCACAATCGCCATTGCCTCCTCTGCCGCAGCATGGGGCGACGGCAGCTATCGCCTCGCCGGCGGGACGATCCGGTTCGACAACGCCTTTTCCGCTGCGAGCGCGTTCTTCGGTGCCAACACCGCGTTGACTGAACTGGTCAACGGCGTGATCCTCGACGGGCACGGGTTCCAGATGAAGATCACCAACCTCGATCTGGACAACGGCACGATCCGCTCCTCGACAGGCTCCCTGCTGCTTCTGGTCAGCGACACGACAATTAGCGCAAACGCCCAGACCGGGACGATCGAGGGTACCGCAAATGCCGACAAGGTTGAAATCGACGTCACCAACAACTTCACCTTTGCCAGCACCACCTTCACCAACTGGTCGGCCAACGACGTGATCCAACTCGATGGCGGCGCCAACGACAACAGCCTGACCGGCACGCAGTTCAAGGACCTCATTTCCGGCTTCGGCGGCAATGACACCCTGATCGGGGGCGGCGGCGCAGACGTGCTCAATGGCGGCGACGGTGACGACCTGATCATCATCAATGCCAACAACGGCAATTCGCAGATCCTTGGCGGCATCGGAACGGATACGCTGCGCCTCACCGGTGGAACGGTGACACCGTTCACGATGAGCGGAATCGAAGCAATCGAACTGCAGAACGCCGCCACGCTCGCGCTCAGCAACGGCCAGTTCTTCAGCCTGCCCAGCAACGCCGCGATCAGCGGCACCGGCACGATCTCGGTCAGCCTGTTCGCTGGGCAGAGCGCGCTGACCAACAATTTCGCGGTGGCGGCTGGATCGAACATCACCTTCAACATCCAGGGTGCCGGCGGCAATGAGACGATCACCGTCCACCCCGATGCCATCGGCATCATCAGCGATGGCGGCGGCAATGACCTGATCACCGGCGGCAACCGTGGCGATACCATCACGATCGCGGGCGGGGTCGACACGGTCAATGCAGGGGCCGGGAATGACCTGGTGGCCGTCTGGGCGCAGTCCAACGGATCGCACGTCAACGGCGGCACCGATACCGACACGCTGCGTATCGTCAATGGTTCGGTCTCGCTTGGCACGATCACCGGGTTCGAGGGGATCGACATGACCGCCGGCACCACCCTCAACCTGACCAATGCCCAGTTCACCAGCGGCTTTGCCAGCAATTCGGCGCTGTCCGGAACGGGGACCATCGCGGTCTCCATGGTGCCCGGCGATGTGTTCTTTGCCACCGGCATGACCGGCGGCGCGAACGTCACCTTCAACATCACCGGCAGCACCGGCGTCGACGTCATCAAATCCGCCCTGGGCGCGATCAACGTCATCAACGGTGGCGACGGGATCGACCAGATTCGCGGCGGATTCCTGGGCGACACGATCGACGGCGGGATCGGCAACGACAAGATCATGGGCCTGGCCGGATCCGACATCCTGACCGGCGGCGACGGCGCGGACCAGTTCCGCTACCTGTTCACCAACGACAGCCTGACCGGTAGCGGCGCGGACCAGATCATGGACTTCCAGGCCGGCACCGACACGCTCGATTTCCGGGCTCTGGATGCCAATCCGAACATCGCCGGTCGCCAGACGCTGACCTTCATCGATGGCCAGGCCTTCCACGCCAACGGCACCGCCGAGGTGCGCTGGGCCGATCTGGGCGCAGACCTGCGGGTCTATGTCGATCTTGACGGCAATGGCACTTCGGACATGGAAATGCTGCTGGTCGGCGCGGGCACCCAGACCCTCACCGCCACCGACTTCGTGTTCTGAGTTCCCGAATGCAAGAGTAAAGGCGACCTCATCCTTGCATTCGCACCCATGGGGCAGCATGGGGGAAGGCGCGGCTTCGGCTGCGCCTTCTGTGCTTTGGGGCGGTGCAATTTGAACCTTCGCGATTTCCTGCTGCTGGTCGCGATCTGCCTGGTCTGGGCAGTCAACAATGTGGTCAGCAAGATCGTGGTGACCGATTGGCACGTTCCGCCGCTGTTCTATGCCGGGCTGCGCTTTGCGATCGTGCTCTTCGCCACCCTGCCCTGGCTGCGACCGATGCCGCGTCCGGCCTGGCGAATTCTGGTGGTTGGCCTGCTGATGGGCGGCGGATCCTTTGCCCTGCTGTTCGTTGGCCTGCAAACCGTTACACCTTCCGAAGCCGCAATTGTTAGTCAGGCCGGGGTGCCGATCACCACGCTGCTGTCGATCCTGATGCTGGGCGAACGGATCCGCTGGCGCCGCGCGCTGGGAATCACCCTGACCCTGATCGGGGTGCTTCTGGTGGTGTGGCAGCCTGGCTTTGCGATTTCGGCCGGCATGCTGCTGATACTGGCGGCTGCCTTTTCCGGCAGTCTTGGCGCGGTTTTGATGAAGCAGATGGAGGCGATCGACCCGTTGCGCTTTCAGGCTTGGGTCGGGCTGACCGGCATGGTCCTGCTGATGCCGCTCAGTATCGCGAGCGAACTGCCGCAATGGAGCCACGCCGCGGCGGCGGGCTGGTCCTTCGTGATTGCCTTGCTGTTTTCGGCGCTGGTGGTTTCGGTGTTGGCCCACACTGCTTATTTCGTGCTGATCCAGCGCTACGAGGCAAACCTGCTCGCCCCGCTAACCCTGATCACTCCACTGGCCACGATTGGCCTGGGGGTGGCAATTACCGGAGACCAGCTCGACACGCAAATGATCGCCGGATCTGCAATTGCGTTGCTGGGGGTGCTGATTGTCGCGGTCCGCCGCACCCGCGCCCCGATTCCAGAAGCGCAGGAGCACAGCTGATCTGGCCCGCCCTACGGGGTGGCGTCGGCCACCTTTTGCGCGGTATCCTGATAGCTTGACTGGACGCCTGTACCCAGCCCGATGACCGTACCAAGAACAGCTATCGTTACCAGGCCAAGAACCAAACCAAGTTCAACCGCAGCGGCACCTCGGTTGTCGGTTAGAAAATGTTTCCGGAATTTCATGGTCCTCAACCTTCGTCAAATGCATGGATCGAACCTGGGCATAGCTGAGATTGGTAAATTCCTGCTTTCGGCGCATGGTAAACGAAGTCTTGCGGCAGGCAGACTCCGTCCCCGACAGCTTGCCTTGCCAGAGTGTTGCAGGCCCGTCAGAGCGCGTTAGGCCGCTCAAACAATTGCCAGCGGCGCGGCATGCGCTAAACCCAAGGCATGAAGTCTCTTCGCCTTTCCGCATTTGCGATCGCCGCCATTGCTTCGGTTGCCCAAGCCAAACCCGCCGGGGAAGAACGCTGGCGCGCCGCCTCGACCACGGCGATCTCAATCACCGGTGATATCCGGCTTTCCCCCTCGCGGCTGATCGCAGCCGGGCAAACCATTGCGGTAACCGTCGCGGCAGACCTTCCCGCCTATCAAAGCATCACCGGGGTGTTCCCGGCCCGGGTTCTCAAGGTGACGAGCCCGCGCCGCGTCAAGATGCTGCGCGGCAACGAATTCGGCTGCAATGCCCCGGTCCGCTGGATCGTGGTCTATCGCCAGGGAGCCCGCAACAGTCTGGGCATGGAAGTATTCGAAGGCCCGGCCATGCCGCGCTCCAGCGATGATCAAGGCTTTTGCGGGAGCTACAGCTACTATCGCTGAGCCCTAGCCCGCTGCCTTGACGATGGCGGCCCAGGCGGCCTCGTCAATCACTTCGATCCCCAGTTCCGCGGCTTTCTTGAGCTTTGACCCCGCCCCCGGCCCGGCCACGACCAGATCGGTCTTGGCGCTGACCGATCCCGCCGCACGCGCGCCCAGTCGCTCGGCCTGGGCCTTGGCCTCGTCGCGGCTCATCGTCTCGAGCGCGCCGGTGAAGACCACGGTCTTACCCGCCATCGCGCTGTCCTTGGTTTCGACCACATAGGGCGGCGGGGTCACTTCGGAGAGCAGGTCTTCCCAGACAGCAATGTTGTGCGGTTCGTGGAAGAAATCGCCCAGCGCCTCGACCACGGCAGGACCGACGCCATCGATGCTGGTCAAGGCTTCGGCCTCTCCGCTGGTCGATGCATGGCGCAATTCTTCCAGCGTCACAAACCGCTTGAGCAGATCGCGCGCCGTCACCGCGCCGACATGGCGAATCCCCAGCCCGAACAGCAACCGCGCGGCATCGGGCGCGCGCTTGGCCTCGATCGCGGCGAGGAGATTGTCGACCGACTTTTCCTTCCACCCCTCGCGCCCCAGGATTTCGCTGCGCCGCTTGCGCAGGCGGAAGATGTCCGCCGGACTTTCCAGCCAGCCCAATGCAAAAAACTCGTCGATGGTCTTCTCACCCAGCCCCTCGATATCAAGGGCGGCGCGGCTGACGAAGTGCTTGAGCCGCTCGGTCCGCTGCGCCGGGCAGATCAGCCCGCCGGTGCAGCGAACATCGACCTCGCCTTCCTCGGCGACGGCCTCGCTCTGGCACTCAGGGCAATGGTCGGGGAAGTGATAGGGATCGCGCGGGCTTTCGCGGGTCAGGTTCTCGACCACTTGCGGGATCACGTCGCCGGCGCGCTGGATCACCACCCGGTCGCCGGGGCGCACACCGAGCCGGGCGATCTCGTCGCGATTGTGCAGCGTGACGTTGGAGACCACCACTCCGCCCACCGTAACCGGGGTCAGCCGGCCCACCGGTGTCAGCTTGCCGGTGCGGCCAACCTGGATGTCGATCGCCTCCAGCGTGGTCTCGGCGCGCTCAGCCGGGAACTTGTGCGCGATCGCCCAGCGCGGGGCCTTGGCGACGAAGCCCAGCCGCTCCTGCCAGTCGAGCCGGTCGACCTTGTAGACCACTCCGTCGATATCGAACGGCAGCTCGGCGCGGGCGTGCTCGATGCTGCGGTAATGCTGCAGCAATTGTGCAGCATCGCTGCAGCGCGCCAGCAGTGGCGAGACCGGGATTCCCCAGGCTGCGATCCGCTGCATCATCGCGAACTGGGTCGCTTCGGGCACCGCCGATGCTGCACCCCAGCCATGGGCTAGGAAACGCAGCGGACGGCTGGCGGTAACGCCCGGATCCTTCTGTCGCAGCGAGCCCGCCGCAGCATTGCGCGGGTTGGCGAAGATCTTGCCACCGGCGGCCTCCTGCCGGGCGTTGAGCTCGGCGAAGTCCTGCTTCGACATGTAAACTTCACCGCGCACTTCGAACACGTCGGGAATCCCCCCCTCCCCTTGAGGGGAGGGGGTCGGGGGGTGGGGACAGTCGGCCAGATGCCCCATCCCAACCCCTCCCCTGAAGGGGAGGGGCTTAAGAACTTGCGGAATATCGGCGATGGTTGCGACATTTGCCGTCACATCCTCGCCCACCTGTCCGTCACCGCGGGTCGCCGCGCGGACCAGCTGGCCATGTTCATAGCGCAGCGAGCACGACAGCCCGTCGATCTTGTCCTCGGCAGTCATCGCCACTTCGGCGTCCTCAGGCAGGTTGAGATAGCGCCGCACCCGTGCGACAAAATCCTCGACGTCGGCATCCGAAAACGCGTTGTCGAGGCTCATCATCCGAACCTCGTGCGTCACCTTCGACAAAGGCGATGCCGCCACCTCATGCCCGACCAGCCGGCTTGGGCTATCATCCCGCACCAGATGCGGAAACGCCGCCTCGATCGCCGCATTGCGGCGGACCAGGGCGTCGTAGTCGGCGTCGGATATCTCCGGCGCGTCCTCGGCATGGTACAGCCGGTTGTGATGCGCGATCTGACGCGCCAGCCGCATCAGCTCGTTGGCGGCTTCGGCTTCTGAAAGGTCGATTCCCATGATGCTGTCTTAGCCGCGCTCCAGAACCGTCACCACCATGTTCCGCCGTGCCACAAAACCAAGCGATTCATAAAGCCCGATCGCCTTGGTATTGCCGGCATACGAGTGGAGAAACGGCGTCCGTCCGACGGCGACGATATCGGCCATGACCCGGCGGATCAGCACACCGGCCAGCCCTTGCCCGCGATACTCGGGCCAGGTGCAAACCCCGGAGACTTCCTGCAAGCCCTCCGCCGGACGCATCCGCGGGCCGGCCATCGCGGCCAAGCGCTCATCCCTCCGGATGCCGTAGAACTGCCCGTATAGCCGGGTGCGCTCGCTCCACGGGCCCGGCTCTGTCGCGAGCGCCAGCTCGGTCATCGCGGCCGCGTCATCGCTGCCCAGCGGCTCGGACGGCGCATCGTCGAGCTGAATTGGCACAGGGTTTTGCGCCACCATCTGCAACAGCGGCGCGGTCCGGACATGGCGCATGCCGGGCGGCGCGGACCATTCCTCCGGCTCGACCAGCCAGACCTGCTCCCCCGGCTGGACCAGCGCAGCCAGCGCGGCTTGTGCCGCATCGGATCTATCACGCGCTGCGGCGAAGGGGCCATAGCCCGGATCGATCCGGACCGCCCCACCCCCGTCCCGCGCCAACGCAGCGCCGGGGCCGGTCAACCAGTGCCAGACCGGGCGATCGAGCAGGTCATACCGATCAGCCACCCTTCATCGCCGCGATCATTTCGGGATCGGTCAGTGCCTTGCGCACCAGCAGTGCATAAAGCCCGTTGTAGTTGCGGAACGCATCGGGGATGGCCAGCGCGCCGATGAAGTCGGACTTCCAGCTGGTCTCGACCCGGTAGGGCTTGGAGAACACTGCCTTGCCGCCGCGCGAGAGGGTCAGTGTCGCGCCCAGCGCGGCGGTTCCTCTGGCCATGTTCTCCTTTGCCTGGCTCTCGGTCAGTTCGCCCGAGAGGGCCAGCGGCGCTGAAGGATCAAGCTTGCCTGCAGCGCGTAGTTCGGTGGCAAAGGTCTCACCCAGGAAGGCGGCAAAGCTGCTGCCTTTGGCCGGGTGCAGGGTCGATCCGCGAATGTTGATACTGCGCGGATCGAGGCCTTTCGCGGTGGTGAAGGAACCAAGTCCCAGTGCCGGAATCTGAGCCTGACGCAACGCCTGCAGCGTCTCGAGCGAAGCCGGAACCTCGTCGATCGGCATGCTGACGCAGCCGGCCAGCGCCAGCGCGGAACCCAGCACTAGCGCCCAGCCCTTCGCGGCTGTGCCCATCAGCGCGGGAAGGCCGGATCGGCGAACAGGTTGTTGAGCCCGCGCGCCATCACCTGGCGCACCAGTTCGCGCACCGCGAGGTCTGCCTTCTTGTACTGCACGCCCGGGATCGTGGTCTGGTCGACCTTGCCGATCGAGGTGGTGAGCTTGTGGTGGACCACCGTCTTGATCGGGGTGGCGCCCGGTGCGGGGACATATTCGAAGGTCACCACATAGAGGTCCTCGACCACGGTGCCGCCAAACAGGCCAAAGCTGAGCCCGGTCTTGAACCCGTCGGCCTTGGCCTTCTTCAGCGCCTCGGGATCGACTACGTTGTTGAACTTGATGCTCAGCACCGCGCCACCCTCAACCGGGGTTTCGGCGACCGAGGAAAAGCCGCCGCTGGCCTTCAGATCTTCCAGGATGAACGGCTTGGTGAACTTGGTCGCCTTGGGATTGGGGCCGCCATCACGCTGGAATTCATAGAGGATCTGCAGCGGCTTGGGCGCGGCCGGAACAACCTTTTCCTCAGGCTTCACCGCCAGCGCCGTGCCATCGACATAGAACTTGGCCGCCTTGACCGCCTGCGGCGCGGCCAGCAACACAGCGGCGCAAAGCGCCATGGCCCAGGTCCAGGCCGATGCGGAAAACCTGCGATTCAGAAACATGGTGCGACGCCCCCATTGGAAAACACAATGGCATTGGCTAACCGGATATTGCAAGGCCTTCAAGGCCTTCAGACCCCCTCCAGCAACCGGTCCGCCTGGGCCCGCGCCTCGGGGGTCACTTCAGCGCCGCTGAGCATCCTGGCGATTTCCTCCTGCCGTCCGGCGGCATCGAGCAGGTGAACCGAGGTGCGGGTGACGGTGCCCTCGCTGGTCTTGGCGATCACGTAGTGCTGCCCGCCGCGCGCGGCGACCTGGGGGCTGTGGGTGACGGCGAGCAATTGCCCGCCATCAGCCAGCCGGGCCAGCCGTTCGCCGATGGCCGAAGCCACCGCGCCGCCGACCCCGCGATCGATCTCGTCGAAGATCACCGTCGCCGCCCCGCCCTCTTCGGCCAGCGCGACCTTGAGCGCGAGGATGAAGCGCGACAGTTCGCCGCCGCTGGCGATCTTGTTGAGCGGCCCGAACGGCGCGCCGGGGTTGGTACTGATCTGGAATTCGACCGCGTCGATCCCCGACGGGCCCCAGCGCTCCTCGCCCTGCGGCTCGACCGAAGTGCGGAACCGCGCGGCATCGAGTTTGAGCGGTGCAAGCTCTGCCGCCACTGCCGTATCGAGCCGCAATGCGGCTTCCTGGCGCAGCGCGGACAATGCCTCGGCCCGTGCACGGTAGTCGGCCGCCGCCGCCAAGGCCGCCGCTTCCAGCGCGGCCAGTTCCGCCTCGCCGCCCTCGATCCCGTCGAGCGCGGCGCGCATCTCGCGCATCTTGTGCGGCAGATCGTCGACCTGGCAGTGGTGCTTGCGCGCGGCGGCGCGCAGTTCGAACAGCCGGGTCTCGATCCGGTCGAGCGCGGCGGGGTCGTGGGCCAGCGCCTCGGCCGCGCGCTCCAGCTTCTCTTCGGCCTCGCTCGCCTCGATCACCGCGCGGTCAAGCGCGCCGAGCGCTTCGGCCAGCAACGGGTGTTCCTCGGCGATCCGGTCCAGCCGTCGGGCCGCGCTGCGCAGGCTTGCCAGCGCCGAATCCGATCCGGCCCACAGCTTGCGCAGCGCCTCCAGATCGTCGGTCAGCTTTTCGCCTTTCTGCATTGTGCTGCGGGCCTGGGCGAGCTGCTCCTCCTCCCCCACTTCGGGTTCGAGCGTGGTCAGTTCGGCCAGATGGGCGAGCAGCAGGTCGCGGTCTTCGGCCGCTTGCACGATCCCGGCCCGCGCCGCGTCAAGCGCGTCCTGCGCCGCGCGCCAGGCCTGCCAGGCCGCTTCCACCCCGGCCACATCGGCGCGCGCGAACCGGTCCAGCAGCAGGCGGTGCCCGCGCGGATTGACCAGGCCGCGATCGTCATGCTGGCCGTGCAGCTCGACCAGATGGCCGGAAAGTTCGCGCAGCAAGGCCGCGCCGACCGGCTGGTCATTGATGAAAGCCTTCGATCCGCCATCGGCCTTGACCCGGCGCTTGATCAGCAACGGCTCGCCCGGTTCCACATCCAGCTCGGCCTCGGTCAGGATCGACCGGATCGACATCGGTAGCTTGTCGAATTCGAAGCTGGCGGTGACGCTGGCCTGATCCTCGCCGGCCCGGACCAGCCCGCTATCGGCGCGCGCGCCCAGCGCCAGCCCCAGGGCATCGAGCAGGATCGACTTGCCTGCCCCGGTCTCGCCGGTCAGCACACCAAGACCCCCGGCGAAATCGAGGTCGAGCGCTTCGATCAGAACGATATTGCGGATGGCGAGGCGGGTCAGCATGTTCGCGACTCGTTCTAGACAAGCCGCACGGCTTCGTCACCCCTCACCGTCACCGGCAAAGCTGGGTTCTAGCTTGATCGGATCGGCCAGCGTGACCTGATCGAGCATCGCCGCCATCTCATCCCGCAAGGTCAGCATCAGCCCGCGCAGCCGGCACTCCGCCTCGGGCAGGCAATTGTTGCAATGTTCGTGCGCATTGCGGCTGGCGCAAGGGACCAGTGCCAGGCTGCCGCGGGTCAGCCGGATGATGTCGCCATATCGGATATCAACCGGGGCCAGTGCCAGTTCATATCCGCCCTCGCGCCCGCGGTGCGATACCACCAGCCCGGCGCGGACCATTTCCGAAAGGATCACGGTAAGGAATTTGCGCGGAATGTTCTGCGCCTCGGCAACCGCGTCCAGCCGGACCGGCCCTTGCCCGACCTTGTCGGCCAGGTGCTGAAGCGCGCGGATCGTATAGCGGGTTTTCTGCGAGAGCATGGGTGCCAGCTATAGAGCACGCCGCTGAACGAAATGTCAACTTGGGGAGTAGAAAGGCTAGAGCAGGCGCAGAAGCAGCGGATCGAGCAGCAAGTGTACGGCCCCATGCCCCAGCATCGCGCTGGCCAGTCCGTGCCGCCAGTAAAGCCAACCCCAGATGCAGCCGACCAGCCAGAACCGCAGCGCCCCCCACGGCGGCAGTTCCAGCACCAGCGCGTGGACATTGGCGAATTGCGCCAGCACGATCGCGGCGATCATCCACTTCGGACCGGCGCTTTTGCCCCACAGCGTGGGCAGCGCGGCCAGTGCGGTGGTCAGCAGCAGGCGGTAGAGCAGCTCCTCCTTCAGCGCGCCGAGGCACGAGGAGAGCATGCGCGGATAGAGCGGCGCGGTGTAGAACTGGCGGTAGCCCTCGGGCAGCGCGGCGGCGAATGCCAGATCAAGCGCGGCGACGAACAGGCTGACGCCGATAACCGCGCCCAACGCGGCGCGCAGCGCGGCGTTCAGGTCATCGGGAAACAGCCGCAGCCCGGCGGGCAGGCTCAGCCGGCTTGCCCGTGCCACGACCCCTGCCCCGGCCGGCCTACTTGGAGGCAACCCCGGGGGCATGCTTGCCCATCAGCTTGTAGGCCTTGTCGTACCACTCGCTGCCCGGATAGTTCGCGCCCAGCACCGCGGCATATTTCAGCGCTTCTTCGGGCATGCCCAGCTGCAGGCTGGTTTCGACCAGACGGAACAGCGCCTCGGGCGCGTGGCTGGTGGTCTCGTACTTGTCGATCACGTTGCGGAAGCGATAGGACGCGGCGAGCCAGCGGCCCGATCGCTCATAGAACCGGCCGATCTGCATTTCCTTGCCGGCCAGATGATCGTTCACCAGGTCGATCTTGATCTTGGCATCGGCGGCATAGCGGGTGTTGGGATAGCGGCGGATCACCTCGTTCAGCGCGGTCAGCGCCTGCTGGGTGATCTTCTGGTCGCGGTCCACATCGCTGATCTGCTCGTAATAGCACAGCGCGATCAGGTAATAGGCATAGGGTGCGTCGCGGTTGCCCGGATGGATCGAGAGGAACCGCTGGGCCGACTGGATCGACTTGGTGTAATCCTTGGCGACGTAATAGCTGAACGAGCTCATCAGCTGGGCGCGGCGGGCCCACGGCGAATAAGGATGCTGGCGCTCAACCTCGTCAAACAGCGCGGCGGCGATCAGGGTATTGCCGCCATCCAGCTTGTCCTTGGCCGCGCCGTAGAGCGTCTCCACATCGCGCGCGACAAAGGCCGTATCGCGCGGCTTCCCCCCACGCCCGCCGCACCCGGCAGTGAACAGCATGGCCGTGGAAGCGACGGCAAGAAGGGCGAGCTTGGCAGGGGAGCGGGCTAACATGGTGCAGGCCTATAACCAGTGCCAAGCTGAACGCCAAGTGAAAGGGGACGGGGTGTGCACAACGGGGTTTGGGTGTGGGGGGGCCGTCCCCGCGCTGGGTGACATGATGCGCCACGCCGGGAAGCGCAGTCCGGGCTGGCCTTGCCATCGGAGTTTGGTGCTATGGTGGCGGCGGTGCGTCAATTTAGTATACTGTGCCAGGAATTCCTGTCACTTCAGCCCCGCATTGCTGGTTTTCTTATTTATAAATGGGAACGCAAACAAAATAACGCACATAAACATCAACACCAAGCAAATAATTCTAGTAGACATATCCTTATGCTTAAATAAGCATAGTACAAATACCGGAAAGCTAACACACATAATTAACCAATAATTTAAATATATTTCGTAATCAAGCATGACTCCTATTATATAGACCGTCATCAGGGCTGCAATCCAAAATGAATAGATTTCATCAAATTTCATTTTTTATTACCACAAATGCCAGAATTTGTTAGGGTTACGTTTATTGGGTCAAATGAAACACCGCCCAAGGCTAAGGGATTTAGCCGCCAAGATTTCAGACCACGTAGTGGTCCGCCAGAAGCACCTGGTGAGAGCTCGCCACTACCTAACGATCGACCTCGGTTGCTGGTTATTGAAGTCCTCCCCCAACTCCTTCCAAATGCGCCAACTGAAGCGACAGAAATATCCAAACCACCCTGCAAAGCGTTGGGCCCTCCGCTTATCGTGCCATTGAGCTGATAGTTTCCAGTAAATGTTCCAATGGTATAGCCATTTCTCGAAGAGAAACTCCATTGCTGTCCAGTCGCAGGGTTTGTCAAGGTGCCGCTTATTTGCCCAAATGGGGATGCGGGTATAAGAAATAGCTCGGCATCGATCTTCAGGTTCGGCGCACTATCAGAGCAAGGATCGCTAGTTGAATTGGTTGTTCGACTACGGCCTCCACTTCCTCCCGCACCTCCCCGCGATTCTGCCCAAGCCATCCGCCTCATTTCAGCTGCATTTGAACCTCCGCCTGAACTTGAGCATTCAATCGACGAGTTCAATATGTGGATTTGCCCAGGAACCACAGTGCCGTTTGAAAGCCACATATGCTGATGATATGTGATCGTCTGTGAGCAAGTGGTCATCCCGCTCGGATCGGTCGCATTAACCGGATCCGACCCAACGTAGTTATACAGGTTCATCCCATCCCCATACCCGATCGGGTCGGTCTGCATGAACCGGCCGAGGGAGGGGGAGTACATCCGCGCCTTGTAGTAATACATGCCGAGTTCGGACAGCCAGGCCTGGCCGGTATAGCGGAACCGCCCTGCCCCGCCGCTTTGCGGGATGCCGTATTCGTCATAACGGTTGACGCTGAGCATCGCACCCGATCCGTCCGAGACGGCGATAACGCTACCACGTTCATCCGCGTGGAGCCAGCGGCGGTCGGCGGTGGTGGCGCTTTCGTACCACACCACCGGTTCGTCCGTGCCCGGCCCGGGGACATAGCGCCGCAGCACCGCGCCGCTTGGACCATCGGTTTCCTGGATCAGCGCCGAGCCTGCATAGGCAAAGCGCAAATTGCCGCCACTGGAATTGTACTTGCTCATCCTCCCCAGCTGATCATAGCCCATGGTGATGCCCGGCGCGGATATCATCCGGTTGAGTTTGTCATAGCCATAGGCACTGCTGCCCGAGGTGATCAGGTTACCGCGTCCGTCATAGCCGAGCCCGGTCGCCCCGGCCACGGTCATCTGGTTGAGCCCGTTGACCGTGTAATCGCGGTTGACGTTGTAATGCGCGCTCCAGGCATAGCTGTCATTGCTGCGCGTCTGCCCAGTGATCTGCCCGGTCGGGTTGTAGGTGATCGATCCGATCGTGTGGTCATCGGCCGTTCCGGCCAAATTCTGCTCGATCGAAGCCAGCCGCCTGGCCGGATCGAAAGTGTAATTGGTCACCGTGCCATTGCCGCGGGTGACCTTGGTGCGCTGGCCCAGATTGTCATACTCATAGCTGGCCAGCAGGCCCAGCCCCGACAGCGCTCCGTTTTCGCGGATCTGGGTGACGTTGCCGGCATTGTCATAGACATAGTCGACAAAGAACCCGTCAGCCCAGGTCAGCCGCGACATTCGCCCGCCGGCATCGTAGTTGTAGCTGGCCGAACCGAATGGCTGGCTCTCGCTCTTGAGCTGGCCCACCGCGTTGACGGTACGGCTTACCGAACCGGTGCCTCCGACAGTCTGTAACAAGGTCAGGTCGCCGACCAGGTTGTACTGCAGCGTCTGCTGCGCCTCGCCCGACGGGGTGTAGGCGGTCAGCCGGCCCAGGTTGTCATAGCTGTTGGCGATCGTGCTGCCATCGCGCAGCCGCTTCACGGTTACAGCGGAATTGGCGTTGTAGGTCAGTTCCTCATAGTCCGTGGTCGAACTGGCATTGGCTCCCTGCGCAACGACCGGGAAACGGGTCTTCTTCAACCGGTCATGCCCATCGTATTCATAGGTGGTCAGATTGCCCTCGCCGTCCTTGACGTTCTGGACCTGGCCATTGGCGGTATAGCTGGTCGTTTCGGTCGCCACAGCACTGGTCCCGAGCGCGGTGGTTACGCCCGTAACCTCATCGGCGGCGTTGTAGGCGGTCTTGCTGATCCGGTCCGGCCCATCCGGACCAGTGGTCTGCGGCAGGCAGGCATCGGTCTGGCTATTCCAGACCGCCGAATCCATCCGCACGGCCACGCAATCGGGACGGCCCTGGGCATCGTAATTCTGCTGAACCACGGCATAGGTGGTCCCGCCTACCTTGTTCTCGGCCCGGATTGGCCGGCCGTTTGCATCATAGGTGGTCACGGATTCCGCGATCGGGGTGAAGGCGGCAAAGGCCGCATCCGTTTGATCGGCGACGTTCCCGGTTTCAACCTTCGTCAACTGCCCGGCGGTGTTATAGGTGGTGCGCTGGGCAACCGGCGGCTGCCCCGCCCCGGCGACGCCATCGGGGTCGGGACCCACTTTGCCGACCTGACGGCCCAAGGCATCGTAATGCATCGTCACGCGGTCCTGCGTGCCAGGCAAGGGGCCGTCGATCGATTTGACATTGCCAAGGACATCGAAGGTCTGGCTGGTCGTCAGGCTGACCGAATTGTCGCCCGCCGCGACTGTCTGGCTGACCGGGAACAGGTTGTTCGCCGTTCCCGCAACCTGCGGCCCATAGTCAATCGTGGTCTTGCGCTCGTTCGCCGTCCCGGCGCAGCTGGCCCCGCTCAGACATTGTGAGATTGCAGTCGGCAAATAGGTGCTTTGACCGGATGCACCGATCGATCCGGCGGCGTTCTTGAAATAGGCCTGTCTGGTCGAATAGGTCACCCGGGTCTGCGGGCGGACACCGGCGCTGTCGGCCGGCGCGGTCACCGTCACCACTCCGCCGTGAACCGGGTCATAGACATAGTCAGTCTGGTTATTCAGCGCATCGCGGGTCCAGTTGGGCTTGTTGCACTTCACCGCCACCAGGCAGCTCGCGTCGTAGTTTGCGGTTACCGTGATGGCCGCCTCGCCCGTGCCCGGTTTGGGGTTCCAGGTCTGCTGGATCACGTTCCCGCGCGCATCGTAAGTCACAACCAGATTGTTGCCCTCGGGATAGGTGATCGAATTGATCCGGGCGGCGCTATCGGATCCGTAGAGCGTGGTCCGATTGAGTTCGTCCTTGACGCTTGTGACTCGCTGCTTGGTGGTATCCGTCACATAGACAACCTGTGCGCCGCCCGGCTTGGTGATCGTGGTCGTCATGTTCGGAGCCGCGTAGGACCAGGCATACTGCCAGGTCAGCCCATCGATCGTGACCCCCGAAACGCGGCCATCGGTGCCGTAGGTGACGATGTAGTTGTCGCTCGTTTGCCCCGGCAGACGGAGCGAGCCGAACTTGTTTGTTTTGGCTTGCGGATACTTGTATGTCGTAGTCCGGTTCATGTTGTCGGTTGCGGTCACCGCGTAGTCATAGCCGTTCCCCACCCAGACTCCTGCAGTGGCCAGAGTGACCTCGGGCCAGGCTTGGGTTAATCCTGTGCAGGTATCTTCTGCAGGATTGCAGTAATCGACGGCTGTATTGACCATCTGCAACCCGGTGATGTTGCGGAAACCAGCGCTGTTTGCAGCCTGGGTCTCGTACTTGAACTTGGCGACATAGCCATTTGACGATGAAAGGCCCTGCAGCCGGACAAAGCTGGTCCACCCCAGCATTGCATCTCCACTATAGTACTTGTATTTCAGAGAGATAATTTCACCATTTGCGTAGGTGATCGAATTCCCCAGGGCCAGATAGCCCTTGGTGCCATAGTTGATATCGTCAGCAATTGGATCTACTTGCGACCGGTCAAACTGAATGATCGATCCATCTCGATCGGTGAAGGTGTAGGTCGTTCCACTTCCCGACAGTGTTTCACCGGTCTGCTGGACGTTGGTGTAAGTCGATCCGCTGATGTTAAAGGCCAAGGATCGCTTGCCGACTATCACCAAGACCTGGCTGGCTCCATTCGACTTGATGGCAAGCTTCCAGGTGTGAACTTGGCTGTACGTACGGACATCTACGCCGGCCGACAGTGCAGAATTTCCGCTCCCGACCGTCAAGGTATGACGCGGCACCGTCACCGCCCCAGTCGCGAGGTTAACCCCCCGCTCATCGACAGCCTCGCGCACTGGCGGATCTGCGCTTTGAGCGAAAGCAGGCAAGGCTATCCCGGTCGCCAGCACGGTCGAAAGGCACAGCAGGGCACGGCGCACCGCGCGGGCGCGTGAAAGGGTTCCGGTCATTGTGGGGTCCGTTGATTAGAGCGGTAGTTTTGGCTGGCGAGCACTGCCGCCGGTTTACGGCGGCGGGCTGCTGTTCGGCGATCCGGTCGTCGTCGTGTTCTTGCGATTGTCCGCCTTGTCGTGCGTATAGGTTGTCTGCACGCCATTGTTGACGGTCCCCGACCGGACGACCTTTACCAGCCGCCCCTTGGCGTCATAGGTGTAGGTTACTGTCTCTGCAGCGTGCAATACTGCAGGCATCAGACAAGCGACGGCACCCGCCGCCAAAAGGGCTGACCTCAAGGCACGATACTCCCGAAGAGTTCAAATGTAATGCTTGCGACTCGGAAATGGTGAAGCAGCGGATGCCGCAAGTCAATACTCTGTTATTGTGGAATATTCTTTTTTCTGCAGTGACGGCGAGCCATCCGATGAAACAGGCGGAATTCAGCCATTTTGGATCAGTATCGATCCGTAGCTTCATAGTCCTGGACGGCAGGTCAGCCGCCCGTTTCGCAAATGCGACATTCGTTGACCTCCAAGCCAAGCCCGCTGGGATGATCCGGTCTCGCGGTTGGCAAACTGCAACAGCAATCCACGCGAACTGAACTTGGAATTTTGTGAAAATCAGCGCCTGCAGTTCGTTCCGCGCAGCAGACACAGATCCAGCCTTCACTCAAAAATCCCGCATATTGTGCAACTTGCGATCGTTCGATATGCAAAGCGCAGGCCAGCCTGCAGTTGGCCATTCCGAGAGGGGGTTTCATGAAGAAGTTTGCCTTGGGCGTGGCTGCGGTCGCGCTCGTATCTTCGTCCGTGTCCGCGCAGGATGCCGCCGCGCCTGCCGCCGCAACCCAGCCCGCCGTGGTTGAAGTGCCGGCCCCTGCCGCAGCACCGCAGAACCTCTCGCTGGCGGCCGGAACGCCGATTACTTTGGCCGTGGCCGAAGAAGTCAGCAGCAGCACTCACAGGGCCGGCAATACATTCAAGCTGACCGTGCTGAATGACGTTTCGGTCGGCTCGACCGTGGTGATCCCGCGCGGCACCCCGGCCAGTGCCGTGATTACCTGGCGCACCGGCAAGGGCGCATTCGGCAAGTCGGGCAAGCTGGAATTCGACCTGACGCATATCGACCTTGGCGGGCGCGCTGTCCCGGTCAAGGGCAGCTTCCGCCAGGAAGGCGAAGGCAACACGGTGGCGACCGGCGTTGGCGTGATCGCGATCGGGATCTTTGCCGGCTTCATCACCGGCAAGCGGGCACGCCTGCCGCAGGGCCGCGAACTGATGTCGCAGCTGGCTCAGGAAACCCCTTTCACCGCCGACGGCGAGCTCTTGGCCGAATTCGACGATAAGGCCGCGCTGGCCGCTGCCGAAGCCAAGACCCCCTATGGTCAGTGCAAGGCGACCGCCGGTGCCGAAAGCAATCCCAAGAAGCGCGAAAAGAGGCTGGAAGATTGCCAGAAGGAACGGATGGACTGATCGCCCCGCCCAAAGGTGTGACAAGGCCCCTGTCCGCCCGGTTAGCCGGTGGACGGGGGCCTTTTCGTTTCGGCTTCAGATGTTGATGCTGGTCGGGATCTGGCTTGGCAGCAGGTAGGGATAGCTCGCGCGGCGCGCTCCGTTGCGCGCCGCGATCCGCTGTTCGACCTTGAACAGCGCCTCCTGAAAGTGCGTCAGCGGACCTTCGCTGCCAGTCACCCGAGGATCGGTGAACCACGCCGGAAAGGGATAGTCGCGGCTGAGATAGGTGCCGAGCGGGCGATAATGGATCGATCCAAGCAGGTAGAGCACTTCAAGCTGTTTCAGCGCCAGATCGGTGGGCGGCATGTAGCTCAGCCATTCCTGCCGGTCGTGGCCATGGCGCTCCAGCGGCTCGGCCTGCCAGCCGGCCCCGGTCACCGCCGGGGCGAACTCCATGATCGTCGCCTGCGGAAAGTTGACTGCGGCGTGCTGGGCGCTGGCGGTGAACAGGATCATCGTGCAGCTGTCGATCAGCTGATGCACGGTCTCGATCGGGCCGAAGCCCTTGACCTGCCCTTCCCCGACAATCGTCGCGGCCCAGGCCTGCAGCTCGCTGTCGCCGGTCACCGCATTGTCGCCGGAATAGTACAGCCCGACATAGCCCTGGACCCATTCGTGGATCGCCTGCCAGACCAGCAGGGCATCGTCGCGATAGGGATAGTCGGGCAGCTTGCTCGCATCGCCAACCCCGCGCGCCTTGAGATCATTGGGCAGCATCGCGCGGGTGAAATCGAACGTAGCCCGCGCATCGGCAGCCATCTGCTGGCTGGAAGCGATCGTCCCGCCAAAGATCCGGTCGATCGGCCCGCCGGCGGTGATCAGGCTGGTCGCGGCTTCGTAGTTGATGAACAGCGTGCCTTCGAAATGCGGCACCAGCAGCGCGCACAGCGGGTGGACTTCGGCAAGGTGGCGGCGGGTCGAGACGGCGACCGCCTCGATCACCAGATGGGTGTGGGCAAGGTGCGCGAACAGCTCGTGCCAGTTGCCGTCGGCGACCTGGACGATCAGCTTGGCGATATCCCAGCCCCATTGCTCGTCGCTGCGGACCGAAGGAGTGAAGAGCGGGTGCTCAGCCGGGTCCTGCCCGCACTGGATCGCGACCGGGACCAGGCTGGACCCGCCCGGCGGCACCGCGAACAGCGCGATCGGGCAATAGACGAACTTGGCCTGCCCGTCGGTCGATCCGGGGATCAGCACCGACAGCGCCGCGTAGTCGAGCAGGTAGAGCCGCCCGTCGGCCAGGGCATCGCTCAGGCTATCCCCGGCGACGATCGCGGCATAAGCCGCCGCGTTGAGCGGGAACTTGGCCGGCAACGCGTCGACCACCCTCGCCAGCAGCATCGGATTGGGACCAGCGACCCGCAGCCGGGCGAATTCGGCATCGTCCTGAAAGCACCAGGCGATCCCCGGCAGCGGAATCTCGCGGAACAGGTCGCGGTAAGCCTCAAGGCTGCGGGGAAAGCCGGAGCCGAGGTCCGCCTCGCTCGCCACGCCCAGTTCGAGCGCGGCGCAGAGCTTGCGCGAATGGTTCTCGAACCGCGCCGCCAGCGCTTCTTCGCCCAGCGAGAGCACTTCCATCTCGACGTCCTCGACCAGCCGCGTCCAGAAGGTCCCGCCGCTTGTATTGTGGGCGATCTTGGCCTGGATCGCGGTGACCTCGGCCTTGATCTCGGCCACCAGGGCCTGGTTCACGGCGATCTCCCCCGCCTCGACCAGCGGATCGCGGGCCAGGGCTTCCAGCTGGACGGCGATGTGGTTCTCGACCAGCTTGACCAGGATCCCGGCCAGCATCACCCACCAGCTCAGCGTCGGGGTTTCGGATCCGGGCAGGCCCTGGACCACCGGCACGTCGGGCAAGGTGCCGACCGTGCCCCATTGGTAGTCGAGCCGGGTCAGGTCGAGCTGGATGGCACGCGCGGCCTGCTGCTCGGGAGTGTCGTTCTGCGGCAGGCTGGGATTAGCGGGTGCGGTATGCGGCATGAAGGGCCCTTCGAAATTCGCGTCTATTCAGCATGACGACTATCGCCGCATTTTTAACAATTACAAGTCTTCCGCATTTTTACTTACTGATCAAATAGAACGCTGAAATACGCGTGCGGTTTAACTGATGTTTCAGGGTTTGCCCCTAGCCCTGTTGCCGTGACCAAGGTGGGGGCAGCGATCCGGGGGTTCCTCAACCCCTATGTTCCGGAGGAAATCCGGGACGAGTTCCTGTTGCTGTCCGCCGGGCAGCTGCAGGAACAGTCGAAGCTGCTGTTCCTTGCCTTCCTGCTGACCACGCCCTGCGCCGCGCTGGCCGCCGCGCCCGACGCGAGCCTGTGGGTGCGCTTTGTCGTTCCCGCGGCGATGGCGCTGTTCTGCCTCGCCGGCTACCTCAACCTGCGCCGTGACCTGCGGCTGACGGTGAGCCCGCGCCGCGCCCGCGCCTTCCTGCGCCAGGCGACGGTCTCGTCCAGCCTGATCGCGACGATGTGCTCGGCCTGGTGCGTCTATTCGTGGCTCGGCGCGCCGCCGGACGAGCGGATCTATTACCCGATGATCATAGCATTGGGCGCCTTCAGCACCGCCTATTGCGTCGCCAGCGCGCGGCTCGGCGCGATCCTCAACCTGGTGATCAACCTCGTGCCGATGGCGGCGCTGCTGTTCACCTCGGGCCAGCGGATGGACCTCGCGGTCGGGGTCAGCCTGCTGGTCGCGGCGCTGTTCCAGCTGCACATGATCCACAAGCAGCAGACCAATGTGATCCGCCTGCTCAGCCTGCAGCGCCAGAGCCGCAACCTGGCAATCACCGACCCGCTGACCGGCCTGCTCAACCGCCGCGCGCTGCTCGACACCGCGACCGAGCTGGGCGCGCAGGGCCCGATCCGGCTGCTGCTGATCGATATCGACCACTTCAAGGCGATCAACGACGCCCACGGCCACGACCAGGGCGACGAGGTGCTGCGCGAGGTCGCCACCCGGCTTGCGATCAAGGCTGACCTGCTCGGCTCGGTCGCGCGGATCGGGGGCGAGGAGTTCGCGATCATCGGCATGGCCCAGGACCTGCCCGAAGCGCTCGCGCTCGTGCTGCTCCACGATCTGCGCACCGCCGCGATGCCGCACGCCGCGCAGGTGACGATCTCGATCGGGCTGGCCGACGGCCCGGTCGCCGACGAACCCGCCTGGCGCGAGCTTTACCGCCGCGCCGACCGCGCGCTCTACGAAGCCAAGCAGACCGGCCGCAACCGCGCGGTCAGCTTCGCCAATCTGGCCGAAGCGCCGGACGACAAGGTCGCCGCGGCCTGAGGGCGCCGCCCTCCCCGTCCCCCGTCAGACCAGCCGCCATGATGGCTTGACCGAGGCGCGCCGGCGCCAGTTCAACGAGGCGCTGGCCGATACCGGCAGCGTCAAGGCCGTCCTTCGGCAAGCTCAGGACGATCGGAGGGTGCGCTACCTCCGCTCACCCTGAGCTTGTCGAAGGGGCCCCCACCCGGTTCAGCGCCGATGGCCGCGTCCTCGTCCGCCAGAACACGGTCGGCGATCCGCTCAAGGCGACCGAACTCAGCCGCCTCAAGAAGCAGTGGCGCAAGGAATGGGAAGCCGAACGCGCGGCCGAGCGCCACGATCCCCAGGCCACGGCCGAGGCGCTCAACGACCGGATCGAGCGGATCCACAAGAGCTGGCTCGCCAAGATGAGCCCCCGCACCCGCCGCCTGTACGACCTGTTCGAGCAAGCCAAGGACATCGACCGCCAACGCCGCGCCCGCCACCAGCTGCTCCGCCTGCCCAAGGACTGGACCGGCTCGCTCTGGGCCGAAGGCGAAAGCCACCCGCTGGGCGGCGTGGCCGACGAGAATTACCGCGCCGAGACGCTGGGGACGGTCGCGGAGGAGCAAACGGAGCACGCGCACCATGCGGCGAAGCTGGCGCGGCGGGGGAAGAGGAAGGGGAAGGATGGTGGGAGTGAGGAGGTGCGGGAGGGGTGAATTTAGGAGAACTTCGCGACCCTATCCGCACCACTGCTAGAAAACACGGGATGAAGCAGGGTTGCAATTGACAGGTTCTAAGATCGACAACTCTTGGGATTCTTAGATACGACATCCGCTGAGGCAATAGATGGCGATATGAAAACCAGTAGAATGACAGACGATAATCCAATCCAGATAGCGCGTCTTAACACAACATATTTAGACCAGCAAATTTGCGCCAACGTGTAACAATGATCCAATCTTGCTGCAGTAAGCTGACTTTCAGAGCATTCAGCAACCTTCTGTCGGTATGCGAGTCCGCTCGGGAGATTTTTTACCGCCCCGAAAAATATTATTCCCTCTGCACCTTTTGGGAGTCTCGGCATAACGACCCAAATTGAATGGAAAGCAGTGAGAACCAAGCCCGCAATCGCAATGCTTCCAACGATGGACCTTTCTGACGTCCAATCTGCTGTAATTAAATCTAAAAACTTCTGATTGGAAAGCATGTAAGCGAAAATCGCAGAGGATAGGCCGAAGACTGCGGCGGCTTTAGTATCAGCAAGTGCAACGTAGTGCCTGAGATAACTCTCTTCGAAACTTGCGAAATCTGTCTGCCAACGAGGAAATTCGTTTTCCGTCATATACTGTCCTAACGTACCTATATTGGTCGAACCCATCGCCCATCAAACAGGTAAAGTGGGTACGGCGAACCGTCGGGATATGTCCAACCTGTCTGCGAAGTTGCAGTACGAACGTGGCTCTGCAGCCATTCTCGGGGGAGGCCGCCAAGCATCTCTTGTCCAATCATTAGGTCGCCAGAATTTGCAAACCTAAGCATCTTCGAGGTTCGGTTTGCTGTAGCCCCTACAGCGACGATATGATTGAACCTTTGTGCCGCACCCATTCGAGCAATCGTAACAAAGCCAAAATCGATGCAAATGCGAAACGCCAATGGGGAAGCATTGCTCGCAGAAATAGCAGGATTGATGAAATTCTCAGCAGCATAGAACATCGTCATGGCGCAAGCTACAGCGCGCTTCCGCGGGTCTCCCGGCCCCGATCGTCGACTAAAATATGCCATCACGCCATCACCGGTATTCTTTTCTACAGAACCACCATAGTCTTCTATAATTCGAACAATCTCACCAAAGAAAAACGAAAGGCATCGTACGGTGACCTCTTGCTCCCCCTCAGTTTCGGAAGGTCGCGAAGTGAAGTCCGATATGTCGAGAAACATAACTGCAGCTTCTAATCGCCTACCCCTCCCAATAGGCAAGTTGGCTGGATCCGGGATCAAAAATCCTTTTGCAATGGTCCGTTCTTGAGCTTGTATTCTCCGACGAAGCAGTTCGATGCGACGACTTTGCACGTGATGATATACGGAACTTAGTCGATCAAGGTCATTGACTGGCATCTAGCGAACCTCAAAGACCTGATAACCTGGGATTCCCACGCACTGATCGTCAAAATCCACGGCGTAGGAGCGCTCAAGCCATTGAACATGGCCGATCCGATAGAGATCATATCCAACCCGGAATGAATCGGGCGCGCAACTCTGTTCTATTTTTACCGCTCGGTTTAGCGCATCACTGGTTACTTCCAGTGTTCGGAACCCTGTGAGAGGAACATTAATCGCACGAATTTGTGCTGGTCCGAAATCCGCTCCGATGCGTACTGACAACTTAGGGAAGCCCTCACCTTCTAGGGCCGGATTCACAGCACCGTGCAGCACATGAAGAAGCGATCCGCCTAGGTCAAACGCGCTGTCGGCAAGGACGTTGAAGCTCGGCAAGTCCAATAACGCAATGAAACCGTCGCCTGTGGTCTTAAGTATAGACCCTTGAAATTGCCCGACTGTTGCGCCGAGCTCCTGCATCAATATGCGATGTGATGCTTCAAACCCCTCTGGATGTGCCTGCCGCAAGGCGGTCGAACCGCAAATATCGACCGATACGAATGCGACATTTTTTTCTTCTTCTAACTCTAGCTCTCGATGCTCTCTACCTGATTGTCGCGGCCGAATGTAAGCTCCATCGCGCAACTCGCTCGCAACAGCAGCCTGCCGTTCACTGGCATATTCTTCAATGGAATCGACAGTGCGCTCCGAAGCAAAAACTGGAAGACCAGATGCACCGCTCACAAAATCATTGAGATTAAAGACCGTCTGAAAGTACTTGTCGAGAAACCAATTCCCTTCTTCCTCGCGGTCAATTTTCTGATAGCGCCGAGGGTCTGGTGTCAGCACCATTCGAACCAACCCAGACTCGTCGTCAATTGCAACCACTTCTCGGGTCAGATCGAGCCTAAAATGTTCTTGCGCCCGCCTGGGCGGGCGATCTTTGCGCGTTTGGTCAGGGTCATCGCTCATCGCAAAATGACTCGATTTTTGCTTAGGTCAGTTGACCGTCCAATGGAGCTATGTATGGCTAATTTCATTTACTGCAAAGTGCAAGTTACGAAGGGAAAATGGATCGGTGATCAATTCGCGGTGCACATTTGAATTAGGATAACAGCATATCAATTGTCACGCGCTACAGCTCCCCCGCCTGCAGTTCCGCCGCATCAATCCGTACCGGCTTACCCTCACGTACCACCACAATACCCGTATCGGTCTGGATCGCGACATTGCACGCCAGCGCTACCGCGCGGCGCATGGCGGCCAGCGATCCGCGCAGATCGGGGTCTTTGGCTTTCCATATTTCTTTGGGCTTCATGGCCAGTGCCGCGAATCCCAGCTTTGCGCGCACTGTTCGGCCGGCTTTGAACGTACTCTATGCGAACCCTCACCCCTTCCGCTTCTTCCGCGCCGCGTAGCGTTCATCGCGCGCGGCTTTGAGTTCTGCTTCGGTGGGGCCGGTCGGCTCTGGCGGGGCGGCGGCGGCGGCGAGTTTGTCGGCTTTGGCCTGGGCCTGCGCGGCCTTGGCGGCGGCGCGCTTTTCGGCGGCGGCCTGTTCGCGCGCGGCGGCGGCGGCCTGGCGCTTGGCTACTTCGGCGGGATCGGGAGCGGGCTTGGCGGCGAGCTTGGCTAGCGCCTTGGCGCGGGCCTGCTGGGCGAGCGCGGTGCGTTCCTGGAAGCTGGGTTCTTTGTACGAGGCCATGGTGGGGTGATTCTCTTTGTGGTTGTCTGGATGGTGTGCGGGGGGCCGTAACACGGTTGCGGGGGTTCGTCGCGCGGGAGTTGGTGTGGGGGGAGTGCCCCTCCGTCATTCGCTGCGCGAATGCCACCTCCCCATCGCAAGGCGATAGGGAGGATCTGGGGGTGGCGCCAATTTGGTAGTCGCCCCGGACTTGATCCGGGGTTGGGCTTGTTTGTTGCGGGGCGGAAGAAGCAAAAGCCTTGGCCCGGATCAAGGCTGCAAGAGCCACGGGTCTCTTTACGCGGCTGACGGTTGGGAAGAGACTATGGGGTTGATACCCCTCCGTCATTCGCTGCGCGAATGCCACCTCCCCATCGCAAGGCGATAGGGAGGATCTTGGCGGTCTTACTCCTCGCCCATCCTCAGCGCAGCGATAAACGCTTCCTGCGGGATGCTGACGTTGCCGTACTCCCGCATCCGCGCCTTGCCCTTTTTCTGCTTTTCCAGCAGCTTCTTCTTGCGGGTGATGTCGCCGCCATAGCATTTGGCGGTCACGTCCTTGCGCATCGCGGCGATGGTTTCGCGGGCGATCACCTTGCCGCCGATCGCGGCCTGGACCGGGATCTTGAACAGGTGGCGGGGGATCAGGTCTTTCAGGCGTTCGCACATGTGGCGGCCGCGCACTTCGGCGACGCCGCGGTGGACGATCATGCTGAGCGCGTCGACCGGCTCGTTGTTGACCAGGATCGACATCTTGACCAGGTCGCCCTCGCGCAGGCCGATCTGCTCGTAATCGAAGCTGGCATAGCCGCGGCTGATGCTTTTCAGGCGGTCGTAGAAATCGAACACCACTTCGTTGAGCGGCAGTTCGTAGCTGATCTGGGCGCGGCCGCCCACGTAGGTCAGCCCGGTCTGCACCCCGCGGCGATCCTGGCAGAGCTTGAGGATCGAGCCGAGGTATTCGTCGGGGGTATAGATCGTCGCCTTGATCCAGGGCTCGTCGATCTGCTCGATCCGGCTGGGATCGGGATAGTCGGCCGGGTTGTGGAGCATGATCTCGCGCGCGTCGTCGGTGCGCGATTTGCGCAGCTGGATGCGGTAGACCACCGAGGGGGCGGTGGTGATCAGGTCAAGGTCGTACTCGCGGGTGAGGCGCTCCTGGATGATCTCGAGGTGCAGCAGGCCGAGGAAGCCGCAGCGAAAGCCGAAGCCGAGCGCGGCGCTGCTCTCCATCTCGAAGCTGAACGAGGCGTCGTTGAGCCGCAGCTTGGCGATCGACTCGCGCAGCTTTTCAAAATCGGCGGCGTCGACCGGGAACAGGCCGCAGAACACCACCGGCTGGACTTCCTTGAAGCCGGGCAGCGCCTGGGCCGCGCCGTTTTTGGTGGTGGTGATGGTATCGCCGACCTTGGCCTGGGCGACTTCCTTGATCTGCGCGGTGATGAAGCCGATTTCGCCCGGGCCGAGCTCGCTGAGCGTCTCGATCTTGGGGGTCATGCAGCCGACCCGGTCAATCAGGTGTTCGGTGCCGCCGGCCATGAACTTGACGCTGAGGCCCTTGCGGATCACCCCGTCGATCACCCGGACGAGGATCACCACGCCGAGGTAGGGATCGTACCAGCTATCGACCAGCATCGCCTTGAGCGGGGCGGCGGCGTCGCCCTTGGGGGGCGGGATGCGCTGGACCACGGCTTCGAGCACGTCCTCGATCCCGATCCCGGACTTGGCGCTGGTGAGGACGGCCTGGCTGGCGTCGAGCCCGATGATTTCCTCGATTTCGGCGCGGACCTTGTCGGGCTCGGCGGCGGGGAGGTCGATCTTGTTGATCACCGGCACGATCTCGTGGTCGTGTTCGATCGACTGGTAGACGTTGGCGAGGGTCTGCGCTTCGACCCCCTGGGCGGCGTCGACCACCAGCAGCGCGCCTTCGCAGGCGGCGAGGCTACGGCTGACCTCATAGGCGAAGTCGACGTGGCCGGGGGTGTCCATCAGGTTGAGCTCATAGTCGAGGCCGTCCCTGGCCTTGTACTTGAGCCGCACCGTCTGGGCCTTGATGGTGATCCCGCGCTCTTTCTCGATGTCCATGTTATCAAGGACTTGCGCCGACATCTCGCGCTCGGTCAGGCCGCCGGTGTACTGGATCAGCCGGTCCGCCAGCGTGGACTTGCCGTGGTCGATATGAGCAATAATGCTGAAATTTCTGATACTTGAAAGCTTGGTCATGACAATCCCGGAACCTTTGACCCGCCGTTAGCAGGCCCACCCCGTGCTGTCACGGGTGGTGCGCCGGAATCGTCGGGGATGCGGCGCCATCGGTCGTGTCAAAGTACCATCGTCAAACTCTGCGCCAGCCTTGATTCGGCCGATTGCTGGTTCTGGCACTTCTCTGCTGGCTTTACCTATCGGTAACCTCTGCCAGCTATCGCCGACTATGGACGCAATTCGGATATAGCGGGGCAGCGGACGGAAAATGGCTGAAAAGCAAAGCCAGTTACGGCGATTAGTCCGCGACAATTCCGGCAATGTCGGCCTGATTGTCGCGGTTTCGGTGATTCCGCTGTTGGCCCTGATCGGCGGCGGTCTTGATATGAGCCGCGCCTATATGGCGAAAACTCAGTTGCAATCCGCCTGCGATGCCGGAGTTCTGGCTGGGCGGCGCGCCATGGGCAAGACCGGCGTCTACGACACCAATGAAAAGGCCAAGGCGCAAAAGCTCTTCAACTTCAACTTCGATGCCGGGGCTATCGACGCAACCGGAGTTACATTCGTTACCGCCAGCAATGATCAAGGGCAGGTAACCGGCACAGCCACAGCCAGATTGCCGACTGTGGTCATGAAGATGTTCAACAAAGACAAGTTTGATCTTCAGGCGGACTGCATGGCCGAATTGCAGGTTTCCAATACTGACGTGATGTTCGTGCTGGATACCACCGGTTCGATGGCAGGGACGCGCATCACCGGCCTTCGAGAAGCGGTAAAAGACTTTCACAGGACAATGAATGAAGCGGTGACCGCGGATGATACGCGGGTGCGCTATGGTTTTGTGCCCTATTCGACCACAGTCAACGCCAAGGGCTTGCTTGCGGACCCGACCACACCGATGCCGACCGAATATTTCAGCGACACAGCGCAATATCAGTCGCGTGAGGCCAGGTTCAACACGCCAGTGCATGTCGGAACATCAACCGTGATCAGCACGGTTGATGAAACATATCCGTCCAAGCTTAGCTCAACCAACTGCAACAAATATGGAAGCAACACTTATCCGACCACGGGCTCCAATCCCGTGATCACGGGTACTGCCCCGGCCACGGTGACGCGGAAAGACTATACCTTCAAATCCTGGACCGGCACGGGCACCACCCGGACATGCGTGCGGACCGTAAAAACCACACAAACCACTTACGTCACCAAGTATGCGTTTTCGAACTGGCGCTACAAGCAGGTGACGCTCAATACGTCTAGTTACAAGACCGGCGCGAGCGTGGCTGTGGGCACGGGCATCACAGCGCCCAGCGGGTCAATCGTCGATAAGAGCGAGAATTTCACGTACGCGGACACCCCCGGATACTATAATATGCTCACTATGGCGCAGTTGAACGGTAGCAGCATGCGCAATGTCGGCCTGACCAACATGACGTGGAACGGCTGTCTGGAAGAACGCGATACCGTTGACGACGCCGACTGGAGCCCTATCCCCGACAACGCATACGACCTTGACATCACGTCGGCACCAAATTCTACTGAAACGCGCTGGCGCCCCCAATGGGGTGGATTGACCTACTACCGGTCGAACCAGGCGTTTGAGGATTCCACCAGCAATTATTCGACGGTAACCCCTCCCTGTCCGGCGCAGATGAAGTTGTTTACCGAAGTCGAATTGGCGGCCGACCCGAACGACGTGCCTGCTTGGCTGAACACGTACCTCAACGGGCTCACTCCATCGGGTAATACCTATCACGATATCGGTATGATCTGGGGCGTTCGCTTGGCCAATCCGCGCGGGATATTCGAGGACAACGTCAACAAGGACGACAAGGCCGTTAGCCGCCACCTGATTTTCATGTCTGACGGTCAGATGGAACCTTACATCTGGGGCTACAATGCCTATGGCATTGAAGTGCTGTCCAACCGGATTGCGCCCTTCGGCAGCGATACAAACACGGTTGCGGCGCGGCATACCTCAAGGTTCCTGGCCGCTTGCGAGGAAGCAAAAGCGCAAGGGATCACCGTCTGGGTGGTTGCGTTCGGCACCACGCTCACTAATGACATGAAAGCCTGTTCAAGCGATGGCCGGGCCTATTCGGCCAGCGATACAACCGCCTTGAAACAGCAATTCAAATACATTGCTTCACAGGTCGCCAACCTGCGGCTGGGACAATAGGCGATGGCTGGATTGAGCTCTCTTCGCAAGGCGCCGAACCTGGCATCTGACTCCAACGGTGTGACCGTCGTAGAATTTGCCCTGATCGCACCGGTCTTCCTGCTGATGCTGTTGGGAACCTTCGATCTGGGTCAGGCGATATATTTGCAAGGGGTATTCCACGGCGCTGTGCAGGATGCTGGCCGCGATGCCGGGCTTGAATCGGGTGCAGCCAATCTAACCGCGATCGACAACCAGGTGATGCTTCAGATCAAGAGTGTGGCACCGGCCGGGGCCATTATTTCGTCTCGCCGCAACTACACCACATTCAATGATGTTGGCACTCCGGAAGATTTTGAAGATGCCAACAACAACAACGTCTATGACGACAATGAGTGCTTCACAGATGTCAACGGCAACGATCAGTGGGATTCTGACCGTGCGGCCAATGGCCTGGGTGGGGCGGACGACGTTGTCGTCTATACGGCAACGCTAAGCTATGACCGGATCGTACCAATTGGCGGCATGATGGGATGGAGCGACCGAAACACGATCTCTGCATCGACAGTGCTGCGTAATCAGCCTTTCGGCAGCCAGGCAGCCCGACCGGAAAAGCAAGTATGCCCAACTTGAGGAAGTCTTTTTCGGAGTTATGTTCGCGTCTTGCCGGCGACCGTTCGGGCGTGGCATTGATCGAATTTGCCTATACGGCACCGGTTCTGGCGCTGTTGCTGATCGGCGGCGTGGAACTAACCAACTTCGCCATCGTTCATATGCGCGTTAGTCAGGTTGCAGTCTCACTGGCCGACAACGCCTCGCGCGCAAAGCAAAGTGTTGTATCCGGGGTGCCGCGGATCCGCGAAACCGACGTGAACGAAGTGTTCGCCGCAGCACTCTTGCAGGCGGGAGCACTGGATTTGCAGAGCAATGGCCGACTCATCCTTTCGAGTGTCGAAACGAATGCAAATGGAGGCCAATGGATCCATTGGCAACGCTGCTTTGGAAATGCGAACTATGCTTCCAGCTATGGCCGGCAGGGAGATGGCGCCACTGGCACCGCAATTGTCGGTGTCGGCCCTGCTGGACGCCAGGTTACTTCCGAACCGGGTTCGGCGATCATGTTTGTCGAGGTCGTCTACGACTACCAGCCACTGTTATTTTCAGATTACCTTCAAGGGGCTCACGTTCGCAAAACAGCAGCAATGTATGTTCGAGATAATCGCGACCTGACAGGGATTTACAACCCTTCACCGGCTGCTGCCGTAAGGGCATGCCCATGATGCCAACTGGTTTCCGACGTTGATTGAAATGGATCAGTACAAATGAAATTGATCTATGTCCTGCCGCCGGTCCTGGCTGCATTGCTAGGGGTCGAGGTCCTGTTTGGCAATGGAAAGGCCGTTGGCGTATTGACCGAAAGTGACGGTGCGCCAAGGCAGTTCGCGCAGGCCGCAGGCCAGTCAACTGGCCAGCCCAGCCCCGCCCCCAGCAAGGTTGCTGCATTGAACAAGACCAGCCCATGGGGCGTGGATCCAGGCGATGAACCACCGCCTGAAGGATTTGCGGACCAACCCTCTGCCGATGGCAGCGAAGATGGCCTTGAGGGGACCTTGGATGAAGACCGCGGCCGCGCTTCCCTGCCCCCGGCAATCAATGCGCCGCCTCTGGCGCGGCCAGTGCTGACCGCTGCCGGCGCCAAGGTTAGCGCGCCAAGGGTTGAACTTATTGAAACCTGAATCTGGAACGATCCTGGTTGCTGCCCGGCCGATAACAAGTTGGGCGAAGACGGCTTGTTTCTGCGCCTAGGCGACCTTTACCTTAACCTTCCCGGTATCCATCTGCCCGAACTTCGGCAGGCTCATCCCAACCGCACCTTGCTGCATCATCTGTATCGGATGCTGGCCCGCGGGCAGGGCCTGCAGCGGCATCCCGGCCTGAGCCATGACATAGGGCGACACACGGTGGCGGGTGCATAGGCCCCCCGCGCCGTCATCGACGAGTTGCTGTTCGAATTCGAGCCCTTGAGTAGCGCCCGCCGATCGCCGCACCACCGCAACTGCCAGCTGGCCTTCGCCAAAGTCGACCACGAAGGGGGTGCCGACCGGAACGTCGAGCAGGCCTTCGACCATGCACCCGCCGCGCGACAGGTTGCGCATGGTCGCCTCATAGCGGTGATCTTCGTGGATCAACCCAACCTTGCGCAGCACCGTGCGGCGTTCGGGACGATATTTGCTCGGGCCTTCGGGTTCGATCACCCATTCGCCGCTGAACATCGCCTCGGACACGTCTTCAGGCGGCAAGGCGACGGCATAGATATAGCCCTGGATCTGCTTGACGCGCAACTTGCGCATCGCTTCCAGTTCGTCGTGCGCCTCGATCCCCTCGGCCGTTGTATCCATGCCAAGGGCCTCGGCCAGGCTGACGATCGATGCGATGATCGCGGCGTTGCGATTGCCTTCCTGGGTTACGCCGCGGATAAAGCTCTTGTCGATCTTGATCTTGTCGAACGGGGCGTGTTGCAGATAGCTGAGCGAGGAATAGCCCGTTCCGAAATCGTCCAGTGCCAGGCGTACGCCCAGCAACTTGAGCTGGTTGAACATGTCCGTGGTTGCACTTGCTTCACCCAGGAAGATGGATTCGGTCAGCTCCAGTTCCAGCCGTTCGGGTGGCAGCTCGGCATGGGCAAGCGCCTGCGCAACAACTGATGCAAAACTGGCATTGCCGAACTGCGAGGCCGATACATTGACCGAAACCCGGACGTTCCCCGGCCAGGTCGCGGCTTCGGCGCAGGACCGTTTCAGAATCCAGTCGCCCAGCGACCCGATCAGGTTCGCCTCTTCGGCAATTGGAATGAAGACAGCGGGCGAAATTTCCCCCAATTCCGGGTGAGTCCAACGTGCCAGCGCTTCGAGCGATACCACTTTGTTGCTCTTGGTATCGATGATCGGCTGATAGACCACCCGCATCTGATCATTGGCCAGCGCATCGCGGAGATCTTCCTCGATCTGGCGCCGGCGCTCAGCCTCTGCGTGAAGATCGCTCGAATAGAACCGGAACTGGCCGCGGCCGCCGCCCTTGGCGGCATAGAGCGCGAGGTCGGCCGAGCGGACCAGTTCCTCGGAATTGATCCCGTCGTAGGGGGCAATCGCAATCCCGACCGAGGCACCAATCACGCAGCGGCTGCCTTCGATCTGGTATGGCTGACTGATCATCGCGATCAGCGTCTTGGCGATTTCGCCGAGACGGCCACGATCGTCGATGTCGGGCAGCATGATCTGGAACTCGTCGCCGCCAAGCCGGCCGATTTCACAGCCGGCGTCGGTTACAATGCGCTGGATCCGGCTGGCGACCTGCTTTAGCAGTTCGTCGCCGGCCGGGTGGCCGAGTGTATCGTTGACCGCCTTGAAGCGGTCGAGGTCCATCATCATCACCGCGCAAGAACGCTTGGCCGATTGATAGGCCGTAAGCGTCGCTCCCAGCCGCTTGCCCGTGCGGTGCCGATTGGCAAGACCGGTCAATGAGTCGTACTGGGCCAGACGCGATGCGTCCTTCTGGCTTTGGCGAACAGACGTGACATCGCTGCCATTGCCGCGATAACCCAGAAATGTTCCGTCGGACGCGATCTGCGGCCGACCTGAAATTGACCACCAGATTTCCTTGCCTTCAAGCGCGGCGCGAACCTGCAGGTCGGAGAAGGTCTTGCGGGCCGAAAGCATCAGCGGCAGCGTCCGCTCGACGGTATCCTCTTCGTCCCGGTCGAGGATGAAAAGGCTCTGCACCGACTGGCCAAGAATTGCTGTGCGGTCACAGCCTAGCTGTTCGGCAATGCAGTTGGAAATGTATGTGATCTTGCCATCTGCATCGCTTGACCAGAACCAGCCCAGACCCGAAGTCTCATAGTCGCGCAGCAGCAATATGGCCTGCTGCAGCTCGGCTCCGCTGAGCGGGGCCTGATCGCCCGGCGCGGCCGCGCCCTTGCTGTTACCCAGCAAGTTGCGAAACCGACCAAAAGCAGAACCGCCCGACATCAATGAAAAGCCCCGAAATGCGCAAACCGGCGGCAGGTCCGCCCATTCAAGCTTGCGTAACCGAACATGGTTTCGATTTGCCTAACAGCACGCCATAGAACGAGCGATCGGATCACGCTGCCACCTCTCGGTCACGCCGGATCGAACTTTGACGCTGGCGATCGCCCGCAAAGCCGGAAATCAGCGCGATCCGACCGGAATCGTCGATTTCTAGCGGCGTGGCGAATTCTACGCCCATGCGGTCTTGCTGCGACCAACGCGCCGTCGCGGTCACGACCTGTCCCTCGCCCATTGTGATCGAGAAGATCGTGCCTGGCGGGACGTTCCAGAGCCCCTCGACCATTGCCCCGGTCGCGGAGATATTGCGGATTGTGCATTGGTAGTGTTGGCCACCATGGTCGAGCACTACCTTGCGGAGCATGGTATGGCGGACCGAACGCGCCGCCCGTGGCCCTCTGGCGATCGCTGTAAGCCCGGTCTGCAGACGCTGGGTCGCCGCCTCTCTGTTAAGCGGCTTCTCGTAGATGAAGCCCTGTACGTGGCTGCACCCAAGCATGCGGACCAGATCGAGTTCGTCGAGCGTCTCAACGCCCTCGGCCGTCGTTTCCATCCCCAGCGCCTCGGCCAGGCTGACAATCGATGCAATGATGGCCCCGTTGCGGCTGCCAGTGATAGTGGCGCCGCGCACAAACGACTGGTCGATTTTGATTTTGTCGAATGGCGCTTTCTTCAAATAGCCCAGCGCAGAGTAGCCGGTGCCGAAATCGTCCAGCGACAGGCGCACACCGACCCGCTTGAGCGCCGCAAACATCGCGTCGATTCCGTCATCGTCGCTGAGGAAGACGCTTTCGGTAATTTCCAGCTCAAGCCTGGCAGGGTCGACCTGCGCCGACGCGAGTGCGTTGGTGATGATCGATGGCAAGGCTGGATTGGCGAATTGCAGTGGCGAGACGTTGACGGCAACCCGCACGCTTTCGGGCCAGGCAGCAAGGTCGCGGCAAGCCGTACGCAAGGCCCATTCGCCAATCGGAGCGATCAGCCCGGAATCCTCGGCGACGGGAATGAACTTGCTGGGAGAGAGCCAGCCTCTGGTCGGATGATTCCAGCGCAACAGGGCCTCAAACCCCGTTATGCGCTCGGTGACGGTATGGATTACCGGTTGGTAATAGAGTTCCAGTCCGCCCTGGGAGATCGCGTCACGCAGATCTTGTTCGAGCTGGCGCCGTTCCTCGGCATCGCTGTGGAGGTCGGCAGCATAGAAATGGTGACGCCCGCGCCCGCCATCTTTTGCGGCATAGAGCGCAAGGTCGGCATTGCGGATGATCGATTCAGAAGTGACCCCATCTTCCGGAGATACTGCCACGCCGACCGAGGCCCCAATTACAACCCGGTGGCCCTCAATCGAATAAGGCTCGGAAAGGTCGCGAATGACCTGCTTGGCCAGTCCGACCAGATCCTCACGCCGGTGGCGACCTGGCAGGATCACCTGAAATTCGTCCCCGCCAAGGCGGCCAACGCGACCATGCTCACCGATCGTCCTTTGCAGGCGGCGGGCAACCTGGGTCAGCAGGTTGTCGCCGGCCGGGTGCCCCATGGTATCGTTGACCTGCTTGAAGCGGTCCAGATCGAGCAAGAAGACCGAGCAGGCGCGGTGTTCAAGGTTGGGCGCGTTGAGGATCTTCTCCAGCGTTTGCGCCATCTGCACGCGGTTCGACAATCCGGTAAGCGAGTCATAATGTGCTAGCCGGGAAACCTGTTCTTCCGAGCGGCGCTTTTCGGTCAGGTCGTGGCCCGAGCCGCGAAAGCCAAGGTGATTGCCGAAGGCATCGTAGATCGGTCGTCCGCTGACCGACCACCAGCGTTCCTCATCCTGTGCAGCGGCACGCAGCGCAAGATCGATGAAAGCCGAACGTGAAGACAAATGGAACGCCAGGGTCCGTTCACCCTCTTGCCCTTGCGAATCCGGCTCGAACAACTGCCCGAACGGACGCCCCAGCAGCTGCTGGTGATCAACCCCCAGCGCAGCCCCAACTGTTGGCGAAATGTAGACCAGAGATCCGCGCCGGTCAGTCTCCCAGAACCAGCCCTGCCCGGTCTGCTCGAAATCGTTGAGGATTTCCTCTGCTCGCAATTGAGCCCGTTGACGCTCACGTTCAAGCTTGGCCTGCTCTTCGTCGGCCATGGTCTGGCGAATTGCAGCAAACAGGCCGACCGCGCAGCCGACCGCAAGCGCGAACCAGGTTCCGCGCGATCCGGAATAGACCGCCAGGCCGCTCCAGATCGCCGCTTGTGCCGCAATAATACTCGCGACGCGCCGGTTAAGTATGATCGCCGCCAAGCACGCGACGATTACGCCGGTGCCGACCGGCCCCTCCCAGGATGCGGCGATCCGGTCAGTCCATAGCGAAAGCGCCAGCCCGACAAGGAACATCGGGATTGCGACGAACAGGCCACTCGCCACATTGCGGGTCCTGGCCGTGAACAGCTGTTGCCGCTCGTACTTGACCATCCACGGCGTACTCGCGGCCAAAGTGATCGCGACCAGCGCCATTGCGATCGTAGGCAAGCTAGGTAGCGACAGCGTCACAATTCCGTTGATCACCAGGGCTCCGGCAAACACCGGTGCCATCAGAATCCAGTTGGGCACGATCAGGTCGCGCAAGACCTGGCTATCCGATCCGCGCCGCGCAGGCAGCCGGTTTGGTGCTGTGGTTCGTGGTTTCAGCGTCTGTCCGGCGGGCGTGCCTTGCGGTCGTGCAGCAGGCGTGGTTTCTCGCTCACGCGGGCTGCGCGTGGCGGCTTGGTCTCGCTCCAATCTCGCAGGTTTGGCGGACATGGGCCTGCCAATGCGCCAAAACCATTTGAGAAACGGTTAAATTTACCATTTTCTTCGCCTGATTTCAGGCATTCTTGACGATCACCGGCGGGGGACTTGAAAGGGATCGCAGGGACAGGCACTATCGCCTCGAAAAGAGCAATTCACGGGGACGAGGCATGGCAAAAGGCGGCACGACGCTCGAGAACGAAGCAGCGCAATCGACCACGGCACTGGGCCCACTGGTCGGGCTGGCGCGCGAAGATTTTGTCGGCGCAGTGGCGCTGTTACTGCGTGAAACCGCCACCGATCCGGGCCGCACGATGAAGCATATGCAGTCGTTCGGGGATGATGTCGTCAAGATCATGACCGGCAAATCTGACCTGGCGCCCGATCCCAAGGACAAGCGCTTCATGGATCCGGCCTGGCGCTTCAATCCGTTCTTCAGGGCCGGTGCGCAGTATTATCTGGCGATCCAGAAGGGAATGAAGAGCTGGCTCGATGATCTCGAACTGGACGAGTTGGAGCGTGACCGGGCCAACTTCATTTCCAATATCATCATCGACGGCCTCGCTCCGACCAACTCTCTGGTCGGCAATCCCACCGCCCAAAAGCGCCTGATCGACAGCGGTGGGCTGAGCCTGATCAAGGGCCTCAAGAACGCCTACAACGATATGGTCCACAACCACGGCATGGTCTCGATGGTGGACAAGAAGCCGTTCAAGCTGGGTGAGAATGTCGCAACCGCCAAAGGTGCCGTGGTCTATCGCGATGCAATGTTCGAACTGATCCACTATGCCCCGACAACCGACCAGGTCTACGAAATCCCACAGCTGACAATTCCGCCGCAAATCAACAAGATGTACATCAACGATCTGAGCCCCGAGAAATCGGTGGTGAAGTGGCAGACCGACAACGGCATCCAGTGCTTCGTCATTTCCTGGAAGAACCCGACCAAGGAAGAAGGCGTCTGGGGGATGGACGATTACATCGCCTCCTGCCTGAAAGCGGTGGATGTGGTCTGCGAAATCACCGGCGCGCCAAAGGTCAACATTTCGTCAGCCTGCTCGGGCGGGCAGACCGGCGCGATCCTCGCCAGCAAGATGGCCGCCGCAGGCGACAAGCGGCTGGGCGCCCTTACCTACATGGTCACCGTTCTGCACCCCAAGCAGAACGACATCGAGGCCGGCTCGCTTATGACCGCCAATGGCCTTGAACTGGCCAAGCAGCGCGCAGCCAAGGCCGGGATCATCAAGGGCAACGATCTGGCGCGCGGGTTCGCGTGGCTGCGGCCTAACGACCTGATCTGGAACTATGTGATCAACAACTACCTGATGGGTGACGATCCACCGGCCTTCGACGTGCTGTTCTGGAATGCCGACGCGACCAACCTGTCTGCCTCGCTGATGGGCGATTTCCTGCACCTGTTTGAGACGCTCGCCTTCACCAAGCAGGGTGAGATCGAAATGGCCGGGCACAAGATCGATCTGTCCAAGGTCAAGAGCGACCTGTTCATCCTCGGCGGTACCACCGATCACATCACCCCGTGGCGCGCCTGCTATCGCTCGACCCAGCTGTTCGGTTCGAAAGACATCACTTTCGTGCTCAGCCAGTCGGGCCATATGCAGGCGATCCTCAACCCGCCGGGCAACCCCAAGGCCAAATACTACATATCGAAAAAGGGTGGACATCCGCCGGCCGATGTTGACGACTGGCTCAAAGGCACAGAGGAACAGGCGGGAAGCTGGTGGCCGTTCTGGATGGAGTGGCTGCAACGGCGCGCGGGGAACAAGGTGGCGGCACCCAAGTCGCTGGGCAGCAAGAAGCACCCACCCATGGAATCCGCGCCCGGGCTTTACGTACTTGACTAGGCCTGAGGGGGCGCATTCCACGTGAGCCAAGACATCACCGCCGAATTCTCGATGGAACAGGTCGGCGGGAGGACCCTGCGCGTCGCCCGCTGGCGCTGGAACGAGCCGAGCGAGCATCTTCCGGTGCTGTTCTTCAACGGCATCGGCGCGAATATCGAAGCGGTTGCGCCGCTGGCCGAGGCGCTGACCGAGCGGCCGTTCATCATGTTCGACATGCCCGGTGTCGGCGGTAGCCCGGAACCGCTGGTCCCCTACAACCCGTTCACGATGAGCTGGACCGCCAAGGAACTGCTCAAACGTTTCGATGCCGAGCGGGTCGACGTAATGGGGGTGTCGTGGGGCGGCGCGATGGCGCAGCACTTCACCTTGCAACACGGCGATATTGCCCGGCGACTGATCCTCTGCGCGACCACCGCCGGGATGATCATGGTCCCCGGCAATCCCGCTGCGCTCACCAAGATGGCCAACCCGCGCCGCTATGTCGACGCAGCCTTCATGGAAGAGCATTTCCGCACGCTCTATGGCGGGCTGACCGGGGGCAAGGCCGAACATATCAGCCGCCTGACCCCACCCACCCCGCGCGGCTACATGTACCAGCTGCTCTGCATGCTCGGCTGGACCAGCGTGCCGGCCCTGCCCTTCCTCAAGAAGGAGGTGCTGATCATGATGGGGGATGAGGACCAGATCGTCCCACTGATCAACGGCCGAATCCTCGAAAGTCTGATCCCCAACAGTCGGCTCGAGATTTTCGAGCAGGGCGGGCACCTGTTCATGCTGACGCACCGCGAACAAACGATCAGCTCGCTGCGGGCGTTCCTCAATGCACCGGACCGGGAAGAGAAGAAAGCGGCGTGATGGGGCAAGTCAGGCGCGATATCCTTCGACAAGCTCAGGATGAGCGGATGCTGCGTTTGGCCCCTTCTCTCATCCCCGCTCAGGCAGAGCCTGTCGAAGCCCATGCGCTACGGAGGCCCCAATAGTGCGCCACATCGCGATCATCGGTTCGGGACCCGCGGGGTATTACACGGCCGAGGCCGCGCAGAAGCAGTGGGGCGATGATGTTCGGGTCGATGTGTTCGACATGCTGCCGGTGCCTTACGGCCTGATCCGCACCGGCGTCGCCCCGGATCACCAGTCGATCAAGGGCGTATCGAAGCGCTACGAGGCCACTGCCCTGTCCGACAACGTCCGCTTCGTCGGCAACGTCATGATTGGCAAGGACCTCTCGGTCGCCGAACTGCAGAAGCTTTACGATGCCGTGGTGATCGCCACTGGCGCGCCGCACGACCGCAAGCTCGATCTGCCGGGTGAGAACCTCGGCAACGTCTATGGCAGCGCGGCCTTTGTCGGCTGGTATAACGGCCACCCGCTGTTCGCCGATCTCGATCCCGATCTGACCGGCGATACGGCGGTGGTCATCGGCATGGGTAATGTCGCACTCGATGTGGCGCGGATCCTCTCGAAAAGCCGGGCGGAATTCGCCGGGAGCGATATCGTCGCTCACGCGCTCGACGTGCTCGACACCTCGCGGATCAAGCGGATTGTGGTGCTGGGGCGGCGCGGGCCGCACCAGATCATGATGACGCCCAAGGAACTGGGCGAACTGTCGCACCTTACCCGCGCCGCGCCGCGGGTCGATCCGGCCGACCTGCCTGAGGAAGGTGAGGACGCGCTGCTCGAACCGGGCCTGCGCAAGTCGGTCAACCATCTGCGCTCCTTCGCGGCGATCCCTGAAAGCCATTACGCCGACTATGGCATCGAAATAGAATTCGACTTCTTCGCCAGTCCCAAAGCGCTGATCGGCACCGACAAGGTCGAAGGGATCGAAGTTGAACGCACCAAGGTCGAAGCCGGCCGCGCGATCTCAACCGGCGAAACCTACATCATTCCTGCTGGACTGGTGGTGGCCTGCATCGGTTATCGCTCGTCCCCCATCCCCGACGTTCCGTTCGACGAACGCGAGGGCAAGTTTGCCAATGACGAGGGCCGCATCCTGCCCGGCCTGTACTGCGTCGGCTGGGCCCGGCGCGGGCCTTCGGGCACGATCGGCACCAATCGGCCGGATGGCTTCAGCGTAGTTGAGAAGATTGCCGAGGACATCGCTTCTGGTACGCTGGGTCATGGCGGCAAGGCCGGACGCGCCGGGTTCGACTCGCTAGCGGCAGAGCGCGGGCTCGACGTGGTAACCTTTCGTGACTGGAAGAAGATCGAAGAGGCCGAAAACGCGCGCGCGCGCGCCGGCGCTCCGCGAGAGAAATTTGTCGATGTCGCGGAGATGATTGCCGCGCGCCGATGACTGCGGTCTAGCATCATGTAGTTTTCAGGGGGCGGTATGGCTAAAACCGAATCCGACGATTCTCGCTATTTGCGCCACAAATCAATAACGTTGTACAGCAAGCCGAATGCCTTTTCCGGCGAAATGCTGAAGCTGGATCTTGTTGAGGAATACGCATTTCAGAACGTGCCGACTACCGTACGGTCCTATCGCAGATCAATCCAGGTAGATGTATTTTGCGACCAAACACTGGTTCGCACAGTAAATGCGGCGCTTCGTGACATTCCGTTGACTGGCCGCACGGTGATACCCCACGCCATCTACACGTCGCTTCGCGAGCTGGGAGAGCACAACTTTGGCTTTACCGATCGATATCGGGGCGAGATTGTCTATCGAGACGGGCATATCGAATCCGACGATAATCTGGTTGCTTACACACGATCGAAGATAACAATCTACAACCCAAATTCGGTCAACGCGCAGGTCTTGCGCTCGGTCCGATCCGCAAGGGCGCGTCTAAACCAGCAAGGCATTGCCAACCCAACAGACGCCCAGTTGGCCAAGCAAGCCTATCTTGATGTTATCCGCCTGCGTGAATCCAGCGCGCAAGCGAGCCAGAACCCAGTTCTCAGGGACGCGGAATACCTGCTGCGAGGATTTGCGGGGGCAAGCCTCATTCGGCAATTCGATGCGGCAACCTTGGTCAGCGATGATGATGTCTGGAATAATCTGGCCAATATGGGCGGCGTCATATCCACGGCGATCTACAACTCGGTAAAATCCTTTAGAATATGGCGAGGACAAGACACGAACAGTTCGGAATTTCCCGCCAGCGAACCTGGGGGATATTGGGCGAACGCATATGGCTGGATGCATGGACTGGCGGGCACGCCGCTGGAAGAAACTATCCGCGATTTCGGCTTTGGGGAGCCATCGAAAAGTGTCGCCGGCACTCAACATTTGATCGAACCCCACGGCGATCTTTTGCGTCGTCCCCCCCCTGCCTTGACCGATCCGGCGGCGCAGATCGAAGTTGAATATTTCCCGTCGTACTTCGTCATCGACGTTCCCGACGAATCGTACGCGACGCTTCGCCTGAAGCCTGGCCGGTTTCACACCTTCTCGGTCGAATGCAACTCCTTCTATGAAATTACGCTCTGGGGCACGGGATTTACGTTCCAGCCATTGAATTTCATTTTGGATGTGGACGGAAATCTCGTTTTGAACAACGAACTGGAATTTTCACCCTATTTGGATTTCATTCCGCCGGTCAAAAACATTAGAATCCGATTTGACCGGCCCATCGTCGGCGAATGCTATGTCGACATCTATTTCCGGGGCGTTGGACGGACGATGCTGATTTACGACGCGTACGGTGCCTAACGAACGACGCCGTCACCAGACATCGCTGCGCCGTTGTCTTCAGCCGCTTGTAATATCGCTTCCGCCGTGATTTAATCGTTCAGTTAAAGGTAAAGACCGCAGAGAGTCGAACTAACCGGAGAGAGGCCATGCCCACTTACGATCTGATCATCCGCAACGGTACGATTGTCGATGGCACCGGGGCACCGAGCTTCACCGGCGATGTCGCCGTCAAGGACGGCCTGATCGCCGCGGTCGGCAAGGTTCAGGGCGATGCCGCGAAAGAAATCGACGCCGCCGGCAAGGTCGTCACCCCGGGGTTTGTCGACGTTCACACCCATTACGATGGCCAGGCTACCTGGGACCAGGAAATGGCCCCGTCGAGCTGGCATGGCGTGACCACGGTGGTCATGGGCAATTGCGGGGTCGGCTTTGCTCCCGCCGCGCCGGATCGCCACAACTGGCTGATCGGGCTGATGGAAGGGGTTGAGGATATCCCCGGCACCGCGCTCGCCGAAGGGATGAAGTGGAATTGGGAAACCTTCCCCGAATACCTCGATGCGCTGGAAGAGCTGCCTCGAACGGTCGATGTCGGCACCCACGTGCCGCACGGCGCGGTCAGGGCCTACGTGCTGGGTGATCGCGAGATGCCGGGCGCCGTGCCGACCGCTGACGACATCCAGAAGATGGCGGCGATCGTCGAGGACGGGATCCGCGCCGGAGCGCTTGGCTTCTCGACCAGCCGCACCGTCCTGCACCGCTCGATCGACGGTGAAGTGGTTCCCGGCACCACCGCGACCAAGGAGGAACTGATCGAGATCGGCCGGGCGATGGGCCGCGCCGGGCACGGCGTGTTCGAAATGGCCAGCGACATGCGCCGCGAATGGGACGAATTCGGCTGGATGGGGCAGATGAGCCGTGAGACCGGACTGCCGTGCACCTATGCCGCGCTGCAATCGATCGCCAAGGAAATGCCGCTGGACGAGCAGATCGCGGCGATGCGCGCGGAAAATGACAACGGCGCCAATATCGTCGCCCAGATCGCGCTGCGCGGCAACGGGATCATCATGGCCTGGCAGGGTACGGTCCACCCGTTCCGGCTGAAGCCAAGCTATCAGGAGATCGCGGAACTGCCGTGGGAGGAGCAGAAGGCCAAGCTGCTCAACCCGGCGTTCAAGGCCAAGTTGCTGGCCGAAGAGCATGACTTCAGCCAGGTCAACCAGGACATCATCGGGTTGATCATGGTCGTCTGCGGCGGCTGGAATATGCAGTACGAAATGGACCCCGATTTCAACTACGAGCCGACGGCGGAGGAAAGCATCCTGGCCCGCTCCGCAGCAGCCGGCGTCTCGGGCGACGAATACGCCTATGACCTGCTGTGCCGCGACGATGGCAAGGGCTTCATCTACCTGCCGATCCTCAACTATGCCGACGGCAATCTCGATTTCCTCGAGGCGCTGCAGAACAGCGATGACACGGTCAACTCGCTGTCCGACGGCGGCGCGCATTGCGGCACGATCTGCGACGCGGCGAGCCCGACCTTCATGCTGCAGCACTGGGTTCGCGACCGCAAGCGCGGCGGCAAGATCAGCCTTGAAAACGCGATCAAGCGCCAGTGCAACGATACCGCGCGGCTCTATGGCATGCACGATCGCGGTGTCCTGGCCCCCGGCTATCTCGCCGATCTCAACGTGATCGACATGGACCAGATCAAGCTGGGCAAGCCGTGGCTGGCCTTCGATCTGCCGGCCGGCGGCAAGCGCCTGCTGCAGAAGGCCGAAGGCTATGTCTGCACGATCAAGAACGGTGTCGTCACGTTCGAGAATGGCAAGTGGACCGGCGAGACCCCGGGCGGCCTGATCCGCGGCCCGCAGTACGTCGAGATGCTGGAAGCGGCCGAGTAACCGCCGCTTCCCCTCTCAAAACCCCGATCGGAGTAGCAAATGACTATCGCGTGCGTTCGCGTCGGCTCCCCGGCGAGCCTTGATACCCTGCTGCCCGCCACGGCCGAAGATCCCGGCCAGCCCGGCCCCGGCGAGATCCGGGTCAAGCTGCAGGCCAGCTCGCTAAATTACCACGATTTCGCGGTAGTTTGCGGAATGATCCCGACCGGTCCGGGCCGCATTCCGATGTCGGATGGCGCCGGCGTGGTCGAGGCAGTCGGCGAAGGGGTAACCGCATTCAAACCAGGTGACAGCGTGGTATCGCTGTTCTTTCCAGAATGGGTCGATGGCGCAGTTTCGGGGAACGGATTCACCCGGGTCCCGGGCGACGGGGTGGATGGCTACGCCCGCGCCACAGTAGTTACGCCTGAGAGCTGGTTCACCTCCGCCCCCAAGGGCTACAGCCACGCCGAAGCGGCAACGCTGACCTGCGCCGGGCTGACCGCCTGGCGCGCGCTGTTCTGCGACAATGCCATCAAGCCGGGCGATACCGTGCTGGTCCAGGGCAGCGGCGGCGTATCGGTTTTTGCGCTGCAGTTCGCCAAGGCCGCCGGGGCGCAAGTGATCGCAACCTCGTCGTCCGACGCCAAGCTCGATAGACTCAAGGCGCTCGGCGCGGATCATCTTATCAATTACAAGGAAACCTCCGCCTGGGGCGCCAAGGCGCTCGAGCTGACGGGCGGCGCCGGGGTCGATTGCGTGGTCGAGATCGGCGGCGCGGGCACGCTCGACCAGTCGATGATCGCGGCGCGGGTTGGCGGCCATGTCGCGCTGATCGGAGTTCTGGCGGGCTATGCCGGACCGGTCTCGACGGTGACGCTGATGGCCAAGAACCTGCGGGTCCAGGGCCTCACCGTGGGTAGCCGCGCCCAGCAACTGGCGATGATTGCCGGGATCGAGGCGAACGGGATCAAGCCAGTGATCAGCGACCATTTCCCGCTGGCCAACCTGGCCGACGCCTTCCGCCATCAAGCCGCAAATGCCCACTTCGGCAAGATCGTGGTGGATATTTAAGGCCTGATCACATTCCCCACCGCCGGATCGGCCTTGCCGACAAGAATCTCCGCAAAAACCGAACGCGCAGCCTCCAGGCCATGGTGCTCAGCCATGGTCACCGCCCCTCCGGCTTCGTCGATAAACCGGCTCCAGCTGGCCGCCACTGCCTCGCCAAAGCCCTTGGGGCCTAGCTCCTGGATGGCCGCCACCGCGTGGTGCGGGGCAAAGAACAGGACGGGCGCGGGTCCGGGCAGCGGGCCGTTGTCGCGCCCGAAGCCTTCGCCGACATGGGTCGCGCCGACGGTGCAGGAATAGTTGAGTTGATCGCCCAGCGCGGTGTGCACCGCGTGGATCACCCCGGCATTACCGGCGAAATCGACCAGTACCGAGGGCCGCTGCGGCAGTTCGGCGATGTCGCCATAGGCGAAGACCTCGTCATAAAAGCCGCCCAGGCAAACGAAATCAACATTCCCGGCGCTGGTCAGCCCGATCCGCCGGATCTGCGGCGACTTGTCACGCGCCACGCTGGCGGTTGCCATTGCGGTCTTGGATGAGGCGCTGGTACAGATCAGCGTCTGCGCCCCGAACCAGCCCTCACGCCGGAACATGCTCTCGATCAGGAACCCGGTCTTGAACAGCGGGCCGAAAATCATCCGCTCCCCTTCCCGCGCGGGATCGTGTTCGGGATCGGCGTTCAGGCGCGAATACTGGTTGTAGATCGTGCTCATCGGCTGGCGATGCGCCGCGCCATCGCTAAACCCGCCTGCGCTGACACTGACCGGCAAAACATCCAGATGCTGGCCCATCGGCAGATAGCCATAGACCCGCTCGCCCACGGCAATATCCGCATGGCGGCTCTCTTCGACCACGGCGTGGCCCCACATCGGCACCACGCCCCACTCGCCCTCGCCCGGAAAGAAGTTCCAGTATCCGAACGAATCCCCGACGACCGCATAGGTGACGTTGTTGGCGGTCACCGAAAAGCTCTCGATCCGCAGCCGCACCTCGCCCTCCCCCAGCGGCGGCAGCGGCGCTTCGGCCAGGCGGGACTGGCTGAGGTCATGGCGCTGGTACTGGACGGTCTGGCTCATCAATCGATCTCCCTAAACGCAAATGGGCGCCCCGGTTGCGGAGCGCCCATTGAAGCAACTGTTTGCGGCCCGGTAAAGCTCAGACCCGCATCGGCATCAGCACGTACAGCGCCGGGCTCTTGTCATCCTGGCGGATCAGTGTCGGTGCGCCGGCGTCGGCGAGGTGGAGTTCCACCGTGTCGCCATCGATCTGGCCGAGGATATCCTTGAGGTAATTGGCGTTGAAACCGATCTCGAACCCGGCCGAGCTGTAGCTGGCGGGCACTTCTTCGGCCGCCGTGCCATTGTCGGGGCTGGTGACCGAGAGGGTGACCTTGTCATTCTCCAGCGCCATCTTGACCGCGCGGGTCTTTTCGGTGGCGATGGTCGCCACGCGGTCGACCCCTTCCCAGAAGCTCTTGGGATCGAGCTTGAGCAGCTTGTCGTTCCCGGTCGGGATAACGCGGCTGTAATCCGGGAAAGTCCCGTCGATCAGCTTGCTGGTCAGCACCACGCCGCTTTCGCCGCCCATGGTGAAGCGGATCTTGCTGGCCGACAGGTCGACCAGCACGTTGGTATCGAGTGCTTCTTCGAGCAGCTTGCGCAGTTCGGCGACGCATTTGCGCGGCACGATAACGTCCGGCATGCCTTCGGCGCCGTCAGGGCGGGCGATGGTGAAGCGCGCCAGGCGGTGGCCATCGGTGGCCGCGGCGCGCAGTTCCTCGTCGGTCACGTGAATGAAGATGCCGTTGAGGTAATAGCGGGTTTCCTCGGTGCTGATCGCAAAGCGGGTACGGTCGATCAGCTGGGCGAGCGTGGCGGCCGGCAGCTCGAAGCTGGTCGGCAGGTCGCCTTCGACGATCACCGGAAAATCGTCGCGCGGCAGGGTCGGCAGGCTGAAGCGGCTGCGCCCGGCCTTGACCGCCATACGGTTGTCGGCTGTTTCCAGGCTGACCTGGCTGCCATCGGGCAGCTTGCGGGCGATATCGAACAGCAGGTGCGCCGAAACCGTGATCGCGCCCGGGCTTTCGACCGAGACCGCGCTGAAACTTTCCACCACCTGCAGATCGAGGTCGGTCGCCATCACTTTCAGCGTGCCGTCCGAGGCCGCTTCGATCAGGACATTCGACAGGATCGGGATGGTGTTGCGGCGTTCCACAACGGACTGCACGTGCGACAGGCACTTCAGGAGCGTCGCGCGTTCGATGGTGGCCTTCATGGTATTATCGTATCCCCCTAGGGCGCGCAGAGAGGAATCGTCCCGCGCGCCTTGGTTTGCGGTCGACATTCCTTACCGGACGGGCGGCGGGCAGCAAGCTTCCCGGCAGCATTTCCGGGGGAAACTGGGGATAATTTCGCGGCTTGCGACCGGAAGCTGCGACGGATCAGGAAATCATCGCCATGCCGCCGTTCACGTGCAGCGTCTGGCCGGTGATATAGCCCGCTTCCTTGCTGGCGAGATAGGCGACTGCCGCACCGATATCCTCGCCCTCGCCCATCCGGCCCATCGGGATCCGGGCATTGAGCGCTTCCTTCTGCGCATCGGGCAGGACTTCGGTCATCGCGGTGCGGATGAACCCGGGGGCGACGCAGTTGACCGTGATTCCCCGGCTGGCGACCTCTTGTCCCAGCGACTTCGACATGCCGACCAGCCCGGCCTTGGCCGCAGCATAGTTGACTTGACCGGGATTGCCGGTGGCCCCGACCACCGAAGTGATGGTGATGATCCGGCCGTGGCGGGCCTTCATCATCGGCTTGCAGGCCGCGCGCATCAGCCGGAATGCCGCCTCAAGGTTGACCCGGATCACCGCGTCCCACTCCTCATCCTTCATCCGCATGGCGAGGTTGTCGCGGGTGATCCCGGCGTTGTTGACCAGGATATCGATCTTGCCGAGCGTATCGACCGTAGCGGGCACCAGATGCTCGACCTGCTCGGAATTGGAAAGGTCGCAGGTAATCTCGACATGGTCATGCCCGTAGGTGTCGTTCAGCTCCTCCCGGAACGAGCGCAGCTTCGAAGGATTGGTTCCCGAAAGCGCAAGCCGTGCGCCTTGCTTCGCCAGAGCATGGCTGATCGCAGACCCAATCCCGCCGGCAGCGCCTGTGACGAGGGCAGTCATTCCGGTAAGGTCGAAAAGGCGGTGTTCCATGTCTTTCATGCTCTCGCAAAGGCGCAAAGGCGCAAAGTCTTACAAAGCTCGTCCGTGATTGTTGACAACCCGGCGAATGCCTTCCTTCATCGTCTCGCCAGAGAAATTTAGCAACAGGCCGAGTGAACGGTTGGTCAAGCGCAAGTAGGTCAGCAACTGCTTTGCATGCAAGTTGGTAAGCGCATCGACGGACTTGATTTCAAGCGTCAGCGTTGCATCGACTAAGAGATCAATTTTGAAGGCCGCAGGAATGGTCAGGCCATCATATCTAATGTCGACGGCCAGTTGCCGTTGCACCCGCAAGCCGCGCCGTTCCAAAGCGGCAGTCAAGACCGATTCGTAGACACTTTCAAGCAAGCCCGGTCCCAATTCTCGATGAATGCGAATGCATTCATCAACAACGATTCGGCTCAGCTCATCAGCCCGTTCGTCCGTTTGCATCGTCACGTCTTTGCGCCTTTGCGCCTTTGCGAGTGCATTAAAGCTGGCTCGCCAACGCCTCGATTTCGGCCATCGTCACTACGCTGGTCACCGCAACGTCGGTTACGCAGCGGCCGATCATCGGGCCGAGGACCTTGCCGCCCAGTTCGACGAAGTTTTCCACCCCGGCGGCTTTCATCGCAATGACGCTTTCGCGCCAGCGGACCCGGCCGCAGACCTGTTCGACCAGCAGGCGCTGGACATCGGCCGGCTCGCTGGCCACCGCTGCGGTGACGTTGGCGAAGAGCGGAACCGAGAGCGGCCCCGGCGGGGTCGCGGCCAGCGCCCCGGCCATAGCGTCGGCGGCCGGCTGCATCAGCGGGCAATGGAACGGCGCCGAGACCGGCAGCAGCACGCCGCGCTTGATCTCGAAATCCTTGACCATCGCTACGGCGCGTTCGATCGCGGCCTTGTGCCCCGAAAGCACGACCTGGCCGGGATCGTTGTCATTGGCGACGGTGCAGACTTCACCCTGCCCCGCGGCATCGGCCAGAGCCTGCGCCTTCTCGAGGTCGGCGCCCAATAGCGCACACATCGCCCCGACGCCCACCGGCACGGCCGCCTGCATCGCCTGCCCGCGCAGCTTCAGCAGCCGCGCCGTATCGGCCAGACTGAAGGCTCCGGCAGCGCACAGCGCGGTATATTCACCCAAACTGTGTCCGGCGACGAAATCGGCCTGCTGCGCCAGCGTGATCCCGCCTTCCTTTTCCAGCACCCGCAGCACGGCAATGGCATTGGCCATGATTGCCGGCTGGGCATTTTCGGTCAGGGTCAGCGCTTCCTCCGGGCCTTCAGCCATGATCGCGGAGAGCTTTTGCCCCAGCGCGTCATCGACTTCCTGAAACACCTCGCGCGCGGCCGGGCTGGCGGCTGCGAGGTCCACGCCCATGCCGACCTTCTGGCTGCCCTGTCCGGGAAAAACGAACGCTCTCATCTTTGGTCTCCTGATTTTCCCGCGCGCCTATTACCCGGCAAAGCCGCGGGCAAGCCCGAACGGCACAATTGTGTTGCCAGCATCATGGCCGATCTCGGCCCGGCCAAGGTAAGGGATCGAATGCCGCGCGCACCAGTGCCGAGCGATGTCCTCGGCCGACTGACCAAATTCGATCTCGTTGACCGGCACGTCGCTGACCCGACCGAGCCGCAGCCCGGCAACGCCGCCAAGGTGCGCGGTGACGTGGAAGAACAGCCGATCGACCGAATAGTCGTATTCGCTGACCTCCTCGACCAGCACAACATGCCCGGCCAGACCCGGCATCAGCGGAGTGCCGCACAGCATCGCCAGGGTGATCAGGTTGAAAGCCACCACAGGATGCCCGTCCAGCCCCGGCTCAAGCCCGTAATTGTCCCCGGCGATGAAGCCCAGCACCCGCCGGACCGCAGCATCGCCGCCGGAGCGTCGTACATCGGCGGGCATTGAGGCATGGATCGGGCGGCCGATCTTCTGCCGATACAGCCCGCCCAGCAGGTAACCGCCATCGGAATAGCCGAGAAACGCCTTGTCCTGCGCGGCATGATCGAACCGGGCGATCGCATCTTCGGCGATCCGGTTCGAACCATAGCCGCCGCGCGCGAACCAGACGGCGGCAAAGGCCGGATCGTTGGCGCATTCGACCAGCGCATCTTGTCGCTGGCGATCGGTACCGGCGAAATGCCCATGTTCGAAGAAGCACTGCGGATGGAAGTGCAGCTCGATCCCGGCAAAGTCCTCGGCAAGCGCGGTGACGCGCGCGGCATCGTCATGCGTGATCGAGCGCGACGGGGCGCAGATGGCGATCCGGGTCATGACTGGAACCATAAACACCCACCCCGCACCCGTCACCCTGAACTTGTTTCAGGGCCCATCGGCGTTCTCACCCACTGGTGCGGAACGCAAACAAACCGATCAGTCAGCTCTTCCCAAGCACACACCGGGCCATAGGCGAAATGGGCCCTGAAACAAGTTCAGGATGACGATGGAGAAGGTTGAGTTGCGGTGCGTTCATGCTTACCGCGATCAACATGACAGACCTCACTTCGCACCCCTGGTTCTTTTGCGGCATCGGCGGATCGGGCATGCTGCCACTCGCCCTGATCCTGAGGGGCGCTGGCGCCGAAGTGGCCGGATCGGACCGCAGCCGCGACCAGGGCCGGACCCCGGAAAAGTTCGCCTGGCTGGAAAGTCTGGGCTTTGTGCTTCATCCTCAGGACGGCAGCGGAATAACCTCTGCCGCACAAACCCTCGTCGCCTCCGCCGCGGTTGAAGACACTGTGCCCGAAGTGGTTCGGGCCCGCGAACTCGGATGCCCGCGGATGACCCGCGCCGAACTGCTTGCCGCGCTGTTCAACGCGGCACCGGCCCGGATCGCCATTGGCGGGACCAGCGGCAAGAGCACCGTGACCGGGATGACCGGCTGGATCATGGACCAGGCCGGCCGGGATCCGACGATCATGAACGGCGCGGTGATGAAGAATTATGCCGGATCCGATGCGCCCTTCGCCAGCGCGCGGGTCGGCAAGGGCGGGCTGTTTGTTTCGGAAGTCGACGAGAGCGACGGGTCGATCGCGCTCTATCGGCCCAGCGTTTCGGTGCTGCTCAACGTCAGCCTCGATCACAAATCGATGGAGGAACTGCGCGCGCTATTCGGCGATTTCCTGCGGGTCTGCGATATCGGTGTGATCAATCTGGATGATCCGGAGGCGGCGGCGCTGGTCGCCGAGTATACCCCGTGGCTGGGTTATGGCATTACGAATCGGGAGGCGGAGATCGGCGTGGTCGAAGGTTCGATCGTTGAAGATCCGTTCTCGATTTCCGCAACCGTGATCGACCGCCGCGATGCATCACACCACGATCTCCGGGTGGGCGTTCCCGGACGCCACAACCTGTCCAATGCACTCGCCGCGATTACCGCTGCCTGCGCCGCCGGTGTGCCGGTAGCCGATGCAGTTGCCGCGCTGGCCAGCTATGCCGGGCTCGCCCGCCGCTTCGATGTGATCGGCACCAGCCCGTCCGGAATCACCGTGATCGACGATTTCGGCCACAACCCCGAAAAGTGCGCCGCAACCCTCACTACACTCAAGGCCCAGCCGGGCCGCGTGATCGCCTTCTTCCAACCGCACGGCTATGGCCCGCTGCGCCAGATGGGCCATGAACTGGCGGAAACTTTCGCCCGGTTGCTCGGTCCCGAAGACATCACCATCCTGTGCGACCCGGTCTATTTCGGAGGAACGGTCGATCGCAGCGAGGGGAGCGAACGGATCGTTGGTCTGATCGAGGCAGCGGGCGGCAAAGCCGAGTATGTCCCGGCGCGCGAGGACTGCGCTCAGCGGATCGTCGAACTTGCAAACCCAGGCGACCGCGTGGTCATCATGGGTGCCCGCGACGATACCCTGACCCTGTTCGCCAAGGACCTTTTGGCCCGCCTGCCCTAAGCGTGCACGCCGGCCTCTTTCTTCAGAACCTTGTGCAGAACCACGGCGATGATCACGCCGAGGACCAACCCGGCGATCCCCGAAAGCGTGGCATTGGTCAGCCAGCCGAGCAGTCCGCCCAGCGCACCGGTTGCTTCATGGACCGCGTGCTCCATCGCGTGGACCAAGTCTGACGGAGCATGCAGCCCCAGCTCGTGCGCGCCGTGAATCACAATCTGCCCGCCGACCCACAGCATCGCGGCCGTACCGATCACCGATAGCGCTGCCAGCAAGCGCGGCATGGCGTGGAGCAGCCCACGGCCAAGGCTCTTTTCGAACTCGGTATGGCGGTTATCGACCAGATGCAGGCCGATATCGTCCATCTTCACGATCAGCGCGACCGCTCCGTAGACCATTATCGTGATGACGATCCCGACCAGCGCCAGGATCGCGGCGCGGCTCAGCAACGGTTCGCCGGCCACTTCGGCCAGGGCAATCGCCATGATTTCCGCCGAAAGGATGAAGTCGGTCCGGATCGCCCCGGCGGTGCGCTCCTTCTCGAACTCGGCCAGATCGGTGATCTCGTCTTCCAGCGTCTCGCCGTGCTTATCGCCGCCCAGCTTTTCCATTACCTTTTCCGCGCCTTCATAGCACAGGAACAGCCCGCCCAGCATCAGCAGCGGCGTCACCGCCCAGGGCAGGAACTGGCTGAGGATCAGCGCCGCCGGAAGCAGGATCAGCAGCTTGTTCCTGAGGCTGCCCAACGCGATTTTGCGGATGATCGGCAGCTCGCGATCGGGCGTGAATTCGGTGACATAGCTGGGTGTGACCGCCGCATCGTCGATCACCACGCCTGCTGCCTTGGTCCCCGCCTTGGCCGCGGCCACCCCGACATCGTCGATTGAAGCAGCGGCGGCCTTGGCGATTACCGAAATATCGTCAAGCAGCGCAACTAGGCCGGTAGGCACGATAAGTTCTCCTGGTCAAAAAATTTGGGATCAGGCTGCCTTAGCGCACCCTGCCCCAGGGAAAGTCGAAATCGAGGGAAGCGCAGCTGTGGTGGTAGTAGTCGGGTGCTCGCTTGTTCGCAATTGAGGTTTCCGACGCCAGAAGCGTGCAGGTCTTCACATTTTCGGCCGCAAAGCCGAGCTTTTTGACGAATATTTCCTTTATTCGCTCCATGTTTCCGCCGGTGACCGTCAAATCGTCCACGATCAGTACCTTTTGGAGATCATTGCTCGCCTTGATCTTCAGCACACCCACTGCGACCTTCTTGTCGTCGATCATTTCAAACAGTTTGAGATCCGGCGGGGTTTGATACTGGTCCTTCCAGATCGTCGTTCCTGAAAGCGAAACGTTGAGCGAGTTCATCGAATCCTGCATGATCGCCGCGATCATTCCGCCTCTGGCATCGGTTGCATAGATCATATCTGGCTGAAACTCCTTGGATACTTTCTTCCCCAAGGCACGTGACCATACAACCACGTCGCTCCAGTCAACCGAGCGCATCCGCCGGTTGAGTTTACGGTTCTCAAAACCGAAAAAAAGCGTTGATCCCAACCCGATAAAACCCGCCACCCAGCCGGACCAAGTCAGAAAATCACCCATTCGCCCCCCAATGCATCCATGCTGAAATTGCTATCAGGAACGGTTGGGCAAAGCAAAGCCCCCTGTTGAGACAACAATCCGATTGCAAATCGCAGATAATGGGCTAAGGGCCGCGACTTCTCCGGTTTTGCCGGGGAAACGAAGAAAGCCGGAGGGGCCCCGCAATGGTGCGGATCAGCCAGCGATCGGTTAGATAGATAAAGGAAGCTGCCGTGGCTCTATATGAGCATGTGTTCCTGGCGCGCCAGGACCTTAGCCAGGCGCAAGTCGATGCGCTTGCCGCCACCGCCACCCAGATCGTCGAAGCAGGTCAGGGCAAGGTCACCAAGACCGAAACCTGGGGCCTCAAGAATCTCGCCTACAAGATCAAGCGCAACCGCAAGGCGCACTTCGTGATGCTCAACATCGAGGCCCCCGCCGGCGTCGTTGCCGAGTTGGAGCGCCAGACTGCGATCAACGAAGACGTGATCCGCTGGCTGACCGTGCGCGTTGACGAGCTGGAAGCCGGCCCGTCGGTGCAGATGCGCAAACAAGACCGTGAGCGCGCCAAGCGCCGCGAACGCGAGGAGTTCTAAGCAATGGCCCGCGCATTTTTCCGCCGCCGCAAGTCCTGCCCGTTCTCGGGCAAGAACGCCCCCAAGATCGACTACAAGGACACGCGTCTGCTGCAGGGCTATATGTCCGAACGCGGCAAGATCGTGCCTTCGCGCATCACCGCCGTTTCCGCCAAGAAGCAGCGTGAGCTCGGCCAGGCGATCAAGCGCGCCCGGCACCTGGGCCTGCTGCCCTACCTCGTCAAGTAAGGGAGAGACGACATGGAAATCATCCTCCTCGAACGGATCGAGAAGCTGGGCACGATCGGCGATGTCGTAAACGTCAAGGACGGCTACGCCCGCAACTATCTGCTGCCCAACAAGAAGGCGCTGCGCGCCAACGAAGCCAACCGCAAGGTCTTCGAAGCCAACAAGGCGAAGATCGTTGCCGACAACGACGCACGTCGCGCCGAAGCTGAAAAGCATTCGGCCAACGTCGAAGGCAAGTCGGTGGTGCTGATCCGTGCTTCGTCGAACGCCGGCCAGCTTTATGGTTCGGTTTCGGTGCGCGATATCGTCGATGCGCTCAACGCCGATGGCGCGGGCATTTCGAAGTCGATGATCGTGCTGGAACGCCCGATCAAGACGATCGGCGTGTTCGACGTCAAGGTTACGCTGCACCCCGAAGTTGTCGTCCTGGTCAAGGTCAACGTGGCTCGCTCGCCGGATGAAGCCGAGCAGCAGGCTGCCGGCGTCGACGTGATCGCCGCGATGTTCGAAGACGACGCTGCCGAGGCTGCCGCCGCCGCAGGCGAATTCGAAGCCGGCAATGGCGAAGAAGTCGAAGCGGAAGCCCCGGCTGCTGCCGAAGCTTCGGAAGAAGCCGAAGGCTAAGGCTTTAAGCACCTTCAGTTAAGGATCGGGGGCGCTTCGGCGCCCCCTTTTCGTTGGTGCAATTGAAATGTCACGCGGAACTGGTTATAGGCCCGCGATGCAAACGACAGAAACGATCATCGCGGAATTGGTCCGCGTTTACGAAACCGCCGTCTCCACCCTGCAAAGCGATATCGCAAATTTTGCGGCAGACGGCATCCTTCCCCCTGCTTCTCGGCGACTCGAAAAAGCCTGGTGCTACCCCGAATTGCGGCTCAGTTACGGCGGGGTTGAAACCCGACCGGACTATCGCCGCTCATTCGGACGTCTCTCGCACGAAGGCACCTACGCAACCACAGTCACGCGCCCTGCCCTGTTCGCCGACTACCTGACCGAACAGCTCGACCTGCTGACCGATGACTACGAGATCACGGTCGAGGTTGGCCGGTCGGATCAGGAAATCCCTTTCCCTTACGTGATCGACGCCAATTCAGGCCTTGCCGGAATTAGCCCGCAGGACCTTGCCCGGCATTTCCCGACCACCGAACTGGCGCTGATCGGGGACGAGCTGGCTGACGGGATCGAGATCGATGAGCCCGGCGAAAGCATCCCGCTGGCCCTGTTCGACGGCCTGCGCACCGATTTCAGCCTGGCCCGGCTGGCGCATTACACCGGCACCCGGATCGAGGATTTCCAGCGCTTCATCCTGTTCACCAACTATCACCGCTATGTCGATGAATTTGTGGACTGGGCGGGCGAACAGCTGGGCAAGGACGGCAACGTCGCGCTGACCGGGGCCGGCGGCCTGCAGCTCGACGCTCCGGCTTCCAACGCGCGGGAGCGGCTTTCGGATACCGCCTGGCGGCGGCACCAGATGCCGGCCTATCACCTGGTTCGCGAAGACAAGATGGGGATCACCCTGGTCAACATCGGGGTTGGCCCTTCGAACGCCAAGACGATCTGCGACCACCTGGCGGTGCTCCGCCCCGAAGCCTGGCTGATGATCGGCCACTGCGGCGGGCTGCGCGATACGCAGCGGATCGGAGATTACGTGCTGGCTCACGCCTATCTGCGTGACGATCACGTGCTCGACGGGGTTCTGCCGCCGGAAATTCCCATTCCCGCCATCGCCGAAGTCCAGATCGCCCTGGCCCAGGCCGCCGAGACGGTCAGCGGCGATTCGGGCGCGGATCTCAAGAAGCGGATGCGGACCGGCACCGTCGCGACCACCGATGATCGCAACTGGGAGTTGCTGTACACCGAATCCGCGCGCCGGCTCTCGCTCAGTCGGGCAATCGGGATCGACATGGAAAGCGCCACCATCGCCGCCCAGGGCTATCGCTTCCGCGTGCCTTATGGGACCCTGCTGTGCGTTTCCGACAAGCCGCTGCATGGCGAGATCAAGCTGCCGGGCCAGGCCAACCGTTTCTACGAGGAAGCGATCGCCGCGCACCTCAAGATCGGCACCACCGCCTGCGACCTGCTCCGCGCCGAGGGTGCGCGCCTGCATTCACGCAAGCTGCGCGCCTTCAACGAGCCGCCGTTCAGGTAAGCAAGAACCCTCGGATTGCCTCGCCAAGGTCGGGCTTGGTCACGCAGCTCATGTGGGTGCCGGGGACGATCGCCTGAACCGCATTGGGCAGGGATCGGGTCAGCGCCTCGGGATCGCCATTGTCACGATCCTGATCTCCATTGACCACAAGCGTCGGCATGGTCAGCGCGGCCAGCGCCTCGGGCGGGGTATCGGCAAAGGTCTGCAGCAGCAGCCGGGCGGCAATCCGGTCAACCTTCATGGTCTTCATGAAGGACACTGCCGGAAAAGCCGGATCGCCATGCTTCACTTCATCGAACCGGTCGATAGCATCGATGAAGAAGGCCCCGCGCCCGGTCCAGCCGGCGAGACCTTCCAGCCCCATCCCGCCCAGCACCAGTCTCTGCGGTGTCAGCCCGGCAATCACCCCGCGCACCGATGTCCGCGCGCCCAGCGAAAAGCCGCACAGGTCGTAGTCTGTGAGCCCCAGGTGCGCGACCAGCGCGGCCAGGTCCTTGGCCAGCACATCGTCGGGATAGGCAGCGGGATCGTGCGGCGCTTCGCTCATCCCATGTGAACGCAAATCGGGCATCAGGCATTCGAACCCGGCATCGGCCAGCATGGCGGCGTGGCCCCACTTGATCCAGTTCATCTCGGCATTGGAGAACAAGCCGTGGAGCATGACAAGCGGACGGCCGTTGCCCATGCGGTGCAGCGCGAGGCGCGTTCCGTCGAAGCCGGAAAAGACCTCGCCGCTCATTCCGGCACCTCAAGCCCGGCTGCCTGCCAGCGATCCGCCACGCTCTTGGTCTGGGCGGTGTAGAGGCGAGGCAGATCGCGGGTGTCGAGCCAGGCCTCATGGATTGCTTCGCATCCGGCATGGACCACCGGGCGAAAGCGCGAGGGATCGTCAAAACTGCCGACGGTCAGGTCCATATCGCCCGTGCCATCGGCCCAGGCAAAGCCCAACGGAGTGCCGCACTTCGAACAGAACGGCCGCCGGGCGACCGGCGAGCTTTCGTACCAGTCGGGCTCGCTCAGCCAGGTAACCTTGGCCAGTTCAACCTGCACGAAGGCCGCCGCGATCCCGCCGGTCGCCTTCTGGCACATCCGGCAATGGCACCAATAGGCCTCATCGCCGGCGATCTCGGCGGAATAACGGATGCGGCCGCATTGGCAGCCGCCGGTCATGGTCTGGGTCATGACACCAGCTTAGCGCCGCGCGAGGTGATCGGGAAGCGCCCAACCGTCAGGTGCAGACCAACGATCGCGCGCGGGCCAATATTCGCAGGGCACCGGATCGCCCACGACCCGCACCTGCGGAGCCTCGGGCACGTTCCAGGCGAACAGGCAGGCATGCCAGCCACCGGCAATCCCGCGCGACACATCGATGATCCCCTGCGCACCGGCCGCGCGGGCCGCATCCGAGGCGCGCCATGAGGGCGGCTCCCGCCCGGCGGCCAGCTCATCGTTCCAGCGGAACTGCGACTGCTCCGGATCGATCCCCAAGGCGGCGCAGGCGGCTGGATCGCGCTGATCGAAAACCGTTGCTCCGTCCAGATCGAGCGGAACGACGACCCGCCTCACCCCATCCGCCAACAAGTAACGGCCAATCGCGATGGTCGCCCAATCCGCTTCCATCGTCACATAAAGCGCCGGTTGCCCCGGGCGGTGATAGCGTCCGGCGCTGTCCGGGCCCGGAGCATCGAGCACCTGGTCGGCCCGATCGGCGGCTATGGCCCGCCAGAAGCGGCCGGAAATGTGATGAAACAGCGGCAGGTTCAACCCTTCTTCAGATGCCGCCGCCCCAGCAGCTCTGCAATCTGCACCGCATTGAGCGCCGCGCCCTTGCGCAGGTTGTCCGACACGCACCACAGCGACAGCCCGCTTTCCACGGTCGGGTCTTCGCGCACGCGGCTTACATAGGTGGCGCCATCGCCAACGCATTCCACGGGCGTGACATAGCCGCCATCCTCGCGCTTATCGACCAGCATCACGCCGGGGGCTTCGCGCAGGATATCCTGAGCCTGCTCGGCGCTGATTTCCCGCTCGAACTCGATGTTGATCGCTTCGGAATGGCCGACGAAGACCGGCACCCGCACGCAGGTCGCGCTGACCTTGATCCTGGGGTCCATGATCTTCTTGGTTTCAACCACCATCTTCCATTCTTCCTTGGTCGAGCCGTCGTCCAGGAAGCTGTCGATATGGGGGATCACGTTGAAAGCGATCTGCTTGGTGAACTTCTTCGCCTCTGCGCTGTCACCGACGAAGATGTTGCGGCTCTGCTCGAACAGTTCGTCCATCCCGTCCTTGCCCGCGCCCGAAACCGACTGATAGGTCGCGACCACCACCCGCTTGATATTGGCAGCATCGTGCAACGGCTTGAGCGCGACGACCATCTGCGCGGTCGAGCAGTTGGGATTGGCGATGATCATCTTGGCCTTGTAGCCATCGATCGCATCGGGATTCACTTCGGGCACGACCAGCGGCACGTCCGGATCCATCCGGTAGTACGAGGAGTTGTCGATCACCACGCAGCCCTGGGCAGCGGCGCGCGGGGCGTGGGCCTTGGCGACATCGGACCCGGCCGAAAACAGCGCGATGTCCCAGCCGGTGAAATCGAAATTCTCGATATTCCGGACCTTGAGCATCTTGCCGGTCTCGCCGAATTCGACTTCGCTGCCCTGCGAGCGCGAGGAGGCCACGGCCGCGAGCTCTTCGATCGGAAACTCGCGCTCGGCCAGCACGTTGAGCATTTCCCGCCCGACATTGCCGGTCGCGCCGACGACGACTACCCGATAACCCATGTGCAATCTCCATTGGACCGCCTTCCCGGACTTGATCCGAGATCCCGGTGCTGGCCTCAAGCCTTACGCAAGAGAACAAGCCGGACCCCGGGTCAAGTCCGGGGTGACGAATTCGGACTGCATGGGTCGGACCAGAGGCATCAGCGAGAGCGCCCCCTTAGGCGGTGGAGCGACGCGGCAGAGCCGCGCCACTCCGTGATCCGCCAGGCTTACGGGCTCGCGGGCTGGTCGTCGTCGCCCCTGACCGCGAAGTAGGTCGCCAACGCCAGGATCGGTCCCAGAAGCACGAAATGAATTGTGCGGGGGAACCTTCCTCGGTCGAAGTGCTGCCCTCCGTTCGGGTTCTCATAAGCAGCCGCCGTTCCGACGGTTCCGGGAATGGCCCCGATCATCATCGCCAGGGCGCCAAGCGTGGCCCCCAGCTTCTTCTTCAATTCTGCCATGTTAGCAGTCCTTTTCATTTGTGCACAAAAGTGCCGCAACGGCAAAATCACCGCCCGGCGGCTAGCGGTCGTTGCCAGCCGGCAAATGGTTCAAGTATAGGTTAAAATATGCGAGGGGGCCGGCTGATGACGAGCCGATGACAAGCGGAAAAGGCCTAAATCCGCCAGCGAAAGCGCCCGGTCAGGCGGTGCGCGAACAGCATGTCCTCTTCGCGCGCGCCGCCGCCGATGTTGTGGATCACCAGCGGATTGCCGTTTGCCGCGATCCGGTCCGAGACGATCCCGGTATGCGGCAGGCGGCCGTCGATCAAGGCGGTGAACAGATCCCCGGGTTGCCAATCACTTGGCTGGCGCAGGACCGGCAGGCGGGCTGACTGGCGGGACCAAAACATCTCAAGGTTGGGCACCCGGCGGTGGTCGATATTGGAATCGGGCCGGCGCAGACCCCAGCGTTTGGGATAGGCGGCAAAGGCGCGCTTCATGTCTTCGTGCACCGTGCGCTGAAGATCGATCCCGAAGGCATCGCGATAGGCGCGGATCACCACATCGGTGCAGACCCCCTTGGCCCGATCGACATCACCGCCGGGATAGACCAGCCGGGTATAGACCGGATCATAGGCCAAGGTCACCCCGAGCTGCCGCCGCGCCGCCACGATCAGGGCGCGGGCGCGCGCACTGGCCGGGCGTGCTTCAGCCGCCGCCTTGCCGCAAGCGCCCAGCCCGAGCGCCGCCGCGCCAGCCAGAACGGCGCGGCGGGAAAGCGCGGTCACTGGACCTTGCCTGCGGGCATATGCTTGTCGAGGAAGGCGAAGATCGTCTCCCACAGGTGCACGCCCACCTTAGGCCCGCCGACCCGGTGGGTATAGCCGGGGTACAGCATCATCTCGAACGGCACGGCCTTAGCCTGGAGCCGCGAGATCAGCATCGAACTGTTCTCGAACACCACATTGTCGTCGGCCATGCCGTGGATCAGCAGCAGCGGATCCTTGATCTTGCCGGCATCGGCCAAGGCGTTCGATCGCTCATAGACCTGCGGCTCCTTGTTCGGATCGCCGAGGTAGCGTTCGGTATAGTGGGTATCGTAAAGCTCCCACTTGGTCACCGGCGCGCCGGATATCCCTGCAGCATAGAGCCCCGGATCGGCCTGGAGCATCTTGACCGTCATGTAGCCGCCATAGGACCAGCCGTAAGTCGCGATCCTGCTATCATCGACATAGGGCAGACCCTTAAGGAACAGGGCCCCGGCCTTCTGGTCCTCGACCTCGACCGAACCCATCGCGCGGTACAGCGTCGAGGCGAAGTCGACCCCGCGGTTTTCGCTGCCGCGATTGTCGATCTGGAAGAAGATATAACCCTTCCCGACGATCGCCTGTTCCAGCGCCCCGCCCCAGCCCTTGGTGACGGTCTGCGAAGTCGGCCCGCCATAGTGCTGGAAGAACACCGGATAGCGCTTGCCCGGTTCCATAACCGGAGTGGTCATCCGCCAGTGCAACTCGGTCCCGTCAGCCGCCTTGATTGTGCCAAACGCTGGAGCGCGGTGAGCGGCTAGGTAGGGTCCATAGGGGTGCTTGGCATCGAGCTTGTTCTCCTCGACCCAGGCGAGCCGCAGGCCCTTGCCGTCGGCTATATAGACCTGCGGCGGCTGGCTGGGTGACGAGCGGGTGACCAGCAGGGTCTGCCCGGCCTTGTCCATGCTCGCGCTGTGGACCCAGCCCGGCTCTCCCAGCTGCTCGATCTTGCCGGGGGCTGACAGGTTCAGGGCATAGATGTTGGTGGCGAGGACATCGTCCCTGTTTGCGGTGAAATAGACCCGGCCCGCCTTCTCATCGATCCCGACCAGCCCGGTCACCACCCACTTGCCCTTGGTCAGCTGCGTCCACTTACCGGACTTTAAGTGCCACAAGTGCCCAAAACCATCGCGTTCGGACCACCAGATCAGGCTGCCGTCCTTGAGGAAGCGATAATCGGTCGACAGGTTGATCCAGCTGCGCGGTGCTGCCTTCTCGGTGAATAGCACTTTTGCCTTGCCGGTGGCCGGATCGACGCTGAGCACATCGAGCACGGTTTGCGCCCGGTTCTGGCGCTGGACGTAGAGCACCTTTGCGTCGGGCGACCAGTTGACGCGCGCCAGATAGATGTCCTTGTCTGCTCCCAAATCAACCTCGACCCGGCCCGAACCATCCGGTTTAATCACGAACAGCGAAACCAGCGAATTGGGTGATCCCGCCACTGGATAGCGCTGCTGAAAGGTCTTGGTGCTCTCCGCGCCGATCGCGGTGCGGGTGACGATCCCGACCGGGGCATCATCGAACCGCTGAACCGCGATCCGGCTGTCATCGGGTGCCCACCAATAGCCGGTGAAGCGCGCCATCTCCTCTTGGGCAACGAACTCGGCTTCACCCCAATGGACCGTATCGGCCGCTTCCTCGGGCGAAACCGGCTTGGCCTCGCTGCCGACCTTACCGGCCCACAGCCGCCGGTCGCGAACGAACGAAACGTATCCGCCCTTGGGGCTGAGCGCAGGGTTGAGTTCGTCTTCCTGGCTCTGCGTCAGCCGTTCGACCGTGCCGCCAAGCCTGGCGAGGTACAGGTCGCCATCGAGCGGAACGAGGAGCGCCTTGCTGTCCGCAGTCCACTCGTAAGAGACGATCCCTTTCAGGTCGCCGATCCGCAGCCGTTCGCGCTGCATCTTTTCGGCTTCGGACAGTTCCTTGCCCGAGCCAAGCTTGAGGCTGTCAACCAGCATGGTCCACTGCCCGCTCTGGCGATCGAAACCCCACAGGTCATAGCGTTCGCGATCATCGGTGCGGCCACGCAGGACGGTCAGCCAACGCCCGTCAGGCGACAGCTTGACCCCGCGCGGCACCGCACCGTTGAGGCTGGGGCTGGCGAAGACACGCGCGAAATCGAGAGCCTTTGTCTCTGCTGCTTGGGCAGGCGCGCTCACTGGTCGTTCCTGGGCGACGGCTGGCACGGCAGAAAGCAAGGTTGCGGCAAGCAGGCAAGCAAGATGGCGCATGACAAGGCGGATATCCCAATAAGCGAAAGGCGACCCGACCATGGCCGGGACGCCTTCCTAGGTTGTCTATAGGCTCGAACGCTAGAACCTTTTCGTCAGGGCAATCAGCTCTCCACAGCCCTTCGCCGAAACGGCTGACGCTGCCAGTAGGATAGGCTGCGCCAGACCCATTCGAGCGGGCCCGAGACGAAATACCGCATCCACAGATTGGCGAACATTAGCTGTCCGACGATCACCATGGTGGCGAGCCCGGCGAGCCAGGCCCAACCCGGCGCCGTCGGCAGGTCGAAGCCGATCGGCGAATAGAGGATGTGCAGCCCGATCACTTGCTGCATCAGGTAGAGCGTGAAGGCCATCTGGCCAGCGGCAAGCAACGGGGTCAGCGCCTTGCGCCCCAGCCTGACCCGCATCAGCAGGTTGATCGCTGCGATATGCCCGACCGTGACAGCAAGCCGCGATAGCTCAGATGTAATCCACAGGGTCTTGGGGCCCGGCATGAAAGTCATCCGCTCCAGCCCACCGGTATAGCGCGCCGTCAGGCCAAAGCCGTAGGCGATCACCAGCGCAATCAGGTAGTCACGGGTCGATCGGCGGCCCTGGATGAAGCCGAGCTTCCACAGGGCAATCCCGATCAGCATGGTGCAGAATGCCTCGATTACACCGCCGATCAGCGAACCCTTGCCCACGAACAGGATGTAGGTGGAAATCCAGAAGTCGGCATAGTCGCCAAATCCACCGGCGCGGGCCTTGGCCTCGTCCTTGTTGATCTTGACCTCAACCGGATCCTTGCCCGCGATCCGGTCCAGCTTTTCCTTCCATTCCTTTGCTGCCTCGGTCTCTTCCTTGCTCAGCTTCTGGCCCTTGGCCTGCTTTTCGGCGATAACGGTCTGGGTCTGCTGCAGTTCGGTGCGGCTGATATATTCAACGGTTCCGCCAACCATTTGGATCACCGAAATCATCAGACCCAGCGCGAGTAGCCAGCGCACCCTGAGCTTGCGGAACGGGAACAGCACCAGCGCGGACAGCGCGTAGATGTGCAGGATGTCCCCCGGCCACAGCAGCAGGAAGATGTTGATCAGGCCGAACAGCAACAGCCACAGGTTGCGGCGGATATAGAGATCGGCAACCGCCACGGGCCCATCGGGCGTCATCGCCTTGGCCGCAGTGACCATCAGCCCGGCGCCGAACAGCATCTCGAGCAGGCCGCGCTGGGTGCCTTCCAGGAAAGTCGTCATGAACAGCCAGACATGTTGGTCGGCCGCGCTCCACCCCATTGCCCGGATATTGCCCAGCAACGCACTGAGCGGTCCGGCCATCGCCGGGACATTGATGTAGAAAATCGCGAGAATTGCGAAGCCCCGCAGGGCGTCAAGCACTTCGATCCGGTCCCTGCCCCGGACCGGGGCAAGAGTCATCGTCGCCGCGTCGACACGGTGGTCTGTCATTGGCTTTACTCCCCATCCTGAGACGGAAAGCTATCATAGTGTATGATTATAGCAATACACCAAGCCAGTGCGTTCGACCAAAGCAAAAGGGGCCCCGACCAGCGTCGGAGCCCCCTTGTAAACTTCGCCGGAGCGAACTGCCTAGCTCACTCGCCCGGACGCGGGTCGCGACGCTCGGCGATGCGGGCGCGCTTGCCGGTGCGGCCGCGCAGGTAATACAACTTGGCGCGACGCACCACGCCCTTGCGGACCACGGTGATGCTGTCGATGTTGGGCGAATAGAGCGGGAATACGCGCTCCACGCCTTCGCCGAAGCTCATCTTGCGGACGGTGAAATTGCTGCCGATGCCCTTGTTGGCGCGGGCGATGCACACGCCTTCATAGTTCTGTACACGGGCACGTTCGCCTTCGATCACCTTCACGCCGACGCGGACGGTGTCACCAGGGCGGAAATCCGGGATATCCTTGGAAGCCTTGGCAATTTCCTCGGCTTCAATCTGTTGAATGAGGTTCATCCCTCATATTCCTTCGTCTGTTCGCCGCGCGCCAGAGGCAGACTGGACCCGAGCTTCCTCATGAAGCTCCCAAAGATCCGGCCTGCGTAACCGTGTGTCGACCTCTGCCTGGTGTTTCCGCCAGGCCGCGATCTTCGCATGATCCCCCGATCGCAGCACTTCAGGGATCGTGCGCCCTTCCCACTGAGCGGGCCGGGTATAGTGAGGATATTCAAGCAGCCCCTGTTCAAAGGACTCCTCGGTACCACTCGAAGCGGCGCCCATTACGCCGGGAAGCAGGCGAATGCAAGCGTCAAGCAGCATCAGCGCGGCAGGTTCTCCGCCCGACAGGACGATGTCGCCAACCGAGACCTCTTCCACCGCGCGGCCTTCGAAGATCCGCTCGTCGAATCCCTCAAATCGGCCGCACAGCACCGTCACCCCGGGCCCCGCTGCCAGTTCGCGCACACGCGCCTGGCTGAGCGGCTGGCCGCGCGGGGTCATGGCGATCACCGGGCAGTCCGGATGGAGCGCACGGGCATGGTCGATTGCTGCAGCCAGCACATCGGCGCGCAGCACCATCCCTGCTCCGCCGCCGGCCGGCGTGTCGTCAACGGTGCGGTGCTTGTCGATCGCGAAATCGCGGATCTGCACCGCATCAAGGCTCCACTTCCCCTCCTCCCGCGCACGGCCGGCCAGGCTGACGCCCAGCGGCCCGGGGAACATCTCGGGGTAGAGGGTGAGAACGGTTGCGGCGAAGGTCATGGGCTAAGTTCGAAACAGGTCTCGTTGAAAATGTCCAGTTCAGGGCTGTGGACGCCTTGCCCCTTGAAACAGTTGGATGCCGGAAACGAGTCTGCAACCGCCAGCATCCCGCCGATAACAGGCAGCCTTACCACAGCCTGGTTAAGCGCTGCCTGCAATGCTGAAGTTGCCAGAAAGGCAAACCCTTCATCACACTGTCCAATTCTCAACCGCCAGACCCGGCACGTCAGCGAAATGCTGTTCGTTGTGCGTCACGACGGTCAGGCCATGCGAAAGGGCGTGCGCCGCGATCAGCCGATAATAGCCCGCGCGCTTGAAAGGCAAGGTCGCATAGGCCAGCGCCGCCTTGTAATCGAAATCGAGTATCGGAACCTCCTCGACGAAGGCCTGCAACTGCTCGAACGGCGGCGGCTTTGCATTCCGCGAGCCATAGATCACTTCGGCAAATGCAATCGCGGAAGTCACCAGATCACCCTCATCGCATTCGGCAGCCCGCAAGACGACAGATCGGTTGGTATTCGTCGTCAGATAAATGATGATATTGCTGTCGAGCAGGTATTTCACGGTGCTTTGACCGGCCAATCGAGCGGTCGTTCGTCAAACGTGCGCGCTTCATCGTCGATCAGGTTGAGGCTGGTGGCCGACCCGGCAACCTTGGCGATGTTGAACTTCCGTTTGGGCCGTTCAAGCGGGTCCAATGTCAGGAACAGGCCATCTTCCACAGTCAGCTCCATTTCCATGCCCGCTTCCAGTTTGGTTCCAGCGGGAATGCGCACGGCCAGCGAGTTGCCCGATTGAAAAACCTTGGTGCGGAACTGCTGCCGTTCGCGCAGCTTCAACCAGGGCGCAGAACCGATCATCCGCATGAACCGAGGATCGTCGGCCAGCTTGCGGCCGGATTTGCCCTTGCCGGGCACCAGCCGAACTTTGGCAGGTGATGCATCGTCCACATTGAACGCGGACGGCGCTTCTCGCAGGCGGTCATCTTCGGGCTTGCCCACTGTCAGTCTCCGTATATACATCGCGTATATACCAAACCTCGGGAGCCGACAAGTGCCCAGACCTGCGATTGCCTCCGTTCTCGTGTTTTCGCTCCTGTCCGCCCCTGCTCTGGCCGAGGAGATCGGCGAATGCCGATTCAGCCGCGAAACGCTGACCTTTGCCGGTACCCCGCTTGAGCAGGCGACCTGCCTGCTGCGCAAGGTGGAGCTGCGGGCCGTGCGCAAGCCCCAACCGCTCCCGCCCGTAATCGTCCGGCTGATGAGCGACGGCGGCGAGCCCAGCGCGGCGCAGAAGGCCGCGGCGATCGCCGCCTTTCCTGAACCCTACCGCAGCTATGCCATTCAACATGCCGATGCCCCCACCTCGCAAACCGAGGAAGGCCTGCCGCTGCTCTATTTCGTGATCCACGATACCAGCCATCCGTTCTACGCCAATGATCCCTTCCCCAAGCGGCTCAATGCCGACCTCCAGGTCAACGATTTCGCGCCCTACATGAACCAGACCTTCGCCAAGGCCCCTGTCGCGCATATCTTCCTCAACCGGGTCGGGCAGATCTGGGCGGGGCATGAGTTCCAGGAGGGCTGGCGCGCGACCAAGCTGGAAAGCCGGGTGGTGGGATCGCGGGCACGCGGGCGCTTTGTCCATATCGAAACGGTTCAGCCGCGCCGCTTCCTGCCGGGCGCGACCAGCCGCGGCCAGACCTATGGCCCCAAGCCCGGCTTCACCCGCGAACAATACCGGATGCTGGCGGCGCTCTATGTCTATACCAGCGCGCGGGCCGGTCGCTGGCTGATCCCGGCGCAGCACAATACGGTCGATTCGACCATCCCCGAAGCCCACGACGATCCGCAGAACTTTGAGCTCAAGGCCTTCGGGCGGGAACTGGAGAAGCTTTTAGAGGCTGCCTAGTCGAAAGCGCCCGGATCAACCGCAGCTTTGCCTTTACGCTTCCCGACCAGCAAGGCAATCGGCAAGCCGATCACACAAGAAAAGAACAGCCCGCCGAAAAGGATCGAAGCCACGGAGGCGAACAGCCCCGGATTGTTTGGATCCGTCGCGGCCGCAATGATGGGCAGCAACATCGGCAGGTAGCCGGCGGTCAAGGCCGCAACGGCAGTCCGGCGACGCAGGCTCCAGCGCGGCGTAAATGTTGGCAGGGCAAAGGCAATTGCCGCCGCCAGCGCCGCAGGAATGGCCACAAGGATCAGCAACCCGATGAGCATGAACATCGCAGCTGGCTAGCCGATCAATCCTCGGCTGCAAAGCCTGCACTAATGACGAGCCGCTCGCCATTCCACTCGGGCACGGCCTCGATCCGCATCGGAACCATGAAGCGCTTGCCGCGCTTGCCTTCGATCCCCGGTCGCTCGATCTCCAGCACATCGCCGGCGCCGTAGTTCTCGACCGCGATGCAGGTGCCTAGGGCCTCGCCATTGGTCGAAACCGCCGACAGTCCGAGCAAGTCGGCGTAGTAATATTCGCCCTCACACAGCGGCGGCAGGGCCGAGCGGGGAACGGTAAGTGCAGTGCCGCGGAGCTTTTCGGCGGCAGTGCGGTCGGCCACTTCGGCGAAGCGGGCGATCGCCCCGCCCTTGCCGTCGTCTTTCAGCTTTTCAACCGTCAGCGACGAATCGTTGAAGGCGCGGAATTGCTTGAGCGATGCCACGCCTTCACCGAACAGCTTGAGCCGGACTTCGCCTGCCACGCCATGCGCGCCGATGATGGCGGCCAGCGTGACAGGTCGATCGATGCCCAAGGTTTAGCCTTCAGCCTGCTCTTCGCTGGCTTCAGCAGCCGGAGCTTCCTCAGCGGCAGCTTCCTCAGCGGCAGCTTCTTCAGCAGCGGGCGCTTCGGCAGCTGCTTCTTCAGCTGCGGGGGCTTCGGCAGCAGCTTCTTCAACAGCGGCTTCTTCAGCGGCAGGCGCTTCAGGAGCAGCTTCTTCAACAGCGGCTTCGACCACTTCTTCGACAACCGGAGCGGCGGCAGCAGCAGCAGCGGCTTCGGCGGCTTCAGCGGCCTTTTCAGCCTTTTCTTCGGCGCGGTCCTTGGCCTTCTGACCCGGTTCACCCTTCTTCGGGTTCACGGTCGCGGCGCGTTCCTTGATTCCGGCCTTATCAAGCATGCGGGCGACGCGGTCGGTCGGCTGCGCACCAACGCCCAGCCAATAGCGGACGCGATCTTCAACCAAGCGGACGCGGTTTTCATCGTCCTTGGCAAGCAGCGGATTGTAGGTGCCAACCTGCTCGAGGTACTTGCCGTCGCGCGGAGCGCGGCTGTTGGCAACGACGACCTTGTAGTACGGGCGCTTCTTCGAACCACCGCGCGAAAGACGAAGGGAAACAGACATTTGAACTACCTTTCTAGCAAACTGAATTAATCGGAAATCACTTTTTCATCAAATCGTTGAGGTTCGGTGGCAGGCTTGGCCCGCCCAGTCCAGGAAGCCCGCCGCCACCGCCGCCCAGCCCTGGCATCGCGGCGCCAAGGCCGCCCTTGCCGAACAACTTGGCGAGGCCGCCGAGGCCGCCCATCTTCTTGATCTGCTTCATCGCGCGCTCCATTTCCTGGTGCATCTTGAGCAACTTGTTCACATCCTGGACCTGCATACCCGAACCCTTGGCAATGCGGATCTTGCGCTTGGCGTTGAGCAGATCGGGACGCGCGCGTTCCTTGGGCGTCATCGATCCGATGATCGCGTCCATCCGCACCAGCACCTTGTCGTCCATGCCGCTGGCGTCCATCGCCGCCTTGGCCTTTTTCATGCCGGGCATCATCCCGGCCAGCGCGCCGAGCCCGCCCATCTTCTGCATCTGGCGCAGCTGGCTGCGCAGGTCGTTCATGTCGAACTGACCCTTGGCCATGCGCTCGGCCATGCGCTCGGCTTCTTCCTGCTCGATCGCCTCGGCCGCCTTTTCGACGATCGAGACGACATCGCCCATGCCGAGGATCCGCCCGGCGACCCGGCTCGGCTGGAACACTTCGAGCGCATCGAGCTTTTCGCCGACCCCGGCAAACTTGATCGGCTTGCCGGTGACGTGCCGCATCGACAGTGCCGCACCGCCGCGGGCATCGCCGTCCATCCGGGTCAGCACGATCCCGGTCAGGTCGATCTGTTCGGTAAACGACTTGGCGACGTTGACCGCGTCTTGCCCGGCCAGCGAATCGACCACCAGCAGGACTTCCTTGGGCGAGGCGATCTTCGCCACCGCCTGCATTTCGTCCATCAGCGCCTGATCGACGTGGAGTCGGCCCGCCGTATCGAGCAGCAGCACGTCGACGGCTTGCAGCCTGGCTGCCTGCAGCGCGCGGGTGGCGATCTCGGTCGGCATCTGGCCGGTGATGATCGGCAGCGTCGCCACCTCGACCTGCTCGCCCAGCACCTTGAGCTGTTCCTGCGCGGCCGGGCGGTTGACGTCGAGCGACGCCATCAGCGCCTTCTTGCCGTACTTTTCCTTCAGCAGCTTGCCGAGCTTGGCGGTCGTGGTGGTCTTGCCCGAGCCCTGCAGGCCGACCATCATGATCACCACCGGCGGCGCGGCATTGAGATCCAGCCCCGGCACATCCTCGCCGCCGAGCATGTCGACCAGCGCATCGTTGACGATCTTGACGACCTGCTGGCCCGGCGTGACCGAACGCAGCACGTTCTGGCCGACCGCCTTCTCGGTCACTTCGTCAATGAAGCGGCGGACAACCGGCAGCGCGACATCGGCTTCGAGCAGCGCGATCCGCACTTCGCGCATGGCATCGCGAACGTCCTGTTCGTTAAGCGCACCACGACCGCGCAGCCTGTCGAAGACAGTGCCAAGCCGGTCTGAAAGGGCGTCGAACATGCTCGTTTCCATCCAAAACGCGAAAAAAGCCGGTGGGCGAAACCTCGCCGACCAGCTTGCCGCTCAGGTACTCTAACTCTTTGGAATGGTGGAGCCTAGCGGGATCGAACCGCTGACCTCTACAATGCCATTGTAGCGCTCTCCCAGCTGAGCTAAGGCCCCATTCCATTCATCCCGACAGACCCTGGGAGGTCAGCCGCCCCTCGCTACAAGCGCGAGAGGCCGCCCCATTAGTGGCGGCCTTCGCGCTTGGCAAGGGGTTAATTGTCGTCGGTGTCCACGGCGTCATCGATGCCGACGCCAAGGTCGTCATCGCCGCCGAGGTCGACGTCGTTGTCCGGCGAATCGCCGTCTTCGTCGATATCCAGATCGGGATCGGCGAGGTCTGTATCCTCGACCACTTCGACCTTCTTGATCTCTTCATACGGAATCGGCTGCTTCGACTTGAGCACCGGATCCGGATGCCAGGCATAGCCGCATTCGATGCAGGTCACCGGGTCATCCTTGCCCAGATCGTAAAAGCGGGTGCCGCATTTCGGGCAGCCATGCTTGGCGCCCCATTCAGCCTTGACCATAAAATTCCTCACTAGCGCTGGCCCAGCGGACCTCGCGGAAAACTGCTAAATACGTATTGGGAGGCAGATGCGCCAGTCCCAGCGCGGGCGCGCCTTGCCATAGCAGGGCGGCGCTGTCAAAAGCCGCGCGCATTTCTTGGCAATTCGATCGAAAGTCCAACCCGTGTCCGCGCCCGTCAACTCCGCCCCTACCCCGCGCCGTTTCCTGCCTACCGGGCCGCTGCGGGGCACGATCCGCGTTCCCGGCGACAAGTCGATCAGCCACCGCTCGATCATGCTGGGGGCACTGGCCATTGGGGAAACGCGGGTCAGCGGTCTGCTCGAAGGCGAAGATGTGCTGGCGACCGCCGCCGCAATGCGGGCGATGGGGGCCTCGGTCCTTCGCCAGGCTCAGGATGATCGGGGCAATGCCGAATGGATCATCCACGGCGTTGGCGTGGGCGCACTGCTCCAGCCAGAAGCACCGCTGGATATGGGCAATTCGGGCACTTCGACCCGGCTGCTGATGGGCCTGGTGGCGAGCCACGCTATCGAGACGCAGTTCTTCGGCGATGCCAGCCTGTCAAAACGGCCGATGGGCCGGGTAATCGAGCCCTTGAGCCAGATGGGCGCTGCCTTCGAAGCAAGCGAGGGTGGCCGTCTTCCCTTGACCGTGCGCGGCGCCAATCCCGCCGTGCCGATCGAGTACCGCCTGCCGGTCGCCAGCGCCCAGGTAAAGAGCGCGATCCTGCTCGCCGGGCTCAACACGCCCGGAATAACCACGGTGATTGAACCGGTGCCGACCCGCGATCACAGCGAACGGATGCTCCGCGGGTTTGGCGCCGAGCTGGAGGTCGAGACTGATTCGGCCGGGGTCCGCACGATCCGGGTTCGCGGCGAGGCCGAACTGCACCCCCAGACCATCGCGGTGCCGGGCGATCCCAGCTCCGCCGCCTTCTTTCTGGTCGCGGCGTTGATCGTACCGGGCAGCGAGCTGACCATCGAGAACGTCGGCCTCAACCCGACCCGCGCCGGGATAGTCGAAGTGCTGCGCCAGATGGGCGGCAGCATCGAGGAAGTGAACCCCCGCGAAGTCGGCGGTGAGCCGGTCGCCGATCTGGTGGTCCGGCACTCGGCGCTGAAGGGTATCGAAGTCGATCCCGCCATCGCGCCGAGCATGATCGACGAGTTTCCCGCGCTGTTCGTGGCTGCTGCGCTGGCCGAAGGGACCACGGTCACAACCGGTCTCGAAGAACTGCGCGTCAAGGAAAGCGACCGCATCTCCGCCATGGCTGCGGCACTAACTACAGCCGGGGCTCGGGTGGAAGAAACGGAGAACGGCCTGACCATCCATGGCAGCGGCGGTGAACCGCTTCGCGGCAGTGCCAATTCACGGGTCAAGACCCACCTTGATCACCGCATCGCGATGAGCATGGCTGTGGCGGGGCTGGCGAGCCAGGACGGGGTACTGGTGGACGATACCCGCCCGATTGCAACAAGCTTTCCGGTGTTTGAAAGTCTGCTGGACGGGCTGGGCGGGCAATGATGCTCGATTGGGCCACTCTAGTCGGTTTTGCGGGCACCGCCTGCATCATCGCCGCCTATGCCTATCTGACTGTTCAGGATCAGCCCAATCCCTACATTCTGCATCTGACCAACCTGGTGGGCGCGGCATTGCTGACGATCTCGTTGCTCGTGCACTTGAACCTGGCGTCGCTGATTCTGGAAGGGTTCTGGGCGGCAATTGCCGTGTACGGTCTTGTCAAGGCGGCCCGCGCGCGGCGAGAAGGCAGCAGCCTATGATCATTGCGGTCGATGGACCCACCGCTTCGGGCAAAGGCACCATCGCCAAGGCCCTCGCCGCACATTTCGGTTTGCCGCACCTCGACACCGGGCTGCTCTACCGGGCGGTAGGGCGGCAGTGCGCGCTGAACAGTGGCAATGCCGATAGCCCGGTGGACGCCCTCGCCGCCTGCGCCTTTCCCGACAGCCTGCTGGATGACCCGGAACTGCGCAGCGAAGCGACCGGCGGGCTGGCCAGCCGGGTTTCGGTCCATCCGGAGGTGCGGCATGCGCTGTACGAGCGCCAGCGCAGCTTCGCCACGCAGCCCGGAGGCGCCGTGCTCGACGGGCGCGATATCGGCACGGTGATCGCACCAGAGGCGGAGCTGAAGCTGTTCGTGGTCGCCTCGGTACCGGCCCGGGCCGAGCGGCGCTTCAGGGAGATGCAGGCAGCGGGCCGCGCGGTGTCGTTGGCCGATATCGCCGCCGATCTCGAAGCCCGCGATGCCCGTGACCGCAGCCGCGCCGAAGCCCCGCTGGTTGCCGCGCCCGATGCTGTGCTGCTCGATACCTCCGACCTTGGCCGCGACGAAGCGATAGCGGCGGCAATCGCGCTGGCCGAAGCGGCCGGGGCGCGGCCTTGAGCGGCTGGCTGAGCCAGCTCGGGCTCGATTGGGCCGCGTTCAAGGTGTTCTTCGCTCACGCCAGCGGCGTCAGTCACGATGCAATGCACGTGGTTGCCGGGGTGCTGGCGCAGCTGATCCTTGCGGCCGTGCTGCGCAGGTCGGTGGCCTCGCCTTGGCCGTGGCTGGTCGTGCTGCTGGCCGAACTGGTCAACGAATGGAACGATCTCCATGTCGAGCGCTGGCCCGAAGTGGCGATGCAATACGGCGAGATCGCCAAGGACATCGGACTGACCATGCTTTTGCCGACAGTGCTGCTGATCGCCGCGCGCTGGTCGCCGGGACTGGTCGCAAGGCGCTAGACCCGGCAGCCCGTGCGGGTTAGGCGTGGCGGCGATGTCCAGACTTGCCCTGATCGCCTTGTCCGCCCTCGCCCTGCTCGGCTGCGCCACTGCCGATACCGCGCGTCTCACCACGTCCGAAAAGCGCGGGCTGACTTTCGCCCAGGCGCATTGCGCGCAGTGTCATGGGGTTATGCGTGGCACAGCCTCGCCCAATCCGGAATCGCCTGCGTTCGAAGCGATCGCCAACCAGCCCGAACTGACCCGGGAGACGCTGGCCACGTTCCTGCGCGATTCGCACAATTTCCCGGCGGCGATGAATTTCAGCGTCAGCGCGGCCGATGTCGATGATCTGACGGCCTATCTGCTGAACTTGCGCAAGCCTGGATACAAACCGGCGATCTGATCGCTAGTCTAGCAGACCGACCGCCAGCTGCGCCCAGATCACCAGCAACGCAAGCAGCACCAGCCCGGCCGCAAAGAACCGCGCTGCACGGCCGATCGGAGCGCGCGCCGCAAGCTCCAGCCCTAGTCCGGTCAGGCCGAGCAGGACCGCTGCGGCGACGAAATCGCCCGGCCCCCAGTTCACCTCACGGGTGAATTGCATCGCCACTGCCGGCAATGCCAGCAGCGCAACGATCGCGCCCCACAGCGCCAGGCGCCAGGACGGGGGAAGACCGGGGCGATCGATCGAAGCTTCAGGGGCCATGCAATCCTCCACGAGGGAACCGGGGACCGGTCTAGACCGCATTGCCCCGCAACGCACGTGGCGATCCGGTGGATTTCGCGTGCAGGTGTTCGTTCTGCCGCAAGCAGGCCGCAAAACGCGCCATTTTCCTTGCATTTGCGCCGCCCCGCGCATAAGGGCCGCCGGTCCGATGGAGCCTTGGCTTCAAAGGGCGCGGTGGACGGCATGCGGCCCCCATCGCAGCTCGGCCCCTTTTGGCCCGTTTCCGGCAATCCCGCCGGGACGGAGAAAGACCGGCGGAACAACCGCCTGGCCGGAAACATCGATACGAGGAAACTCAACCTATGGCGTCTACCGCCAACCCCACCCGCGATGAATTCGCGGCTCTCCTTGATGAATCACTCGGCGGCGCTGCCGACGGCGGCTTTGAAGGCCGCGTGGTCAAGGGCACCATCACTGCAATCGAAGGCGACAAGGCTGTCATCGACGTTGGCCTGAAGAGCGAAGGCCGCGTAGCCCTGCGCGAATTCGCCATGCCCGGTCAGCCGCACGGCCTGTCGGTCGGCGATGAAGTCGAAGTCTATGTCGACCGCGTCGAAAACTCCGAAGGCGAAGCCATGCTCAGCCGCGACCGCGCCCGCCGCGAAGCTGCCTGGGACAAGCTTGAAAACGAATTCGGCGAAGGCAAGCGCGTTGACGGCGTGATCTTCGGCCGCGTCAAGGGCGGCTTCACCGTCGACCTCGACGGCGCTGTGGCCTTCCTGCCCGGCAGCCAGGTCGATATCCGCCCGGTTCGCGACGTGCAGCCGCTGATGGACATTCCGCAGCCGTTCCAGATCCTCAAGATGGATCGCCGCCGCGGCAACATCGTGGTCTCGCGCCGCGCCGTGCTCGAAGAAACCCGCGCCGAACAGCGTTCGGGCCTGATCTCGGGCCTGGCCGAAGGCCAGATCATCGACGGTGTGGTCAAGAACATCACCGA
>NZ_DJUW01000002.1:195676-349492 GCF_002440635.1 Novosphingobium sp. UBA6272 | reverse complement strand
CGATCGCCTGGTATGAGGGGGCCTCGCTTACTGAGACCGCTGAGCGTCGCCTTCGTCCGGACTGGCTTGGATCGATTGTGCTGGTGACGGACAGTACCGGAGCCTCCGTCCTGGCGGTCAATCGCTATGACGAGTATGGTATTCCGCAGAGCAGCAACAGCGGGAGGTTCCAGTACACCGGGCAGGCGTGGATCGCCGAGCTGGGGATGTATTACTACAAGGCGCGGATCTACTCGCCGACGTTGGGGCGGTTTTTGCAGACCGATCCGATTGGGTATGAGGATCAGATCAACTTGTATGTTTATGTTGGAAATGATCCAGTCAACAAAGTCGACCCAACGGGGAAAAGCATTTACGCTCGCGAAAAAGATCGGCCAATTCTCCTTAAGCTGATAAATCAAATCTCTCGAACTCAGTATAAATTTGACAAAAACGGGAATTTACAAATTGATACTAAGGCGGGAATAAATAAAAATGGTTCAAGTTATTATTCTTCACGATTGAATACGGCAATTAATGGACGTCAAACTATAACAATTTTTATAGCCGAGAAACTATATTATCACAGCCCGCTTCCGAACGGACGAGAGTCTCCGTTGCTTAGTGTTGTTTCAGTTAGAGAATCGGGGGAGGGCGTGACTAGTCCAAGTGGAAGGTCTGTTGCCATTTCGGGGCGATCGAACGTTGATCCTAGGGACGGAGTGCGCTCTACCGCTGGGCAGATTCTTGCACACGAACTAGTAGGTCATGCCATTCCAATGATTTTTGGTGGTGGATCGGGGAATGCAATTACTAACGAAAACACTGTGCGCGGCCAAACCGGTGCCCCGCTGCGGGTAGCGGACCCCACCCACACCGAGGAAATGTAGCCATGTCGAAACGTCGTGCCAGAAGGATAATGAGCCTAGCTCCACTTGTGCTCGCTGTTATCCCGGGGTGCTCTCAGGGCGGGACCTATTCGCAACCACAATCGGCGACTGGAGTGTGTTTTAGCATGGTATCGGCTATTGGGCCAAACCGCACAGTTTTGTCATTCCACCAGATAATAGTTGTGAAGAGCTCGGGGGACGCTGCGGTTGACATTACCCGACTCCAGACTTTCTCAAAAATGCGCTTCCCCTTCAACAACCCTGACAGTGTTCCAAATCGGTGGTGGAGTGCGTGGGTTTTTGATGAGAGTTTTGATACCACCCAAGGTCCGGATTGCTCTAGCTTGCCAATGATAGGCACAAAAGATTTACGATGATGGGGTGTAAATGGAATTACATTACGGTGACAGTGCACTTAATTGACAGCTACTGTCCGGCGTTAGAGCATCACGCGCATGGCCCGTCTTGCCCGCTTCGTCCTTCCCGGCATTCCCCACCATGTTACCCAGCGCGGGAACGGTCGGCAGCAGACGTTCTTTGATGACAGCGACTACGCGGCTTACCGCGATCTCTAGGGCACCAGTGCGCAACCCAAGGCGTGGCGGTGTGGAGCTGGGTGCTGATGCCCAACCACGTCCATTTGATCCTTGTGCCAGAACACACCGATGCCTTGCGCGCCGAGTTGTCAAAGGTACACCGGGCCTATGCCGGACGGATTCATGCACGGGAAAAGCGGACAGGGCACTTCTGGCAAGGCCGTTTTGGCTGCTTGGCGATGGACGAGCCGCACCTGCTGGCGGCCCTGCGTTATGTAGCACTCAATCCCGTGCGTGCGCGGCTGGTCGCGCGGGCGCAGGACTGGTGTTGGTCCAGCGTACACGCCCTGCTCGATCCCGCGCAAGGTGACGGACTGACTGTAACAGGACCGGTATTGGAGCGGGTGCCTAACTTCGCTGATCTACTGCAATCGGAAGACGACAAGGCACGATCGAGCGACTTGCGGAATTCTGAAAGCACCGGGCGCCCGCTTGGCGATACCGCCTTTCTCGACCAAGTGTCGAACCTCTTGGGCCGCGATCCGAAACCGCGTAAGCGGGGGCCAAAGGTGCGACAGGCCGGTGAATTATGTGCACTGTCACCGTATTCTCCGTAATCCGTAATCGACGGTAATCTGCCACCGTAATCCAATCACTGACCGTTTGGCATAGCTGCCCCGGCGTAAGGATCGGGCTGCGGCGGCAGCGGTGCTGGCGGTGGGATCGGGGCAGCCGGGGACTGGTCCGGCGCGGCGTATGGACCGCCGTCTCGTCCAGCCAGGCCCATCAGCTCGCGCGCAATGCTCGGCGCGCCGAACAGGATGAAGCAGCCCAGCACGATCATCACCCCGCGCCGCGCTGGCAGCCTGCCACCGAGCAGCGAGAGCCCTAGTCCAGCAACAGCAATCACCGCAATTGCAGTGCTGAACGGCCCCAATAACAGATCCGCAACCCACTGCACCGCCGCCAGCGGCTGGCTGGGTCCGGACAACGTCGATACGGCCAAAAGCGAGTTCATGATCGGACAGCTTCACCCGCTCGGCACCGGAATGCAACCGGGATGATGGAATCATGCTGGCGCAGTCGCTAAACTTATGGCCGAATGTATGGCTCAAACAGAAATGAAGAGATTTAACGTTCATTTACAATGTACATTGAATCCCTCCCGCTCCGCCAGCTATATCATCCCAGGAAAGCCCGATTGATCCCGGAAAGCCGCAGATTTCTGCGGATTTTTGGTCTTGATTGCGCTTTCCATGTTCTTATATTGTTCTCAATAATCTCCCTAAATCCGGCTTGGAGTGTGGGGGAGATTGTGGGGGCGGAACAGGATGATCGATCATGGGCCAGCTCACGCCACTGCAGATTAGAAACCTCAAGGAACCTGGACGTTACAACGATGGCGACGGGCTGTTCCTTGAACTGACTGGACCGAACAAGGGCAACTGGCAGCTCCGCGCTACTGTGAACGGCAGACGGCGGGATATCGGGCTTGGTTCGTTGTCGCTGGTTTCGTTGAAGGAAGCCCGCGATGCAGCCTTCGAACTGCGCCGCGACATCCAGCGCGGGATCGATCCGGTGGCAGAGCGCAAGCGGCGTAGGCTGGAGATCCTGACCTTCAAAGCTGCGTCTTTGCGTGTCCATGCTGAACAGAAGTTGGGCTGGAAGAACGGCAAGCATCAGGACCAGTGGATCACCACCCTGGAGAATTATGCCTTCCCGCTGCTGGGCGGCCGTTTGGTTAGCGACATTGAAGGACCACTGATCCGCGAGGTGCTGCTGCCGATCTGGTTGGACAAGCCGGAGACAGCGCGGCGGGTCAAGCAGCGGATCGGGGTGGTGCTCGACTGGGCCTATGCCAGCGGCATGCGGCCCACCGAGGCGCCGATGCGCTCGGTCAACCGCGTGCTGCCACGGCAGCCCAAGAAGGACGGGCACTTTGCCGCGATGCCCTATGATGCGGTGCCGTCCTTCATGTCTCATCTTCACAGGCGTTTGAGCGTGCCCAGGCTCGCCCTGGAGTTCCTGATCCTGACCGCTGCGAGGTCGGGAGAAGTTCGCGGAGCTAAGTGGAATGAGATCGATTTGAGCACCAAGCTTTGGACCATTCCAGCGTCCCGGATGAAGGTTGGCAAGGAACACACCGTTCCCCTTTCCGCACCCACGATCGACGCGCTGGAGCGCGCCAGACAGTTCCATGCACCGTGCAGCAACCTGCTCTTCCCGGGACGCGATGTGCGCCGCCCTCTTTCCGACATGACGCTGCTCAAGATCCTGCGCTACGCCGAGTTGCCTTACACGGTGCACGGGTTTCGCTCAGCCTTTCGCGACTGGGCTGCAGAACAGACCAGCTACCCAGGCGAGGTTGCCGAAGCGGCGCCAGCTCACACCGTCGCGAACAAGGTTGAGGCGGCCTATCGGCGCACCAACTACCTCGACAAGCGCCGTGACATGATGGCCGATTGGGCAAAGTTCTGCACTGGCGGTCAGCCTTGAAGCAGCTCAGTCGGACAAGCCATGCCGCTCCAGTCGGCGCCGGTAAACATCGTGGGTTCGCTGCCTCAGAGTGCCATCTCCCAGGCTTGACAGGATCGCATCAAGCGCAACGGTGATGAACAGGTTCTGTCGCACCGGATCGAGCGCGGCAGGCCCCTTTCGCGACTGGTATTCGTCCCTCCACGCCTCAACCAGCAGGTCGCGGACGATGATGCTGACCGACACCTCAGCCTCCTCGGCGCGCGACCTGATCCAGTCAGCAACCGGGAAGGGAATGTAGGCTTGTACTTTTGCAGAAACTGCCATGTTCGTGACTCCTGGAGTCCTTGGCGAACATGGTTTGACCTTGCGGAAGGCAGGATGGACGATGGATCACTCGCGAAGTGCAGTCAATGCAGGAAAGCGTATTGCATTACAGTGTGGTAGACGTGCAAGTCCCGTCCGCCACATTGCCAAATGATCCATGGATCATCGCCAATTCATATCAGCATTTTTCCGAAAAATGGCATTTTCAAGCTCGATATCAATATCTTACGCCATGCAGTCCACTGCGTACGGTGTGCTTGTAAACCAGCTCGGAATTTGGATCCGGCATCCAATCTCCAAATTTGTGAAAGGGCTGAAAGTTCGATCGTGCAAGGGCGCAGCCTTCCGGCGATTGAGCGTTTAGGATAGCACTGCATAGCTGACGTCCTGGAGCGGGATGTGCCAGCTAACTGACATCGTTACTTGAGCCATCGCCTTTCCGGCTATAGCCGACTCCAATCGGTCAATCATCCGCGTTTCCCCTTCGGCTAACTACTGATGGCGCTGCCAATGTGCTTGGCGTCTAAAAGCAAATCATTGGCGCGTATTCATAATACGGGATACGGCCCGCTTCCTACCTTCGCTGACGATTCCTTGGTCCGGTGTCCGTTGATCGCTGCGGGCGATAGAGGGAGCCGGAAAAGGCAAAAACCAGGACAGCTTGGAGATCTCGGGATGGATGCGGCAAACACCAAGAAGGCGCTTAGCGGCAAGATCAGCGGCGGAACGCTGCTCGCCAAGGCCATGGCGGACAAGGGGGTCAAGCGCGTCTATTCGCTGTGCGGCGGGTTCATCAATCCGATTTACATGGGCTGCGCGGAATACGGCATCGAAGTCATCGGCTGCCGTAACGAGCTCGAGGCCGGCTTCATGGCGGCTGCCCATGCCCGGCTGACGCGCGAGCCAACCGTTTGCCTTGCTGAACCGAGCGGCTTCACCAACTATGTCTCGGCAGTGGCCGAAGCCTACTACGTCGGCGATCCGGTGATCTTCATCAGCGCCTCTTCGAACACCAACAATTTCGACAATGCGGGCTTCAAGGAAATGCCCCAGGCCGAAGTCGTCCGCTGCATGACCAAATATGCGATCGAGGTGAACGCGCCGGAGCGGATCGGCTGGTTCTTCGACAAGGCCTATGACATCTGCGTCAACCAGCCGACCGGGCCGGTGCAGCTGGTTATCCCGACCAACTTCCTGTTCTCGGGCAAGATCAGTCTCGAGCAGCCCGAAGGCGCGCGCAAGTTCGATACAAAGCGCCACAAGGTGCACAAGCCCGCACCCAATCCTGACGACGTGGCCGAGCTGAAGGATCTACTGGCAAAGGCGAAAAAGCCGATCATCATCGCCGGACCCGGGGTCTGGTTCGCGCATGCCGAGCGCGAGATGGAGGACTTCTCGACCCGCTACAACGTGCCGATCTTTGTGCCTACAACCCATCTCAAGACCTATGACATGTCGCATCCCAACAACATGGGAATCGTCGACTATCACCAGAACCCGTGTTCACGCTGCCTGATGGACGAGGTGGACCTGGTGCTGTTCCTGGGTGGCCGGCTCGACTTCCCGCTCAACTTTGGTGAGGCGCCGCTGTTTGGGCTTGGTTTGCACATGGTCGCGGTCAATCCCACGCCGCGTGAGCTGAGTGACAACATGTTGGTGGATACGCGCATCTGCAGCGACATCAAGATGCTGTTCAAAGCGCTGGAGGCTGAAGAAGGCCTCATGTCGGTCGGTGCCGACTGGCCCGCCTCCATCCGCGAGCGCCGGCGCGAAAGCGTCGAACAATATCGCCCGCACCTCGATGCCAGCGAAGGGGCAATCCACCCTGTGGCGCTGTGCTACCAGGCTTTGTCGTCGCTTGGCGAAAAGGACATCATGGTGATCGACGGCGGCGACATCGCCTGCTGGTTCGAGACCGCGCTCAGCATCTGGGCGCTTGAAGGCAAGAAGATCAAGGCGATCATCAACCCCGGTCCGTGGGAGCAGATGGGAACCGGTCCGGCCTATGCCACTGCGGTCAAGATGGCCTCGCCGGAATCGCGCGTGGTTCTGGTGACGGGTGACGGCTCACTCGGGCTCTCGCCGGGGGTTACCCCGCTTGAGACGTCGATCGACCATAACGCGCCGGTTACACTGCTTGTCGCCAACAATGCGCAGTGGGGCATGATCCAGGAACAGCAGAAGGAAATGTGGGGCGAAGTCGTCGCAACCAGCCTGCGCAAGATGGATTACAGCAAGATCTTTTCTGGCGGCGGTGCCTATGCCGAGCGAGTCGAAGATGCTTCGCAGCTGCGCTCGGCAATCGAGCGCGCCTTGCACAACAACCAGAATATCTCGTCCTTCGTCGACGTGGTGACTCAAGGCGTCAAATCGCCACTGACACAGGGCATGATCGAAATGCGGGTCAGGACCGCGGCGGAATAAAGGAACAGCCAATGGACAACGCGCAAAGCATGACCGCCGATTATCCCGACCAGCTATGGCGTCCGCTGACCCAGCACGCCGCGCTGCGAGGAACCACGCCGCCGCAGATGCAGTCTGCCAAGGGCTGCACGCTGACCATGAACAATGGTGCGCAGCTGCTCGACGGGCTGGCTGGGTTGTGGTGCGTCAACATAGGCTATGGCCGACGCGAAATCGCCGAAATCGCTGCGCGGCAAATGGAGCAACTCAACTACCTGGCGCCGGTCATGGCCTGTGAGCCCACGCTGGCGCTTGCCGAAAAGATGCAGACAATGCTGGGCTTCAAGTGCCACAGCTATTTTTCGTCGAGCGGTTCGGAAGCCAATGAAGCCGCATTCAAGATTGCCCGGCAGTATCATCTGCAGAACGGTAAGCCAGGCGACAACCGCTACAAGATCATCTCACGCTATCGGGCATATCACGGCAACACGGCCGGCGCGATGGCTGCCACCGGCCAGGCCGAGCGCAAGACCGGATCGGAGCCTGGACCGGCGGGCTTCGTGCACGTCATGCCGCCCTACCCGTTCCGCGCCCATCCCAAGCTGAGCACGCTGGAACACGGCGCAGAGTGCGCCCGCCTGCTTGAAGAGGCAATCATCCACGAAGGCGCCAATACGGTGGCCGCAGTGATCATGGAGCCGATGATGTCGGGCGGCGGGGTTATCGTGCCCCCGGACAATTACCTGCCGCTGGTCCGCCAGATCTGCGATCGGTACGGCGTCTTGCTGATCTTCGACGAGGTCGTCTCCGGTTTCGGCCGGCTCGGGACCATGTTCGGTTATGAGCACTGGGCGACCGAGGCGGATATTTACACTTTCGCCAAGGGGCTTTCGAGCGGCTACTTCCCGATGGGCGCGACGGTGGTGAAGGACCATGTCTTCACCGGCTTCGACGGCGCGCCGGACAGCATGCGGCACTTGCGCCAGATCAACACGTTCGGCGGTCATCCGGTTGGCGCGGCGATCGCGCTGGAGGCGATCGCGATCGTGGAGCGCGAAGGTCTGGCGGGCAATGCCCGTGAGCAGGGCGACCATGTGCGCGATGTGCTGGGCCGCGAATTGGGCCAGCACCCCCATGTCGGCGAGATTCGCGGGCTGGGCATGCTCACGGGGATTGAACTTGTCGAAGACCGCGAAAGCAAGGTGCCGCTCGGCGAAGCCAAGATCATGCAGATCCTGGCAAGTTGCATGGGTGACGGGGTGATCCTGGGCCGCAATACCAACACCGTGCCCGGGCGCTGCAACATCCTGCTGATTGCCCCGCCGCTGGTGGTGACCCGCGACGAGATCGACCGCATCGCCGCTGCAGTTACCAAGGCGCTCAAAAGCGTCGCCTGAGGAGAGTGACATGATCCGACAGATCACGATGGTGAAATTCAAACCCGAAGTCACCGCTGAAGACATCGTCCGGGTTGGCGAGGGTTTTGCCGCGATTTCAAGCGTTGTTCCCGGTATCCACCGTTTCGAGTTCGGTCCGAACCTGAAGCTGATGGAAGGCACCTGGGACTATGCCCTGGTGATCGATTTCGCGGATGAGGCCGCAATGCGCGGCTACGCCGGTCATCCCGACCATATTGCCTTCGCGCAGCAATTTGTTCCCCTGGGAGAAGCCGTGGCAAGGGTCCACTACACGGTTTGATCCGACTGCATTCCTGATCGGGTGCGCGCGCGATCAGGAATGCAGCGCATCCAGCGCGCCCATGCCTTGCGCGAATGGCAGTGGTTCATCCATTTCGCCGATAGCCTTGGCGAGCGCATCGAGCAGCAGGCCAATCTGCGCGGCAGTTATGACCAGCGGTGGTTTCAGCTGGACGACCGATGGATCGTAACCCGCGAACAATGCCAGCACACCGTGGCGGAACAGCGATCGCATCATCTTCACACCGCCCGCCGGATCGGCAAATTTGAGCCCCGCGGCGAGGCCGAGCTGGCGAACCTCCAACAGCTGCTCGGGGAACCGGGCCTTGAGCCGGTCGAAGCCTGCACCCAGCAGCGCGGCCATTTCCCGCACGTGGGCAAGGGTGGCGTCGGCGCTTGCCAGTGCCAGCACCTTGCGCGCGACAACGCAGCCCAGTTCGCTGCCGCCGAAGGTCGAAGGCATGGCAAGCGGAGCTTCGCGCGTCCAGGACGCTGCCCGTTCGATCATGGCCAGATAGGCAAAGGGATAGATCCCGCCGCCGATGCCCTTTGCTACCACCATGATGTCGGGCCGGGCGCCCCAGCGCTCCAGCCCCCACAGGTGGCCGCTTCGCCCCAGACCGGTCTGGATTTCATCCATGATCAGCAACGCGCCGTGGCGCTCGCACAGCGCCTTGACCCCGGCGTGATAGTCATCCGACGGGATCGGCCAACCCAGCGTCGCCGGCACCGTTTCGATCAGCACCGCGGCGACGTCGTCACCGGCCAACGCATCGGCCATCTGCCCCAGATCGTTCCAGGCGACTGTCACGAAATCATCGGCGTTCCGGCCAGTATTGAAGGGCTGCCAGAAGGCCTTGTCGCTCGCATTGGCCGCCAGCCCCGTTACGCCGTGGAAGCTCTTGGCAATCGAAACGATCTTGCGCCGCCCGGTGGCGAAGCGCGCAGCCTTGATCGCGGCGTCGTTGGCCTCGCTGCCGCTGGCGATGAAATGGACATGGCTCAGCCCCTCGGGGCTGGTGCGAACGATGTCTTCGGCCAGCAGCGCACGCTCTCTTGAGGCCAGAAACTGGCAACCGATATCGACCCGGTCGAGGGCTGCCTTGAGCGTATCGACGATCTCTGGATTGCGGTGACCGAAATTGTAGGTCGAACCATCGCACAGCACGTCAAGATATTTCGCGCCCGAGATATCGTACACGTCGCAGCCTGATCGCTCACCCATGATCAGGTCGACACCAATCTGCTTGAACAGGTCGATCTTGCCGGAATTGATATGGCCGCGCGTTACCGCCTCGATGTGATCGCGACCCGTGGTTTCCATGGCTATTCCTAACTCCCAGAACCTTCGTTGGCAGGCGAATTCATCAGCGCTTTCCGCCAAGACCCAGATTAACGCGGGGCAGCCAAGCGTATTGCTTTTTCGTGCCACTCAATTGATAGTATGCGCTAGCCGGAAAGAAGGATTCAGGGTGACCGAACCGTTAGGGCGCAGCCGGGCCTTGTTGGGCCTCACCGAAGCGGTGGCGCGCCATGGCGTTGATCCGGCCGCAATCCTCGCCAAGGCCGGCATCGGCTTCAATCCCGCTGACGATCCCGAACGATGGGTACCATTCCGGGGAATTCTGGCCTGCTATGAACTGGCGGCGCGTGAAGCGAACTTGCCCAGTTTCGGGCTGGAACTGGCCCGTTCGCGCGATTTCGCCTTTTTCGGGCCGCTCAATCTGATCCTGAAGTATGCGCCGGACTTCCAGACTGCGCTGCTTGAGTTCAAGCGCTTCTCGTCCGTGCAGATTGCCGGGGCCTACGAGGCCGATATCGTCGATATGGACGGGTCGTTCATCTATCAGTTCTTCCTCAACGAGGCGCTCCGGCCGATATCAAACCAGTGGGTTGAGGAATCGCTGCTGACGACCTTGAAGGTCGCGCGGATTTTCATCGGCAACAGTTTCACGCCGGGTTCCGTCCGCTTCAAGCACTCGCCAATCAGCCCGATCCGGAAATATGCCGAGTATTTCGGCATGGTGCCGGAGTTTGATACCGAGATCGACGGCATCGAGTTTCCCGACGAGGTTCTGCAGGCCAAGAACCGCAATGAAGATCACGATGTCCTGGCACTGGTCACCTCGGTACTGGGCGAGCAAACCGGTTGGGGCAGGAAGAACCTGCCGGACAATGTCCGCAGCCTGATCCGCCGATTTTTGCCGACCGGGCAGTTCTCGATCGAGATCATTGCCGACCAGATTTGTTCGAACAAGCGAACCCTGCAGCGCCGCCTGTCGCGCGAGGGACTGACCTACGACAAGCTGCTTGAAGACACGCGCAGGATGATGGCTACTGAACTGCTCGAAGACGGCAACCTGCAGCTTTCTACTATCGCCTATCACCTTGGGTACCGAGAACAGAGCACGTTCAACCATGCTTTCAAGCGTTGGTACGGGGTGACGCCAGGCGAATGGCGAAAGAACAGCCGTGGCGACATGGCGGACAGATAGCAAGGCGAAGCGCCGGGAGGTTGGCTGAGGACCTGGCTCAGACCCAATTCGGCATGACGGCGAGTTACCTGATGCTGGCTTCACTTCAGGGATCTTTTGGCACCAAGACACAATTTTTCGGCGCTCAAGCGCAATCCATTGTGCCGATAGACCTGCACGATCAAGGCTGGGAGATCTCCCCCGAACGACACCCGGTGCGATTGTCGAAGGTGAGATTGATTCTTCGATGACACGTGCTGCGGACCACGCGGTCAAAATGAGCTTGGGAGACTGGAATGGCTGACAGTGCATTTTCTGGCGATACCCTAGAAGTAGATCGCAAGGTCAGCATAGTCGCAGCACTGTTCGTCTTCGTCATGGGGTCGATCAGTTTTCCGCTGCTGCCGATGGTGGTGGGGGCCGTCACCGACCATCTCGACTTTTCTACCCGAGAGGTCGGGCTGATGGCTTCGGCTGACATGTTCGGCATGTTTCTGGCTGCGATTGCGGCGATCTACTGGATACGGCGGGCGAACTGGAGGCGCCTTGCCATCGCATTGGCGCTCTGCCTGTGCCTGTGCCACGTCGTTTCCTCGCAATTGCAGCATTTTGCGCCGTTGCTCGTGGTCAGACTGCTGGCGGGTTTCTGCGGCGGATCGATGATGGCGCTGGGCGGAACCGCGCTGACCGACGGTTCGCGCCCGGAACGCAACACGGCCCTGTTTATCGGCATGCAGATGGCGGTTGCCTCTGCGGGTTTCCTGGTGATGCCGCGCTTCATCGAAGGCTATGGCGTAGCAGGTGCCTATCGCTTCCTGGCAGCGCTTGCCGTGCCAGCCGTAATTGCTGCCTTCTGGATGCCGAAGGCTGGCAGGTGGCCCCGTGAAAGCGAAGAAGGTAGCGTCGCCAAAAGCGGTTTGACGGGCTCTGCACTGACCCGCGCGGTGCTGGTAGTGCTGTTCGCGACCCTTCCGGCGTTCTGGTTCCATGTCGCTTATGCTGCCAGCTGGGCCTATATCGAACGACTTGGCGTGGCATCGGGCATGTCGGTCGAAGCGGTCGGCCAGACGCTTTCGCTGTCGTTCCTGGCGGGGATTGGCGGGTCGGTTGTGGCGTGGTTGCTCAGCGACCGGATCGGCCGCCTGTGGCCCTGTGTCATTACCCTGGCCTTGCAGCTCGCTTCGCTGGGCGTACTGGCATTTTACCTCACTGGGCCAACCGCCTATGTGCTGGCGCTAATGGTCTACGTGTTCTGCATCACGTTTCCCTTTCCCTACCTTCTGGCCTTCGCGATCGAAATGGACCGGACCGGACGCGCTGCGGTGCTGTTTCTGCTGATGGTCAAGGCCGGGATCGCGATCGGCCCCTTCTTCGCTTCCAACTTCGTATCGAAGACCGATTTCACCCTGCCGTTGCTGATCGCAGCGATTTTCTACTCGGTTTGCCTGGTCAACATGTGGGGCGTCGGCTTGCTCAATCGCGCCATCAGTCGTGATGCAGCAGCGAAAGCCTAGAGCCAGGTCTGGCCGGTTTCGGCTCGCAAGAAGTGGCGCATAAACACAAATGATAGTCACGTTCGAGCAATTTCGTCGGCAAACCTGCTGATACCACTACCATCATCAATTTCTGCCTGCAGCGAACGGACAATCAAGGCCGATCGCGCGGCGGCGAACGAGTAGCAGCCATGCCAATGGCCTATGAGGGAGGGTAGAATGAACGAACGGAGCACTCTCGTTGGAAACGGGACGGAACAGGCTCGCATCGCTAGGACATCCTGCGGTCTTGCCAAGGCGCTCTTGCTTACGGGCAGCCTCCTGATCTGGCCGGCCTCACAGGCCTCGGCGCAAGAGGCGGCGCAAGTGGAAGCCCAGGACGGGCAGCTTGAAGAGATTGTTGTTACCGCCCAAAAGCGCGAACAATCCGCCCAGTCGACGCCGATCGCCATCACCGCCATTTCGGGTGACGCGCTGGTGCGGGCCGGGATCAAGAGCAGCAACGATCTGGCTGATCTGACCCCGGGCCTCAGGATCTCGCCGGTGTTCGGCGCGGGTAACATCCCGAACATTGCCATTCGCGGCGTGGGCCTCAACGATTTTCGCGACTACCACGAAAGCCCCTCGGCGGTTTACGTCGATGAAGTCTACAAGGGCGCGCTCGCGAGCCTCGACTTCCAGCTGTTCGATATCAACCGGGTCGAAGTTCTCAAGGGGCCGCAGGGTACCCTGTTCGGACGCAACGCGACCGGCGGCCTTATTCATTACATCACCAAGAAGCCGACCGATGAACTTGACGGTTTCCTGCGCGCTGGCGGCGGATCGTTTGGCGATGTCAATCTTGAAGGCGCAGTCGGCGGTCCGCTCGGGACCGGCGTTTCAGCGCGCATTTCGGCAATGTATCATCGCAACAGCGGTATCCAGCAGAACCAGAATACGGCGGCGGGCGCACAGGATGGCAACAAGGTCGATCTCTATGCGTTCCGCGGCCAGTTGAAGTTCAAGATGTCTGACAATGCGACGTTGCTGCTGTCCGGCGAGACTTCGCACAACCGCAACAACGGCGGCAACCCCTATCGCTATGCGCCCTCGTTCTTCGGTGCGGATGGCCTTGCACGGGTCGATACGGCAAATCGCGATATCGTCGTCGGCACGAGCGACCTCAACAACATCAATGTCAGCCCGGGCCTGTTCGTGAATTCGGACTACAATGCCGGAACCGCGCGGCTGGATGTCGATCTTGGCGGGGTGGAGCTGGTTTCGATCAGCAATTACCAGCATTTCAAGAAGAACCAGCAACAGGACTGTGACAGCGCTCCGGCGGTGTTCTGCATCACCCAGTACACCTCCAACACCAAGCAATACAGCCAGGAACTGCGGCTGCAGGGCAAGGGCGATGCCTTTACGTGGAACCTGGGGGCCTACTACTTCAACCTTCAAACCGACGGAACGCAGACCCTTGCCGGCCCTGTTGCCGGATTCTTCTTCGGCACGGCCTCGGGAACTACCGCCTTTGACACCCAGACGAAGAGCTGGGCGCTGTTCGGCCAGTTCGAATACAAGCTGGCACCGACGCTCACCTTCAACGGCGGTCTGCGGTATACCCAGGACAAGAAGGACATGTCGCAAACCTTCCTGCTGGGTGTCGTGCCGGGCGGGATTGTCTACGACAGCACGACAATAGGCGCGCTGGCCAAGCAGGACACCGACAACGTTTCCTACCTCGCCAAGCTGGTCTGGGAGCCGAGTGACAACGTGCTGCTCTACGGCGGCGTTTCCAGCGGCTACAAGGCAGGCACTTTCAACAGCGGCTTTGGTCCGGTTGCGCCCGCGAACTATTCGGTTAAGCCGGAAAAGCTGACCAGCTATGAAGTGGGCTTCAAGACAGAATTTGGCGATCGCCGCCACCGCCTCAACGGGGCCGTCTTCTATTACGACTACAAGGACAGCCAGGCATTTGTTTACCGCAACCTGAACCAGCTGCTGTTCAATGCCGATGCCAAGGTCACGGGCGGCGAGCTCGAGTATAGCGGCTACTGGACCGACGCCCTGCTGATCACTGCTGGCGTTTCGGTGCTCGATACCAAGGTCAAGAATGTCCAGGATGGCTCGGGAGCAATCCGTGACCGCAAGATGGTGCTTGCCCCCGATTTCACAGCGAATGCCTCGGCGCGCTACACCGTCGACCTTTCGAACAGTGGTTCGCTGGCGTTCCAGGTCGATGGCAATTACAGTTCGTCGATCTTCTTCGACAATCTCAACCAGCCAGGCCTTTCCGAAGGGTCAACCTTCCTGCTCAACGGGCGTGTCGCCTGGACATCGGCCAACAAGGAATTCGAAGTCGCGGCCTTCGTCAAGAATATCACCAACAAGGTCAATCTGATCTACGCATTCGATCTCACCGGAGATCTGGGTTACATCCAGCAGTCCTATCGCACTCCGCGCACGTTTGGCGCTTCGCTGACCGTCAACTTCTGAGCAATTGCGCAAGGATTGTAACCGGCTCCAATTGTCTCGCTCCGCTCCCTTGGTGTTTCAAGGGGGCGGAGAACCGGAGCGACATTTGTGATCGCATGGGTGGAACGATTCGTCGTATTCCTATCGGGTCGGCGCTCGATTTAGACAGCTATGGCCGGAGAGGCTCAGGATAGAATATGCGCTATTCGGCATGGGAAGTGTTCCGCAACGGGCTGACCGGCAACAAGGCCTGGAAACCGGTCTGGCGTGATCCGGAGCCGAAGCAGCGCTATGACGTGGTGATCGTTGGTGGCGGCGGGCATGGCCTTGCAACGGCATATTACCTCGCCAGGGTGCATGGCATCCGCAACGTCGCGGTGCTTGAACGCGGCTACATCGGTGGTGGAAATTCAGGCCGAAACACCACCATCATTCGCGCGAATTACATGAGCACGGCCAATGTGAAATTCTATTCGCATTGCATCAAGCTGTGGGAAAATCTCGAGCAGGAACTGAACTACAACGTGATGTTCAGCCAGCGCGGTCTGGTCGCGCTGGGGCACAGCGACGGGCAGATGGAAGCCATGGCCCGCCGTGCCAATTTCTGCCAGCTGGAGGGCGACGGCGGCGAGGTGTGGAGCCTGGAGGAATGCCGCCGCCAGATGCCCTACCTCAATTACGATGATCCCCGCTTCCCGATCTATGGCGCGCACTGGCACCCGAATGGCGGCACGGCGCGGCACGATGCGGTGGTCTGGGGCTATGCCCGCGGCGCGGATCGGCTGGGGGTCGACATTATCCAGAACTGCGCGGTCCAGGGTTTCAGGATCGAGGCTGGCAAGGTCGTCGGGGTAGAGACTTCGCGCGGCTTCATCGGGACGACCAAGGTCGGCATGGCTGTCGCGGGAAGATCGGGCGAGGTGGCGGCGATGGCAGGCTTCCGCCTGCCGATTGAAAGCCATGTCTTGCAGGCGTTCGTCACCGAAGGTCTGAAGCCCGTGCTGCCGACGGTGATAGGTTTCGGCATGGGCCATTTCTACATCAGCCAATCGGACAAGGGCGGGCTGGTGTTCGGCGGCGATCTCGATGGTTACAACAGCTATGCCCAGCGCGGCAATCTGCCGATGATGGAACATGTCGCCGAGGCCGGCATGGCGCTGATGCCGATGATCGGCAAGTCCAAACTATTGCGCTCGTGGGGCGGGATCAACGACATGACGATGGACGGTTCGCCGATCATCGATCGCTCGCCGGTCGAGAATTTCTTCATCAACACCGGTTGGTGCTACGGCGGGTTCAAGGCGATTACCGGCGGCGGCGATGCTTTTGCCCACCTGATCGCCACCGGCAATTACCACCCCGCCGCCGACAAGTTCACGCTGAAGCGGTTCGAAACCGGCGAACTGATCGACGAGACCGGTGCCGGCCCGCGGCCCGGACGGCATTGATGGGGACGAACCATGCGTATTGATTGTCCCAACTGCGGCAGCCGCGACCGGCGCGAGTTCCAGTATCTCGGCGCGGCGGTACTGATGGACCGGCCTGCGCCCGATGCGGGCGAACAGGCCTTTGTCGAATATGTCTATTTTCGTGAGAACCCCGCCGGCGCGCACCGCGAATTGTGGCTGCACGAAATGGGGTGCCGGTCCTGGATCGTCGCCGAACGGAACATGGGCACGCACGAATTTGCCTCGACCCGCCTGGCCGCCGACGTGAAGCGAGGTGCGAAATGAGCCGCCTGACATCCGGCGGTCAGATCGATCGCACCCAGCCGCTCAGGTTCAGCTTCGATGGCAAGAGCCTTGCCGGATTCAAGGGCGACACGCTGGCCTCTGCCCTGCTGGCCAACGATATCCGTCTGGTCGGGCGCAGCTTCAAATATCACCGCCCGCGCGGGATCCTCTCCGCCGGTTCCGAAGAGCCCAATGCGCTGATGCAACTCGGGCAAGGCGACCAGACTACGCCGAATGTGCGCGCTACGACGCAGGAGCTTTACGATGGTTTGATCGCTGCTTCGCAGAACCGCTTTCCGTCGCTCGCTTTTGATCTTCTGAGCGTGAACGATCTGATGGCGCCGTTCTTCGGCGCGGGCTTCTATTACAAGACCTTCATGTGGCCCAAGTCGTTCTGGGAGAAGGTCTATGAACCCTTCATCCGCCGTGCCGCCGGACTTGGGCGGCTCAGCGGCAAGGCCGATCGGGCGCTCTACGACAAGGCTTTTGCCCACTGCGACCTGCTGGTGATCGGCGGCGGGCCCGCCGGATTGATGGCTGCGCTCACTGCGGCACGCGGCGGGCTCGATGTCATCCTCGCCGACGAGGATTTTGCTTTTGGCGGCCGCCTCAACTCTGAAACCGTCGAAATTGCAGGTCAACCCGGGGCTGGCTGGGCTGCGCAGGTGGTGACCGAACTAGCGGGCATGGCCAATGTCCGCCTGATGCCGCGTACCACGGTGACCGGCGCCTATGATGGCGGCACCTATGCGGCGTTGCAGCGGGTTTCGCATCATCTTGCCGATCCGGCGGACCATCTTCCGCTCGAGACATTCTGGCGGATCGCGGCACGGCGGACGATCCTGGCCGGCGGCGCGATCGAACGGCCGATCGCCTTTGCGAACAACGATCGCCCAGGAGTGATGATGGCGAGCGCCGTGCGCAGCTACGCCAACCGCTTCGCCGTGTTGCCGGGGCAGAAGATCAGCCTGTTCACCAACAACGATGACGGCCACCGCACCGCGCTCGATCTGCTGCGGCTCGGTGCGGATATCGCCGCAGTCGTCGATACCCGCGGCGATGTGGCGGCGATGGGCGACTATCCGCTGATCACCGGGGGGCAGGTCACCGGGACCTCAGGCCGCCTCGGCCTGAAATCGATCACGGTCAGCAGCGCCTCGGGAAGGCTGAAGGTGGCCACAGATTGTCTCGCGGTTAGCGGTGGCTGGAACCCGTCGGTGCATCTCACTTGCCACATGAACGGCCGTCCGGTCTGGCGCGAGGACATTGCCGCTTTCGTTCCGGCTGACAATGCCATTCCGGGGATGCGGGTGGCTGGTGCTGCAAACGGTGATTTCTCCACCCACGCCGCGCTTTCCGCTGGAGCGGCGGCTGCGGCGGAGGCGCTGGGCGATCTTGGAAAGCCTGCGCCCGCCACCGTCTTTCCCGCAGCCGAAGATGCCCCGATCCAGCTTGAGCCGTTCTGGCACTTCACAGGCAGCAAGGGCCGCGCCTGGCTTGACCTGCAAAACGATGTGACGACCAAGGATGTCGCGCTGGCCCACCGTGAGAACTTCCGTTCGGTCGAACACATGAAGCGTTACACCACGCTGGGCATGGCGACCGACCAGGGCAAGACTTCGAACGTCGGCGGGCTGGCGGTCATGGCCGACCTTACTCAGCGCTCGATCCCCGAAACCGGCACGACAACCTTCCGCCCACCCTATTCACCCGTAGCTCTGGGGGCCCTGGGCGCGCACGGTGCGGGCAAGGATTTCGCGCCATCGCGCTTCCTGCCGTCCGATGCATTGGCGCGCGAACTGGGAGCGCATTTCATCGAAATGGGCGTCTGGTATCGGCCGAGCCTGTTTCCGCAGTCCGGCGAAACCCATTGGCGGCAAACCTGCGACCGGGAAATGCGCATGGTGCGCTCGGCGGTGGGGATCACCGACATCACGCCCTTCGGCAAGATCGACGTGCAGGGTGCGGATGCCGCAGTTTTGCTCGACCTCGTCTACGCCAACACCATGTCCAGCCTCAAGCAGGGCCGGGTCCGTTATGGGGTGATGCTGCGCGAAGACGGCATGGCGCTCGACGACGGGACCTGCGCGCGGCTTGGCGAGGATCACTTTGTGCTGACGACCACCGCAGGGGCCGCCAGCGATGTGTTCGCCCATCTCGAATTCTGCACGCAGGTGCTGCGGCCAGAACTCGACGTGCAATTCTTCTCGGTCACTGACCAGTGGGCGCAGTTCTCGATTGCCGGGCCGCGATCGCGCGAATTGGTGAGCGGGTTGTGCGACGAGGACATATCGAACGAACGGATCCCGTATATGGCATGCGCCGAGGTGACAATCGGCGGGATTGGCTGCCGGTTGTTCCGTATCTCGTTCTCTGGCGAGCAAAGCTATGAAATCGCCATTCCGGCGCGTTATGGCGAGGCCCTGGCGCGGGAACTCGGCCAGCGCGCGGCGGCGCTTGGCGGCGGCTGGTACGGGCTGGAGGCGCTCAACGCGCTGCGGATCGAGAAGGGCTATCTCACCCACGCCGAGATGACTGGCCAATACACCGCCGATGCTCTGGGGATCGGGGGCATGGTCTCGGCCAAGAAGGATTGTATCGGCAAGGTTTTGAGCCAGCGTTCGGCGCTGGTCGGCCCGGGCAAGATGGAACTGATCGGGCTGAAACCGGTGTCGCCGCTCAAGCAGTTCAGCGGCGGGGCATTCCTGTTCAGCCAGGGAGCAAGGCAGGTGCTCGGCAACGAGGAAGGCCATGTGACAAGCCATTGCTATTCGCCCTCGCTGGATCATGTCATCGCAATGGCTTTCCTCAGGGACGGCCGATCGAGGCTGGGCGAACATATCATCATGAAAGACAATGCCCGCGGGATCGAGGCTGTCTGCGAAGTTTGTCCGATGGTGCATGTCGATCCGGACGGGGAGAGGCTGCGTGGTTGATCTGGTCGCAAAGAGCCCGCATTCCGGACTGCTTCCGCTAAGCGCGGGGCAGTTGACATTGACCGAAGCTGCGCCGGCTTTCGTCAGTTCGATCCAGGCACGCCAGGGCAAGTCTTCGGCTCTGGCCAAGGCGCTTCAGGCGAGCCATGGGCTTACTCTGCCCGAAGTCGGCAAGGTGACTGCGGCGACAGACCATCGGCTGTTGTGGTTCGGTACCGATCAATATCTGCTGATTGGTGCAGCGCCCGCAGCCCCTTCGCTTTCAGAATTTGCGGCTCTCACCGACCAGGGCGATGCCTGGGCGGTGATGCACCTGGTCGGTGCGGGCGCGGCGGAGGTGCTTGCGCGGCACTGCCCGCTTGATCTGCGGACCGAACGCTTCGGAATCGGCCAAACCGCCCGTGCGCCGCTGGCAGACATGCCTGCGATCATCACCCCGATCGCGCAAGGTTTTGAAATCATGGTCCTGCAGAGCCTGTCGCGTACTGCTGTGCACCACCTTCACCAGGCCATGCTCTCACTTGCTGCGCAAGCCAGTCTGATCTGACGCCCGGCGTTAGCCGGTAGTCGTGAGTGCGGCGTTCCGACTGAACGCCGGCACCTGTTCTTCAAGGACTTTCTCATGTCGCAATCGTTTACCCTGACAATCACCTGCCCCGACCAGCCGGGAATCGTGCAACGTGTGAGCGGGATGATTCTCGACAATGGCGGCAACATTCTTGATTCGAGCCAGTTTGGCGATTGCGAGACCGGCATGTTCTTCATGCGGGTCGTTTTTGCAACGGATGCCACTGAATCGGATCTGGCTACCGCGCTAGGAGCGATTGCCGCTGAAATCGAGCTGGACTGGAAGCTGGTGCCCAGTGACCGGCGTGCGCGCGTGCTTTTGCTCGTGTCCAAATTCGATCACTGCCTTGGCGATCTGCTCTATCGCAGCCGGACCGGTGACCTCGCGATGGATGTCGTCGGGGTGGTCTGCAACCATCCGAGGGAGGTTCTCAACATCACCATCCTGGGCGATGTGCCGTTCCATTATTTGCCCGTCACGCCGTCGACCAAACCGGCGCAAGAAGCCGCAATCCGGACGCTCATTGAGGAAAGCGGTGCCGATCTGATTGTGCTCGCGCGCTACATGCAGATCCTTTCGGATGAGATGGCCGCGTTTCTCAGCGGACGCTGCATCAACATTCATCACAGCTTCCTGCCCAGTTTCAAAGGCGCGAAGCCCTATCATCAGGCGCATGCTCGAGGGGTCAAGATGATCGGTGCAACCGCTCATTATGTGACCGGCGATCTGGATGAAGGGCCGATCATTCATCAGGACGCAGAGGCGATCACGCATGCCGACTCGCCTGACGATCTGGTCCGGCTTGGTCGTGACGTGGAGCGGAGGGTATTGGCGCGGGCGGTGCGATACCATTTGCAACACCGCGTATTGCTCAATGGGCGCAAGACTGTGGTATTCGTGGGATAGGTTTTGAAATATGGATCGCGAATGAGCCAGGGTGAATTCGACTATGTGGTGATTGGCGCAGGTTCATCGGGTGCAGTCGTTGCGGCACGTCTGAGCGAGCGTCCAGACCTGAAGGTGCTGCTGCTCGAAGCCGGTGAAGTAGACCGGGGTCTGTGGATTCATGTGCCGCTCGGTGTCGGCAAGATCCTCACCGATCCCCGCTATGTCTGGCAGTACTTCACCGAAGAGACCAAAGATCCTCCGCACAAGCCGGTCTATTGGCCCAAGGGCCGCTTGCTCGGCGGCTCCAGCTCGGTCAACGGCATGGTGTTCGTCCGCGGTTCCAAAGCAAGCTGGGACGAGTGGCGCGACCTGGGTTGTGAGGGTTGGGGGTATGACGATATCTTGCCCAGCTTTCGGCGGATGGAAAACCGTGTAGGCGGTGATCCGGTGTACCGCGGTCAGAACGGGCCAATCACCGTCACCAATGTGGCGCATCGCTCACCTGTGTCCGAGGCTTTCAAGAAGGCCTGCGAGGCGCTTGGAGCGCAGCCGCTTGAAGACTATAACGCCGTTGACAATGTCGGTGTCGCCGATCTGCAAATGTCGATCCGCAAGGGTCGGCGTTGTTCAACCGCGGTCGGCTACCTCAGGCCTGCCAAGCGCCGCCGCAATCTCACCGTCCTGACGGGCGCATTGGCCGACAGGCTGACTTTTGATGGCACGCAGTGTACCGGTGTTAGCTATTGGCAGGGTACGATTCGAAAGCAGATCCGCGCGCGGCGGGAAGTGATTCTGTGCGCGGGATCGATCGAATCGCCAGCGCTCCTTGAACGGTCCGGGGTCGGCAATCCGGCCGTCCTTGCCGCCGCCGGAGTGAAGCTGCACCATGCACTCGCGCAGGTCGGCGAGAACTTGCATGATCATCTGCAGGTACGGATGTCCTTCGAGGTAGAGGGCGAGCGGACAGTCAACGACATCCTCGGCAGCCCGTTGCATGGTGCCTTCGAACTGCTGAAATATCTCGTTACCCGCAAAGGTCTGTTTGCGACTTCAACGGTTGTCTCTCACGCCATCATGAAATCCCGTCCAGACAGCGAGACAGCCGACACCAAGATCCAGGTTGCCCTGATGAGCGGCGCGGATCGCTACAGCGGCAATGGCAAGGGGACTGACAGCTGCCCGGGCATGACGCTCGGGACTTTTCAGATCCGCCCGCTCTCGCGCGGATCGGTGCATATCGCCTCTGCCGATCCACGAAAGCCACCCGTGATCGTGGCCAATTATCTCCAACACTCCCAGGATCAGCGCGATACCATTTCAGGTCTGCGCCTGATCCGCGACGTAGCTGCAAAAATGGGGCCGGAAGGGCACGTCGTGCGCGAACTGCTGCCTGGCCCAGACGTGATATCCGACGAAGCCCTGCTCGCCTATGCTCGGGAAACCGGGCAAACTTCGTGGCATCCGATCAGCACCTGCCGGATGGGCAGTGATCCTGACGCCGTAGTCGACCCGCGCCTGCGCGTGCGAGGCCTTCAGGGATTGCGGGTAGCTGATGCGTCGATCATGCCAACCATGGTCTCGACCAACACCAATGCCCCCTGCATTCTGATCGGTGAACGTGCAGCGGAAATGATCCTGGGGGATGCCGGCTGAACCTGCTTTCGTCGAGCGACTAACGACGCGCGAGCGCCGAGCACATGCTGCCGTTTGATTGATCGATCCGAGGAGGCTTTGGGCTGCACGCGTGACTTGGATCGCGGCGCGATACTCACTCGCTGGTCCTCGGTTGGGGGGTCCGCCTTCCAAACTGGGCGTCTTATGGAGCCTTGCCGGCTAGGCGAATGTAGCTGACTTAGTAGTGACCGGCGCAAAGTGGGGAAGATGTGGGGGCGGTTCGTCCAGAAATCTGAAATGAGGCGGTTATTCAGCTTGTTGTTCAAATAGACTGGCGCCCTCCCGCTCCGCCACGCATTCCCAGAGCCAATCTCTGCTTTGGTTAGCAGCCATGCGTTCCGCCGCGTGTGCGGTTTATGCCAAAGCTCGCACCAATATCGGTGATTTGGGCAATCAGTTGGCCCAGTAAATGTATTCCTGATCCTTGCGCCATGGAGCATTGAGCGGAACATCGATCCGGATCGGGGCTTCGAGGAGGCCGGGCCACAGCGGTGGCGGCATCCTGGCGTTCTGCACCTCGATCAGCTTGAGCAGCTCGGCCGTGCGCTGGGGTTCGCGCGTCGCCAGGTTGACCTGCTCGGTCGGATCGGCGGCAAGATTGAACAGCCAGACCTTGTCCGGCCGCTTCGAGACTTGCAGCTTCCAGTCGCCCGCGCGCACCACCCGGTAATCGCCCGAGCGCCAGAAGGTCACCTCACGCCGGGGTCCGGTGCCGAGCAGGTTGAAGCTGTCCATCGCGCGGTCGCCGGGCATTTGCGCCCCAGTGGCCGCAGCAATCGTGGCGAACATGTCGAGGTGCTGGGCGGTGTCGGGGCGCACGGTTCCTGGCGCGATCTGGCCGGGCCAGCGCATCAGCATCGGAACGTGAATCCCGCCTTCGAAGAAGGTACCCTTGAACCCGCGGTAGGGCTTGTTGTGATCGGGGATCCCTGTGTACCAGGCCCCGCCATTGTCGCTGGTGAAGATCACCAGCGTGTTCTGGTCGAGCCCGGTATCCTTCAGCTTTTGCAGCAGATCACCGATCCGCCGATCGAGCTGGCGGATCATCGCGCCGTAAACCCGCTGGGTGTGATCCTTGATCTGCGGCAGCGCATCGTAGTCTGCCTTGGTCGCCTGTAACGGCGTGTGCGGGGCGTTGTAGGCCAGGTATAGGAAGAACGGGCGGTTCTTGTTGGCCTCGATCGCGGCGATCGCATTGTCGGTGAAATAATCGGTCAGGTGGCCTTTGGGGCGAAACCGCTGATCATCGCCCCAATAGACCGCATAGGGCAAGTTGGCCCACAGATAGCGGTCGATCGGATCCCACGGCAACCTGGCGTCAACCGCATCTGGATCGCCGCTCGCCGCAAACATCCCGCCGCCCGCGCGCAGCCCCAGGCTTTCGTCAAAGCCCTGCGATGTCGGGCGGAGCGGCTGCGCTTCGCCCAGATGCCATTTGCCGATGTGGATCGTGTGATAGCCCTTGGGCTTGAGGATTTCGGGCAGCATGATCTGGTCGTGCGGTACGCCCATATCGGCGTAGGCAGGCAGATCGTGGTTGAGTTCCTTGTGGTAGATCGCTGGATAGAGCGGGCTGTCTCCCGCATGCGCCAGATTGCCCACGAACGAGGCCGGGACGGCGGTAAATTCGAAACCAAAGCGGGTCGGGTAACGCCCGGTCATCAAGGCCGCGCGCGAGGGCGAACAGGTGGAATTGGCGGCATAGCCGTTGGAAAAACTGACGCCCTGCTTGGCGATCGAATTAATATTGGGGGTCGGCACCGCCCCGCCAGCCACGCCGCCACCGTAGAGCGAGATATCGTTCACCCCCAGATCGTCGGCGACAATCAGGATCACGTTGGGCGGACGCTCGCCCGAAGGTGTGGTTGCGGGGCCCTGGTCCCAGGTCACCGGACGGTTGTCGGCAATCGGTTCGCGCAGTTCGCCGATGATCCCGGGAATGTAGATGCCGTATTGGCGCAGGCCAAGATAGCCCGCGCCGAGCAGCAGGGCCACGGCCCCCAGCCATTTCATCGTGCGGTTCATTTGGGGCCTCTTGGGTGAACTGCGCCAGGCCGCAGGGCGAGCGCCAGGAAGAACAGGATAACCGGGACCAGGATCAGGCTGCCATAGTGTTCGGGCGGATGGTGGCCGCCGGCTTTCCCTTCGCCAATCCAGGCCGACCAGCTGAGCAAGATGCGCTCCAGCAGACTCACCACCAGAAACAACGGCACCAGCGAGCGATAGAACAGCGCGACGACCAGCGTCACGATCCCGTGCGCAATCTGGGTGGCGCCCGCCCAGGCGAAAAGGCCCAGGATAAGCTTGCGATTGTGGCTGAGATCGAGCCCGGCAATCGCCTCCGCGCCGCCATCGGGCAGGAAGCTGTGGATCATCCCCGGCACGATCCAGCCGACACCGTAAAGGGCCAGAAACCAGGCCGCATAGCGCGAGCCGTGGTATTGGTGATTGGTGCTGGGCGGGAGCAGCGCGGTCATGATCCGCTGCTCAGCAGTGCCACATGGCCCAGCGCGGCGGCCAGCGCCAGCGCCAGCGCCACGGTTACGCGCGGGCTGACATAGAACGAAACAACCCGCTGGGTCGGGAAGGAGAAGGTTGCTAGCGTGCCCAGGATCTTTTCCGGGTGGGCATCCTTGAAGGCAGGGTCCATCGCCAGCTTCATCATGTCACGCCGGCTGCGGTATCGCATCAGCCCGAAAATCGTCCAGCCGGGATCGGGCTCGGTATTCCAGGCATCGACATAACCGCCGACCTTGCGGCCAACGATGCCGGGATGGCCGCCATTGCGAAACAGTACCGGCATGAAGCGTTTCGAATAGCGCTTGAGCAGTTCGAAGCCCTGAACCATCTCACCACTGGCCGGGTCTTTGACCTGGTCCATCTGCGCCTTGACCAGGTTGAGCATCACGAATTCGCGCCCGTCATAGGCTTCGAGGAACGCGCGCATCACGTCCGGGCTGTTGCCGGTGCCTTCATAACGACCTGCCATCTCGGCCAGAAAGGCCTCGACTTCCGCCGGATTGAGCGGACCGGACCAATTGTCATACCACAGCCGGAACAGCACATAGGCTGCCAGTGCTGCGGCCCAAATCATCCACGATGCCATCAGTCCACTCCCCTATCTACCACTCAATTGACATTATTTGTGCCATAATATAGCGACTTTGGTCAACCAACCCCAGCACGAAAGCGCCTTTGCGGCGATCAAACCGGCGATGGCTGTCACGAAGCTCCCCCCTGCATTGGCGAAGCAAGCCCCTCTCGGTGATGGGCGGCGCGAGCGCAGCCGCTCCAGCCGCGCGAAAATCGTCGCCGCCTTGCTCGATCTCATCGGCAAGGGCGATGTCTCGCCCAGCGCGGCGCGGGTCGCCGAAGTGGCCGGGGTCGGGCTGCGCTCGGTATTCCGGCATTTTGAGGATATGGACGCGCTCTACCGCGAAATGGGTGAAGTGATCGAGGCGCGGGTTCTGCCGATCCTGCTCCAACCGCCGGTCGGTGAAACCTGGAAGGACAAGGTCTTCGACCTGGCCGAGCGCCGGGCCAAGCTTTTCGAAACAATCATGCCCTATCGGATCTCGGCCAATCTCAGGCGCTTTGAATCGACCTATCTGATGCACGATTACCGCCGGATGCTGCGGTTCGAGAGCGAATCGATCGAGGCGCATTTGCCGCAGTCTGTGCGGACCGATGCCACTGCAGCAGGTGGGCTCAACGTGATCCTGAGCTTCCAGACCTGGCGGCTGCTGCGCCACGATCAGGAACTGCCAGTCGAAGCGGCAAAGGCAGTGGTTCGCCGCTTGCTTGGTGCCGCCTTGGCCGAACTGCCAGACGGTTGACCATGCGCGGCCTGCTTGCCTTGGGGTTGCTGGTCATGGTGGCAGGCTGCGAGACTGAGCCGACTGCACCGGTTTCAGCATGCGCCGAACTAGCCGCCAACGCTATGGTCGACATCCCCGCGGGTAGCTTCACAATGGGCGAGGATCCTCAGAACCCAGAGGAAGGCCCCCCGCGCAAGGTCTCGCTCAAGCGCTTCTTCATCAGTGCTCATGAAGTGACCAATGCCGAGTTCGCCGCCTTTGTGAAGGCCACCGGATACAAGACCCTGGCCGAGCGCGATCCGCCCAAGCTGCCCGGCGCGCCGCCGGAGATGTTGCAGCCGGGATCGGCGGTCTTCCAGGCACCAACGCAGGAGAATCCCAACTGGTGGTACTGGGTTGTGGGTGCGCAGTGGCGGCATCCATCCGGCCCAGCAGATAGCATCGCGGGGCGCGGGCGCGAGCCAGTGGTCCAGATCGCCTACGAGGATGCTCAAGCCTATGCGAAGTGGATCGGGCTGGAGCTGCCGACTGAGGAACAGTGGGAATACGCCGCCCGCGCTGGAGGCACGGCACTGCCTGAGCCAGTCGATGCAGCGGGCAAGCCGCAGGCAAACTACTACCAGGGTGTCTTCCCGGTGAAGAACCTTGGCACCGACGGTTTTGTCGGCCGGGCTCCGGTGGGCTGCTTCAAGCCCAATGCTTTCGGGCTCTACGACATGATCGGCAATGTCTGGGAATGGACCAGCACGTCGGGATCGCGCCCGGACGCCGGTGAACCGGCCAAGGTGATCAAGGGCGGATCGTTCCTCTGCGCTGCGAATTATTGTGCGCGCTATCGCCCGGCCGCGCGCCAGTTCCAGGAGCGGGGCCTTGGGACCGACCACATCGGGTTCAGGCTGGTCGATAACATCAAGCCACTTCCGCCGCGTTGACCATTGGTGAAAAATATGGCATTTACAGTGCCAATAATATCGCCGCAATGGAGAAACCCATGAAAGTCCTGCGCACCCCCGATGCGGCTTTTGCCGGGATCGACGATTTTCCCTTTGCCCCGCACTATCTGGAAATCACCGATCCGGATGACGGCACCAGGCTGCGCGTTCACTATCTGGATGAAGGGCCGCGTGACGCGCCGGTGGTGCTGATGATGCATGGTGAGCCAAGCTGGTGCTACCTCTACCGCAAGATCATCGCACCGGTAGTCGCGGCGGGTTTCCGCGTGGTTGCGCCCGACCTGATCGGGTTCGGGAAATCGGACAAGCCGGCCAGGAAGACCGATTACAGCTATGCCCGACACGTCGGCTGGATGCGCCAGTGGATCGAGGCGCTCGACCTGACCAATATGACGCTGGCCTGCCAGGACTGGGGCTCGCTGATCGGCCTCAGGCTGGTGGCTGAAATGCCCGATCGGTTCGCCGGCGTGGTGCTGTCGAACGGCGGCCTGCCCGAAGGCGGCACACCGCCGCGCGCCTTCGCGATCTGGCGCGCTTTCTCCAAATGGAGTCCGGTCTTTCCGATCGGCAGGATCGTCAACGCAGGAGCCAAGCGCGCGCTCAGCCCGGCAGAAATCGCCGCCTACGACGCGCCCTTCCCGGACAGCAGCTACAAGGCCGGGGCGCGGATTTTTCCCAGCTTCGTGCCGTTCGAAAACAACGTCGCGGTGCCCGACCAGAAGCGCGCCTGGCAGGTGTTCGAGCAATGGGACAAGCCGTTCCTGTGCTGCTTCAGCGATGGCGATCCGGTGACCCGCGGCGGCGAGGCCCGGTTCATTGGTCGCGTTCCCGGAACCAAAGACCAGCCGCATTGCACGCTCAAGGGCGGCCACTTCATCCAGGAGAACGATCCGCAAGGCTTTGTCGACTGCATCCTGAAAGTGGCCAAGAAGTGAAAGTCCTGCGCACCCCCGAAGCGGCCTTTGAGGTCCTTGCGGACTATCCCTTCGCTCCGCATTATCTTGAGGTCGGTGCGCCCGGCGCGCCCTCCTTGCGGCTCCACTGTGTTGACGAGGGACCGCGCGATGCCGCGCCGATCCTGCTACTCCACGGCGAGCCGACCTGGTCCTACCTCTATCGCAAATTCGTGCCCCCGCTCGCCGCTGCAGGCCACCGGGTGCTGGCGCCCGACCTGATCGGCTTCGGCAAATCGGACAAGCCCGCCGAGCGCGCCGATTACAGCTATGAACGCCATGTCGCCTGGCTCAGCCACTGGCTGATCCAGCTCGACCTCCAGGACATCACGCTGTTCTGTCAGGACTGGGGCGGACTGATCGGGCTGCGGCTGGTCGCGGCCTTCCCGGAACGCTTCGCCCGTCTGGTTATCTCAAACACCTATCTGCCCACCGGCGAAAGCATCGGTCCAGGCTTCGATGCCTGGCGCACCTTCAGCCAGGCAACGCCCGAGTTCAAGACCGGCCGGATCGTCGCTGGCGGTTGTGCCCGCGAACTGAGCAGTGCCGAAGTGGCCGCCTACGATGCGCCCTATCCCGACGAGAGCTATCAAGCCGGGGCACGCCAGTTTCCCGTCCTTGTGCCGGTGACCCCTGACCACGCATCCGTCGCCGAAAACAAAGCGGCGTGGACGGTGCTCGAGAGCTTCGCCAAGCCGGTGATCACTTGCTACGGCGAGCACGACCGGGTGCTCGGCCACCTCGATGCCGAAATCCAGCGGCGGATCCCTGGTGCCACGGGCCAACCGCATTGCCGGATCGAAGCCAGCCATTTCTGCCAGGAAGATCAGCCCGAACGGCTGGTAGAGCTGATCCTCAATTTCATCGAAGCACAGGAGTCCTGAATGAACGTCTCCAATCAGATTCACCCCACCCCTGAACAGGCCAAGGCATTCTTCAGTGGTGAGGAAGATGGTCCGATGTGCATGGTCAACCTGCTCAAGTTCAAGGACAAGGCGACCTACGCCGACGGTTCCGAGCCTGAGCTTTCAGGGCGCGATGCCTATCTGCGCTACGGAGCCGGGGTCCAGGCCTGCCTCGCCGCGGTTGGCGGCAAGGCCCGTTTCAGCGGCATGGTCACCGATCTGATGCTGGGCGAAGTCGAAGAGTTGTGGGACATGGTCGCGATCGCCGAATACCCCTCGCGGGCAGCGATGCTGGAGATGGTCCAGTCGGCAGAATACCAGGCGATCACCAAGCACCGCGACGCTGGCCTCGCCGGGCAGCTCAACATCAGGACCAAGGCAATCGGCTGAGGCGGCGTGGCTTAAGCGCAGACTGCACCGCGCGGCAGTTCAATACCATTGTCACCGGCAAAGATCACCTCGTTGCCGGGGATCGCCGCGCCGCAAGTCTGGGCCGTGGTTTCCACCGGACCGCCCGGACGGCACAAGGTGATATTGGCGCATTCGGCCATGCCATAGGCGGTGATGATGTCGCGCGGGCCGAGTTCTTTGCGGATCCGCTCGATCAGCACCGGCGGCACAGGTGCCGCACCCGCTAGGCCACGTCGAACTGCGGCAGCACAAGGCCATAGGTCATCATCACGTCCTTGGTGCTACCTGTCGTGCCCGCGGTGCCCATGCTGCCAAAAGATCTCGGTGCGGTTTGGATCCCCACTCCCCCTCCATCACCTTGCGTTCTCAGATCTCCGGGCCCGCTTGCTTTCAAAGTGCAACCGTGCATTTCTTGGCCGGACAAGTGCATCGGCACGCGGAATCGACCTGGAAGCGGAGTGCAACCGGGTTGGTCGGGGGAAGGAAGGTCGGGCGGGCAGCGTGGACCTGCGTTCTGCAACATTTGCGACACTGGCGTTGATCGCAGCGCTGTTCACGCTCGCGACCCTGGTCGAGCGGCGTTCGGCGGTGTTCCAGGCGCGTCCTGCGTGGCGCCATTTGGCCTATACTCTGGCTTTGGGCGTCTATTGCTCAAGCTGGACCTTTTACGGCGCGGTGGGCAGCGCGGTCCGCGATGGTTGGAACTATTTGCCGATCTACCTTGCGCCGATCCTGTTCCTGCTTTTTGCGCCACGCTTCATCGAGCGCCTGTCCGAAGCCGTGGCGATGGAACGGGCGACCACGGTATCCGACTTTATCGCGGCGCGGTTCGGCCACGATGTCGGGGTTGCCCGGCTCGTCACCATGATCGCGCTGCTTGGTTCGATCCCCTATGTCGCTCTGCAATTGCGATCGATCGGCTATGCCATGTCGATTGTTTCGGGCCAGCAGGTTACTTTTCCGGCGATGGTCATCGCGGCCATCCTGCTTGCCCTGTTCGCGATCCTGTTCGGGGCGCGCCGTTATGAAGTCGCAGGACGAAGCGAGGGTCTGGTCTATGCGATCGGGGTCGATTCGCTGTTCAAGCTGCTGGCGCTGGCGGCCGTTGCCATTTTGGCGATCTCGGTTCTGCAAGATCTACGTCCGGCTGAACTCAATCAGGCTTTGGGCGGTCTGGCGGAGCAGTTCGCGCCAGGACGGATCGCGCTCGAGACAATGGTTATCGCGCTGATTTCCGCCACGGCGATCATCGCCCTGCCGCGGCAATTTCACATGGGCCTGGTCGAAGCGCGCGAACCGAGCGATCTCAGCCGCGCCAGGCCAGGGCTGATCGGCTATCTCGGGCTCATGGCAATCACTGTTCTGCCGATCTCGCTGGCCGGGATCAGCGTTCTTGGCACCGCGGCACCACCCGACAGCTTCGTGCTTGCCCTGCCCGCCGCCCGAGATGACGCGCTTGTTCTGATCCTGGCACTGCTGGGCGGTGTTAGCGCGGCAGCCTCGATGGCAATCGTCGATGCCACCGCGCTGGCGACAATGATTTCGAACCATCTGGTTTTCCCGGCCCTGCTCCGCGACGACGTGCGGCGCCGCGCCGGTGCCCTCGGCGCCAGAATGCTGCTGGTGCGGCGACTTTCCGTGCTGGCGATCATGCTGCTGGCGCTGGCCTGGGCGATGCTGGTTTCAGCCTCGAACTCGCTTGCCTCGATCGGGCTGATCGCCTTCGCCGCGATGGCCCAGTTCACCCCGCACCTGATCCTGGCGGCAAACGGCGGGGGCCGCGATCCGCTTGCCGCCCGCGCCAGCCTGACAGCAGGATTGGTGCTGTGGGCCTATACCCTGGCGCTGCCGCCGATCTTGCCCCCGGCATGGCTGGGACAGCTTCGCGGCAGTCCGGCCGACCCGCTGCAGCTGTTCGGGGTCGGATCAGCCAGCCCGCTGGTTCATGGGGTTTTCTGGAGCCTCGGCGTGAACCTGCTGGTACTTTTCGCGCTTTCGGCCAAGGGAATCCGCGCGCCGGCCTTGCCCCGGTTCCTGCGCGCACAGCGCACGATCAGCGACATGCCCAGCCTGGTCGAACTGACCGCAAGTTTCATCGGCCGCGAACGGGCCGAGCAGGAATTTCAGGATGTGGCGATCGGCCAGCCGGTGGATCGCCGATCGGCCCGGCACGCGCAGGAGCTGATTGCCCGCGTGGTCGGGGTTTCCTCGGCCCGCACCTTGGTGACCTCGGCACTGGCCGGCGGGACGATGAGCTTGCCCGAAGTTGCCCGACTGCTTGATGAGCGCGGGCAGAACCTGCGTTTCTCACGGCAGCTGCTCGCTGCCACATTCGAAAATATCGACGCTGGCATCAGCGTGGTCGATGCCGAGATGAACCTGGTGGCGTGGAACTCGCGTTATCTCGAACTGTTCGATTACCCGTCTGGTATGGTCCGGACAGGCCTGCCAGTCGCAGACCTGCTTCAGCACAATGCCCAACGCGGCGATTTCGGCCCTGGAGACTCCGAATTCCACGTCCAGAAGCGGCTCGGCCACCTGCGGCGCGGGCTGGAGCATTCGTTCGAGCGCCGCCGCAATGACGGGCGGGTGATCAAGACCGTGGGCGGCCCGATGCCCGGCGGCGGCTATGTGATGAGCTTCACCGACATTACCGAGGAAGCCCGGGTTCGCGAGGAACTGCGGCGGACGCTGGACGAATTGGAAAGCCGGGTAGCTGAACGTACCAGCGAATTATCCGAAGTGAACCGGCTGCTGGCGCAAAGCGATGCGGACAAGACGCGCTTTCTCGCGGCGGCCAGCCATGATCTGCTCCAGCCACTCCACGCCGCCCGGCTGTTTACCGCTGCGCTGGACCGCGAAGTCGATGACAAACCCCGGCAACTGGTCCACCGCGTCGAAAGCGCGATCATTGCGGCTGAAGACCTGCTGCGGGCCTTGCTCGACATCTCGAAACTCGATGCCGGAGGCGTCCAGCCGCGCCCCGAGCCGGTCAACCTGAAAGAATTCTTGGTCGACCTGACCGACAGCCTGCGACCGCTGGCGGAAGAACGGGGGCTGACCCTGCGGCTGGGGCCCGCACCAGGGAGCGTCGTGACCGATCCGGCGTTGCTGCGCTCGGTTATGCAGAATTTTCTGACCAATGCGGTGCGCTATACCCGGAGCGGCGGGATCGTTGTCGGGGTCAGGCGCCGGGGCCAGAATTGGCGGATCGACGTGATTGATAGCGGGGTCGGCATTGCACCCGACAAGCTTGATGCAGTGTTCGGGGAATTCACCCGGCTTGGCGATGTCGAGGAGGAGGGCCTCGGCCTCGGTCTGGCGCTGGTCCAGCGGATTGCGCGATTGCTCGGCGGGCGGATCAGCGTTGCGTCGAAGCCCGGGCGAGGCAGCCGGTTCAGTTTTGCGCTGCCGGTGGGGGATGCCGTTATCGGCACACCGCGGCCAGCTGCCTCGCTCAACGCCGAGCCAGCCCGTTCGCTGGCAGTCTTGGTGATCGACAACGATCCTCGGATCGTCGAAGCCACCAGCGCCTTGCTGCAAGGCCTTGGGCACCGTCCGCTTGGCGCTTCCGGGAGGGACCAAGCGCTAGCGCATTGCGGCGCTGCGGATGCCATTCTCGCCGACTACCAACTTGATGACGGGGAAGAAGGGCTCAGCGTGATCGAAGCGATCTGGCAAGCTCGCCCTGGGCTTCCGGCGCGGCTGGTTACGGCCGAATCCGGAGAGGCGATGGCGGCACGCGCGCGGCAAATGGGAGTGTCGATCCTGGCCAAGCCGGTTGATCCGGCAATGATCGCCCGGTTCCTCGCCGAAGTGTCAATGCTTGAGGTCGAGCCCTAGCGAGCGGGCGACCAGTGCGGCTTGGGTGCGGTTGCGCACGTCAAGCTTGCGCATGATCGCGGTCATGTGCGCTTTCACGGTGGCCTCGCTCATCCCCAGCGAATGGGCGATCTGCTTGTTGAGCTGGCCTTCCAGCACGGCCAGCAAGACCTTGAGCTGTGTCGGTGTGAGGCCGGCCACAGTCTGGCGCACGGCATCTTCGGGCCGGGACGGAGCAGGCGAGGAGGTCGGCGGCGCGGCGTTCAACGCCCGGCCAATCGCCGCCTCGATCGCTGCCAGATCGGCATCCTTGCGCAGGAACCCGATCGCTCCGAAGGCTCTCGCCTCTTGCGCGGCGCTTTCACCCTCGGCACTTGAAACGACCAGGATCGGCACTTCGGGCCGCTCGGCGTGAAGCAGGGCGATCCCTGAATAGCCGATTGCACCCGGCATCTTGAGATCGAGCAGGATCAGCCGCAGGTCCGCCGCCTCGCTTACCGCGCGGGCGGCTGCAGCCAGTGTCCCGGCTTCAACCAGCTTCGCCGTCGGAGCGACCCGCTGAACCGCCAGGGTCAGGGCCTGGCGAAACAGCGGATGATCATCCGCGATCAGGACCGTACCGCTCAACGCCCCGGTCCCGGCCAGCTCAGGCGTTCGGCCGGTTGGCGAGCAGGTGATCGACCACCGAAGGATCGGCCAGAGTAGACGTGTCGCCCAGGTTCGAAACGTCGTTCTCGCCGATCTTGCGCAGGATCCGGCGCATGATCTTGCCGCTGCGGGTCTTGGGCAGGCCGGGAGCGAACTGGATCACGTCGGGCGTGGCGATTGGGCCAATTTCGTGCCGGACCCACTGGACCAGCTCCTTGCGAAGCGCCTCATCGGGTTCGATATTGGCGTTGGTGGTGACAAAGGCATAGATGCCTTGACCCTTGATTTCGTGCGGCATGCCAACCACCGCGGCCTCGGCAACCTTGGCGTGTGCGACCAGCGCGGATTCGATTTCGGCGGTGCCCATCCGGTGGCCCGAAACATTGATCACGTCATCGATCCGGCCAGTGATCCAGTAGTATCCGTCGGCATCGCGGCGGCAGCCGTCGCCGGTGAAGTACAGCCCCTTGAAGGTGGAGAAATAGGTCTGGAAAAAGCGCTCGTGATCGCCCCAGACGGTCCGCATCTGGCCTGGCCAGCTGTCGGTGATCACCAGGCATCCGTCACCCGGTCCTTCGATATCGACCCCTTCGTTGTCGACCAGCTTGGGCTTTACCCCGAAGAACGGCCGGCTGGCTGAGCCGGGCTTGAGCGCGGTCGCGCCGGGCAGGGGGGTAATCATTACCCCGCCGGTTTCGGTCTGCCACCAGGTATCGACGATCGGGCAGCGGCGTTCGCCGACCACCTTGTGATACCATTCCCACGCCTCGGGATTGATCGGTTCGCCGACCGAGCCGAGCAGGCGCAGCGACTTGCGGCTGGTCCTGGTCACCCAGTCGTCGCCCTCACGCATCAGCGCGCGAAGCGCCGTGGGGGCGCCATAGAAGATCTCGACCCGGTGCTTGTCGACCACTTGCCAGAACCGGCTGGGATCGGGGAAGTTGGGCACGCCTTCGAACATCACCGTGGTCGCGCCGTTCATCAGCGGGCCGTAGACGACATAGGAATGGCCAGTGACCCAGCCGATGTCGGCGGCGCACCAATAGATTTGCCCGGGGCGGTAATCGAACACATACTGGTGGGTGATCGAGGCCCAAACGCAGTATCCGCCGGTGCTATGCAGCACGCCCTTGGGCTTTCCGGTGCTGCCTGACGTGTAGAGGATAAACAGCGGATCTTCGGCGTTCATTTCCTCGGACGGACAATCGGGGCCTTGCGCGGAAGCGTCCGCCCAATCGACGTCGCGACCCGGCACCATGGTCACATCGGCCCCGGTGCGGCGCAGCATGATTACCGTCTCGACGCCAGGACAATGGGCGAGCGCTTCATCGACATTGGCCTTGAGCGGCACCTTCTTGCCGCCACGAAGGCCTTCGTCGGATGTCAGGATGATCCGGCTGTCGCAATCCTGGACGCGGCCGGCCAGCGCCTCGGGGCTGAACCCGGCGAAGACGATCGAATGGATTGCCCCGATCCGCGCGCAGGCCAGCATCGCCACCGCCGCTTCGGGCACCATCGGCAAATAGATCGTGACCCGGTCGCCCTTTTGCACGCCCCTGGCCTTGAGCAGGTTGGCGAAGCGGCAGACGTCGGCGTGGAGCTCGGCATAAGTGATCTTGCGGCCGGCGTCGGCCGGATCGTCCGGCTCCCAGATGATCGCTATCTGGTCGGCGCGTTCGGCCAGGTGCCGGTCCAGCGCATTGGCGCACAGGTTCAAGGTGCCATCGGCGAACCACTTGATCCCGAAATCGGCTTCGTGAAAGCTGGTCTGCTTGACCGTGGTGAACGGCTTGATCCAGTCAATCCGCTGCGCCTCGGCGCGCCAGAAGGCCTCGGGATCGTCGATCGAGCGCTGGTACATTTCCTGGTAGCGCGCTTCGTCGATCAGCGCAGTCTCGGCCCAATCCGCCGGCACCGGATAGATCGCTTCGCCCATCAGAGCCTCCTCTTCCAAGATCGATTCACAGCCGCGAAGGCCTTTGTTCAATCCCTAGCGAATGCCGAGGGCCGAAGCGAGCATAGACAAAGGTCGTAGTGCTAAGACCTAGATCGCTCTGCTTATTGGCCTCTCCACCCGCCATGCTTGCGGCAACCCAGGAATCGAAATCCGGGTCGCAGAGGAGAGGGGACGATGAGAGGGATGCGAAGAATATTGTTAGGTGGCCTGCTGGCCGGTTCGGCGCTGATTGCGCCGCAGACCGCCTGGGCCAAGCCGGTTTCGGTCGAAGCCCGGCTCGACAAGCTTGAGGCCGAGATGCAGGGCCTGCGGGGCGATCTTGATGCGGCCCGCGCCGAGAATGACAAGCTCAAGCAACGGGCAGCGGACGCCGAAGCCCGCGCTGCGGCTGCGGAAGGCCAGGCTGCCGAAGCCACCAAGCGCGTCGCGGTACTCGAAGCAAAACCGGCACCGACGCCCACTCCGGCCCCGGCCGACGGCTTCAAGTCCGGCAGCACCACGATAAAGCTGGGCGGCTATATCAAGCTGATCGGTTCGAGCACCCATTACAGCGACGGTGAGGTGGCGACCAACTCGCTCGGCCGCGACTTCTACCTGCCGCAGACCATCCCGACTGGTGGTCAGCCGGCGGCACACGATACCGATTTTACCGCCAAGCAATCGCGCTTCTGGCTCAATCTCGATACGGCAATCTCGGGCCACGCGGTCAAGGGCTATCTCGAATTCGACTTCCAGACTTCGCCCGGTACGCAAGGTTCGCAGCGTACTACCAACGGCTATAATCCGGCGCTGCGCCGCGCCTACATGCAGGTCGATCGCTGGACCTTCGGGCAGGACTGGACCACATTCCAGTACACCGGGGCGCTGCCGGAAAGCACTGACTATGTCGGCGGCGCAGAGGGCACAGTCTTCGTCCGCCAGCCGCTGATCCGCTACAGCGCGCCGTTGGGCAAGGGGACGACGCTGCACCTTGGGATCGAGAACCCGGAAAGCGGCACGGCCAGCATCGGTTCGGCCACTCTGACCGAAAACGGCGACGATCGTCTGCCGGACGTTGCCGCTCGGCTGACCCATAGCGGCAAGGGTGGCGAGTTCTCGCTTGGACTGCTTGCGCGACAGGTGCGGACGGAGAATCTGGGTGTTTCTGCCAGCACCGGCGGGTTCGGCGTGTCGCTGGGCGGCAAGCTGTTCTTCAATGATGCAAAGACCGGCGATGCCCGGATCTTGGTCACCTATGGCCGCAACATCGGCCGTTATGTCGGTCTGAACTTCGCGCCCGACGCTGTCTATGTACCGGCTACGAACCGTCTCGAATCCGCAAGTCTGCTGGCGATCATCGGTGCTGTGCGGGTGCCAGTGGCCCCGGGTGTGCGTGTCAACCTGATGGGCAGCTACCAGAACGTCGACTACGCGGATGTCCTGACACTGGCCAACGTCGGTACCTTTAACAAGCAAGCTTGGAGCGGAGCCGCGAACCTGTTCTATTCGCCGATGAAGAACGTCGACCTAGGGGTCGAATATCGTCACGGGGAACGCGAACTGGTGAACGGCGCCGAAGGATCGACCGACCGCATCGATGTGGTCGCGAAATACAGCTTCTGAGACAACAAGGGAGAGAGTGGAATGGCTACGAATTATGACGCCATGCCCAAGCATCACGAGGCAACGCAGAGCGAAAAGCTCGTCATAACCGCCTCGTCGCTCGGCACGGTTTTCGAATGGTATGATTTTTACCTTTATGGCCTGTTGGCCTCGATCATCTCTGCCCAGTTCTTCTCGGGCGTGAACGAGACGACCGGATTCATCTTCGCGCTGGCAGCTTTTGCGGCGGGCTTTGCCGTCCGGCCTTTCGGGGCGATCTTCTTTGGTCGGATCGGCGACCTAGTTGGCCGCAAGAACACCTTTCTCGTCACCATGGGGCTTATGGGCCTGTCGACCTTTGTGGTCGGCCTGCTCCCCAGCTATGCCTCGATCGGGGTGACCGCCCCGATCCTGCTGATCGTGATGCGCCTCATCCAGGGCCTCGCCCTGGGCGGCGAATACGGCGGTGCGGCGACTTATGTGGCCGAACACGCACCCAACAACAAGCGCGGGCTCTACACCAGCTTCATCCAGACCACGGCCACGCTTGGCCTGTTCGCGGCCCTGCTGGTGGTGATCAGCACCCGGACCTGGATGGGTGAAGCCGCCTTCAAGGATTGGGGCTGGCGCATTCCGTTCCTGGTTTCGATCGTGCTGCTGGCGGTTTCGATGTGGATCCGCATGCAGCTCGCCGAAAGCCCGGTGTTCCAGAAGATGAAGGATGAAGGCACCACCTCGAAGGCACCGCTGACCGAAGCTTTCGGCCAGTGGAAGAATGCCCGCTGGGTGCTGATCGCGCTGATCGGCGCGGTCGCCGGCCAGGCCGTGGTCTGGTACACCGGCCAGTTCTATGCCTTGTTCTTCCTCGAGAAAATGATGCTCGTCGATGGGGCGACCGCCAATATCCTGATCGCGATCGCACTGGCCATCGGTACGCCGTTCTTCATCGTCTTTGGGTGGCTGTCGGACAAGATCGGCCGCAAGTACATTATCCTCGCCGGCTGCGCATTGGCAGTGGTAACCTACTTCCCGGCGTTCCACGCCCTGTCCAATGCCGCCAACCCGGCGATGGCTCAGGCGGCAATTTCGGCCCCGGTCAAGGTGACCGTCAACGACAATGACTGCTCGTTCCAGTTCGATCCGGTGGGCAAGAACAAGTTCGACAGCAAAAGCTGCGACATCGCCAAGTCCTATTTGGCCAAGAACGCGGTCAGCTATGAAACGGTCGAAGCCCCGGCCGGTACCGTCGCCAGCGTGACGATCGGCGACAAAGTGATCGCCGCGCCCGATCCCAACGTCCTGACCGGCGACGACAAGGCCGCCGCGATCAAGAAGTTCGGCGGCGACGTGATCGGCTCGCTGAAGGAAGCCGGCTATCCGGTGAAGGAAAACCCGGCTGCAGCCAAGGATCCCAAGGCACCCAAGCTGCTGCTCTATGCCGATCCGGCGCAGATCAACAAGCCGATGGTAATCCTGATCCTGACCTATCTGGTGCTGCTGGTGACCATGGTCTACGGCCCGATCGCCGCGCTGCTGGTGGAGCTGTTCCCCAGCCGGATCCGCTACACCTCGATGTCGCTGCCTTACCACATCGGCAACGGCTGGTTCGGCGGGTTCCTGCCGACCACGGCCTTCGCAATGGTCGCAGCCACTGGCGATATCTACTATGGCTTGTGGTATCCGATCGTGATCGCCGGTCTTACGGTGGTAGCCGGGCTGTTGTTCCTGCCGGAAACCTTCAAGCGCAACATCGACGATTGATCTCCCCGGGACGCGCGACCGCACACCCTGGCGGCGCGTCCCAAACCTTGACCCGGAGCGACGGCGATGCAGCATCGGCCCTCGCTCCGGTTCTGTTTATGGCAATGGATAGGCTATCGCGTCGGCCTGCTCGCGGCGGTAGTGTGATGACGAACAAGAGGGGACCGGTGCGATGAGTGAAGCCTATCAGGCTGCCTGGCGCGAGAGCATCGAGGACCGCGAGGGGTTCTGGACCCGTGCGGCCGAGGCGATCGACTGGATCATGCCGCCAGAAAAAGCCTACGACGAGCGGCGCGGCTGGTTTCCAGGCGGCACACTTAACACCGCCTACAACTGCATCGATCGCCATGTCGCCGCAGGGCGGGGGGATCAGGTCGCGCTCGCCTATGACAGCCCGGTGACCGATACGGTCCGGCGCTTCAGCTATTCCCAACTGCACGAGGAAGTCTGCCGGGTCGCGGCGATGCTGGCCCGCCTGGACGTAGGCAAGGGCGATCGGGTGATCGTCTATATGCCGATGATCCCCGAAACCGTCTTCGCGATGCTGGCCTGCGCCCGGCTGGGGGCGATCCACTCGGTGGTGTTCGGCGGCTTCGCTCCGCTCGAACTGGCCAAGCGGATCGACGATGCCGCGCCCAAGGTGCTGCTCACCGCCAGCTGCGGGATCGAAGGCGCGCGGACCATTGCCTACAAGCCGATGGTCGACGAGGCGCTGAAACTTGCCGCGCACAAGGTGGGCGACATGGTGGTGATGCAGCGTGATCGCCTGCCCGCCGCGCTGGCGCCGGGCGAGCATGACTGGATGGAGCTGCGCGCCGCGACTGCCTCTGATCCAATCCCGCCCTGCGCGGAAATGGCTTCGGATGATCCGCTCTACATCCTCTATACCTCGGGCACGACCGGCATGCCCAAGGGCGTGGTGCGCGAGAATGGCGGGCACGCCGTTGCGCTCGCCTGGTCGATGGCCAACATTTACGGGATTGGTGCGGGCGATCCGTTCTGGGCGGCGAGCGACGTGGGTTGGGTCGTGGGCCACAGCTACATCGTCTATGGCCCGCTGATCGCTGGCGCGACCTCGGTACTGTTCGAGGGCAAACCGGTCGGCACTCCCGATCCCGGCACCTTCTGGCGAGTCATTGACCGCCACGGCGTCAAAAGCTTCTTCACCGCGCCGACTGCGATCCGCGCGGTCCGCAAGGAAGATCCCGAGGCGAAGTTCCTGAAAGAGATCGGCACCGGCGATTGCCGCGTCATCTTCCTTGCTGGCGAACGCGCCGATCCTGATACGATCGCCTGGCTGGAACAGCACAGCGGCTTGCCGGTGATCGACCACTGGTGGCAGACCGAACTCGGCTGGCCCGGGGTCGCGACCTGCTTTGCGCTGGGCGATTTGCGCCGCAAGCGCGGCAGCGCCGGCTTTCCGGTGCCGGGCTATGAGTTCGCGATCCTGGGAGAGGATGGCCAGCCGGTGCCGCAAGGCCAGAGCGGTGCAGTCGCGATCCGCGAGCCGCTTGCGCCCGGTGCCTTTCGCACGCTGTGGAACAACCCGGCCGGCTTCGCGAAGAACTTCGCCACTTTCCCCGGCTGGTACGAAACCGGCGATGCCGGGCATTTCGATGACGAGGGCTTCCTCAACATCATGGGCCGCACCGATGACATCATCAACGTTGCCGGGCACCGGCTCTCGACCGGGCAGATGGAGCAGATCGTCGCCGCCACCGATGGCGTTGCCGAATGCGCGGTGATTGGTGCCGACGATGCAATCAAGGGGATGATCCCGGTCGCCTTCGTAGTGGCGCGGGCGGGGGTAAACGATGCGGCGGCGCTGCACGCTGCGGTGATCGCGGCGGTGCGGCGCGAACTGGGCGCGGTTGCCGCGCTCAAGACCGCCTACATCGTGCCGGGCCTGCCCAAGACCCGCTCAGGCAAGATCCTGCGCAACCTGCTGCGCAAGATCGTCAACGGCGAAGACTGGACGATCCCGCCGACGATCGAGGATCCGGCTGTTCCGGCAGCAATTGCGGCTGCCATCTGATCGCCGCACCGCCAGCATCACGATTCTCGCAAACCATCGCGGCCACGGGTTTGTCGGCTCGATTGGCCTGTTCAGCAAGTCGCTTCGGCCAGACTAAAGTGATGCCTCTCATCGTTTTGTGGTTCACATAGTGCTTACCCTAGGCAAGGAGCATGGCGTGTTCGTCGCTCTGCACATCAGCCGAGCGGAGCGCGCCTTGGACAGCGGCGAGGAACTGATCGGTCGCGGCTTCCCAGGTGAAGCGCTGCGCGAACAGGGCTGTGGCCTTGCGATCGACTTGCAGGGCGCAGGCGATCGCTTCGCCGAGGTCAGCGTTGACGGCACCGATCCTGGCGGGGAAGTCGTTGTCACCCCCCCGTCCTACTTCGCCCAGAATGTCGATCGGGCCGGGAACCGGATATGCCGCGACCGGCAATCCGCAGGCCAGGGCTTCGATCACGACCAGGCCGAAGGTATCGGTGAGGCTCGGGAAAACGAAGCAATCGGCGGCTCGGTAAGCACTGGCGAGATCCTCGCCGCCAAGCGCCCCCAGGAAGACCACGTCCGGATAACGCTTGCGCAGCATGTCGAGCGCCGGTCCATCGCCGACTACAACCTTGGTACCAGGGGTTTCGAGCGACAGGAAGGCTTCGAGGTTCTTCTCTGGCGCGACCCGGCCGACATTGAGCAGGATCGGCCGCGGCAGGTCGACCATACCGGGATGGATTTCGCCATAGGGCCGGAATTGCCAATGCGAGATGCCGCGGGTCCAGCGGCGGACATTGCCGATCCCGCGCGCGTTCAGTTCGCGCTCAAGGCTGGGAGTTGCCGCCAGGACGGCCCGGCTATCGCGATGAAAACGCCGGAAGATCGGCCAGAAATGCTCCGCGCTAATCCCGGTCCGAACCGCGACATAGTCTGGAAAGCGGGTGTGGAAGGCGCTGGTGAACGGCACGCCATGCGATTTGCACCAGCCGCGTGCGCTCCAGCCGATCGGACCTTCGGTCGCAATATGGACCACGTCGGGTTGGAAGGCCTTGAGCAGCTTGCGGGCTGAAAAGCGCGGCGCGATGGCCAGGTCGATCGAACCGTAGCCCGGCATCGGAATGGTCCGGAACCGCTCGGGCGTGATCATTTCGACTTCGTAGCCACGCAGGTCGAGTTCCGAGACAGTGGCAGCGAGGGTGCGGACAACACCGTTGACTTGGGGGAACCAGGCGTCGGTAGCGATGGCGATGCGCATCAGGCATTCTCCAGTTGGCGGGCCGGGGTCGGCCTGGGCGGATGTACAGGGGGGCTGGCGCCCGGTTTGGATCGCGCCGCGCATTCGGCGGCCCAGTCCACAATCGCGATCTGGCCGGCCATGTCTTCGGTCAGAGCCGTGCAGCTTTCGACCCAGTCGCCATCGTTATAATAGGTAATCTCGCCGATCCGGCGGATTTCGGCGCAGTGGATGTGGCCGCAGACCACCCCGTCGAGTCCACGTTCGGTAGTCTCGCGTGCGACGGCCTCCTCAAAGGCGCAGACGAACTGGACTGCGTTCTTGACGCGCTTCTTGAGATGGGCGGACAGCGACCAGTAGGGCATTTTCAGCCGCCGCCGCACGGCATTGACGAGCACATTGGCCCGCAGCAGCACCGAATAGGCCTTGTCTCCCAACAAAGCGAGCCACTTGGCATAGAGCACGACGCCGTCGAAACTGTCGCCGTGGGTGATCAGCAGGCGGCGGCCGTCCGCCGTCTCGTGGATGGCTTCGAGCGCGAGTTCGACCCCGCCGAAGGTGAAGCCGGCATATTCGCGCAGCATTTCGTCGTGATTGCCAACGATGAAGACGACCCGGGTGCCGCGATGCGCCATCTTGAGCACACGCCGGATCACCTCGTTGTGCGCATCGGGCCAGTACCAGCCCTTGCGCAGCCGCCAGCCATCGATGATGTCGCCGACCAGATAGAGCGTCTCGCATTCGATCGAATGGAGGAAGTCATTCAGCATGGCGGCATTGCAGCCACGGGTGCCGAGGTGGACGTCTGAAATCCATACGGTCCGGTGCTTGCGCTTTGGCCGGAAGCCCCGTGGCTCAGGCAGGCTCAGCCAAGCCGGGGTCGCTCCTTTCGGATCTGTTTCCGTGCCGAGCACCAGCAAGTCACCGATCTGCATTGCCCACTCCAGGCGGCTTCGATCCGAGGCCCGGATAGGCGCTCAAGGTTGCGCGGTGCTGACAGTTCAGAGTCAGTTCGGTTACATCCCGGCATAGACTTCGCAAGCCGTTCAGGTCCGGCCTCGGCCAGATCCGAATTTGCACAGAGTTCGTTCTTGCCACCAGGACCGGTCAGTTGCCCATCCAGGCTGCCTTTACCCTCAGCACTTGTTTCGCGGTGCATCATGCCGCAGTCGACCAACAACCGATGCCGGCTGCGATCGAGTATCAGAGCTCGCATCTGCAAGATCGGGACTTGCTTTGACGCTCGATCGGCGCAATCCGATTCCCATCCTGCCGATATCATCTGCAACAGAAAGGTCGCCGCCGATGGGCAAACTAACTGGCATCAAGGTTATCGACCTCTCAGTCTTTCTGCCCGGCCCGATGATGACCGTGATGATGGCCGATCAAGGTGCCGAGGTATGGAAAGTTGAAAGCCCTGGGGGCGACCCAGCCCGCGAACAGGAGCCCTTTGAAGGCGGGCAATCGGTTTGGTTCCGCAGCCTCAACCGCGGCAAGAAAAGCCTGGCGCTTGATCTCAAGAGTGAGGCCGGCAGGGCGCGGCTGTGGGACCTGATCGACGGAGCCGACGTGTTTGTCGAAGGCTTCCGCCCCGGGGTGATGGCGCGGCTGGGCTTTGACTATGCCGCGGTATCGGCGCGCAATCCGGGGATCGTATATTGTTCGATCTCCGCCTTCGGCCAGACCGGGGCGATGGCGCACCACCCGGCGCACGACATGGCGACCCAGGCCCTCGCCGGGTTCATGGCGGTGAACGACGGACCCGGTGGCGCACCGGTGGTACCCGGCGTCGCGGCCTCGGACATGGCCGCCGGCCTGACCGCCTTGTCGGCCACCCTGATGGCGCTGCTCGGCCGCGAGCATAGCGGTAAGGGCGACTATATCGACTGCGCGATGTTCGACAGCCTGCTGCCGTGGTGCGCCCATACCGCCGGGTCGGCGATTGCCGGGGGCGAAGCGCCGCGCTCCGCCAGCCAGCGCTCGCTGGGCGGGGCAGCGTTCTACCAGGTCTATGAAACCGCCGATGGCCGCCATCTGGTATTGGGCGGGCGTGAGCTGAAGTTTGCGGCCAACCTGCTGGGGGCGCTGGGCCGGATGGACCTCTACCCGATCGCGGAGCGCCCGGCCGGAGAGCAGGACGAGCTGATCGCCTTCCTGCGTAAAACCTTCCGCGGCAAAACCCGCGACGCATGGGTCTCCTGGTTTGCAGACAAGGACGTCGCCTTTGCCCCAGTGCTCGATTTCCGCGAGGCGCTGGATCAGCCCCATGTGGCCGAGCGCGGTCTGCTGGTCGAGGCTGGCGGCGGGCACATGATTGGCCCGGCGATCCGCTTTGCGGGCGAAAGCTGGGAGCCGCGCCCCGCGCCCGAACTGGACGCCGATTGCTAAGGCCCCGATAGCGGCTTGACGCAACCTCCGGTTCGGCGAAGAAGCGCCGACATGGAAGTGCTTGTTCCCCCAGCGCTGGCCGTTGCGGCCGTGACGCGGCTTGAGGTGCTGCGCAGCGCGATCACGCGGCAACCGCAATCCGCAATGCTGAAGGAGCAACTGGCGGCCTTGCTGTTCGATCGCGACCTGTTTGAAGAGGCGGCTGCAATCCTGGGCGATTCAACGACCGGAGTTTCGGGGCGGGAACTCCTGCTGCTTGCGCGGATCCTGCTGGCGAGGAACGCGGCAAGCGATGCGGAGCGGTCCGAGGCCTTGGCCGCACAAGCTGTTGCCATTGCCGAGACGCCGGGTCAGCGCGAACAGGCCATGCTAGCGCGGGCACGGGCCCTGTTGCGGCTGGGACGGGATGACCAGGGTCTGGATCTGCTTCGCCAGATCATCACGGCAAACCCGAACCAGCACGGGGCTTTCCGAACCTTTACCGACAGGCTGCTCCATTTGGGACAAGGAGCGGCCGTGATCGACCTGGCAGATCAGATGGTCCTTGCGGGGGCATCGCACCCTCGCTGGCTGGGCGCACGGATGCTGGGTCAGGCCCGGATGGGCGATCACCAGGTGGCCCGCGAACTCTCCGGGATCGACTTGGTCCACACAACCACCTTGCCAACGCCTGCGGGCTGGCCCGATCTTGACGCTTTCAATGCGGCCTTGCAGACCGAAGCGGAGGCCGATCCGGACCTGCGCGAAGGGCGGCACGGCACATCATCGCGCGGCACAATGCGGGTCGACCACCCGCAACGCGCCGGATCACCGGCCTTTGACGTGCTGCACCGGCGGATCGCCGGCGAAGTGGCACGTAGAGTCGCCGAGCTGGAAGTCATCGACCATCCCTGGGTGGCGGCGAGGCCGGAGCGGCTGGTCATGCGCAGCTGGTGCGTGATGACCGAAGCCGACGGCTATGAAGAATGGCACAACCACCCTGCGGGCTGGATGAGCGGGGGCTATTACATCGCGGTTCCCGACCTTGGCGCTGGCAGTGAAGACCGGGCCGGCAGCCTGGCCTTTGGGGTGCCGCCGCGCCTGGCCGGAGCAGAGGCGGCCGCATCGTTCGGAGAAACGATCGTGCCTCCCTTTGCGGGCATGCTCGCGCTCTTTCCCTCGCACGCTTATCATCGGACTTACCCGCACGGGCAACAGGGGCGGCGGATCTGCATGGCGTTTGACCTGGAACCCGGCTGATCAGGACTTTGCGCCATCCTGCAACCACTGCAGATATTCCGCTGTCATCGCGGTCAGCTGCGTCCGATTTGCCTGATCGACTCCGCTGACCCCATGGCTTGCGACGCGGGTCAGTTCCAGCTCAAGCCAGTCCAGGTCCAACCACGCATCGAGCCCGGCCTTGCGATAACCCGCGATCCGTGCGCGGGCAGTAGGAGCCTGGCGCTGCAGACGATCATAACCGCCTGGATCGGCCGGGCGGCCCGCACGGCGATCGACTATTGCGGCCGGAACCCGCCCAGCCAACATGCGCCGCGCGGCCCCGCGATCAGCGCCCAACGAACTGACAGTGCCCGTGGGCAAACCGGCGAAGAACCGCAAAAGGCGCAGGTCTCGGAAGGGGAAATCCATGCGCACCGCGCCGGCATAAAAAGCGTTGGGGTGAGCCAGCGCCTTCGCCGCGACAGGTTGGAATCCAAACTGTCCATGGTGCGCGTCGGGCTTGGCTGGCTCCGGCCTGGCCGCTAGCTCCGGCGGCAGCTTTGCCAGCCTGTGCGTTGCAAGCTGGACATGGAACCAGTCACCCGCCTGCAACAAGGACGGACCCTCAGTCCTGCCCAACAGGCGTTTGGCAAATCTGCGTATTATGGAAAGCGGCCCTGGCTTTTCAAGCCGGGCGGTCAGCGTGCCTTCGCCATAGGTGCCGTTGACAAGCAGGTTGATCCCGTGCTGCCGGGCGACCTGTTGGAACGCCTCGGTCAGGCAATGACGGTTGCCAAGCGGCGGTCCATTGGCCCCCGCAAGGACTCTGGCGGGCGGGCGATAGCTGTCGTGCTCCGGACCAACAACAATCGGCAGATTGGCGAGGCCAAGGCTGTCTGCCACCAACCGCGCTTCATTGGTTTCATCGCGCACAGCGCAGCCTGGCGGTGCAGCCGAAGTGAATGTTATGAGGTTTGAGGCTGGATCAGCTTCTGTCGCCGCAGCCCAGCTCAGCAGGGTCGAATCGAGCCCGCCACTAAGCAGCATCGCCGCCGATCCCGCCCGAGCGATCCGCTCCCGCATGATCTGGCGCAGCAAGGCCTCTGCTTCAGCCAAGGCCTCTTCTGCAGTGCCCGGCCAGGGCGGCGGCAAGGCCAAAGGATCGCAATGGAGCGCCTTTGGTGAGGCACCAGCCCGGAAGACCAGGCCCTGGCCTGGACCGAGCCGGGCCACGCCGCGATAAATCGTTCGCCCTGGGGCCATGGCCCGCGCAGCCGGACGGCCCATTCCTGCAAGCAGGCCGGTCTCATCCAGTTCGCTGTCAACCCAGCCGATCCGGGCCAGTGCATAGAGATCCGATGAAACCGCGAGGCGCGCTCCGGCCTGTGCATAGAGCACCGGATCGCGCCGTGCTGCCGAGGCCATGATGGTGACCGCGGCGCGGCCTGCACGCCGATCCCATTGCAGCAAGGTCCATTCACCGCTCAGCTGCAGCGGTGTTTCAGCGCCATATCGATCGAGTGCGGCGCGCGCGATCCGGGCCGGCGAACTGCCCGGTGAGAGGCCAAGCCGTTCCGCGATCATTGCGGCATCGTCAATCCAGCCGGCCAGGCAAGTTGTACAAGCATCTTCGACCGCCGATGTGCCGGCCCAGGGCTCGACCGGATCAAACGCTTCAAGGATACCCGCCCCCGACCGAACCGCATCCAGCCCCAACCGCACCGCATCGTCCGGATCGATTGGCCCTTCATCAAGACGGAACAGTCCATGGACCCCGCTGCGGCGGAGCCCCGACCCGGCAGCTTGCGCACTTTGGCCATGCTGGTAAGGATTCATCGATGTCAGCCGCGTTCGATCATGATGCCAAGCGCGCGATCCGCCAGGCGCTGGCAACGCGTTCTTACCAAACCGATAGCGTGCGGATCGTCGATCACGACATATCTGGGTGGCGATGGATTGTGGCGTCGCATAACGGGGTTTTCGCAGCTGCGCCGGGTAAATGGAAGACGCTCATCCACGGTTGGTTCTTTGGCATCTGCCGCGATCGTGACAGCTTGTATTTGTTCGAAAATTGCGGCCGCCATGACCGCACACTCAATTTGGGTCGGCTGATCCGGATCGGGCTGGCAGGTGGACAGCTGGGCGAGGCAATGGTGCTGGCTAAGGGACTTGACGGGAATTGCCATCAGGTTCGGGTGATCGACGATCTGATCTGTGTTGTGGATACGGCCAACCAGGCCGTGCTGCGCTTTTCGCTCGGCGGCGCGCCGGTTGACATCAAACGGCCGTTTCCGATTGCTTCGCCGGATGATCGTAGCGGGGCCTATCTCCACATCAACTCAATCGGCCGGATCGGCGGTCGGCTGGTGCTTATGCTGCACAATGGCAAGGCGATTCCACAAAAGCGGAGCGAGCTGGCCTGGCTAGACGACCAATGGCAGGTCACCGAACGCAGCTTCATCGAAGGCCACCAGTGCCACGACCTGTTGACCGATTCGCACGGCACGCTTTGGCATTCTGCCTCGGCCAGCGGAGAAATCATCGCGTCGGATGGCCGCCGTGCCAAGGTACATGACAGCATGATGACCCGCGCGCTCGCCTTCAATGGCGAGATGCTGGCTGTTGGCCTATCAATTTTCAGCGAGCGTCACCTGCGTGACGGATTGCGCGGCGGACTCGCGATCCTGAACCGCGAGCTCGAGCCACTGGAATTATTGGATTTACCTGGCTCGCCGACCGACATTGTTGGTCTGGCGAGCTAGGGCCATGCCTTATGAGCGCTGGCAGTCCGGAGCAGGATTGCCGCCGACGTCCGCACCCAAATTCGGGAAAGCATGGGTTTCCTCGATTTCAAGTTCGGTCACTTCCGGCTCGATCCAGGTCTTGGGTGCGTTCATGGTCATGATGGCGACTACCTATCCATAAAGAAACTGCAGGAAATTTGCGAACCCGCGCGGCATTAACATTGTCCGCCATGCTAATGCAACGATTCTGTTAGTCAGAGTTGAGCGTCCAGGATCCGGGGTGGCATCATCGTGGCCGCAAAACCAAGGCTCAGCCCCTTGACGAAGTGAACGTTATCATTTAGGTGAACGTTCACAATTGATAGGTGTGTGTCGATCAGGCACACGCAATTTTGGGAGGGAATCGCGAATGAAGGCTATCCGCAGACCTGTGCTCGACCGGATGATGTTGGGCGCATCGGCCTTGGCGCTGGGCGTCGCAGCGCAGCCCGCTGTGGCGCAAGAAGTTGCAGCTGCAGATGATTCCGAGGCGGAAATCGTGGTCACCGGGATCCGCGCCTCGCTGCGCAGCTCAATGGACACCAAGCGCAGTTCGATCGGTGTTGTCGATGCCATTTCTGCCGAAGACATCGGCAAGTTCCCCGATACCAACCTGGCCGAATCGCTGCAGCGCATCACCGGCGTGTCGATTGATCGCAACAGCGGCGAAGGCTCGAAGGTTACGGTTCGCGGCTTCGGCCCCGATTTCAATCTGGTGCTGCTCAATGGCCGCCAGATGCCGGCCTCGGGCCTGGGCAGTTGCTGCGAAGCACCGGCTTCGCGCTCGTTCGACTTTGCCAACCTCGCCGCCGAAGGTGTTGCCGGGGTCGAAATCTACAAGTCGGGCCGCGCCTCGCTGCCGACTGGCGGGATCGGTTCGGTCATCAACATCAAGACCCCGCGTCCGCTGGACCGTCCTGGCTTTCAGGGCAGCATTGGCGTCAAGGGCGTATACGACCACACCTTTGAAGGCACCAATATCACTCCGGAAGTGTCGGGCATACTCAGCCAGACCTTCTATGACGACAAGATCGGCATCCTGGTCACCGGCTCCTACCAGAAGCGCAAGGCAAGCCTGGCGCAGTTCAATGCCGGCTGGCGCGAAGGCTATCTCGGCAATGAAAACAATTGGGGCTCGCTGCCGGTCGACGCCAATGACTGGCGCGGCAACTTCGCCCAGACACAGAACCGCCCGAACGCCACAACGGTCTATCAGGTGACCCAGAACGCCGGCTACGATTTCACCGATATCGAGCGCGAGCGGATCAACGGCCAGGTCGTGTTGCAGTTCAAGCCGACCGAAACCCTCTCGGCGGTGATCGACTACACTTATTCGCAGAACACCATCGATGCCCGCACCAACAGCATCGGGGTGTGGTTCAACCACAACCAGACTTCGAGCAGCTGGACCAACGGCCCTGCTGCCGGCCCGAACTTCTATGCCGAGGCTTTTGGGCCGGGCGAAGGCAAAGATCTCGCGATTACCGGGGCCGTGGCCAAGAACCGCTCGATCAACAAGTCTCTCGGCGGCAACCTCAGCTGGAAGGGCGACAGCGGGCTGCACTTCGAACTCGACGGCCACCACTCGACCGCGGAAAGCAAGCCGAATTCGCCCTATGGCAGCAACATCGCGGTCGGCAGCGCGATCTTCGGTGTGCAGAACCAGCGGGTCGATTTCACCAGCGACATGCCGGTGATCTCGGTCACCATGTATCCGAGCGCGGCGCTCACCGCTTCGAACATCCGTCCGGCCGGCAACGCCTTCCGCAATGCCTACATGAAGGACGAAATCAACGAAGTCTCGATGCGCGGCGGCTATGATTTCAACGACGGTTTGATCGACAGCCTCGATTTCGGGGTAACCTATACCGAGAACAAGGTCCGTTCGGCCTATGGCTTCCTCCAGTCCGACAGCTGGGGCGGCACCCTGTCCGCAGCGGCTACACCGGACAGCCTGTACACCCTGACCGGCCTGCCGGACCGGCTCGCCGGGATGTCGGGATCGAATGCCAACGGAATCATTCCGAACTACTTCCAGATCGACACGGTCGGGCTGATCACCTTGCTGGAAAGCCAGATCGGCGTCTGCAGCAACTCGTGGGTTGGCGACGCCATTCCGGGGACCTGTCTGGCGGAATTCACGGCCGATCGAAGGATCCAGGAAAAGACCATTGCACCTTATATCCAGACCACCCATTCGTTCGATCTGGGCGCGGGTGAAGCGCATCTGCGTCTCGGTCTGCGTTATGAGGACACCATTATCAGCTCTTCGGCCGGCACGGGGATTCCGACTGGCACGAGCTGGACAGCTGACAACGAAATCGGCCTGATCTTTGGCGGTGGGCAATTGGCGGAATCGACCAAGGGTCATTACCAGAACTGGTTGCCCGCGATCGACCTGGACATTTCTCCGATCGACAACGTCAAGCTGCGTGCATCTTACAGCCACACCATCACCCGGCCCGACTATGGCCGGATGCAAGGCGGGATCACGATCAACCAGCCGCTGCGTCCCAATGGCGGCAGCACCGCGGCCAGCGGCAATCCGGGCCTGCTGCCCTACAAGTCGAAGAACATCGATGCTTCGGCGGAGTGGTACTACGGCCGGGACAGCTACATTTCGGTGGGATATTTCAACAAGGGCGTTGAGAACTTCATCGCCAATTCCACGGTGCAACAGCCGTTCTTCGATTTGACCAACCCGGCGCAGGGCGCGGCCGTTGCTGCTGCCCGGACAGCCTTGGGCGGTAACCCCGGCCATGCCCAGATCCTGGCCTGGCTGGCAGTCAACAACCCCAGCGTCGTTGAATTCATTGGCGGCGTACCGCGCGGAATTCTTGGGCAGCCAGGCGATCCTGCGGTGATATTCACCTATGATCGTCCGATCAACAGCACCCAGACGGCCAGGCTGCAGGGCTGGGAATTCGCCATCCAGCATTCGTTCTGGGACACCGGCTTCGGCGCGATCCTGAACTACACGATCGTCAAGAGCGATACCAAATATGACAATGCACAGCGCTACACCGTTACCCAGTTTGCGGTGAACGGAGCCAGCGACAGCGCCAACGCGGTGCTTTACTATGACAAGAACGGTATCCAGTTCCGCGTCGCCTACAACTGGCGCGACGAGTTCCTGTCAGGCTATGGCCTCGATCCTTACTACATCAACCCCTATGGGCAGTTCGATGTCAGCGCGAGCTGGGAATTCCGCAAGGGCATGACCGTGTTCGCCGAAGGGATCAACGTAACCAATGCCGATCGTAGCGGCCATATGCGCAACGATCAGACAGTGTTCTTCGCGGCACCGGGTTATGCTCGCTATGCGGCGGGGCTGCGCGTCAACTTCTGACGCAGCAGACTTGATCTGCACGGGGTAAATGATCGAGAGTCGCTTCTGTACCGGAAGCGGCTCTCGATCTGTATGAGGCCGATGCGTAAAACGACAGCGGCAAGGGACAGGACCAACCATGAGCAAGCACCAGATCCTCAACCCGGCCGACCATGCCCAGCTACGGATCAGGACCGATGCTGGCCCGGCGCTGGGCGACGGGGTCAATGCCTGCCTGGCGATACCTGCCGAATTCCGGCGGCTGGCCTGCGAATATCCGATCCTGTTCCGCTATGACGCCGAACGCGGGGCCTATTCGGCACTGGCCCTGTTCGGCTTCGAAGCTGGCGAAAATCTCTACCTTGAAGGTGGCCACTGGGATGCCGCGGTGAGGCCGCTGGCCCAATCGGTCCAGCCGTTCCTGATCGGTCGCCCCGACACGGGCGAAGCCGCCGCCCAGGTCCACATCGACATGGCCCATCCCCGGATCGCTACCGACGGCAGCGGAGCGGCAGTATTCGATGCCGATGGCCAGCCGACGCCCTATCTCGAACAGGTGATCGAGATGCTTGGCGCGCTGGACGAGGGTTACCGCGCCAGCGACGATTTCTTCGCCGCCTGCAAGCGCTACGACCTGCTCGAAGCGTTCTCGATGGACGTGACCCTGGACAGCGGCGCGATGCACCGGATGGTCGGCTATCACCTGGTCAACGAAGAGCGCCTCTCCGCGCTCGAGCCCGGCATCCTCGCCGAACTGAGCGCCGCCGGGCATCTGATGCCGCTGTACATGGCGCTGGCCTCGCTCGGCAATCTCGGCAAGCTGGTGCGGCGCAAGAACCGCCGGAGCCATGGCTGAGGCACCGCCCCATCTGGCCGCGCTGCCGCGCGTTGCCGAACGCGCGCTTGAGCAAGGCGAGCTTGATTCGGCGCTGGCCGGCGCGCGCGAACCGTTCGTAGTGCGCGGGCTGGCTGCGCACTGGCCACTGGTAAAGGCTTCGCTGGCCGGCAGCGCTTCGGCGAGGAGCTATCTTGCCGAGCGCGCGCGGGACCGCTCCTTCCCGGCCAGTGTCGCCCATCAGGGCGGAGACGAGCGCCTGTTCTATGATGGCGCGATGCAAATGAATTTCGGCATGAGTCAGGCCCCGCTCGGCCATTGGCTGACCGCGCTGGAACGGGCCGAGGCCGATCCGGCTGCGCCGACCGTTTACCTCTCCTCGATCGACATCGATGCCTTCTTTGCAGGGCTGGGAGAGGCGAACAACCTGCCGCTGGGCGACCGCCGTCCGATCGCCTCGATCTGGATCGGCAGCCGCACCCGAATCGCCGCACACAATGACGTGCCTGACAATCTGGCGGTCTGCGCGGCCGGCAAGCGGCGCTTCACGCTGTTCCCGCCCGAACAGTTCGCAAACCTCTATCCCGGCCCGCTCGAGCACAATCCCGGCGGCCGTCCGGTTTCGATGGTTGACCTTCACCAGCCCGATCTGGCGGCCTATCCGCGCTTCGCCGCAGCCCTGGCAAGCGCGCAGATAGCCGAGCTTGAGCCGGGCGACGCGGTGTTCGTGCCCTCGCTGTGGTGGCACCATGTCGAAGGGCTCGCCCCGTTCAACCTGCTGGTCAATTACTGGTGGCGCGATGTTCCGGCCTTCCTGGGTCAGCCCGAGGATGCGCTCTACAACGCCGTCCTGGCGATCCGCGACCTGCCCGATGCTGATCGCCGGCGCTGGCGCGACCTGTTCGAACACTACGTATTTTCCGGCGGCGTAGATGCCGCCGCGCACCTGCCGGAAGCCGCCCGCGGGGTGCTCGCCCCACTGACTCCCGATACCGCCGGCCGGATCAAGGCCAAACTGCTGAGAGGACTTTCGCGATGACCCCCCAGAGCAAGCTGCGCGTAGTGATTGCCGGCGGCGGCACGGCCGGCTGGATGGCGGCTGCGGCACTATCGAACACACTGGGCAGCGTGATCGACCTGACCCTGGTCGAATCCGACGCGATCGGGACGATCGGCGTGGGCGAAAGCACGATCCCGCCGCTGCTGCTGTTCAACCGCCTGCTCGGGATCGGCGAGGCCGAATTCATGCGCGCGACCCAGGCGACCTTCAAGCTGGGGATCAAATTCGAGAACTGGAAGGATGTGGGCGAGAGCTATTTCCACTCCTTCGGCGCGGCGGGCAAGGATCACTGGTCGGCCGGGTTCCAGCACTTCTGGTTGCGTGGCCTGCAGCACGGCCATGCGCACAGCTACGACGATTACTGTCTGGAACTGAAGGCTGCGCTGGAGGGCAAGTTCGCGCACTTGCCCGAAGACAAGATGAACTATTCCTACCAGCTCGATTCCGCGCTTTATGCCGCCTTCCTGCGCAAGCGCGCCGAGGGTGAGGGCGCAAAGCGGATCGAGGGCCGGATCAGCGAAGTCGAACTGAACGGCGAAACCGGCGAAATCGCCGCGCTGCGCCTGGATGGTGATCGCCGGATCGAAGGCGACCTGTTCCTCGATTGCACCGGTTTTCGCGCGCTGCTGATTGAGGGTGCGCTGCATGCCGGGTTCGACGACTGGACCCATTACCTGCCCTGTGACAGCGCGATCGCGATCCAGACTGCCAGTGTCCGTCCGCCGGTGCCCTACACCCGCGCCATCGCCCACGATGCCGGCTGGCAGTGGCGGATTCCGCTGCAGCACCGCCAGGGCAACGGGATCGTCTATTGCAGCCGCTATCTGGGCAAGGATGCCGCGCTTGAGCGCCTGCTTAGCACGGTGGAGGGCCAGACCCTGACCGAGCCGAATTTCATTCGCTATGTCACCGGGGTACGGCGCAAGCAGTGGCACAGGAACTGCGTCGCAGTGGGCCTCTCGGGCGGGTTCATGGAACCACTTGAATCGACCTCGATCCATCTCATTCAGCGCGCGGTACTGCGGCTGATCCGGATGTTGCCGAGCGGCCGGGTCAGCCAGCGCGACGTGACCGAATTCAACGAACAGCAGTTCGCCGACATGGAGCAGATCCGCGACTTCCTGATCCTGCACTACAAGGTGACCGAACGCCGCGACAGCCCGTTCTGGCGGCAATGCGCCAGCATGGCGGTGCCCGAAAGTCTGGAGCAGAAGATCGAACTGTTCCGCGAGACCGGGCGGGTGTTCCGCAAGAACGAGGAGCTGTTTGCCGAGAACAGCTGGATCCAGGTCATGCTGGGCCAAGGGATCATGCCGCAGGCCTATCACCCGATCGCGGGCAAGCTGCGCCCGGAAGAGCTCGATCATTTCCTCGGCTCGTTGCGCGACATGGTCAGCAAGACCGTGGCCGGATTGCCGAGCCACCAGGACTATATCGCCAGCTATTGCGCAGCGGCGGATGACAAGGTGGCGGCATGAAGCGTCGCGCGATTGCCATTGCCGCGCTACTGGCCGCGACAACCCCGGCCCATGCCGGAGAGGACGGCTGGACGCTGGTTTGGGCCGACGAGTTCGACGCGGCCACGATCGACAAACGCAAATGGGGCTTCGATGTCGATTGCTGGGGCGGCGGCAATGATGAGCACCAGTGCTACACCCGCAGCGAGCGCAACGCCGCGATCGAAGACGGCAAACTGGTGATCACCGCCCGCAACGAGCGGACCACCGGCCCGGCGCTACCGCCGGAACAGCGCCGGTTCTCTGCCACGCCCAATGCCGAGGCGACCCGCAACTTCTCCTCGGCCCGGCTGACCACCCGCGGCAAGGCCGCCTGGACCTATGGCCGAATCGAAGTCCGCGCCAGACTGCCCCAGGGACAGGGCACCTGGCCGGCGATCTGGATGCTGCCGGAGAAGGCCAGCTACGGCCCCTGGGCCGCATCGGGCGAGATCGACATCCTTGAGGCGGTGAACCTCGGCGTGCCTTGCGCCAAGTGCCCCGGCGGACGCGAAAACACGATCCTCGGCACGATCCATTTCGGGGCCAAGTGGCCGAACAACAAGCTGGCCAGCACCGAGATTGCCTATCCCGAAGTGCTGGAAGGGTTTCATACCTATACGGTCGAATGGCAGGCGGACCGGATCGTCTGGCTGGTTGATGGCAAGGTCTATGCCGAGCAGACCGCCGAGAAGTGGTCGACCACCGGATCGAAGACACCGGGCGCACCGTTCGACCGGCCGTTTCACCTGATCCTCAACCTTGCGATCGGCGGCAAGCTGCCCGAAGGGCGGGGCCTCGGCGGGGTCCGGCTCGATGGCTATCCCAAGCGGATGGAAATCGATTGGGTTCGCGTCTGGCAAAAGGGCCCGACTGTCGCTACCGCTGGCGCGGGCGCATCCGGCGCGGGGGACAAGTAGGGGCATGGCACGTCGCCGCCAGGCTGTAACGATCAAGCATGTGGCCGCCGATGCCGGCGTTTCGCTGCAGACCGTCAGCCGCGTCATCAACAACGAACCGAACGTCCGTCCGGAAATGAAGGAGCGGGTCCAGGCCTCGATCGACAGGCTGGGCTATGTCCCTTCGATCGCGGCCCAGCGGATGAGCGGATCGCGCAGCTATCTGATCCTGGCGATCAACGACCGCGAACGCACGATTGCCGATTGGCAGGCCCGCCAGGGGACCGACTGGGTTGATCAGATGCTGCTGGGCGGCATGCTCAAATGCGCCGAGCATGGCTACCGGATGATCTTCGAGCTGGTCGACACCCATTCCGACCACGTCGAACGCGAGCTGCTCGGCGCGATTGCCGCGCTTCAGCCCGACGGGATCATCCTGACCCCGCCGCATTCCGACAATGCCCAGATCGTCGATCTGCTGGCGGAGCAGAACCTTCCGTTCGTGCGGATCGGCTCGAAGCAGAACGGCAAGGGCATCCCGGTTTCGATGGACGACGAAGGCTCGGCCCGGACCGCGACCCGTTATTTGCTGGCGCGCGGCCACAGCCGCATCGGCTTCATCGCCGGTTCGAGCGAATATGAACTGAGCGGCTGGCGGGTCGACGGGTGGCAGGCCGAAATGCAAGCCGCCGGCCATAATACCGCTGGGCTGCTGGCCCAGGGGGACTTTTCCTATGCCTCGGGCGAACGGGCAGCGCGGGCCTTGCTCGATGCGGACGTGCCGCCAACCGCGATCATCGCCAGCAACGACCAGATGGCGCTCGCAACCCTTGAAGTTGCGCGCCAACGCGGGATCGCTGTGCCGGATCAACTGTCGCTGATCAGCTTTGACAATACCCCGCTGGTTCATTTCACCCAGCCGCCGCTGACCGCGGTGGACCAGCCGATCGCCGCCACCGCGTCCAAGGCGGTGGAACTGATCATTGCCGCCCAGAAGGGCGAGCAGCCGCCCAAGGTGCTGACCGTGATCTCGGCGGCGATGGTCGAGCGCGGCTCAGTCGTGCCGCCGGTCGCCAAGCGTGACTGACCAGCCCGCTTCGGTTTCGACCGACCGGTTCATCCTGCTTTATGCGCTGGCCTGGGCCGGCGGAGCGATCGCCTATACCCCGTTGCTGACCATTCTGCTGCCCAGCCGCGTTGCGGCCCTGGCCGGCAATGACGCCGGGGTGGCCTGGCTGGCGCAGATCGCGCTGGTCGGCGCGCTGGCGGCGTCTGCCGGCAACATCCTGTTCGGATATCTTTCCGACCTGACCAAGCACCGCCGCGCCTGGATCGCGGCGGGGCTGGCCCTGTCCTGCCTGCTGCTGCCGCTGATCGGAAAGGCGACCACCCTGCCCGGGCTGATCGCCGCCGTCGGGGCCTGGCAATTGGCGCTCAACATGATGCTCGGGCCCTTGTCGGCCTGGGCCGGCGACAGGGTGCCGGACCGCCGCAAGGGTCTGCTTGGTGGCCTGATGGCTTTCGCTCCAGGGGCAGGCGCGCTTGCCGGAGCGATCGTCACCCAGCCCGGTCTGGCCCAGTCTGAGCAGCGGTTGACGGTGGTTGCAGCGATGGCCGCGGCATGCCTTATCCCGGTGCTGGTGCTGGCCCCGCGCAGCGCTCCGGCCCCCACTCCGATCACGCCGCTACCGCCCGAACCCGTGCAGGCGTCTTCGCGGCGCGCGGTGGTGCGGATGTGGCTGGCCCGGCTGGCCGTGCAGATCGCCGAAGCCACCCTGTTTGCCTATCTGCTGTTCTGGCTCCGCAGTCTCGAACCGGGTGTCGGCGAAAATCAGACTGCCCGACTGTTCAGCGCGATCATGCTGGTTTCGATCCCGGTGGCACTGGCGGCCGGGCGCTGGTCAGACCGGGTCGACCGGCCGATCGCGCCGCTGCTGGTGGCAGCTTTCGGATCGGCGGCAGGCCTGCTGGGCATGGCGCTGGCGCCAGGGCTTGGCTGGGCAACGCTGGCCTATGCCCTGTTCGGGCTGGCCAGTGCGGTGTTCCTCTCGCTCCACTCCTCGCAAACCCTGCGGATCCTCCCCCGGCCCGAGCGCCGGGGCCGCGATCTGGGGCTGTTCAACCTGACCAACACCGTGCCGTCGCTGATCATGCCCTGGCTGGCAATCGCACTGGTCCCGCTGTTCGGTTATCAGGCGCTGTTCCTCATCCTGGCCGGCCTGGCTTTTGCCGCTGCCGTCCTGCTGCTCACCCTGATTCCGAAGGACTGAACCGCTGGCTTGATTTCGGCGTCGCATCGTGTCATGAGAACGTTCACAAGAAAGTTCCGGGTGGGTGAGATGCGTTTGAATTCGGCTTTTGCGGCGATTGCAATCGCGCTGGGCGGCAGTGCGGCAATACTGGGCGGCGCGAGCCTGGCCCAGGCGGTACCGGCAGCAGCAATGCAGCTCGAACTGTGGCCGACGGCGAAAAGCCCCGCCTCGCTGAGCGACGCGGCAACCGAGACCCGGATCGACGCCCTGATTGCCGGGATGACGCTGGAACAGAAGGTCGGCCAGATCATCCAGGCCGATATCGGTTCCATCACCCCCGCCGATCTCGCCACCTATCCCCTGGGCTCGATCCTGGCCGGTGGCAATTCCGGACCTTATGGCGATGAACGGGCCGATGCTGCCAAGTGGGCGCGGCTGGTCGGCGAGTTCCGCGCCGCTTCGCAAAATCACGGGGCGGGCATTCCGATCCTGTTCGGGATCGATGCGGTTCACGGCCACAACAACCTGCCGGGCGCGACTTTGTTTCCACACAATGTCGGCCTGGGCGCGGCGCACGATCCCGAACTGGTCCAGCGGATCGGCGCGGTGACTGCTGCCGAGATCGCCGGAAGCGGGATCGAATGGACCTTCGCGCCCACTTTGGCGGTGCCGCAGGATCTGCGCTGGGGCCGCGCTTACGAAGGCTATTCCTCCGATCCGGCGCTGGTCGCGAGCTATGGACGGGCCATGACCCTCGGCCTGCAGGGCGAGCTCGTTTCCGGAAAGCCGCTTCCGGCTAACCGGGTGGCGGCAACGGCCAAGCATTTTCTCGCCGATGGGGGGACGGTCGAAGGCCGCGACCAAGGCGATGCCCGCCTATCGGAACAAGACCTGGTCCGGATCCACGCCGCCGGCTATCCTGCGGCGATCGACGCCGGGGCACTGACTGTGATGGCCAGCTTTTCCAGCTGGAACGGGGTCAAGCACCATGGCAGCCATTACTTGCTGACCGACGTACTCAAGGGGCGAATGGGCTTTGCCGGGCTGGTGGTGGGGGACTGGAACGGCCACGGCCAGGTGCCCGGTTGCACGGCCACCGATTGCCCGGCCGCGATCAACGCGGGGCTTGATCTCTACATGGCGCCCGACAGCTGGAAGGGCCTCTACGCCTCGACCTTGCGGGCCGCGCGCGATGGGCGGATCCCGCTGGCCCGGCTCAACGATGCCGTGCGGCGGATCCTGCGGGTCAAGTTCAAGCTTGGACTGATGGGTGAACAGACCGTCGCCCGCGGCAATCCGGCGCTGGTTGGCGCGCCTGATCATCTGGCCGTGGCGCGCGAGGCCGTGGCGAAATCGCTGGTCTTGCTGAAAAACGAAGGCGGCCTGCTGCCGGTGAAACCGGGATCGAAGGTCCTGGTAGCCGGTCCGGGCGCGGATGACATGGCGATGCAGGCCGGCGGCTGGACGATCACCTGGCAAGGCACTGACACCAAGGCGGCCGATTATCCGCGCGGTAACACGATCGGCAAGGCCATCGTCTCGGCCGTCGGCGCGGCCGGCGGACAGGCCGCAATCTCGGCTGACGGCAGTTTTTCCGCGAAGCCCGACGTCGCGATCGTGGTGATGGGCGAGACCCCCTATGCCGAATTCCAGGGCGACATTCCGCATCTGGCATTCGCCGAACAGCACGGCGAAGGAGCACTGGTCGCGCGGCTCAAGGCGCAGGGCATCCCGGTGGTCGTGGTGTTCCTGTCAGGGCGGCCGCTGTTCACCGGATCGCTGATCAACCGCGCCGATGCCTTCGTCGCCGCCTGGCTTCCGGGCAGCCAGGGCGAAGGCGTGGCCGATGTGCTGGTGGCGCGCGCCGATGGCCAGCCGCTGCGCGGCTTTACCGGACGGCTCTCCTTCCCCTGGCCGGCCGATGCCCGCTCACCCATTGCGCAGCCGCTGTTCCCGCTGGGCTACGGCTTGCGCTATGGCGATGCATCGGGTCCCGGGCGAGTCAACGAGGATCCCCGGATCGACCTCTCGGCCTACAACACCGCCACCTCGTTCTTCGTTCGGGGCAAGGCGCTGGCGCCCTGGCACCTGTCCAACGACGGGTCGATCGCGGTGCGCGCGGTCGATCTTTCGGCGCAGGAAGACGCCCGGCAGTTCACCTGGTCGGGCCGCGGCGCGCTGTCACTTGAGGGCAACCCGGTCGACCTGTCCGCCCGCGCACAACAAGGCGAAACCCTGTTGCTCGATTGGCGGATCGATCGTCTTGGCCGCAGCCCGGTCCATCTGACGCTGGGCGGAGCCAAGCTCGACCTGACCCCCATGCTGCGGCGGAGCAAGCCCGGAACCGTGCTGCAGACCCGGATCCCGCTGCGCTGCTTTGCGCAGGCCGGGGCGAAGCTCGCCAGTGTCGGCCAGCCGCTGCGGATCGAGGCCGCCATGGGCTTTGGCATGACCATACGCACCGCCCGGATCGATCATGCAGGGCCTGCAATCCCCTGTCCGCGCAAGGCGGGTTGAGCTGGTACTGATCTGAGCAGAGGGGTTTGGCCTTGGCCGGACCGTTCTGCTAGGCACGGCCGATGGCCGCCAGCCCCCCTGCCGACCCGAACTTCGATCCGGACCGCCTGCGGGCGATCCGCAGCGCCCTGGCGCGTAAGGCCTATGAGACCGACGAAGTCCGGATCGCCGATCCTGATCTGACCGGGGCCGAATGGCTCGTCGCTTCTCCGCGCGGGGTCTTTGCGGTTGGAGACGGTGCGGCCAGGCTCGCGATCCACGGCTGGTTCTTCGGGATCTGCCGCGACGGCGACGCGCTGTACCTGTTCGAGAACTGCGGCCTGCGCGATCGCTGGTCCGGGCTGGGCCGCTTGCTAAAGCTGCGGATAGCCGAGGGGCAGCTAGGTGCACCCCAGGTGCTCGCAAAGGGCCTTGATGGCAATTGCCATCAGGTGCGTATGATTGATGGATTGGTTTGTCTGGTCGATACGGCAAACCAAGCTGTCTTGCGCTTCAATCCAGCAGGACGACCGATCGACAACCGGCAGCTGTTTCCGCACGCGGATATCCAGGACAGCAGCGGCGCCTACCTCCATATCAATTCGATTGCCCGGATTGGCGGGCGGCTGGCCGTGCTGCTCCACAACGGCAAGGCCCGGCCAGCCCGGCCCAGCGAGATCGCCTGGCTCGATGATGACTGGCGCGTGACCGAGCGCATGCCGCTGGAAGGCCACGCCTGCCACGACCTTGCCACCGATCCCGCCGGGCGGACATGGTATTGTGCATCGATGAGCGGCGAGATCGCCAGCCTCGACGGGACGCGGCTGACTATCGATACCGAGCGGATGACCCGGGGCATCGCCTTTTCGCGGGACCGGATGGCTGTGGGCGTCTCTACTTTCGGCCCGCGCGAGGCGCGCGACGGGCTGCGCGGGACGCTGGTCGTGCTCGGCCCGGACCTTTTCCCACGCGAACGGATCGAACTCGATGGGCCGCCGACCGACCTGATTGCGCTTTAGACTGTCAGTTCGTCCAACAAGGCCGTCGCCACAGTCAGCCGCTCCACCCGTGCATCATCGTCGAAGCCGGCCAACGACGGGAACCCCGCAACCGGGATGGTGCTAGCCAATGCGAGCAGCCAGGCCCGGCGCTGACCGTGGCCGGGTAGCACCTCTGACCAACGCGGCCGGAACTGATGCGGCGGGAGAAGTCGCAGGGCCTGGGCCGGAGAGAGCCGGCCATGGTGTCCGCCGATCAGGATGACCCCGGCCAATGGCACTTCGGCCAGCTCACAGCGCGCCTTTGGCCGGACCAGCAATTTGCCCCGCGGATCCTCCGGCACTTCCTCACAGGAAAGCGTGGCCAGCGCCGCGGCGCTGGCGGGATGAAGCCGCATCGCTGGCCGGCCCGGCAGCACGGTGAAACCTGTTCCGGTAGTCGCGAGAACGGTCAGGTCATCGCCGATCAGCCGTGCGCCATGGCTCAGCAATTCTGCCGCCAAGGTCGATTTGCCCGATCCGGCCTTGCCCGCCAGCAGAAAGCCCTGCCCGCGCCATTCGATCGCGCTGGCGTGAAGCGGCAAACGCCCGTTCCAGGCCGAGGCCAAAGCCGCCACGGTAGAGTAGAAGCAGTCGGGCAGCGTGCCCCGCCAGGCCGGTCCGGGCAGGTACAGGATCCGGTCTGGCGCATGGAAATCGAAGGTCACTTCATCGCCCCAGACGAAGCGAAAGCCGCCGGTATGGACCGCCCCGCGGCTGCGCCGGGCCAGAACCGGACGATCGGTCAATGCGGCCGCGCGGGAGATATGGATCGCCGGGCGGGCGCGTTCGTCCCGCGCCTGATCGAAGTACGGCAGCGGCAGATCGGCCTGCCACAGGGTGCCAAATGCTTCGGCCTGATAGGAAGTTTCGCTCACCGGTGCGCTGCCTAACCTAGACCAGAAGCGGCGCGCAGCCATTGCCCCAGCCAGATCGCCGAGGGATAGGCGGCAAGAAAGGCGATCGGATAGGTGCTAAGCCCCATGACCAGCGCGATTGCCGCATGGAACAGGAAGAAGCAGCCCAGCACCACCCCCAGCCAGGGGGTCGGCAGAAGCAGCGCCAAGGGAAACAGCATTTCAAGCAGCATGACTGTCCAGGCCAGCGCGAATGCTCCACCGGGCAGGTTCACGCCCCAGGCGCTGAGCCGGTTGCCCCACATGTAGGAACCCAGCGCCGCGCGCGGAGCCGCGCCGCTGCGCCAGTCCGCCAGGATCACCTTGCTGGCCCCTGCAGCGAAGTAGGCGATCGTCAGCTGTCCCCCAGTCCACAGCGCACCGGCCAGGACCAGCGTTGCATTGTTGAGCGCCAGACCCAACGTCTGCAACAAACCTCCGCCGGCCACAATCATCGCCATCTTGTCAGCGCCATCGGGTATCGAACGCTGCCCAAGCAAAAGGGCAACGACCAGTGCAACGGCCAGCAGCAGCGGGGTGACCGGACCGAGCGGGAGCGCCACCAGCGCGAGTCCGACCAGACCAAGCAGCACCGCGAGGAGCGCCATGCCGCGCTCTCCATAGAGCACAGCCACCAGTGCCGAGCGCCCCTTGATCCCCTTGCGCAGCCGCTGCAGGTCCCAGCCGATTGCCGAACCCACACGCCAGCGCGGCAGATCCGCCAGCCATTGCGCGGCATGAAGCAGGCCCCACACGCCGAACAGCGCGCAAGTAGCCCGCACCAGGGTCTCGGTCGGAATCATGGGCAATGCCATGCCGAAAGGAACCGCACTTTCGGTTCGCGCCCGATCCGGCCCCCAGTAGTGGCGACCGAGAATTGAAGTGCTTCACCCGGGCCGGGCATCATCCGGTCGAGGGCAAAGCGCAGGACGGTGAGATAGCACAGCGCCGAAGGCCGGGCCGATTGCTCCGGATCGTCTTCAGCCAAGGCCAGCGTCATCACATGCTGGACAATCAGGCTGCGGCTGTAACGGCGCGGATTCCATATTCCGTGCCACAACGGACGCTCACCATAGTGGAGAAGCTCAACCCAGTCGTTCGGCTTTCCGGCCTCCGGCGAAGTGCGGACCAGGAGGTGAATGTCATCAAAGAACTCTGCGTGGCCATCGATTCTGGTCTGCGCGAAAAACTTCCATTGCGGGGCGATCGCCAGCTGATCGAGCACCATGCCGGCGGGGCTGCTAACCACGAACTGGCGGAACAACGTCCAGACGAGCAGCAGGCAAACCAGCGCAAGTACCGTTTGGGCGAGGAGATCAAGCATCGTCGCGGCCCAGGGCCCTGCGCCGTTCGTGCAACAAGGCAACGTAGGACAGCGGTCGTTCGCGGCAACCGGGCTGGCCCGGCACGGCCCGTGTCCGGTTGGCACCATGCCGCTCGGCCAGTTCGGCGAACCGGGCCAGTTCCGCAGCGCTGAGTTTCATCGGGGCCCCTTTCGCGACCGGCCTAGCACCGCGCCATGGCCGGATTCAACCGACACCGCGCCACCAGACCAGGAATTCGGCAGCCATCGCGGTCAGCTGCACTTCGAAGGCCTCGGAGATCGACTGCGGGCCCCGTGCGCCGACCTGCTGCAACGCCTGTTCGAGCCAGACGAGGTCGATCCAGTCCTCTGCCCCGGCCTTGCGGAAGACAGACAATCGTTCCAGCGCCGCGGGCGCCTGGCTCCGGATCCGCGTCATGTAATCGGGCGAGAAGGCTCCGGTGGTCCGGCGCAAACGGATTGCTTCGGGCAGCTGCCCGGCCATCATCGCCCGGGCCGGCGCGCGGTTGAGACCGTCGTGGACAAGGAACTGCGCAGGGAACCCGGCGAACAAAGCCAGCAGACGAGGATCGCGATAGGGCACCTCGCCGCGCAGACCCAGGTTTAGCAAAGTCGGCGGTTCCCAGATCTTGCGGAATCCCGGCATCCATCCCCAGGCCTCGCCGGGCCGGCGCTCGGCCAGCGGCAAGTGGTGTTGGCGGGCCAGTTCGGACGCTTCCGGGTCCAACTGCGCCGCACGGTGCGGAGCCAGCCGGGCATGATAAAGCGAGCCGAGCGTTGGATCGCCGCCACGGCCCAGCAGCCGCTTGGCCATTTGCCGCAAGCGATAGCGCGGGCCGAGCAGCGGCGCGTAACTGGTTAGCGTGTATTCTCCGGCGGCCCCGTCGAACAGGGTTGCCACGCCGCGATCGCGCGCCGCCGCACACAACGCACGGTAGAGGTAATGCCGGGGTGAAAGCGTAGGCCCACCGGCCACCGCATAGGCGTCGATTTCAGGCCGATAGACCGAGGTCGTCAGGTCAGGCACCACCGGGGCATGGTTCAGATTCAGCCGATCGGCCACTGCCGCCGCCTCGGCCCGCTCATCGATCAAGTCTCCGTGCTGCGGCGCGACCGACGTAAAGGCGGTCAACCCACTTCCACCGCCCGCAACGTGGCTGACCAGCGCCGCCAGGGTCGAGGAATCGAGTCCGCCGCTCAGCAGCAGCCCCGGTTTGCCGGCCACGGCTAGCCGATCGGTCAGGATCCGGTGCAGCAATTCCCGCGCCGCCTCAACCGCATCGTCAAAGCTGCCACGCCATGATTCGACCGCGGGGAGCGCGGCACGAAAGCTCTGGTCGCCGCCAGGGGTCAGAACCAGCATTTCTCCGGGCTCAAGCCGGCATACTCCCGGAACAACCGTTCGCCGCGACGCGGCCGTACGCAGCGGGCTGCGGCCGAATGCGGCGGCGAAGCCCAGCGGATCGATCTCGCGCCCGATCCAGTCCAGTTCGGCGATTCGCTCAAGATCACCGCTGACGACGATGCGATCTCCGCGCCGGGCATAAAATAACCAGTCACGACGAACCCGGGATTGGACAAGGATGAGGCGACCCGGCTGCCAATCAAGCAGCAGCCATTCCCCATCGACCTTTTCGGAGAGTGCGGCGCCATGGCGATCAAGCAAGGCCCGCATCGTATCAGCGGGATTGGCCAGGTCGTTGGTATCAACACGCGAGAGTTCACTGCCGGCTGGCCAGCCGAGCAGAAACGTTTGGCGATTGGGCAGGATCGCGGAACAGGCCAGCGATTGCAGGGTCTGATCGACTGCTTGCCCGGAAAAACCGGCTGAAACCTCGCGCAGGCCAAGCGCGGCAAGATCCCCTTCGGGCAGTTTGCCACCGCCCAGATCGCAAAGAGCCGTGATTCCGCTCATGCACTCAACTGTCGATATTGGGCGCAGCGGAGTGGATTCAATGCCCTCTGCCGATCACGCGAAAAGGCCCCCGCACCTTGCGGTGCGCGGGCCTCGATCCGCAATCGCCGCAACAATCAGGAGCGGGTGCAATCCGGGAACGGAGAGCCGTCAGCCCCGTTGTTGGGGAAAGTATGGGTTTCGTCGATTTCCAGCGTCGAAACTTCCGGTTCGATCCAAGCCGCCAGCTTTGCTTCAATAGTGTTGGTCATGGTCAGTCTCACCTTTTTAGAGTGGCGCGCCGAAGGCTTGGCGCCGAAAATCATCAAAAACAGCGACCCATCGAGGAGATGGCTATTGGAAGAACGACAACATTGCAAGCGCTGCCGAGCAACAAATCACGCTGAACGCTTGCCCTGCTCGCGGCGATGGCGCATGGCAAATCGCACCAAACTGGCTGCAATCCAAGGGCAAGGGGCATAGCCGTGTCGGCACAATTCGATCTCAAGGTGGAATCCGCCAAGCGACTCAATGCCCGGCAGGAAGTGCTGCTGGCCCGCGAGGCACTGGCCCGAAACCCCGACAGCGCTTTGATGCGCGCCCGCCTGGCCGGCTTGCTAAACCTGTCCGATTCGTTTGAAGCTGTCATCGAACTGCTGGAACCAGCCAGGGATCGCAGCTTCGGTGAAACCATGGTGCTGCTGTTTGCCTACCTGTCGGTCGAGACCGACGAGGGCAACCGCAAGGTCTTGCACCTTGCTGCCGAAATGGTCGAACAGGCTGAGAGCGATGCGGCACGGGCTGCGGCCTTGGCGGAAATGGGCAAGGCTCAGGTCAGGCTGGGCATGGCCGAAGCAGAATCGAACCTGGTCCGCGCGCTGGCGCTCGATCCGCATAACAAGAACGCCTGCAAGCGTCTCGCAGCACTGCTGCTGGGCCAGGGCGAGGCGCAGCGGGTGGTCGATTTCACCGGCAATCTGATCGCGCAGGGCGCCGGCCACTCGCGCCTGTTCGCCGCCCGGGTGATGGGTCTGGCCTTGACCGGGCGGATGGATGAAGCCCGCGCGCTTGATGGATTGTCCCAGCTTTGCCACCGGGCGATGCTGCCCCTGCCCGAAGGCTTTGCCAGCCTGGCCGATTTCAACCGCGAGCTGGCCAGCCAACTGCTGAACCATCCCGAACTGCGCTACGAACGCTATGGCACCGCTTCCGAGCTGACCTGGCGGATCGATTCGCCGCAAAGCGTCCACGCCCCGCTGGTCGGCGTGCTGCTGGCCAAACTGCGCGAGGTGATTGCTTCACACGTCGATAGCCTCGCCGGGATCGACCATCCATGGCTGCGGATCCGCCCCGATGCCGGCAAGCTCCATTGCTGGAGCGTGATCACCGACGATGACGGATACGAAACCTGGCACGTCCACCAGTTCGGCTGGATGAGCGGCACCTACTATGTCCAAATCCCGGACCAGATCGCCAATGGCAACGGCGAAGGCGGCTGCCTTGCCCATGGTCTTCCGGAAGAGTTGGTTGGGGACGAAATTGCCCGGGCGTTCGGGCAGGATTTCGTGCGACCGCAGGCCGGGATGCTCTCTCTGTTTCCGTCGCATTGTTACCATCGGACGTTCCCGCACTTGCTTAGCGAGCGTCGGATCTGCGTAGCCTTCGATATCTGGCCGGATTGAGCGGGCCCGGGCTTTGGCCCTTGCAAATCCGCCGGGGCCTGGGGTAACCCGCCCGGCACAAGGGGAACGACCGGTATGACTGAATCCAAGTGGCAGCGCGACGACAACTGGGTCGGCTCGCAGATCGAAGACAACTTTGTGATGGTGAACATCGAGACCGGCAAATACGTCTCGCTCAATGCCTCGGCCAGTGCGATCTGGGACGCCATGGAACAGCCGCGCTCGACCGACGAAATCGTCGCCGACCTGCTCGGCAAGTTCGATGTCGACGATGCAACCTGCCGCAACTCGGTGAGCCGCGTGCTTGGAACGATGAGCGAGCTGCAGCTCGCCGCCCAGGTCTGACCGGCGGCCCGGTCAGGGCATCCAGGATGAGCGCATCGGTCCGATCACCGTTCCAGATCAATCGGATGGGAACCGAGATCGTCGCGGACCCGGCTGACTGGCGATCCGGCTTCGATGCCGTCCCGGCCATGGCATTGGAAGAGGCCTTGTCACCCGACTTGCTGGACCTGCTGATGCGGCAGGCCGCGGGGGCAAGCTATATCGACGACGATGTGCGCTACATCGGCACCCGCCAGATCGAATCGCCACAGCGGGTCAGCGGCATGATCAGTCTGATGCTGGGGCACAGAGACCTGTTCGACTGGCTTGAACAGGCAACCGGTTGCGGACCAATCAAGGCGCTGGCCGGGCGAATCGCCCAGACCCGCGCCAACGATCAGGATGAACTGGTTTGGCACGATGACAACGATTCACCAGACCGTTTGCTGGGCGTCGTCATCAACCTGTCGGATCAGCCCTACGAAGGCGGCCTGTTCGAACTGCGCCGCAAGGGCGAAATTGAACCGCTGTTTTCCTATCAACACAGAAGTCCGGGCTCGATCACCCTGTTCGCCGTGCGCCGGGATCTGGAACATCGGGTTTCCCCGGTCACCAGCGGAGGACCGCGCCGGGTCTTCGCCGGCTGGATGATGTCGCGCCCGGAGCAAGGCGTCCGGAGCGTGTTCGGGTGAACGATCCGCTATCACCAGTGCCGACCGCACCCCTCCGTCCGGGGCTTGGCGAAGCACTGGGCGGGTTCCTGCGGATGCCGGCGGCAGACAAGCTGACCCTGGCCCTGGCCTGGCCTTTGCTGGGCCTTTCGGCGCTGCTGGTCCGGGTCATCGCCTTCAGGCATTTTGCCCCGTTGCTGGGCCGTAAGATCGGCCCCGTCGGCTGCGTGCCGCTGGCAAGCGAAGCGCAGGAAGACCGGGCGCGGATCGTGCGGCGGGCGGTGCGGCGAGCCGCGCGAATCTCGCCCTGGCGAAACGATTGCTTGCCTCAGGCACTTGCCGCCACGGTGCTCTGCCGGTTGGCCCGTGTTCCAGTCACGACGCATCTTGGCGTGCGGCTGGGCGGAGCCAAGCCGATGGAGGCTCACGCCTGGACCTGTTCGGGCCGGGTAGCGGTCAGCGGTGGCGAAGGGTTCGGCGAATGGACCCCGGTGCAATGCTTCGCCGCAATGGCGGCCGCGCGCTAAATCGCTGCCAGAGCATCGGCGGCGCGTTCGATTGCGCCCTCTTCCAGACCCAGCGTGAAGATCGGCACCGCAGCGGCGAGCCGGGTGCAATGCGCCAGAACTGCAGCCTCCTGGCCCAGCATGGCCGGGAGCGCAGGGCGATGGCGCAGTTTCAACAATGACTGAACGGCTTCGATCGGCCGAAGACGCGAAGGCCCGGGCGCTCCGCGCGACAGTATCGCCACCGCGTCAAGCACCGTCACCTCGGCCCGCTGCTGTAGCGGCAGAACGGCAAAGCGTAATTCGTCGCCATTGCGCAGGAACTGCCCGCCGCTAAGCCCCGCCGCCAACGCCGGATTGGCGGGGTCCGTCAGCCACAGCGTATCATCCCCGATCAGCCGCCCGCCGCGCTCCAGCAAGGCCCGCGCCAGGGTCGATTTGCCAACGCCCGAAGGCCCGGCAATGGCGATCGCCTTGCCGTCCAGCTCGACCCCGCTGGCGTGGAGCAACAGTCCGCCGCGCTGCCACAACAGCATCGGCAGTCCGCTGGCGACGAGAAACGCCGTCAACACCTCTGTCTCGACTCCCAGCTTGGGCGCGACCTCCAGCCGGCCCGGCCCGGCCAGCAGGAACCGGCCCGCAGCGGGTATGGTCAGTTCGATCTGTTCGCCAAGCTGGCGATAGGGGCCGCGCGGTACGGCCGCATCGGGCAGGGTCGCCGGGCCTTCGGCAATGGTCAGATCGGCAAGGGCAGACGTGGCAACGCCGGCACCCGGCAGAGCGAAGGGGCTGCTCAGGCTGAGGCCATAGACCTCCTGCAGAGCCCTCGCTGGATCAATCCCTGCTGCCATTGCTGCGCCTTGTCCCATTCCCGGCGGTTGATCTCGATCCACCCCGCCTCTACCATCGCCGCGAAACAAAGGCCAATGTGGTCCCGGACCTGACCGTCAGCCCTCCAGTCCAACCTAGAAGCAGAGCCATGCCCGCGCCGATCAATCCTGACCTGCCCCGGCTTGACCGGCTGAAGCTGTGGCTGATCGGCGTCATGCTGGCGCGCCCGGGCGAAGTTCTGGCCGATCCCGGCTTTGCGGCGGAAGACTGGGACATGATCGCCCGGTGCGCGGGCCAGCACCGGCTGCGGCCGCTGCTTTACCACCGCCTGCGCGATAGCTGGGCGGACTGGGCGATGCCCGATGCGCTGCGGGTCAACTGGCACGCGGCCTACAAGCGCGCCGCGCTGCGTGCGCTTGACCGGCAAGCGGTGACGGTCGACGTGACCCGGACGCTCGAAGCTGCCGGGATCGCCGCCGCCGTGCTCAAGGGCGGAGCATTGGCCCGCCATTACGGCAGCGCGGCGCTGCGGCCGATGCGTGATATCGACGTGCTGGTTGCCCCGGCTGAGGCCCAGCAGGCCTTTGCCTTGCTGGTCAAATCAGGACTGGTCGCGCGCGCCGAGGTCAGCGGATCGGTCCATGTCGACTATGCCACGCACAAGCACCTCGAGGCGCTCTGGTGCCCGCGTCGGCGGGTCGCGGTCGAGGTTCACACCGCACTGGTCGACCAGCCGCGCGGCCGGCGTGAGGATGATGTATTGCTGCAGGTCGAGGCCTTGCTGGGCGGGCGGCGCAGCGAAGATGTCGGCGGGCACCCGGTCCCGGTTCTGGGCTGGGCCGAGACGATGCTGCACCTGATCGTCCACGCGGTTTACGATCACCAGCTCAACAATGGCCCGCTGGTGCTGAGCGACTGCGCAGTGCTGGCGACCGATCCCGAGGCCGACTGGGCGCGCTTTTGGGAAATCGCCGACCGGGCCGGACGCGGGGCCGGGGCGCGGCTGGCGTTCGGGATCATCGAAGCCTTTGCCCCGCAACTACCGGCAGCCGCGCTCCCTGGTGGCGAGAACCCGGACCCCGCAACGGTCGAGGGCAGCGCGCTGCTGATGCTGCAGGATACCGGGCAGGCCGATGCGCAGGGCGGATGGGACCGGCTGTTTGCGCTCGGATCATGGCGGCGGCGGCTGAGGCTAGTGCGAGACCGCGCCGCGCTGCGCTCGCGTGCGGCCGAGCATCACCATCACCACGGCGACAGCGGCAATCTTACTTTGGCCTGGCGGATGCTGCGCGCACTGGCTGATCCGGTCCAGCGCCGCGATATCAGCCGCAGCCGTGCCGTGTTCGGCTGGCTGCAGGAACGCTAGATCAAATCGCCGATATCGGCGACGGCCAGACCGTGCCGGGCGATTAGCTCGGCCAGATCATCCAGCCGGGCCATTTCCCCATCATCGCGCATGATCGAGCAGATCACCGCAGCCTCTCCTGCACCCGCGCGGCGGGTCAGTTCGATTGCGGCCTCCAGCGCGGCCGGGCGTTCCTTGACCCCGCCCTCGGCTGCGATCAACGGGAAGACGTGTCCGGGCGAGACCAGGTCGTCCCCGGTCGAGGCCGGATCGCAGGCGACCGCTATCGTGCGCGCCCGGTCGGCCGCAGAGATGCCGGTCGAAACCCCGGTCTTCGCCTCGATCGAGCGGCCGTGCGGGCGGCCGGACTGGCGCTCGCTGCCGGGGTTGATCAGGCTGATCCCCAGCCGCATTGCGTGAGCCGGGGTCAGCGCCAGACAGATCAGTCCGCGGCCGTGGGCGGCCATGAAGTTGATCGTTTCGGCACTGGCATGGCGCGCGGCCAGGGCAAAATCGATATCGCCGTCGCGAAGGCGGTCGCCGGTCAGGACGATCACCTGCCCCGCAGCCAACGCGGCCAGCGCCGGTTCCAGCCCGCCGCTCATGGTCCCTCCTGCGCCCCGGCAAAGGCCCGCGCACCGCGCAAGACTTGCTGCCCGACCAGTTCCAGCTGCATCCGCGCCCGGTCTTCCAGACACTCGCCATCGGGCGAGAATAGCCCGTGATAGGTCCGAATCGTCGCGCCCATCGGCGTCGGCCAGCCGCGCAGCGCATGGACGATCGCGCGCATCGTGATGAGCGTGCTCATCGTCGCCTGATCGCCGTAAGCCGTCGCGATCAGCCCGACCGCGCGCCCGTCTAGATAAGGCCGACTATCCTTCGAAAGATCTTCCAGATAGTCGAGTGCATTCTTGACCAGGCCCGAGATCGTGCCGTGATAGCCCGGCGCGGCGATCAATAGGCCGTCGGCCTTGCGGACCGCCTCGACCAGTTCGCCGCCATCGCCCTTCTGGTGCGCGCCGCTGCCGTAGTGGGCCAGGGTCGAAAGGTATTCCCCGCCGAACACCTGCACTTCGGCCCCGCCCGCTGCGGCGCTGGCGGCGGACAGTCGCAGCGCCTGTTCAGTGGTCGAACCGGGATTGACGGTGCCGCCCAACGCGACGATTCGGATGGTCAAGATTGCACCTCTTTCTGCATGGCCTACAGCGTCAGCGGGCCGTGCTGCAGTTGCGGCAGGACATAACGCGCGAACATGTCGCACTCGTTGACATGGGGATAGCCCGAAAGGATGAAGGCCTCCATCCCCGCGTCCTGGTAGGCCCGCAGCTTGGCGATCACCTGATCGGGCGTACCGACGATTGCCGCGCCGCAGCCCGAGCGCGCCCGGCTGATCCCGGTCCACAGGTTTTCCTCGACAAAGCCGTCGCCATCGGCCGCGCTGCGCAGTTCCTGCTGGCGCTGTACGCCGAAGTTCTTGGCATCGAGCGACTTTTCGCGGATGGCCTTGCCCGCCTCTTCATCCAATTTGGACAGCAGCCGATCGGCATACTGGCGCGCCTCGTCCTCGGTCTCGCGAACGATCACGTGGGCGCGGTAGCCGAACTTGAGGCTGCGGCCCTTGGCCGCCGCGCGGGCCTTCATGTCGGTCACGGTTTCGCGGACCTTGTCCATCGTATCGGGCCACATCAGGTAGACGTCGGCGGCTTCGGCGGCGCATTCGCGGGCTTCATGGCTAAGGCCGCCGAAATAGAATGCCGGGCACTTGCCCGAGATCGTCGTGATCCGGGCCGGATCGAGCTTGAGATTGAAGAATTCGCCCTGGAAATCGAGATGCTCGCCGTTGAGCAGGGTCCGGACGATCTTCATGATCTCGGTGGCGCGGGCATAGCGCGGGCCGCTCTCGATCTTCTCACCCGGCATGTCGGACGAGATGATGTTGACGTTGAGGCGCCCGGCAGTGCCCGCAGCATTGGGGCCGAGGATCCGATCGAGCGTGGCGATCCGGCGCGCCAACTGCGGCGGCCAGTCCTCACCCATGCGGGTCGCCCAGAGCAGCTTGATCCGCTTGACCTGGGTGGCCACCGCAGCGGCGAAGGCGGTCGTATCGAGCCCGAGCTGATAGCCCGAGGGCAGCAGGATATTGTCGAACCCGCCTTCTTCGGCGCGCATCACGATATTGCGGCAGTGCTCCCAGCTGGAGGCCAGGTAGGGATCGGGCACGCCGAGGAACTCGTAATCGTCATCGCACAGCGCGGAAAACCAGGCGATCTCGCATTGTTGGGTCATGGCAAATTCTCCCCGCGGGCGGCGACCAGCACCGCGTACCAATCGGTCCGGTTCCATTGCACCTTCAGCGCCGCCGCGCCCTCCGCGATCCGTTCGGCCTGCTGCGAGCCGATGATTGGAATGATCCCGGCCGGATGCGCCATCAGCCAGGAATAGGCCGCGACGCTGCGCGAAATCCCACGCTGTGTTGCTACCCGGTCAAGCTCGGCTGCCACGGCCTTGTCGCGCTCGCTCTGCGGAGCGACGAGCCGCCCGCCGCCAAGCGGCGACCAGGCCAAGGGGGTCAGATCCAGCAGCATCGCCTGATCCAGCTCGCCGTTCTCGAAGCAGGTAATCCTAAGCGGGCTAATCTCGGGCTGGGTCGCCACCAGTTTGTGGCCAAGGAAATGGTTGAGCGCCGCGATCTGGGGCATGGTGAAGTTAGAGACCCCGATGGTGCGGATCTTGCCGGCGGCCACGGCATCATCGAGCACCCGCGCCACTTCCTGCGGATGCGCAAGGATATCGGGGCGGTGGATCTGGTAGAGATCGATGCAATCGGTCCGCATCCGCGCCAGCGACTTGTCGAGCGCGGCCGAGAGATAGCCGGCGCTCTGGTCGTAGGGCAGCGGCGGCATGATCCCGCCCTTGCTGGCCAGAACCATCCGCGCGCGCAGGGCCGGCTCGGCGGCCAGCACCTCGCCCAGCAGTGCTTCGGCATCGCCGAACCCGCCGCTGCCATCGAAGCCATAGATATCCGCGGTATCGAGGAAATTGATCCCGGCATCGAGCGCAGCATGGACCAGCCGCGCCGCTTCGGCGGCGGTGCGGCCACCTTCGGCCAAGCGCCACATCCCCCAGGCAATCGAGGAAACTTTGATACCGCTCGCACCGAGTGTGCGGGTGGCAGGCGGCAGGGGCAATTCGCTCATGGTGTTTTCCTGGCTGGCGGCGCGACCGAAGCGCGCTCGACAAGGGTATGGGGCAGGCGGCGATGGGTAATATCGCCCCCGGCGATGAGAATTTCGGCGGCAGTCCGGGCCAGTTCGGCCATCGGCTGGTGGATCGTGGTCAGCGGCGGCCAGACCGTGCGGGCTAGAGTGGTATCGTCGAATCCGGCGACCGAGAGCTCACCCGGCAGGTCGAGATTGCGATCATGCGCAACCGCCAGCACCCCGGCAGCCATGTCATCGTTCGCAGCGAAGATCGCTGTCGGCCGGTCGGGCTGGTCGAGCAGGTAGTTGGCCGCGCGCACGCCGCTTTCAAAGTCGAACTCGCCATCGCAGACCAGACCTGGCTCGTACGAAATCCCGGCCCGGTCGAGCGCCCGGCGATAGCCGAACAGCCGGTCGTCCGAAGCCATGTGGTTGGGATGGCCCTTGATGAACCCGATCCGGCGGTGGCCGAAGTTGATCAGGTGAGTGGTCATGTCGTCGGCCGCCTGGGCATCATCCATGAAGACCGAGCTGGTCAGGGCATGGTTGGTACCGGGCGAGATCCGCACGAACGGGATGTCCATCGCCTCGAGCGCGCGCAGCACTGGGTCGCAATCGGTCACCGGGCTCGACAGGATGATCCCGTCGACATGGGTTTCGGTGACCAGCCCGCGGACCTGGTCGCCAACCCGGGGATCGGCCACATCGACCGGCTGGGCCAGCAGGCGGATGCCCATTTGCTTGCAGTATTCCCAGCAGCCGGTCTGAATCTGGAACATGTAGTAGGGGCTGTGGTTGTCATAGATCAGCGCGACCTGGTTGCTCTTGGCCCCGGACAGGATCCGGGCGGCGACCGAAGGGCGGAAATCGAGCGCGCGCATTGCCTCTTCGACCCGCGCCTTGGTATCGGCGCTGACATAGGGGTGGCCGTTGAGCACCCGGCTGACGGTCTTGACCGCCACGCCCGCGCGGGCGGCGACATCGCGGATGTTGGACCTTTCACTCATCCTTCCAGCACCTCCGGCAGCTTCGCGAACAGCGCGGCATAGGCGCTGTTCGGACGGTAGAACACCGGTGGGCACCCGATCGGGGCGGGGACCGTGTGCAGGCCGGGAGCATAATCCTCCCCGCTCCAGCAATGCCGCCAGGGTCCTTCGCCGGGAAGGATCACCTCGCGCGCCACGGCTCCTTGCTCGATCACCGGTGCCACCAGCAGATCACCGCCGTAAAGGTATTGGTCCTGCACCGCAAAGTGCGTGGTTTCATCGGGATGATGGAGGAACAGCGGGCGCTGGACGGGCAAGCCAAGATCCTGCGCCTCGTCGCACAGCTGGCGAACATAGGGTGCCAGATGCGCATGGACCCGGCTCCAGCGGGCGAAGCAGGACAGCAGTTCGGCGGAGCTGTCGTACTGCAGGTTATCGTCCGGGCGATTGCCTTCGTGGCTGCGCATGACCGGGGCAAAGGCCGCCAGTTCGCACCAGCGCTGCATCAGTTCAACGGTGCGGACATTGCCGTGGAGCGAAGTATAGCCGCCGCAGTCGGAATGGCTGTAGGCATTGCCGACCAGCCCGGCTGAGAGCGCAGCGGTGATCACCGTGCCGATCCCGTCGTGCCGGGTGAAATCGACCGACTGGTCGCCGGCCCAGAGCAGCGGGCAATGCGCCTGAACCCCGGAAAAGCCGGCGCGCATGAAGAATACCGCCTCGCCGGTCTTGCCGCGGCTTTCCACCGCGCGGGCGTTGACCTCAGCCCACAGCACCGGCCAGCGGTTGTGCGCCTCCATCGGGTCCGAGCCATCGGCCAGCCGCACGTCGGTTGGCAGGTATTCGCCGAAGTCCGCCATCCACCCGGCGATACCGATGTCGAGCATTTCGCGGCCCAGCACCTTCTCTGCGAACCAGGCGCGGGTTTCCTCGCGGGTGAAATCGAGCACCCCGCAATCGAACTCGCCGAAATCGACCAGATAGACCGCGTCGCTATCCTGCCGCAGGCAGAAATGTCCGCCTTCGCGCGCTTCCTCGTAGAGGATCCCGTCGACCGCCAGATAGGGGTTGGCATAGGCGAGGAAGCGGATGCCCCGCGCGGCCAGCCCGGCGATCCGCTGCGGCAGATCGGGAAAGCGCTGATTGTCACGCCGCCAATCCCAGAACAGGCGTCGGCCAAAGCTGGTCTCGCGGATCCCGGCCCAGTCCTCGCACCACAGGCCGGACACGGCTGTCCCGGCCGCGATGAAGCGCTCAAGCCGCTCGAAACTGCGCGCGCCGTCCTTCAGCCCGACGATCGCGCCGCCGATCGCCCAGTCCGGCAAGGGCGGCTGGCGACCGAAGCGCGCTGAGAGCTGGCCAACCAAATCCTGCGGGCCGTCACCCGCGAACAGCTCGAACGTGGCTGCGCCGGACCAGACTTCGACCCTGTGAACGGCGGGATCGGTGAAATCGAGCACCGAATAGGCTTCTGCCGTGCAATGCACTGCCAGCCAGCGCGAGGTCAGAAAGGTCGGCTGCGGGTAATTGGTGTTCCAGTAATCGCCCCCGGCCATGCCCTGCGCGTCCAGCAGCCGGGTCAGCTCGGTCGACTTGTCACGCCCGACGCCGGGCTCGCTGGTCCAGATCGGAAAGGCCCGGCCATTCAGCGCCAGGTAGCTCATCTGCTCCCCGCCGCCCCAGACTGTTTCGTCCGGTTCCACATGGAAGTTCAGATATATCCGGTCAAAGCCGCCGCGCAGCAACTCTATCGCAAGCGCATCGCCAGCGAAGCGGAGCCTTGCCGCCGGGACCCCACCTTCCGACAGGACCACCGCCTCGCCTTCAAGCGACCAGTCCAGCGGCACCATCCGATCACCTGGCGCATCCTCGATCCGGAAGTTGCCCCGCACCATTTCGATCGCCGGATTCCCTCGAGCCATGGCAAGCACTGGAGAATCGGGGCGGTGCGACAGGACCAGCCGACCCGCGAAATGCAGGTCGAATCCCGATTCGGTCGCGCTGAAACCCGTCTCCACGCCCTAGAGCATCCTTGTGTCGCGGCTGTGTGGCAGGTCTGCCACGGTCCGCGCCTGTTCTGTATGACACCGCTTGACATATCGAGCCATTGTCCGCAATTCAAGCGCACAAGTGGCAGGGAGCGGATCATGTGGATTCGGGCCCGAGCCTCGGTTCGCAGCAACCACGGCCGGTCCTTTCGGCCTGGGAGAGAGGAAGGAAACCCATGAAAGCCATGCTTCGTGCATCTGCCGCCGTGCTGGCCCTGTCGGCCTTTGCAGCCCCGGCTTATGCCCAGGACGCCGCCGCCGCAGAAGAAGACCAGGCGCCCGGCGAAATCGTCGTGACCGCGCAAAAGCGCTCTGAAAGCCTGCAGTCGGTCCCGCTCGCGGTATCGGTGCTGAGCGGCGAAGACCTGGCCGATGCCAGCCGCCCCAGCATCGAAAGCGCCAGCCAGATGGTGCCTTCGCTCAATTTCCTGAAGTCGGGCACCACGCTCAACCAGACGATCTTCCTGCGCGGGGTCGGTACCGCCACCTTCTCGATCGCCGGTGAACCTTCGGTCTCGACCGTTGTCGACGGCGTGGTCTACGCCCGTTCGGGCGAGGCCTTCTCCGACATGGTCGACGTCGCCCAGATCGAAGTGCTGCGCGGCCCCCAGGGTACGCTGTTCGGCAAGAACGCATCGGCCGGGGTGATCAACATCACCACCCAGATGCCCAAGTTCGAATTTGGCGGCAGCTTTGAAGCGAGCTATTTCGACCGCAACGAATTCCGCCTGAAGGGCGCGGTCAACCTTCCGCTGGGCCAGGACCTGGCGGCGCGGCTGACGGGTTTCTACGGCGAATATGATGGTAACATCCGCAATGTTACCACCAACGAATGGGTCAACGGCTACAAGCACTACGGGGTGCGCGGCCAGCTGCTGTTCGAACCGAGCGACAACCTGCGTGTCTATCTCGCCGCCGACTATTACAAGAACGACGACGATTGCTGCGCCGATATCATCGCCACCGGTCCGCTGACCGGTACTGGCGCGCCGAGCACCAGCCTGGCCTTCGGGGTCCTGCCGAACCAAGAAGGGGCCAACACCCGCGCCGTCGCCCAGAACCTGGTCACCGCGACCAAGGAAGAGGGCTGGGGCGTTTCGGGCCAGATCGACCTGGGTCTGGGTAGCCACACCGTGACCTCGATCACCGCCTATCGCGGCTGGGACAACACCGAAATCCGCGACGGTGACTGGCTGCCTATGGCCTATGTCGGCTTTGCCCAGTTGCACGACAACGGCCCGCAAAGTTCCAACACCTTCAGCCAGGAACTGCGCCTGACCTCGCCGGCCGACCAAACCCTGTCCTATGTTGTCGGGCTCTATTATTCGCGCGCCGAGAGCGAGCGGACCTTCACCCGCAATGTCACCCAGTGCACGGCAGCGGTTGGCGCGCCCACTGGCGTGCTGATCCCCTGCGGCTCGGTCAATGCAAACGCCTCGACCACTCCCAATGGCAGCGCGACCTTCGGCTCGGTCTTCAACAACTTTGCGGCCTTCACCCAAGCCACCTTGAAGATCGGCGACAAGGCCCGCCTGATCGGCGGTCTGCGCTACACCAACGACAAACTGTCGGTCTTCCACGGCCGCGTCTCGCCGCTGACCGGTCCGGGGATCCAGCCCAATTTCGACCAGGGCGTCTATAATGAATACGTTCGCCTGGTCGGCCTCGGCACTTCACCGACCACCGCCGCAACCGCAGCGGTCGCACTGTCGAACGGCGTGCCGTTCCGGACCAAGACCAGCAACGACAACGTCTCAGGCAAGGTCGCGCTGCAGTATGACTTCAGCGAAGACGTGATGGGCTATGTCTCATACGCTCGTGGCTACAAGGGTCCGGCCTACAACGTCTTCTTCAACCTGACCTCGACCGGCACCAATGTGATCGAGCCGGAAACCTCGAACTCGTTCGAGGTCGGCCTGAAGAACACCTTCCTTGATGGGAAGATGACCTTCAACATCGCTGCTTTCTACTCCAAGTACAGCAACTTCCAGGCCAACAACCCCGACCTCGTTGCCGGGGTGGTGGTGACCCGCTTTACCAACGCCGGATCGATCTCGACCTCTGGGATCGAAATGGATCTGAACTATCGCCCTGGCCGAAACACCACGATCACGGCCGGACTGGCGATCACCGATGCCCATGTTGTCGCGTTCAATGCGGCGCCGGGCGCAGCGCCGACCGCGATCATCCCGGCCGGCACCAAGCTGGGCTATGCCCCGACCGTCAAGGGCTCGATGAGCTTCGAACAGCGCTTCGAAACCGGCACCTTTGCCGATGTCGTCTTCGGAGCAAGCATGAACGCCCAATCGAAGCAGCTCTCGCTGTTCGCACCCGACGCGGTGCAGCGCCAGTTCGGTACGATCCCGGGCTATGCGCTGGTCAATGCCTCGCTCTCACTGGTCGATCCCGATGACGCCTGGAAGCTGAGCTTCATCGTTCGCAACGTGTTCGATTCGAGCTATGCTGCGGCGATCATCAACGGCGGGGTCAGCGGTTCCTATCGCTACCAGATCCCGCGCGATGCGGACCGTTACTGGGGCGTGAGCGCGCGGATCAACTTCTGATCCGCTTGACCACGATGAAATGAATCAGGGCCTTCGTCGGTGACGGAGGCCCTGAACGTTTGAGCCGGGTGAGGAGAGAGCGATGCACAAGATCAATACCCGCCTGAGCTGGGCGCTGTTCATCCTGCTTTGCCTGGCCGGAATCTTCAACGCGATGGACCGGCCGATCATCGCGATCCTCAAACCCGACATGTCGGCCGATTTCGGCTGGGATGACAAGGATTTCGGGGACCTTGGCTTTTACACCCAGATGGCCGCGGCATTCTCGTTCCTGTTCACCGGCTGGCTGGTTGACCGGCTCGGTGTGCGTCGATCGATGATCGGAGGGGTTTCTGCGTGGAGCCTGGCGGCGATGGCACATGGCTGGGCGCTGACCACCTGGCATGTCGTCGCGGCACGCGTCGGGCTCGGGGCGACCGAAGCGGTCCAGACCCCGCTCACCATCAAGACCGTAGCCACGCTGTTTGAGCCCGACCAGCGATCGTTCGCCTTCGGGGTCGGCACGGCGATCGCCAGCGTCGGGACGATATCCCTGCCGTTCTTCATCCCCTTTCTGGCCCTCACCTTTGGCTGGCGCGGCGCGCTGATCTTTGGCGGGGTGGCGGGGTTCGTCACGCTCGCTGCCTGGCTGGTCCTGGCGCGCGGGATCCGGTTTGACGATGCCGCCGAAGACGAAACGCTGGACTACAACGACGATGCCGCGCCCTATGGCCCGATCCTGCGCGAAAGCCGGACCTGGGCGATCTGCGTCGCCAAGGCGATTTCGGATGCAACCTGGTGGTTCATCAACTTCTGGCTCGCCGATTTTTACCGCAAGACCTATGAGCTGACCACCGCGGAGCTTGCCGTCCCGCTGGGCATTGCCTTTGCCGGATCGGCGCTTGGCGCATTGGCAGCGGGATGGATCTCAACCCGCCTGCTGGAACTTGGCTGGTCGGTCAACCGGGTCCGCAAGACGGTGATGCTGGTCTCGGCGCTGGTGGTCACGCCGCTGCCGTTTATCACCCAGCTCAATTCGTTCTGGCCGGTGGCGATCATGATGGGCGTGGTCATGGCCGGGCATCAGGGCTTCTCGCTCTCGATCTTTGCCACGATCACCGATGTGGTTCCCCGCGCCAAGGTTGGCCGGGTGACCGCATTTGGCGCCTTCATGGGCAATATGGGCGGAGCCGGCATCGTCAAGCTGACCGGAATCCTGCTGGTCGGCGGCTATGGCTATATGCCGCTGTTCATCTTCGCCGCCGCTTCCTATCTGCTCGCGCTGGCCTGGCTGCACCTGATGCTGCCGACGATCCGCCGCTCCGGTGAGCTTGCTGCAGTTTGAACCTACATTGTGCCCGTTATGACACCGCAGGACAGACTGATCAGACCGCACCGCCGTCAACCGGCAGCAGGACCCCGGTGGTATAGCTGGAGGCCGGGCTGGCCAGCATCAGCGCTGCGGTGACGATTTCCTCCGGCAAGCCCGGCCGGCCCAGCGCGACCGGCTGCTTCTCCCGCTTTTCAGGCTCCCAGGCCTCGGCAATGTCGGTCAGGAACGGTCCGGCGACGATCGCGTTGACCCGGACCTTGGGGGCATATTCGCGGGCCAGGCTGACGGTCATCGCATTGAGCGCGGCCTTGGCCCCGGAATAGGGCACCACTCCCGGGGATGACCGGGTCGAGGCGATCGAGCTGATGTTGATGATCGCGCCGCCCCCGCCCTCGGCCATGCGGTGGCCAATCTGGCTGGCCAGCCGGAACGGGCCCTTGAAGTTGAGGTTGAGCACCGAATCGAACAGCGCCTCGCTCATTTCGTGGCTGGGGCAGGCCGGCGACATCCCGGCATTGTTGACCAGCACGTCGATCCGTCCGAACTCGCCATAAACCTGCTCGACCAGCGCATCGCAATCGGCCCAACGCCCGGCGTGCATGCCCACGGCGAGCGCGCGGCGGCCCATGGCGCGGACCTCATCGGCGACCTTTTCGCAGTTTTCCAGCTTGCGGCTGGCGATCACCACATCGGTCCCGCGCTCGGCAAAGGCCTTGACCATCCGGTAGCCGAGCCCGCGCGAACCGCCGGTGACCAGCACCACCTTGCCGGTGAAATCGAACAGTGGATCGCGCGTCATGGCCTTGCCCCTTCGTACAGGTGATTGCGCTTCTTAATCGATCGATTAAGAAGGTGCCAAGGAGAGAATGCCGATGTCGATACTCTATGACGAGGGCCAGCAGGCCATCGCGACCGAAAGCCGCCGCGTGCTCGATGCGCGCATGGACAAGAGCCGGCTGCTCAAGCTGCTGGAACAGGTCGGCGAACACGACCAGCCGTTCTGGGATACGGCGGTCGAGCAAGGCTGGACCGCGCTGGCAATTCCCGAAGAGCATGGCGGACTTGGACTGGGGCTGACCGAGCTGGGCCTGGTCGCCCAGGCTTGCGGCGCGGCCACCTCGGGCGCACCGTTTCTGACTGGTAGCTGCGGCCTGGCGCAGGCCCTGCTGCAGGGCAGCGACGCGGCACTGGCCGGGGTATGGCTGCCCAAGCTGGCCGCTGGCGAGGTGACCGGCTGCGTCGCCTTTGCCGAAGGCAGTTCGGCGCTGCCGCCAGTTTCCTCCGTCACCTTCGCCGATGGCAAGTTGAGCGGCACCAAGCCGGCAGTGCCGGGCGGGATCAAGGCTGATCTGGCGCTGGTCTGGGCAGACTGCGCGGGCGAAGCGGCGCTGGTGGTGGCCGAGCTGTCCGGCGCGGCCCGCGCTGCGGTGAACAGCTATGACAATAGCCGGCTCTATGCCGATCTCGGCTTTGACGCCGCGCCGGCAACGCTGGTCGCGCTGGGCGAGGCGGCCCGTCATCTGGCGCTCGACGTTCTGGCACGGATGGCCGTGGTCACCGCGCACGAACAGGTTGGCGGGGCCGAGGCGCTGCTTCATATCGCGCGTGACTATGCCGTAACCCGCAAGGCCTTCGGCCAGCCGATCGGCGCGTTCCAGTCGATCAAGCACCGCATCGCCGAGATGTACGGGCTGGTCGAAGTCGCCCGCGCGAACTGCATCCACGCCGCCGCGCAGGAAGGCAGCGAGGAATTTCTCCTCGCTGCGGCCGATGCGCGGATCAGCGCAACCGAGGCCTATGACACCAACGCCCGCGATTGCATCCAGATCCACGGCGGGATCGGGGTGACCTGGGAACTGGGCCTGCACCTGCACATGCGCCGCGCCCGCAGCCTCGCGGTGGAAAGCGGCAACCTGCTGTTCTGGGAAGACCTGCTGGTGAACCAATTGACCGGAGAAAAGGCATGAGCGAGCTGGAAACCTATCGCGCCAAGGCGCGCGCCTTCCTCGAATCGATGGCGCCCAAATATGGCCGCGATGCGCGCAGCGGCAACACGGTCGAGCAGGACCTGGCGCTGGGCCGCGAATATATGGCCGCGCGCCACGATGCCGGTTTCGCCGGGATCAACTGGCCGGTCGAGATGGGCGGCCAAGGGCTGACTCACCTCCACAAGATCACCTTCGATGGCGAAGAGATGCAGTTCGGCATGCCGAGCCACTTCTTCGGCATTTCGCTGGGCATGCCGGTGCCGATCGTGATGCATTACTGCGAAGACAAGGAATGGGTGAAGGAACGGGTGCGCAAGGCGCTGCGCGGTGAGGAGATCTGGTGCCAGCTGTTCTCCGAACCTTCCGGCGGGTCCGACCTTGCCGCCCTGCGCACCAAGGTTGAGCCCGATGGCAACGGCTGGAAGATGAACGGGCAGAAGATCTGGACCTCATGGGCGCAATACTGCGACTATGGCGTGATCGTCACCCGCAGCGATCCAACGGTGGAGAAGCACAAGGGCCTGACCTATTTCTGGATCGACATGAAGGCCAAGGGCGTCGAAGTGCGTCCGATCAAGCTGGCGGGCGGTGACAGCCACGTCAACGAGGTGTTCTTCGACGATGTCCGGGTGGAAGATTCGCAGCGGCTCGGTGCGGTTGGCGGCGGCTTCGGCGTCGCGCTTCATACCCTGATGATCGAGCGCTACATCGCCACCGACAGCGGCGGGTTTGGACCGCACCTCGATGAATTCGTCAAGACCGCCCAGACCACCGAGCTCAACGGCAAGCCGGCGATCGAGGATGGGCGGATCCGCGCGGCGATCGCCCGCAATCACGCGATGCGCGCTGGGCTCGATTCGATCACCCGCCGCGCCTTTGCGATGATGATGGCCGGCATGCAGCCGGGCCCTGAAGGCAGCTTGCAGAAACTGGTCGCGGTGCGCAGCCGGCAGAAACTGTCGGAACTGGCGATGGACATGAAGGGTGCCGACAGCCTGGCCTTCGACGAGCATGCCTACGTCAAGACCGACTGGGGCACTTCTTGGCTCAACGCGCCTACCGGACGGATCGCTGGCGGCTCGGACGAAGTCCTGCTCAATACCATCGCCGAAAAGGTGCTGGGCCTGCCGCAGGATCACCGCCCCGACAAGGGCGTGCCGTTCAACGCGATTCCGGGGTGATTGTCTGGTCTGGCGCGCTATCGGCGGACGGCGATAGCGCACCAAGGCAAGTCAGGGGCAACTCTCGGCGCAGATATCGCAGAGCGAGTGGATGATCGCCCGGACCACCGGGTCCTTCAGGCTGTAGAACCGGGTCTGCGCCGCGCTGCGGGTCGAGACGATTCCTTCCTCGCGCAGCAGCGCAAGATGCTGCGACACGGCCGACTGTGACAGCCCGGAAAGCGCGACCAGTTCGCTGACCGAAGCCTCGCCCTCGTCCAGCCGGCACAGCATGATCAGCCGTTCCGGATGGCTCATGATCTTGAGCCGCGCCGACATTGCTGCGGCATTGGCCTTGAGGTCGGCAAGGTTGGCGGGCCTGGTCATCGCGGCTTTCTGGTTTGAAATGACGCGCGGCGCAAGGCCCGCTGGGCCATCTCCGCTTGAGCGCGGCCGACTTTGCGTTACCAACATTGCAAACAACAACCCGGGATGAGGAACAGCAAGAGCATGACCATGACGGTGCCACAAAGCTGGCCGGCAAAGAGCATAACCGAAGTGCAGAAACTGCTTTGCGCCCCGGGCATGCCGTTCGAAATTGAAACCGTCGAGATTCGCGGCGTGCCGACCCGGGTCTGGAAGAATGCCCATCCCAGCCTGGCCGCGCTGGCCCGGGCCGGCAAGGCCCACGGCGATGCGACCTTCGTGATCTATGAGGACGAGCGGATTTCCTATGACGCCTGGTTCCGCGCGGTGGCGGCACTGGCGGCGCATCTGCAATCGCTGGGGGTGCAGAAGGGCGACCGGGTCGCTCTCGCCATGCGCAACTTGCCGGAATGGCCGGTGGCGTTCTTTGCGATCACCGGGATCGGGGCGATCTGCGTTCCGCTCAACGCCTGGTGGACCGGGGCCGAGCTGGAATACGGCCTGGCCAATTCGGGCGCCAAGGTGCTGATCTGCGATCCGGAGCGGCTCGATCGGATCGCGCCGCATCGCCCCAACCTGCCGGCGCTGGAGCATGTTCTGGTCACAAGGGCCGAGGCCGCGCCGCCGGGTGCCACGCGGATGGAGGAGCTTATCGGCCCGTCCGCCGACTGGTCAGCCCTCCCGGATGCCGACCTGCCGGAGAGCGAGATCGCCCCCGACGACCCGGCGACGATCCTTTATACTTCGGGCACCACCGGCAATCCGAAAGGAGCGCTGGGCACTCACCGCAACCTCACCACCAATATCCTGTCGAGCGGCTATGCCGCCGCGCGATCGGTGCTGCGCCGGGGCGATCCACTGCCCGAACCGGCGCGCAAGACAATGCTGACGGTGATTCCGCTGTTTCACGCCACCGCCTGCAGCGCGACGATGATGGGCGCGATCGCCGGTGGCCACACGCTGATCTTCATGTACCGGTGGGATCCGGTGAAGGCCTTCGGGATCATTGAGCGCGAAAAGGTCAACGCCACCGGCGGGGTGCCGACCATCGCCTGGCAACTGCTCGAGCATCCCGAGCGCGGCAACTTCGACCTCTCCAGCCTCGAATCGATCGGCTATGGCGGCGCGCCATCGGCGCCCGAACTGGTCCGGCGGATCTACGAAGAGTTCGGCGCGCTGCCCGGCAATGGCTGGGGCATGACCGAGACCACTGCGACCGTCACCACCCATTCGGGCGAAGATTACCTGCACCGGCCCACCAGCTGCGGCCCGGCCGTCGCCGCTGCCGACCTTGAAATCCGCGCCGAGGACGGAGTCACCGTTCTGCCGGCGGGCGAGATCGGCGAGCTATGGGCGCGTGGGCCGATGATCGTGGCCGGATACTGGCAAAACCCTGAAGCCACCGCCGCGACTTTCGTCGACGGCTGGGTCCGCACCGGCGACCTCGCCTATATCGACGAGGAAGGCTTCTGCTTCATCGCCGACCGGGCCAAGGACATTGTGATCCGCGGCGGTGAGAACATCTATTCGTCCGAGGTCGAGAACGCGCTTTACGAGCATCCGGCGGTGATGGACGCAGCGGTGGTCGGCATTCCCCACCGCACGCTGGGCGAGGAACCGGCAGCGGTGGTCCACCTCTCACCCGGGATGCAGGCCAGCGAGGCCGAATTGCAAAGCCACGTGCGTGAGCGGCTGGCGGCGTTCAAGGTGCCGGTGCGGATCCTGTTCCATCCCGAAACCCTGCCGCGCAATGCCAACGGCAAGATCCTGAAGCGCGAATTGAAGGCGCTGTTTGAGCCGGCCTAGCGCAGCTTTACGCTTCGGTAATCACGCCGTGCGATAATCGCGCCATGGCCAAGGTTATCGCCTTCATCGTTGCACGCCCGATCGCCGAGCCGAGTGAGGTGGTGCGCTTCACGGTGGTGGCAAGCTGCGCGCTGGCACTGATCCTGGCCGGCCCGGTTCGCTACTGCCTAGGCCTGTAGCAGCTTCCACAGCGCGGCCGCGGCCGCCAGTCCCAGAACACCGCCGGTAAAGCTCCGCCAGGCAGCATCGCTGACCTTGCCGAACGCCATGTGCCCCAGCCAGTTGCCGAGCAACACGCCGGGAAACAGCAGCGCGGCCAGCAGCGGCTCGCGCCAGGTCGCAACGCCCAGGGCCAGCGCGGAGCCGACCCCCGCGAACGAGGTCGCCATGAAGATCGTCATCATTGAGGCGCGGGCAAGCTGCGGGGTGATCTCGCGCCGCAGATAGAACGGCACCACCGGCGGGCCCGGCATTCCGGCAAATCCGGTCAGCACGCCCGAGGCCAGCCCGGTCGCTCCGGTTTCGGCGGTGCCTGGCGCATAGTGTGCGGGCTTCTTGGGCAGCAGCACCAGCAGGAACGAACCGAACGCGATCAGCGCGATCAGCAGCCGGGCAAGCGAGGGATCGGTGACCGAGAGCAGCCAGACCCCGAGCGGGGTTGCCGCGACCGCCACGCCGGAAATGACAAACGCGCTGCGCTCACTCGCGCCGAGGATCTGCTTCAGCCCGACAAACCCGATCAGCAGACCCAGCCAGTTCGCCACGACTACCGCTTCGGCCGGGGGAATGGCGAGGCCCAGCACCGGCACCAGCAGGATCGCCATCCCGAACCCGGCGAGGCCGCGCACGAAGGCCGCACCCAGTGCCGCCGCCAGCGCGACGGCCAGCTGGATCTCGGTCAGGCCCAACGCCAAGTCAGCGCAGATCCGGCGCGGTTGCCTCGCCGCGGATCAGGGCAATCGCCTCGGCCAGCGGCATGACCTTCTGGTGCTCGGCCCCCAGGGTGCGGACCGCGACGGTGCCCTCCTCGGCCTCGCGCTTGCCCACCACCAGCAGGTGCGGGACCTTCTGCAGCGAGTGTTCGCGGACCTTGTAGTTGATCTTCTCGTTGCGCAGGTCGCTCTCGGCGCGGATCCCGGCGGCCTTGAGTGCGGCAAGCACGCTGCCGGCATAGTCATCGGCGTCGGACACGATCGTCGCGACCACCGCCTGGACCGGCGCGAGCCAGACCGGCAGCTTGCCGGCGAAGTGCTCGATCAGGATGCCGATGAAGCGCTCGTAGGATCCGAAGATCGCGCGGTGGAGCATGACCGGGCGGTGCTTTTCGCCGTCCTCGCCGACATAGCTGGCGTCGAGCCGGTCGGGCAGCACCCGGTCCGACTGGATCGTGCCGACTTGCCAGGTCCGCCCGATCGCGTCGGTCAGATGCCATTCGAGCTTGGGCGCATAGAACGCGCCCTCGCCGGGCAATTCTTCCCAGCCGTATTCTTCGGTCGCCAGACCTGCGTCGATCACCGCCTGGCGCAGCTCGGCCTCGGCCTTGTCCCAATCGGCATCGCTGCCGAACCGCTTTTCCGGGCGCAGCGCCAGCTTGACCGAATAGGTGAAGCCGAAGTGCTTGTAGACCCGGTCGGCCAGCTCGCAGAACGCCTTCACTTCAGCCACGATCTGGTCTTCGCGGCAGAAGATGTGGGCATCGTCCTGGGTGAACTGACGCACGCGCATCAGCCCGTGGAGCGCGCCGTGCGGCTCGTTGCGGTGGCAGCAGCCGTTTTCGTAGATCCGCAGCGGCAGATCGCGGTACGACTTGATCCCCTGCCGGAAGATCAGCACGTGCGCCGGGCAGTTCATCGGCTTCAGAGCCATCCAGTCGGCCTCGCCCGAGATCACCGGGCCTTCGTCGTCAACGTTCGGCACTTCGTCCGGAATCACGAACATGTTCTCGCGGTACTTGCCCCAGTGGCCCGACTGCTCCCACTGGCGCGCGTCCATTACCTGCGGGGTCTTGACCTCGCGGTAGCCGGCACCATCGATCGCGCGGCGCATATAGGCCTCCAGCTCGCGCCAGATCAGATAGCCCTTGGGGTGCCAGAACACCGAGCCGTGGGCTTCCTGTTGAAGATGGAACAAGTCCATCTCCCCGCCCAGCTTGCGGTGATCGCGCTTGGCCGCTTCCTCCAGCCGGGTCAGATGCTCGGCCAGCTGCTTCTTGCTCAGCCAGCCGGTACCATAGATCCGGCTGAGCATCGCGTTGTTCTGATCGCCGCGCCAATAGGCGCCCGAAACCCGCGTCAGCTTGAAGGCCTGGGGATCGAGCTTGCCGGTGGAGGGCAGGTGCGGGCCGCGGCACATGTCGAGCCAGTCGTCGCCCGACCAATAGACCGTCAGTGGCTCGTCGCCGGGCAGCTCAGCAGCCCATTCGGCCTTGAAGCTTTCACCCTGCTGCTTCCAGCGCGAAATCAGCTGCTCACGGCTCCACACTTCGCGGCGCAGCGGCTTGTCGGCCTGGATGATCTTGCGCATCTCGGCCTCGATCGCGGGCAGGTCTTCCTCGGTAAAGGGACGCTCGGCCGGCGCGAAATCGTAATAGAACCCGTCGTCGGTGCTCGGCCCGAAGGTGATCTGCGTGCCCGGGAACAGCGCCTGGACCGCTTCGGCCAGGACGTGGGCAAAATCGTGCCGGGCCAGATCCAGCGCATCGGCTTCATCACGGCTGGTAACCAGCGCGAGGGCGCAATCGCGTTCGAATGGCCGGGTCAGGTCAACCAGCTCGCCATCGATCCGCGCGGCCAGCGCCGCCTTGGCCAGGCCCGGACCGATCGCCGCGGCGACATCGGCCGGAGTCGATCCGGCCGGCATTTCGCGTACCGAACCATCGGGAAGGCTGATCTTGAGAACTTCGGACATGCTCACTCTCGTCTTGCTTGCCGGGCGCCATGGCACAAGCCGGGGCCCACCGGAAGGGGCGGCGCTGGGTTTGGCTGCAAGTTCGAGAGGTAACGCCAACCGCCCGAACCCGGACGGCGGTGCGCGCTGCGCCTGTCAGGCGCCTGCCACCCGCCCCCGGAAAGCCGGGGTGGTGGTAGTAGTCGTCAAGGCGCGGCAGTGCGTCATCGCAGCGATGGATAGCAGGGAGAGGTTAAGGAAGCAATCTGGGCCAAGTCTCAATCCCACCCACCAACCCGTCGCCCCGTGCTTGACACGGGGCTTGGCTACCTTTCGACGCTGGGCCCAAATGAACCGCTAGCCGGATACCACTGCTCCCACAGGTCAAGCCAATCAGGATTGTCAGCCTCGATCAGCGCGAATTTCCATTCGCGCCGCCACTTCTTGACCAGTTTCTCCCGCGCGATCGCCGGTTCAATTTCCTCGTGCCGTTCGGCATAGACCAGTCGCCGCTTGTCGAAATCGGCAACATGGATCGATCCTTGACCCTCGCGATGTTGCCAGACGCGGCGTGTCAGGTCGGAAGTCACACCCACATACATCCCACCGCGATAGCGGTTCGCCATAATGTAGACCCAGCCGCCTTTCTCCATCGGACCATCATGCCAAATGATGGGTTGCTAGAAAAGCCAAGCCCCGTGTCGAGCACGGGGCGACGGGTTAGTTTCTGGTTCCAAGTAGATACTGCAAGTCTTGCTCAAACCGAAAACTTCCGCGCCCCCGCCAGCACCGTCATCCGCTTGACCCCGGCCAGCGCGGTCCCTTTTTGCCGCACGGTGGCCATGAAGCGGAATTCGCCCACTGCGGCCTTGGGGGTCAGTTCGAGCGCGAGGTAGCCGCGCCGGGCGGTGTCGCACCATTTGAGCTGGGTGTTCGCGGCGACGAGATCGGCGGCGAGCGCATCGGGTTTGCGCCATGGCACCGAATCCTCGGCGCCGGGCGAAGTGACCGACTGGCCGGCCATTTCCACCCCGACCCGCTGGCCCCGATGATCGAGATCGAAGGCCCAGGCATTGTGGGTATCGCCGGTTAGCACCAGCAGGTTCGCCCCGGCTTCGAGCGAGGACTTGAGCACCCGGTCGCGTGCGGCAGGGTAGCCGTCCCAGGCGTCCATGTTCATCGGCAGACCGTTACGTGCGGCCGCAACCGCGCTCTGCATCCGCTTCTTGAGCCAGGCGGGAGAATTGGCTGCCATGCCCTCGGCTAGGTTCTGCGGCATCGCGAGCCGGCCCATGATCACCTGCTGGACCAGAACCTGCCACGGCTTGCGCGCGCGGGCAGAGGTCTTGAGGCCTTTGGCCAGCCATCCCTGCTGCGCCGGGCCCAGCAATTCGCGTGCGGGATTGCGCCACTGACCATCGCGAAAAGCGGAAAGCGCGGCTTCGGCCTGGCCAGGCGCGGCTCCATTGAACACTGCATCGAGATCGAATTGTTGATCGCGGGCGATGTGCCGCGTCTCAAGCCGGAACAGGGTGGCAAGATCGCCAACCTCGTAGCTGGCATAGTCGTCGTCCGAGACCGGGAGCCATTCGCGGTAGGCCCGTTCCGACATCGCCTTGCGCAGGGCCCAATCGCCTTCGCTGGGATCGTGGTTTTCGGCCCCGTTCTTCCAGGTATCGTTGGCGGTCTCGTGATCGTCCCAGACCGACACCATCGGGTAGAGCTGATGCAGCCGCTGCAGATCGGGATCGGCGCGGTAGGTGCGGAACCGCTCGCGGTATTGATCGAGGGTGACGGTCTCATCCACCGGCAACAGCCGCTCGCCCAGCCCTTGTTTCTCGCTGGGATAGACCCCGCGCTTGTACTCGTAGAAATAGTCGCCGAGGTGCACGGCCAGGTCGAAATCACCGGCCTCGCAAGCGTGGCCATAGGCATTGAACCAGCCGAAGCCGTAATTGGAGCAGGAAAACACCGCGATCCGGAACTTGGCGGTCTTGCCCTGCGGCAGGGTCCGGGTTCGCCCGGTGAGCGACGTCTCGCCTGAGGGGGCGATAAAGCGGTAGTGGTACCACTGCCCGGGTTTGAGCCCCTTGGCCCAGGCCTTGGCGCAGCCATCATTGGCGGGCGAGGCGGTGCAATCGCCGGAGGCGGCGACATGGCTGAACGCGGCGTCCTCGGCCAGTTCCCATTTCAGCACCGTATCGGAATCGCCGGCATAACGGGTCCAGAGCAGGACCTGGTTCGCGCCCGGCTCGCCGCTCGCTACGCCGTGGGTAAAGCGCGGGGCCCCTTGGGCCAGCAGCGGCGTGCCGATCCCGGCGAGACCGAGCAGCCCGAGCTTGAGCGCATTGCGGCGGCTTGCGGCCAGCAGCGGCGTTTCGGGGGCAGCCTCGGGCAGCGGCGCATTCATGGAAAACTCTCCCTGTCTTGCCTTGCAGACTAGCCGGGTTTCATGACAGGGCAAGGACATGACCGAAACGCGCTTTCACACCCTGCCCGATGGCCGCCGGATCGCTTACCACCAGGTGGCCGGAGCGGGTCCGGCGCTGGTTTTCCTGCCGGGCTACATGTCCGACATGGCGGGCGGGAAAGCGACTGCCGTGTTCGATTGGGCCACTGCGCAAGGGCGCGAATGCCTGCTGCTCGATTATTCGGGCTGCGGTGAAAGTCCGGGTGACTTTGCCGAGGGCACGCTCTCGCGCTGGCGGGACGAGGTGGTGGCCCTGATTGGTGCGTTGTGCAGCCAAAAGGTCATGCTGGTCGGCTCCTCGATGGGCGGCTGGCTGATGCTGCTGGTGGCGCTTGCCATGCCCGAGCGGATCACCGGGCTGGTCGGGATCGCCGCCGCGCCGGACTTCACTGCCTGGGGCTTTAGCGACGAGCAGCAGGCGGAACTGCTGGCCGGGGAGACCGTGCTGGAAGAGAACGCCTATGGCCCGCAGCCGACCCCGACCTATCCCGGTTTCTGGAACGATGGGCAGGCCAACCTGTTGCTGGACAGCGAAATTCCGCTCGATTGCCCGGTCCGGCTGCTCCACGGCCAGCAGGATCCGGACGTGCCGTGGGAGCTGGCGCTGCGGCTATCGGCCGCCTTGCGTTCAGCCGATGTGCAGGTGACGCTGGTCAAGGACGGCGATCATCGCCTCAGCCGCGACTCCGACCTTGCCCTGCTGCTGCAAGTGCTGGCGGCACTGGGCTGAATCAGGAACCAAGATGCCGCTTTCGATCCTCGCCCCCTTGCTGCTTCAGGTCGGACCCGGCGGCGCTTTGCCGCAGGCTCCGTTGCAGATCCCCAGAAAGAAGGATGCCGCCGTGGCCAAAGTGGCAGGAGCTGATCCGTTCGATGCGCAGCTGCGCGAATGTCTCGACCTTGCCATGTCCCGCCCGGCCGATGCGATCGAAGTGGCGCAGAACTGGCTCGCCGCGGCCAAGACCATGCGCGAACGGGCCGGGGCCAAGCAGTGCCAGGCCATGGCGCTGACCCGGATCGACGGCTGGGCGGAAGCGGCCACGCTGTTCCTCTCCGCGCGCGAGGATACGCCGGTGACCGATCTTGGCGAACGGGCCCGGCTGGGCGCCTTGGGCGGCAATGCCCACCTTGCCGCCGGCGATGCCAGTGCCGCGCTGATCGCGCTCGATGTGGCGAAGGGCGATGCCGCGAAGGGCAGCGATGCCAAGCTCAAGGCAGCCATTGCGATCGACCGCGCGCGCGCGCTGGTGGCGCTGAACCGTCCGGACGAAGCCGCCGCCGCGCTGGCCGAAGCGCGCAGCGCCGCCCCCGCCAATGCCCAGGCCTGGTTGCTGTCCGCTACGTTGTCGCGCCGTCAGGGCAAGCTCGCCGACGCCCAGCAGCAGATCGAGCGCGCTGCCGAACTGATGCCGGTCGATCCCGAGATCGGGCTGGAAGCCGGGGTGATCGCGGTGCTGGCCGGGCGCGACGATGCCGCCCGCAAGAGCTGGGAATCGGTGATCCGCGCTGCACCCGGCAGCGATATCGCGAAAATCGCACGCGGATACCTTGACCAACTGGGGCAGACCGACGCACCCTCTGGCCGGTGATTGATCTTTCGGTTCTCGATCTGGTGACCGTGCGCGAAGGCGGCACGGTGAGCGAAGCGCTTGGCGAGGCTGCTGCGCTGGCGCAGACCGCCGAAGCGAATGGCTACAAACGCTTCTGGGTGGCCGAGCATCACGCGATGGACGGAGTGGCCGGCGGCGCGGCGGCGGTGGTGCTTGCCCATATTGGCCATGCGACCAGTTCGATCCGGATCGGTTCGGGCGGAATCATGCTGCCCAATCACAACCCCTTCGTGATCGCCGAACAGTTCGGCACGCTTGATGCGCTGTTCCCGGGCCGGATCGATCTCGGGCTGGGCCGTGCGCCGGGGGCCGATGCCCGGTTCGGACAGATGCTGCGCAAGGATCTGGGCCGCGCCGCCGAATACTTCCCGCAGGACGTTGTCGAGCTGCGCGCGCTGTTTACTGGCGAGCCGGAATTGCCGGTCAGGGCGACCCCCGGCTTAGGCGCGGCGGTTGAACTGTGGATCCTGGGCTCCAGCCTGTTCGGGGCCGGTCTCGCGGCAGCGCTGGGCCTGCCTTACGCCTTCGCCTCGCACTTCGCGCCCGACTATCTGGATCAGGCGCTGGCACTGTACCGCCAGCAGTTCAGGCCGTCGGCAGCGCTCGAAAAGCCGCATGTGATGGCGGCGATGACGGTGATTGCGGCCGAGGACGACGAGGAGGCCGCGCTGCTCGGCACATCGATGGACCAGAGCTTCGTCGCGCTGCGCAGCGGCAATCCGGGCAGGCTCAAGCCGCCGGTCCCCGGCTATCGGCAGAGCCTGCCGCCCGGCCAGCTCGCCATGCTGGAACATATGCGCCAGGCCAGTGCGGTCGGCTCGCCCGAAAAGGTCCGCGCCGATATTGCCCGGTTTGTCGAGCGCACCCAGGCCGACGAGATCATCGTATCGGGCGCCACCTATGATCCGGCCATGCGCCGCCGCTCGCTCGAATTAACCGCCAAGGCCTTGGCCTAAGCCCTTTTCCCTAGGGGCAAGGTGGTTGCGATTGAGACCACTTTGGACTAGGGTGCGTACAAATGCTACACATGATAGCAATAAAATAACACGCAGGAATGGCGGCCGCGCCCGCCGAGGAGCTTGCCCGCGATGAGTTCGAAGTCTGCCCCGAGACCCCTGGTCAAGGCCCTGGCCCAGCGCCTGTCGGATGCCATGCTGCCGGGCGATCCGCCCTTTGCCGCTGACGGACTGGCTCAGGCGGCAGAGTTCACCATCGCCGCCGCCGCCCAGCGCGAACCGGGATCATCGACCATCGCGATCGAATCGGTTTCGGGCGCCGCGGGAGAGCGGTTCATGCGGCTGGCGCTGATCAATGACGATATGCCGTTCCTGGTCGATTCCATTGCCTCGACCATTGCCGCCCATGGCCTCGCGATCGACCGCCTGATCCACCCGGTCCTGCCCGTACGCCGCGACGTCAAGGGCAAGCTGATCGAGATCGTCGCCGGGGATGCCGCCGGCGAAAAGCGCGAATCGATGGTCTACCTCGAGACCAGCCGCGCCGATGCCCGCCAGCGCCGCGAACTGGAGCGCGGCCTCGCCTCGACCCTCGCCGATGTCCGCGCCGCGGTACAGGACTGGCCCAAGATGCAGGAAGTGATGGGTGCCGACGCCGATTCCTGCCCCGACAGCGAAGGTGCGGCGCTGCTGCGCTGGTTCAAGGACGGGATGCTGACTCAACTGGGCCACGTCACCCGCCAGCGCGACGGCAGCCAGAGCGGGGCACTGGGGATCTGCCGCAAGAGCGCCAAGGTCCTGCTCGGCCCGATCTCTTACGATCGCGCTTTCGCCTGGTTCGACGGGCAGAAAGGCGCGCGGGTTCCGCTGGTGGTCAAGTCCAACCAGGCCAGCCAGGTCCATCGCCGCACCCCACTTGACCTGTTCATCCTGCCGGTGATCGAAAAGGGCCGGGTTGCGGCGCTTTCGGTCCATGCCGGGATCTGGACGAGCGCCGCGCTGGCCGCTTCGCCGACGCAGGTTCCGCGGCTTCGCTCGACCCTGGTCGACCTTGGCAAGCGCTTCGGCTTTTCGCCGCAGGGCCATGCCGGCAAGGCACTGGTTCATGCGCTGACCGTGCTGCCGCACGACCTGCTGGTCAGCTTCAGCGAGGCCGAGATCGAGCGCATCGCCACCGCCAGCATGAGCCTTACTGATCGCCCCCGGCCCAAGCTGGCATTGGTCTGCTCGCCGCTGGAACGGCACCTGTTCGCCTTTGCCTGGATCCCGCGCGATGCGATGTCGACCGCGACCCGGCAGCAGGTCCAGACCATGCTGGTCGCGGCAGCGGGCGCACCGGTGCTTGATTGGAGCACCGAAATTGAAGGCCAGCTCGCGCTGATCCGGGTGGTGCTCGACCTGCCCGAAGTGGCGCGGATGCCGGATGAGGCCAAGCTCGACGCCGAACTCAAGGCCATGCTGCGCGGCTGGGCCGATGCAGTCGAGGCCGAGATTGCGGCCAGCGAAGAACCTTCGCGCGCCGCCGCCATCGCCCACCGTTATGCCGAAGCCTTTCCGCTGGCTTACCGCACCGCTTATGGCGCGGGCGAAGCGGCGCTCGATATCGCCCGCTTGCGCCGGGTTGCCGGCGAGGGCGAAGCCGGTCCGCTGCGCGATGCCCGCCTCCACCGCATGGCCGAGGACGGCGAAGGCGTGCTGCGCCTGAAGCTGTATCAGCGGACCGGCTCGCTGGCGCTGTCCGATGCAGTTCCGGCGCTGGAGAATTTCGGTTTCCGGGTAATCGAAGACGTGCCGACCGAGCTGGATGACGGCCGGCTTGGCACGATCCACGATTTCCTGCTGTCCGCACCCGCCGGGCTCGACCCGGCTGACCTGCTGGCCCGCGGCCAGGCGGTCGAGGCAGCACTGTCCAACGTCCTCAACGGCGCGGCCGAGGACGATCCTTTCAACCGCCTGATTACTGCTGCGGCGCTGAGCGCGGGCGAGGCCAACTGGCTGCGCGCGTGGTACCGTTACCTGCGCCAGGCCGGGCTCAACTACTCGGTCCCGACTGCGGTCGATGCCCTGCAGAATGCCCCCGAAGTGTCGCGCGGTCTGATTGCGCTGTTCGTGGCGCGTCACGATCCTGCGTTCAAGGGCGATCGGGCCAAGGCCGAAACTGCCGCGCAGGACGCGATCCGCGCCGGTCTGGCCCAGGTCAAGGCGATCAACGACGACCGCCTGCTGCGCCAGTTCCGCGCCGTAGTCGAAGCCTGCCTGCGCACCAATGCCTTTGCTCCGGCAGGGCTGGCCGCGCTGGCCTTCAAGCTCGATTCCGCGCTGGTTCCGGGGTTGCCCAAGCCGCTGCCGTGGCGGGAGATCTTCGTCTATTCGCGGCGGGTCGAGGGGATCCACCTGCGCTCCGGCCCGGTCGCGCGCGGCGGGCTGCGCTGGTCCGACCGGCGCGATGACTTCCGCACCGAAGTGCTCGGGCTGATGAAAGCCCAGAAGGTCAAGAACGCGGTGATTGTGCCGGCCGGGGCCAAGGGCGGGTTCTATCCCAAGCAATTGCCCGACCCCACGCGCGATCGCGACAGCTGGCTGGCCGAGGGCAAGGAAAGCTACAAGCTGTTCATCCGCACGCTGCTGTCGATCACCGACAACATTGTCGGTGGCAAGGTGGTCCATCCCGCCGGGGTGACGATCCGCGACGGTGAGGATCCCTATTTCGTGGTCGCCGCCGACAAGGGCACCGCGACCTTTTCCGACACCGCCAACGCGATCGCCGACGAGCATGATTTCTGGCTCGACGATGCCTTCGCCAGTGGCGGCTCCAAGGGTTATGACCACAAGGCGATGGGGATCACTGCCAAGGGAGCCTGGCTCTCCGTCCGGCGGCACTTCCTCGAAATGGGCGTCGACGTGCAGCGCGAACCGGTGCTGGTCGCCGGCTGCGGCGACATGTCGGGTGACGTGTTCGGCAACGGCATGCTGTTGTCGAAGGCGATCAAGCTGGTCGCCGCCTTCGACCATCGCCACATCTTCCTCGATCCCGATCCCGATCCGGCCAAGAGCTGGAAGGAACGCGACCGGATGTTCGCGCTGCCGCGTTCAAGCTGGGACGATTACGACAAGAAGCTGATCTCGAAGGGCGGCGGCGTGTTCGCGCGCAGCGCCAAGGAAATCGCGCTGAGCAAGGAAGTCCGCGCGCTGCTGGGGATCGAGGCGGAAACGATCGATCCCGACAGCCTGATCACCGCAATCCTCAAGAGCCAGGTCGATCTGCTGTGGTTCGGCGGGATCGGCACTTATGTGAAGAGCAGCGCCGAAAACAACGTCCAGGTCGGCGATCCGGCCAACGACGCGCTGCGGATCGACGGCGCAGACCTGCGCTGCAAGGTGATTGGCGAAGGCGCCAACCTTGGCACCACCCAGGCCGGGCGGATCGAGTTCGCGCTCCACGGCGGGCGGATCAATACCGACTTCATCGACAATTCGGCCGGGGTCGATTGTTCGGACAACGAGGTCAATATCAAGATCGCGTTGGCCGGAGCCAAACGCGCCGGGCGGCTGACCGAACCCGCGCGGGTCAAGCTGCTGGCCAGCATGACCGACGAGGTTTCCGACATCGTGCTGGAAGACAACCGGCTGCAAGCGCTGGCCCTGTCGATCGCCCAGGCCGGCGGCGCCCCGGCGACTGCATCGCACCTGCGGCTGATCGAGACGCTGGAAGCGCTGGGCCAGCTGGACCGCAAGACCGAAGGCCTGGCCGATGGCGAAGGCTATGTCCGCCGCGCCGCCGACGGACACGGCCTGACCCGGCCCGAACTGGCGGTGCTGTTGTCGACCGCCAAGCTGGCCCTGCAGGCGGCAATCGAAGCGTCGGCAGTGCCCGATGATCCAGGCCTCGCCGACGATCTGCTCGCCGCCTTCCCCGAGCCGATGCGCGGCAAGTTCAAGCGCGAGATTCTGGACCACCGGCTGCGGCGCGAGATCATCGCGACCAAGCTGGCCAACCGCGTGATCAACCGGCTGGGGCTGATCCATCCTTTCGAGCTCGCCGAGGAAGAAGGCGCCAACCTGGCCCAGGTCGTTGCCGCTTTCGTCGCGGCCGAGCGATTGTTCGGGATGGATGCGATCTGGCAGCGCATCGAAACCGCAGCGATGAGCGAGACCGCGCGCATCACCCTGTTTGACCGCGCCGCCGCTGCCTTGTCCGATCACATCGCCGACCTGCTGCGGGTCGGCGGGCATACTTGCGAACCGTCCAAGCTGGTCGCCGAACTGCAGGGCAGCGTCATTGAGCTGAGCCGCGATACCGAAAGCCTGCTCTCGGGCGAAATCCGCGCCCAGTCGGGCCGGATGCGGGCCCAACTGGCCGAAGCCGGCGCTCCGGCCGAGGAAGCGGCGCTGGTCGCGACCCTGCAGGATCTGGACGGCGCGGTCGGGATTGCGCGGCTGGCCCGCGAAAGCGGCAGTCCGGCCCGGGCGATTACCGCCGCCTTTGCCGATCTGGGCGCGCGGATCGGGCTCGACTGGGCCCAGCAGACCGCCGCCCGGATGAGCCCGTCGGACCCATGGGAGCGGCTGCTGGTCAATGGTCTGGCCCGCGATTTCCAGCAGATGCGGCTCGATTTTCTGCGCCGCGTCGCCGGCCGGAAGGGCGATGCCCTGGCTGCGGTTGCGGCCTGGGCGGAGAGCCAGGCCGAAGGCGTCTCGCAGTTCCGCAAGGTCGTGCACCGCGCCCAGGCGGCGGTGCCGGTCGCCCCGGCGATGCTGGCCCAACTGGCCAGCCAGGCCCGCAACCTGCTGGCGCGGTAGCCTCACCAAAGGTAACAAAGCGGCACGCACAAGCGGGCTAGCGCGTTACCTTTGGTTACCTTTTGTGGTGTTCCGCTGCGGCGGGCAACAGGCTGGCAATCGCGAAAGAACGCAAAACTCGGCATGCCGCGAATCTGCCAGATTCGCGGCCTGTAGGAAAATGGTTCGACGCGCCTTTGGGCTCATTCGCCCAGCTCGCCCAGCGCCCAACGGGCCGCTTCAGCAACCACCGGATCGGGATCGCCGAGCAGCGCCGTGACCGGCAGGGTCAGCCGGGGATCGCCGCTGTTGCCGGCGGCATAGAGGCAATTGCGCACGAACCGGTTCCGCCCGATCCGCTTGATCGGCGAGCCGGAAAACAGTGCCCGAAATCGCGCATCGTCGAGCGCCAGCAGTTCGGCCAGCCGCGGCGCTGCCAGTTCGGCGCGGGGCAGGAAGGCCTGCATGGCCTGCGCGCTCTGGGCGAATTTGTTCCACGGGCAGACCGCCAGGCAATCGTCGCAGCCATAGATCCGGTTGCCCAGCGCCTTGCGGAATTCCACCGGCACGGCATCCTTCAGCTCGATCGTCAAATAGGAAATGCAGCGCCGCGCGTCGAGCCGGTAGGGTGCCGGGAAGGCCCCGGTCGGGCAGGCCGCCTGGCAGGCGCTGCACGAGCCGCAGCGATCGTCGCCCGGCGGATCGGGTTCAAATTCCAGCGTGGTATAAATCGCGCCGAGGAACAGCCACGAGCCATGTTCGCGGCTGACCAGGTTGGTGTGCTTGCCCTGCCAGCCCAGCCCGGCGGCCATGCCAAGAGGCTTTTCCATCACCGGCGCGGTATCGACGAAGACCTTAACCCCGGCCGCGCCCAGGCCGCGCTGCGCCGCTTCGGCGACCAGCCAGCGGGCCAGCGCCTTGAGCGCCTTCTTGACCACATCGTGATAATCACGCCCCTGGGCATAGACCGAAATCCGGGCGCGATCGGGCACGTCGGCCAACGCCAGCGGATCGGCCTCAGGCGCATAGCTCATCCCCAGTGCAATCACGCTGTTCGCCTCTGGCCACAGTCCTTGCGGGCTGCGGCGATGCTCCAGCCGCGCCGCCATCCACTCCATGTCGCCATGGCTGCCCTCACCAAGCCATTGCTCAAGCCGCGCCGCGCGCAGCGGGTCCTCCGCTGCCGGAGCAATCCCGGAGGCGACGAAGCCCAAACGCCCGGCCTCGGCGGCCAGGTCATGCTTTAGCGCTGCAGTTGAAGCCGCGTTAACCAAACTTCCTGTTGCTCCTGTTCACAAGCGCTCCATAAGGCACGCGGATGATGAAGCTAGGCGATGGACCGATGACGAGCAATGCAAGCGGTGCGCAGGACCGCCCGCTGGCGATCGAAGCACGCGGTCTGGTCAAGCGGTTCGACGGCTTCACCGCGGTCGACGGGGTCGACCTGTCGGTTCCCGAAGGCGCGATCTACGGCATCCTTGGTCCCAACGGGGCGGGCAAGACCACCACGCTGCGAATGCTGCTGGGGATCATCGATCCGGACGCCGGGGTGCGCCGCCTGCTTGGCACCGACCGACCGCACGAGGTGGCTCATACCGTCGGCTATCTCCCCGAAGAGCGCGGGCTTTACCCCTCGATGAAAGCTTACGAGGCGATCGCCTTCCTCGGCGCATTGCGCGGGCTCCCGCTGGCCGAAGGGCGGCGACGCGGCAAGGAACTGCTGGAAGAACATGGCCTGGGCTATGCGATCGACCGGCAGATCCGCCAGCTTTCCAAGGGCATGGCCCAGCAGGTCCAGCTGCTTGGGACCCTGGTGCATAATCCCCGGCTGGTGGTGTTCGACGAGCCGTTCTCGGGCCTCGACGCGCTCAACCAGGGCAAGCTCGAACGGATGATCCGCACGCTGGCCGAAAAGGGCACGACCGTAATCTTCTCGACCCACGTCATCGCCCATGCCGAACGGCTGTGTGACGCGGTGGCGATCATCGCCGGGGGCAAGGTACCCTTCGCTGGTCCGGTCGATGTGGCCCGCGACCGAATCCGTCCGCAGGTCCGCCTCGAAACCCGGGTTGGTGACGGCCCCTGGCGCGGCGCCCTGCCGGCCGATGCCCGGCACGAAGGGAGCTTCTGGTATTTCAGCCTGCCTGAAACCGGGATCGAACCGTTGCTGCGGGCCCTGATCGAGGGCGAGGCGGGGATCCTCTCGCTGTCGATCGAGCGGGCCGGGCTGCATGATGCCTTCGTGGCAATTGCCGGCGAGGCAGCGGCACGGGCGCTTGAGGAAGAGAAAGAGGAGTTCCGCCGGTGAGCGAACAGTCTCACACCGGCCGGCTCTCGACGCTTGCTGCGGCCCTCGTTGTCGCCCGGCGCGATTTCACCGCGATCCTGTTTTCCCGCAGCTTTATCTTCTTCCTGCTGGGACCACTGTTCATGATGGCGCTGATGTATGTGGCCGGCGGAGTCGGCCAGCAGGTCCGGCAGAACGCCAGCCGCCCCGAACTGGGCGTGGCGATGAACGCCGCCGATGCCGATGCCCTGGTCCGCGCCCAGCAGGTGCTGGCCCCACGGCTCGGTCCGGCGATGCCAACTCTGGTCGTGGTCCGCAAGCTTCAGCCAGGCGAAGCCTTCGACCCGCTGATCGCAATGAAGTCCAACCGCGCCAACCTGGCCGCGATCGTCAGCGGGACGCTTGAGAAACCGGTCCTGACCGGCCCCGAAGAGCGCATTGCCGACTGGCAAGGCCGCGTGGCCCTGCTGACCGCGCAGGCCCTGCAGCGCGGACCGACCGACTTTCCGGAAGTGACGCTGGCGGGGATTGCCACCTCGACTGCGGACAAGACGCAGGGCCAGCGCTCAACCGCGCAGATCGGTCAGACCGTGCTGTTCATGCTGATGATGATCCTCGCCGGGATGGTGCTGTCCAATCTGGTCGAGGAAAAGGGCAACAAGATTATCGAAGTGCTGGCCGCCGCAATCCCGATGGATGCGGTGTTCCTGGGCAAGCTTTTCGCGATGTTGGCGATTTCCTTTGTCGGAATCACGGTTTGGGCATTGGTCGGCGGATCCTTGTGGGTCAGCGCCGGCAACGGATTGAGCGACTATCCCGCACCTGCGGTCGGCTGGCCAGCCTTCTTCGCCCTGGGCGTGATCTATTTCGCGATGGGCTATCTGGTGCTTGGTTCGATCTTCCTGGCGATCGGATCGCTCGCGACCACGGTACGCGAAGTGCAGACCCTGTCGATGCCGGTCACCATGCTGCAACTGCTGAACTTCTTCTTTGCCAATTTCGCGATGGCCATGCCGGGAACCTGGGTTGAAAAGGCCGCGATGATCGTGCCGTTCTCTTCACCTTTTACCATGCTGGCCCGGGCTGCGCAGCATGAAGGCTTGTGGCTGCACGCGGCGGCGATCGCCTGGCAGGGGCTATGCGTCGCCGTGCTGGTCCGCGGCGGCGCAGCGATGTTCAAGAAGCGGGTCATGCAAAGCGGCCCGGCAGGAGCCACCAAACGGAGCCTGTTTCGCCGCGCGCCCGCCTGACAGGCATTTCAGGCGGTTCGCCGAGCCACTATTGACATTTCGGTAAGTTGAGCGGGATAAGTCTCTCCGCGCAACGCATTTGCAGATGCGGGCAGTGGAGAGACAAAGATGGCAACCCTGGCAGCAGCCCCCGAGAAGTTCGTCTACCGGACTTCGCCGACCGCGACCGAGGCATTCGAAGCCTGGCTGAAGGAACACGGGCAGGAATTGCCGGTCCACAGCCATCCCTGGGACGTCTCGCGCAGCGACATCTATGTCGAGGACCGCTGGCAGCCGATCTTTGCCGAGATGCGCGCCAAGGAGCCGGTCAACTACGTGCCCGAATCGCCCTATGGCGCTTACTGGAACGTGACCACATCGAAGGCGATCCAGCATGTCGAAGCGCTGCCCGAGCTGTTCTCCTCCTCCTGGCAATATGGCGGCATCACCATCACCGAGCCGCCGGCAGACGTTACGCCCGAGCAGCTGGCCGAGCGCCGCCTGCCGATGTTCATCGCGATGGACCGCCCAGAACATACCGGACAGCGCCGCACCGTTGCCCCGGCCTTCACCCCCGGCGAGATCGAGAAATTTGCCTCCGAGGTTCGCGAGCGGACCGCCGCGACGCTCGACACCCTGCCGTTCGGCGAGGAGTTCGACTGGGTCGACAAGGTTTCGGTCGAACTGACCACCGGCATGCTGGCGATCCTGTTCGGTTTCCCCTGGGAAGACCGCCGCCTGCTGACCTTTTGGTCCGACTGGGCCGGTGATGTCGAGCTAAGCTTTGCGCGTGGACTCACTGAAACCCGCTGGGAAATCTTCCAGGAGATGGCGCAGTACTTCAAGACGTTGTGGATCGACCGGATGGGAAAGCCGCCCCAGCGCGACCTGATCTCGATGATGGTCCATTCGGACGCGATGAAGGACATGAGCCCGCAGACCTTCATGGGCAACCTGATCCTGCTGATCGTGGGCGGCAACGATACTACCCGCAACACCATGTCGGGCATCATCCACGGCCTGCACAGCTTCCCCGATCAGCGCGCGCTGTTCGAAAGCGATCCTTCGGTGATCCCCAACGCGGTCCAGGAAATCATCCGTTTCCAGACCCCGCTGGCCCACATGCGCCGCAGCGCCACCGCCGATACCGAGCTGTTCGGCCACCAGATCAAGAAGGGCGACAAGCTGATCCTGTGGTACATCTCGGCCAACCGCGATGAAGAAGTGTTCGACGACGCCGACCGCGTGATCCTGAACCGCGAGAATGCCCGCCGCCACCTTTCGTTCGGCTATGGCATCCACCGCTGCGTGGGCGCACGGCTGGCCGAACTGCAGCTCAAGATCCTGATGGAGGAAATGCACAAGCGCCGGATGCGGGTGAACGTGACCGGCAAGGTCGAGCGGGTCCGCGCCAACTTCGTCCACGGGTTCCGCCGGATGGACGTGACCCTGGAAAAGTTCTGACCATCGCGGTGAAACCTTTCCGGGTTTCGCCACGTACTGGGTATAGCAGAGTCGAAAGGCCGTACCTATGAACCAGATCACCCCCACATCGCGCCGCCGCCTGCTGGGCTGGCTGGGCCTCTCGGCCGCCTTTCCGGTGCTCGCCGCCTGCGGATCGAGCGCCGAGGCCAAGGCTTATCCGGTATCGTTCAGCGATGCCGAATGGCGCAAGCGGCTGACCGCCGAGCAATATGCGATCCTGCGCAAAAAGGGCACCGAAGTGCCCGGAACCTCACCGCTGCTGAAGGAAAAGCGGCGCGGCACCTTCGCCTGCGCGGGCTGCGCCAATCCGCTCTATTCCAGCAGCACCAAGTATGAGAGCGGCACCGGCTGGCCCAGCTTCTGGCAGGTCCTGCCCAAGGCGACCAAGACTTCGGTCGATTTCGAGACCGGCTATCCCCGCACCGAAGTGCACTGCGCCCGCTGCGGGGGACATCTGGGCCATGTCTTCAATGACGGGCCCAAGCCCACCGGCAAGCGCTACTGCATGAACGGCGACGCGCTGGTCTTCGTCCCGGCCTGAACCGGCGGCAGCACTTCCCACAGCATCAGTCCGCTGGACTGTGGCATGGCCACAGGGGCCAGCCAGGCTGGCGCTTCGTTCATCATCAGCCCGGCCATAAATCCCTGCGGCGCAGCCTGGCGGTAGATTGCCGCCTCGGCCAGGCCCGGACAGATCGCGACATAACGCGCGCCGTGACGGCGTACGATCGCCTCGGCCGTGACTGGTTCGGCGAGGAACGCCGCGATCGTGTCGTGCAGCGCGGTGGCGGCGCGGTGATGCGCGGTAGCGACCACGCTGTGGCGGCTTTGCAGCAGCAGCATCGGCCCGTTGTCTATCGGGGCAAAGATCGTCGCCGGAGCGAGCTTGCCCAGCATCGGCGCGGCGGCGGAAATGTCGCAGACCTGCTGCGCCGACCCGCTGGCCGCAGCCCGCGCCGGGGTGACCAACCGAGCTGCGGCGAGCGGCAGGTCGGGAATCAGGATCAAGGCGGAAGCGGCGAGTACGGCGATCCGCCGCCCCGGACGCGGCAGGTTCTGCACCCTGCGCCGCCAGTCGCGCAGCATCCAGCCGAGCGGCACCGCGCCAAGCGCCGCGGCAAAGGCGGCCGAGCGGCTGACCAGCAGCGCCAGCAGCAGCGTGCCGATGGCGATCAGGGCATATTCTCCCCAGAACCGCGCCAGCCAGCCCGCGCTGCGCTGCCACAGCAGCAGCGCGGCCCACAGCCCGGCCAGCGGCGGGATCATCAGCTTGAGCATCACCGCAAAGTCCTGCCGCCAGACCGGCATGCCTTCGCGAATATTGGCGTACCAGTACTGCTGGACCAGCGGATCAAGCGCGACGAACGGCCCCGACGAACACTGCGGGGCCAGTGCCAGCACGGCGGCGAGCGCGGCAGCGGCGCAGGCGCCCATGCCCAGCACCAGCACCGGGCGCGGAACATTCCCGGCCAGCGACAGCAAGGTCATGCCAAAGGCCGCTACAGAGAGCCCGGCCAGGTAGGCGGGCGAAAGCGTGTCGCAATGATTGGCCAGATCGACCCAGCCCCGCGTCGCGGCAAAGGCGGCAATCCCGGTCAGCGCCAGCGCGCGAAGGAAATGCAGGCACAGCGCCTTGGCCTTTGGATCGCGGATCCAGCGCAGGGCAAGGACCGCACCGAACAGCGCCGCCACCGGCAGCAGCTCCAGGCTGATCGTCATGCCGAGACCAAGCGCGATCCCGGCGATCCGTCCGCCGGTCCGCTCGCTTCGCGCGGCAAGGCCGTTGAGCGCGGCGAGCAGGCAGACGATCTGCCAGCCGTGATGATCGATCCGCAGCGGCTGGATCTGCCCGGCGACCGCCGAGGACAGCACAAAGACCAGGCAGGCCCAGAACACCGTTTCCTCGCCGAGCAGGCGCCAGGCGAGGCGGCCGACCAGCAGCAACGCGGCAGCCAGCGTGATCAGCGGGACGATCACCAGCGTGGCGCGCTCGGCCAGGGCTGGTCCAAGCAGTGGGCTCAGCGCGGATTGCACCAGCCACAAGGGCACATCGACCAGCCTTGACCAGTGCATCAGCACGCCGCCATTGGCCGGGTCGATCCGGTACTGGTGAAGATCGAACCAGCCCTGTCCGGCGATCAGATCGCGCAGCTGGACCAGCCGCAAGGTATCATCCGCATCGGGCAATTGCAGCGCGGCGATGGCCGGCCATTTGACCGCTACGAAAATCACCGCAACCAGCAACCAGACAAGGCCGACCCGCAGCAGCAGATCGGCCGTGAAGGCAGGGCGGCGACGTTCGCTGAGCATCAGGTCGCCCCGGCCGGGCGGAAGACTACCCGTTCGCGCAGCAGCCAGGTGAGGGAAAAGCTGGCGCCGATCGCCACAAGCTTGGCAAGGCGCGGATCGAGCCCGAACGCGCTGCCCGCCCCGACGATTGCGGTGGTCAGTGCCAAACCAGCCAGCGCCGAGCCAACGAACAAGGCCTTCTGCCGGTGCCGCTCGGGTCCGCGCTCGGCCACCCCGCGCGCGAAGACCGCGCGGCTGGAGGCAAGCCAGTGAGCAATGATGCCGAGGCCATAGCCCAGCGCCGCAGCGGGGGCCGCAGCCAGGCCGAGCGTCAGAAGCGCAAGGAAAGTGCCCATGTCGATACCCAGCGCCAGCGCGCTGGCAGCAATGTAGCGCAGGAACACGATATCGAAGGCGCGGCGCAGCAGCATGTCAGGCCGCGTCGCGCTTCTTCTCGGGCACTATCCGTTCGGGCACGTCGCGGACAGAGGTCAGCGCAGCGGCCTGATCCTCGCTCGGCGCGCGGCGGGCAGCCAGATCGAGCTCGGCGCCCTCGGCTCCAGCCTCGTGATACTCGGCATCCTCGTTGACGGCCCACACGTCATAGACGCGGGCTTCGGCCAAGATGTTCTCGACCGTGAGCATCGCGGTCATCATCGCGTGATCCTGGTTGTTGTAGCGGTGCATCCCGTTGCGCCCGACCAGGTGCAGCGTCGGGTGACGCTCCTCCAGTTCGCTGCGCATCGCGGCAACGTGGCTGGCGTAGTCCTCGTCATAGACCGGATAGGCCTTTTCCTGCCGGACAACCGCCCCGCCGAATACCTGCTCCGCCGAAACCAGCCCAAGCTGGGCCAGTTCGCAGGTGGCGAGCGCGATCAGCTCGTCATCGGCCATCGACCACAGCCCGTCACCTTCGAAGCAGAAGTATTCAAGGCCGACGCAGGCCACGCCTTCCTCAGGAACCATTTCGGGCGACCACGAGCGGAAGTTCTGGATCCGCCCGACCTTGACCTTCGAATCGTGGATATAGATCCAGTTGTCGGGGAACAGGTCGTCGCTGCGGATCTTGAGCGCCACGGTCAGGAAGTCGCGATAGCGCAGCTGCCGGGCCTGAAGGCTGGTCGCGGGTAGCGGGTGCAGCCGCGCGGCGAGTTCGCGCATCGGCGCGGAGCTGATCGCGTGGCGGGCAGCGATAACCGTCTCACCCTGATCGTGGCGCGCGGTCATGCGCCAGCCGCCCTGGCCGTCGCTGGCCAGCTGCTTGAGCGCGTGGCCCATCAGCACCTCGCCCTTGCCGCTCTCGACGATCCGGTCGCGCGCGGCATCCCACATCATGCCGGGCCCAAGCCGCGGATAGCGGAAGCTTTCGAGCAGGGTCTTGGTCTGCATCCCGTCGTTGGGAACCTTGTTGAGACCGAGGCTGCGCTTCAGCCCATCGACCACCGCACCCCACAGCGACAGACCCTTTATCCGCTGCGCGGCCCAGTCGGCGCTCATCTCGTCGCAGGGCATGCCCCAGACCTTCTCGGTATAGGTCTTGAAGAAGATCGAATAGAGCTTCCAGCCGAAGGCGTTGACTGTCCAGTCTTCGAAGCTCTTGATCTGCTTGTTGTGGAAGACTTTGGCCTTGGCGAAGCTGACCATGCACAGCGTGCTGCGCACGATTCCCAGGTTCCACAGCGCCTCGAAGGCGCGCAGCGGGTAGGAATAGAATTTGCCCTCGTAGTAGATCCGGCTCATCCGCGGCCGCTCGATGAAATCGTCGGGCAGGATCTCGTTCCACAGCTCGACGACCTGCTTCGACTTCGAGAAGAAGCGGTGCCCGCCGATGTCGAAGCGGTAGCCATCAACCTCAACCGTGCGGCTGATCCCGCCGACGTAGGTGGCGTCTTTCTCGATCACGGCGACCGAAAGTCCGGCCTTGGTCAAAAGGTAACCGGCGGTCAGCCCGGCCGGCCCCGCCCCGATGATCGCCACATCGACCTGTTTCTCGCGGTTCGGCGCGGAATTCGCTGCGCCGGAGAAGCCGGAAATCGTCATTTTGCCCCCAGTCTGTGTGCTCCGCCACAAGTGAAGGAAAATGCCTAATCGATGGTTAATGCCGCCCGGCCTTAGGATCGCTCCGCGCCAGCGCGGGCGGCTTTGCGGACCCGATCTGCATGTCCGCGGTCAGCTGCGCGAGTTCATCAAGCCGGAAGCCTTCCTGAAAGACCACCCCGTGCCGGGCCGCGCGGCGCCAGCGAACCCGGCCGTGAAGGACCGGCAGGCCGCACGCTTCGATCCGCAGCCGCTGCCCGATCGGCAGCGCGGCAGGGAGTTCGATCTGCGCGCCGTGCTGCGAAATATCGAGCACCCGGCCGGTCAGCTCCCCATTGTCGAAGCGCAGCCGCACCGGCAGTTCTTCGGCGATCCGCAAACGGATGCTCCGCTTGGGAAAGGGGCCGGCCTCGGCCAGCAGACCCTGGACGTCGATCGGTCCGGCAGCAAAGCGGAATCCCGTATCGCGACCCCGGTTCCAGATCGGCTCGACCGCGAAGCGTTCGCCGCTGCCAAACTCGATTTCGTAGGCATCGCAGGTCGGCATGGCGTGGAACAGCCGCGCCTTGAGGCCCTTGTCTGAAACGTCGCGCAGCACGCAAAGGAACTCGCCCGCTTCGCAGACCAGCTTCGCGGCGCGCAGGATCAGCGTGTAGCGCTTGCCTGCGCGGCGGTCGGTCTGGCCGGCGTCCGCGATTGGCGGAACTAGCTCCATAACGCTCCCTTCGGCGCCCATGCGGCGCAGCGGGAGTGCTAGGGTTGTGGCTGGAAAAACGCGGTCAATCGGCGGCTAGGGACAAACCCCGAGTCTGCTGGTGCGGACGGTGGGACTCGAACCCACACGAGCAAGGCTCAGGGGATTTTAAGTCCCCGGCGTCTACCATTCCGCCACGTCCGCGCTTTGTCCGCCATAGGGGGGTGCGGCGGGGATATCCATCCCCGCCTTGCAACACTGGGCCGGTGTTGCGCCAGGGATTGGCTTTGCCAATCCCGTCAACGCATCAGTCAGCGTTAAGCCGCGCGCGCATTTCCTTGCCGGGCTTGAAATAGGGCACGCGCTTGCCGGGGACGCTGACGGCTTCACCGGTCCGGGGGTTGCGGCCCTTGCGCGCTTCGCGGGCGCGGGTGGAAAAAGCACCGAAGCCGCGCAGCTCTACCCGCCCGCCCGAAGCCAGTCGGCCGGCGATTTCGTCGAAGAAGGTGCTGACCACCTTTTCAACCTCTTCCATGCGGAGGCCCGGATTTTCACGGGCAATTGCGGCTACAAGCTCGGATCGGATCATAAAACACGCCTTTCCCAGGGCCACCATGGATGACCCTTCCCAAAGAATTGGTAAAAGCGCGGCGCAGCTTCCGACCCGGTGCAAGCAGCACTGCACAAGCCCGGTTGTGCCAGACCCCTACGCCTTCCGCAATCGACAATTGTAGTCGCGGATCAGGAAATTTCGGCGAGCAGTTCGTCCGGCACGATGCCCAGCCGCTCGATCCGCTGGCGGATCGTCGGCCATTCGTGGCGCAGGAAAGTCTCGCGCTCGCTCCGCCGCAGCTTGTCGGCAGCGCCGCGCGCGACGAACATGCCGACGCCGCGCTGCACCTCAACCAGGCCGTCGAGCTGGAACTGCTGATAGGCCTTGGCCACGGTCAGCGGGTTGGCGCCCTGATCGACCGCAAAGGCGCGGACCGAGGGGAGCATCGCCCCTTCGGGATAGGTCCCTTCGATGATCGCCGCGGCGATCTTGTCACGGAGCTTGAGATAGACGGGTTTGCTGTTGTCGGCCATAGGTGCATCAGTGCCATAATACAGCGCGGCAGGCAAGGGAAATAGCCCGGATTCTGCCCGCGTAATAAAGCAACAACGGGAGCAAATTTCGCTTCACACCCGCGAAATCGCGGTTAGTCTCGGGCGCCATGCAAAGGGCCGCAGGGATCGGCCTTGCCTGAGACTTTCGGGGAGCTTGAAATGAAAGATGTCGCATTGTGGCAAGAGGCCGACTGGATCACTGCGATCTCAGTCGTGGTTCTTGCGGTTTTCCTGGCCATCGGAGCCAAGGTTGCGGTCCAGAAGGAGCCGGAGTTTGCCGGGCATCCCAAGGGCCTCTACATGCTGTTTTTCGCCGAAATGTGGGAGCGCTTTTCCTACTACGGCATGCGCGCGCTGCTGATTTTCTATCTGACCAAGCACTGGCTGTTCAGCGATGGCAAGGCCAACCTGATCTACGGAGCCTATACCAGCCTGGTCTATATCACCCCGGTGCTGGGCGGCTATCTGGCCGATCGTTATCTGGGCCAGCGCAAAGCGGTGCTGTTCGGCGGGCTGCTGCTGGCGGCTGGTCACACGCTGATGGCGGTTGAAGGTGTCGGCGGGCAGAATGACCCGACAATCAATGTGTTCTGGGCCGCGCTCGCCTTCATCATCGTCGGCTCGGGCTTCCTCAAGGCCAATATCTCGGTGATGGTCGGCCAGCTCTACAAGCTGACCGATGTGCGCCGCGACGGGGCCTATACGATCTTCTACATGGGCATCAATCTGGGCGCGGCGATCGGCACGATCCTGGTCGGCTACCTCGGTGAGACCATCGGCTGGGGCTATGGCTTTGGTCTGGCCGGTATCGGCATGCTCGCGGGCCTGGTCGTCTTCGTGCTGGGCAAGAAGGCGCTTAACGGTGCCGGGGAAGCCCCGCGTCCGCTCAGCAAGGGGCTCGAATACGGGCTCTACGCGATCGGTTTCGGGGCCGTGGCAGTGATCTGGGCTCTGGTCCAGTACCAGTCGGTGATCCAGAGCCTGCTGGTCGTCTCGGGCATCGGCCTGCTTGGCTATGTGTTGTACGAAACCTTCAAGCTCGACAAGGAGCCGCGCGAGCGGATGTTCGCGATCCTGTTCCTGATCAGCCTCAACCCGCTGTTCTGGGGCCTTTTCGAACAGGCCGGCGGTTCGATGAGCCTGTTCACCGATCGCTATGTCGATCGCGGCGGGGTGCCGGCTTCGATCTTCCAGTCGATAAACCCGATCTACATCATCATCCTGGCCCCGCTGTTCGCCGGGCTGTGGCAATGGCTGGGCCGGGAGGGCAAGGAACCTTCGGCCCCCGCCAAGTTCGGTCTCGCCCTTGCCCAGATGGGCCTCGCCAACCTGGTGCTGGTCTGGGGCGCGCAGGCGTTCGGGATTGCGGCGATGACCCCGGTGATCTTCGTGTTCCTCTATTACCTGCTGGCCACCACCGGCGAGTTGTGCCTCAGCCCGGTCGGGCTCAGCGCGATGAATCGGCTGGCGCCGAGCTACCTTGCCTCGCTGATCATGGGTGCCTGGTTCTACATGACCGCAGTCGGCAACTTCGTGGCCGGCAAGATTGGCGAAGCGACCGGCGGCCATGGCGGCGAAATGAGCAAGGAAAAGCTGCTTGAGATCTACGAAATGTTCGGCTGGATTTCGATCGGCGCGGCCGTTGTCGTTCTGCTGCTGTCGCGGGTGGTCAAGGGCTGGATGCACCTCGATACGCTGGAAGACCGCGTCGAAGCCAAGGCAGAGTAAGCGATATGCGGGGGTATAAACTGACGCTGCTGGCTGCATCGGCTGGATCATTGATGCTGGCCGCAGCCGCGCCGGGACTTGCAGCCGACAAGGACGACAAGAAGAAGGAAGAAAGCGCCGCGGTGAAGGCCGCGCGGGATTTCAACAAGGATCCCTATCCTTCGACCTATCGGCCCTATCCCTCGCACCCGACCCTGATCACCAATGCCACGGTGTTCGACGGCGCGGGCAAGCGGATCGATCGCGGCGTGGTGCTGATCCGCGATGGCAAGATCGCCGCCGTAGCCGGCAGTCTGGCCGATCTCGACGTGCCGGCCGATGCGGTGCGGATCGACGGGACGGGCAAGTTCGTCACCCCCGGGATCATCGATGCCCACAGCCACCTGGGCGACTATCCGAGCCCCGGGGTCGATGCCCATTCCGACGGCAACGAGATGACCAACCCGACCACCCCCAACGTCTGGGCCGAGCATTCGGTCTGGCCGCAGGACCCGGGCTTTTCGCGGGCCATGGCAAATGGCGGGGTCACCTCGCTGCTGGTCCTGCCCGGATCGGGCAATCTGATGGGCGGGCGCGGCGTGGTGCTGAAGAACGTGCCTTCGCGGACCATGCAGGGGATGAAGTACCCCGGTGCGCCCTACAGCCTGAAGATGGCCTGCGGCGAAAACCCCAAGCGGGTCTACGGCGCCAAGGGCCGCGCGCCTTCGACCCGGATGGGCAACCTTGCGGTCAACCGCGAAACCTGGATCAAGGCCAGCGAATACCGCGCCAAGCGCAAGGCCGGAAAGCTGGAGAGCCGAGACCTGGCGATGGAAACGCTGGCGGGGGTGCTCGACGGCGAAATCCTGGTCCAGAACCACTGCTACCGCGCCGACGAGATGGCCATCGTGCTCGATATGGGCAAGGAATTCGGCTACAAGGTCAGCACCTTCCACCACGCGGTTGAGGCTTACAAGATCGGTGATCTGCTCGCCGCGGCCGGCACCTGCAGCGCGATCTGGGCCGACTGGTGGGGCTTCAAGATGGAAGCCTATGACGGCATCCCCGAGAACGCCGGGCTGCTCTACAAGGCCGGGGCCTGCGTGGTGATCCATTCGGATGACGAGAACGGAATCCAGCGCTTGCCGCAGGAAGCAGCCAAGGCCCAGGGCGACGCCCGCCGGATCGGGATCGATGCGCCCGATGCCGAGGTGATCCGCTGGCTGACGCTCAACCCGGCCAAGGCGATCGGGATCGACAAGCTGACCGGCAGCCTTGAAGCCGGCAAGGCCGGCGACGTGGTGCTGTGGAACGGCAATCCGCTGTCGGTCTATTCGCGGCCCGAGAAGGTCTGGGTCGACGGCGCGCTGCTGTTCGACAGTGCCGACCGCAAGCGCCGCGCGGTCAGCGATTTCGAGCTGGGCCAGCCCGGTGAAGGAGACGTGAAATGAGCGCCCGGCGCGTGAATGCGGCCCTGGCCGCGCTGCTCGCCTGCACCGCCGCTCCGGCACTGGCCCAGACGGTGGCGATCACCGGCGGCAAGGTGGTGATCGGCGATGGCAGCGATCCGATCGAGGGCGGCACCGTGTTGGTGCAGGACGGCAAGGTGGTCGCCGCGGGCCGCAACGTTGCAGTTCCGGCGGGGGTCCGCACCATCGATGCCAGCGGCAAATGGGTGACCCCGGGACTGGTCGTCGCGGTGACCGATATCGGACTTTACGATGTCGGCGCGGTCGATGACAGCAACGATTCCGATGCCCGCAAGAGCCCGTTCAGCGCCGGGCTCGATCTGTCCTATGCGATCAATCCCGATGCCCAGCATATCAAGGTCAGCCGGTCCGGCGGGGTAACCCGCGCGGCGATCGCGCCGCTGGGTACCAATGCGATCTTCGGCGGCCAGGGCGCGGTGATCGATCTGGGGGCCGATCCCGATCCGGTGATGATTCCGCGCGCCTTCCAGTACGTCGAGCTGGGCGAAACCGGCGCGGCCCGCGCCGGGGGCAGCCGGGTGGCGGCCTGGGCCGAGCTGCACGACGGCCTGATCGAAGCGCGCGAGCTGAGCCTTTCACCCGGCGGCGTACGCCGCGACGATGTCCGCTTGACCCGCCGCGACGCGCAGGCGCTGATCCCGGTGGTGACTGGCAACCAACCGCTCTACGTCCATGTCGAGCGCGCCGCCGATATCCGCATGGTGCTGGGCCTCAAGAAGGAGTTCCCGCTGATCCGGCTGGTGATCGTCGGCGCGACCGAAGGCTGGATGGTGGCGGGCGAACTGGCCCGGTCGGGTGTGCCGGTGCTGGCCACTCCGCTGAATGATCTGCCGGCCAGCTTCGAGCAGCTCGGCGCAACCCAGTCAAACGTCGGGCGGATGAAAGCGGGCGGCGTCAAGGTCGCGCTCGGCGCGTTCTTCGACCAGCCGCGCTATGCCCCGCAATATGCCGGCAACATGGTTGCGCTGAGCCGGGTTCCGGGGGCGAGCGGGATGACCTGGAATCAGGCCTTTGCCGCGATCAGCTCGGGCCCGGCCGAGGCCATGGGGCTGGGCGACCGGATCGGTTCGCTGCGCCCGGGCCGCGCTGGCGACGTGGTGATCTGGGATGGCGATCCGCTTGAACTGCAGACCGGGGTGAGCCGTGTGTTCATCGACGGGGTCGAGCAACCGCTGAGCGATCACCAGACCCGGCTGCGCGATCGCTATGCCAAGTCCCCCAGCGAAGGCAGCCTGCCCAAGGCCTACGACTGGTAAGACGCCAAAGAAAATTCCGATTGCCATCCAGTTGCGTTGTGCTACCTATGTTGACGCCGTAAACATAGGGGAAGCCGCATGGATAACGCTCTCGCCGGTTTGATCGCCGCCTGCACTGCTTTCGTCGGCAGTCATTTCGCCCTGTCGCACCCCCTGCGCGCGCCGCTGGCGCGGCTGACTGGGGAGAAGGCCTTCCCGGCGCTCTATTCGCTGGTCGCTTTCGCCACCTTCGGCTGGCTGGTCATGGCCTTCCGCGCCGTGCCGCCCGCCGCGCCGCTGTGGGATGGCCTGGCCAAGGGGCCGTGGATCATCGCGACGCTGCTGATGCTGCTTGCCTCGGTGCTGCTGGTCGGCTCGTTCAAGGGCAACCCGGCGATGCCGGCGCCCGGCGCCGCGGCGCTGGCCGCCAAAGGCCCGCACGGGGTGTTCCATTCAACCCGCCATCCGATGATGTGGTCCTTCGCGCTATGGAGCGCCGCCCATGTGCTGGTCAGCCCGACCCCGCGGGTGATCGTCCTGAGCCTGGCCATGGCCATCCTGGCGCTGGTCGGCGCGCACATGCAGGACCGCAAGAAGGCCGTGCTAATGGGACCCGCGTGGCAGGGTTGGCAAGCGCAGACCTGCTATTGGCCGAGGCTTGGCGCGCTGGGCAAGGCCGGCACTGTGCCATGGCTTGGCGGGATTGCACTTTGGCTGGTCGCCACCTGGGCCCACGGCTGGCTGATCGCGATGCCGGCGGGGGTGTGGCGGTGGTTGGGTTAACTAGTCTGATTGGCTTGAAGCCATGTGAGGCCAGCCTGCTGGGCTTCCTCTGAGAATCCCAGCTGGTGGCCATGGCCGTTGAACAGGAGCAGCTTCGCGCCCTTTGACGCGCGAGCCAAAGCTTCGCCTTGAGCGGCGGGGACCGATGCGTCATCGCGGTCGTGCATGATCAGCACCGGGCAACCGATCCGGGCAATCTTTGCTGCCGTGTCGAGATGGTCCTTGACCAGCGAAGTAGGAACCAGCCCGCCGAAACGATGCGTCACCACATCTGGCAGGCTGGTGTAGGGCGCGATGAGGATAAGCCTGGCCGGGGCCTGTTCGAGCGCCAGTTGCGCCGCAACCCCGGTGCCCAGCGAGTATCCGATCAGAATCTGTCGTTCAGGCTGAATTCCCTCGGCCGCTAGCCAGCCGCGTGCCGCTCGTCCGTCTTGGTAGAGCCCCGCTTCGTCAGGCGCGCCGGGATTGCCGCCATATCCCCGGTACTCGACGAGCAACAGTCCGTGGCCGGCTGCGGCATAAAGCTCGGTTGAAACCAGTGAGCCCGAAAGGCTGTCGCCGTTGCCGTGGAAGAATACGATGGTCGGCTGGCCCGGCTGGGCCGCGCGGTAGAGCCCGCGCAGCGTCAGCCCGTCTTCAGTCCGATAGGACACGGTCTCAAAGCCGGCTTCCTCGGGCCAAGGGAGGCTGGGTGCGGGGAAAATCAGGCTGCGCTGATAGTAGAAAAGGCTGCCCAAACCTGCCGCATAAGCGCCCGATATCAGCAGGGCGATCGCTAGCAGGGCACGCCGCATCAAGCCCGTGCCTCCTCAACCCCCGCCGAGTTATGCCGCAGCGCCTTCAGCACCGCATCGACGATGTGCGGCGCGTTCAGCCCGGCGGCGTCGTACTGCTTATCCGGCGCGTCGTGATCCTGGAACGTGTCGGGCAGGCGCAGGGTGCGGATCTTGAGGCCGGCGTCGGTCAGGCCTTCGTCGCTGGCCATGGTCAGCACATGCGCGCCGAGCCCGCCGATGCTGCCCTCCTCGACCGTCACGACCACTTCGTGGCTGGTCATCAAGTGCCGGATCAGATCGGTATCGAGCGGCTTGGCAAAGCGCAGGTCGGCAACCGTGGTCGATAGCCCCTTGGCCTCGAGCTGATCGGCGGCCTTCAAAGCTTCAGCGAGGCGCGTACCTAGCGAAAGGATCGCGACCTTGCTGCCCTGGCGGACGATCCGGCCCTTGCCGATTTCAAGCTGCTGCGGAACTTCGGGCAGCTCTACCCCCACCCCATTGCCGCGCGGATAGCGGAAGGCGATCGGGCCGCTGTCGTGGAGAGCGGCGGTATAGGTCATGTGGACCAGCTCGGCCTCGTCGGCTGCGGCCATCACCACAAAGTTGGGCAGGCTGGCGAGGTAAGTGATGTCGAACGAGCCGGCATGAGTCGCCCCGTCGGCTCCGACCAGCCCGGCACGGTCAATCGCGAAGCGGACCGGCAGGTTCTGGATCGCCACATCGTGGACCACCTGGTCATAGGCGCGCTGCAGGAAGGTGGAATAGATCGCGCAGAATGGCCGCATTCCCTGCGCGGCGAGGCCGGCGGCGAAGGTTACCCCGTGCTGCTCGGCAATCCCGACGTCAAAGGCGCGGTCCGGGTGGGCCTTGGCGAACTTGTCGACCCCGGTCCCGCTCGGCATCGCGGCGGTGATCGCGCAGATCCGGGGATCGTTGTCGGCCAGCTTGGCCAGCGTTTCGCCGAACACGTTCTGATAGGCCGGGGCCTTGGCCGGAGCCTTGACCTGTTCGCCGGTGATCACGTCGAACTTCTGCACCCCGTGATACTTGTCGGCGCTGGCTTCGGCCGGAGCATAACCCTTGCCCTTCTGGGTGACGACATGGATCAGGCACGGCCCTTCGGCGGCATCGCGGACGTTCTCAAGCACCGGGATCAGCTGATCGAGGTTGTGGCCGTCGATCGGGCCGACGTAATAGAAGCCCAGTTCCTCGAACAGGGTCCCGCCCATCGCCATCCCGCGGGCGAATTCGTCGGTTTTCTTGGCGGCGCGGTGGAGCGGTTCGGGCAGCTTGCGCGACAACCGCCGGGCGATATCGCGCAGACCCAGGAACGGCCGCGAGGATACCAGCCGGGCGAGATAGGCCGACAGTCCGCCAACCGGCGGGGCGATCGACATGTCGTTGTCGTTGAGGATCACCACCAGCCGGTTGCCCGCCTCGGCAGCGTTGTTCATTGCCTCATAGGCCATGCCGGCGCTCATCGCCCCGTCGCCGATCACGGCAATGCCCTTGCCGGGCTGGCCGATCATCTTGTTGGCCACTGCAAAGCCCAATGCGGCCGAAATCGAAGTGGAGGAGTGCGCCGCGCCGAACGGATCGTACTCGCTCTCGCTGCGCTTGGTGAAACCCGATAGCCCGCCGCCCTGGCGCAGGGTGCGGATCCGGCTGCGCCGTCCGGTCAGGATCTTGTGCGGGTAGGCCTGGTGGCCGACATCCCAGACCAGCTTGTCGTCGGGCGTGTTGAAGACATAGTGGATCGCGACGGTCAGTTCGACCACGCCCAGCCCCGAGCCGAGGTGCCCGCCGGTTGTGCCGACGGCGCTGATCATCTCGCTGCGCAGCTCGTCCGCCAGCTGGCGCAACTGGCCGGGCGCGAGCCGGCGCAGGTCGGAAGGAACATCGACAGTGTCGAGAAGCGGCGTTGCCGGGTCTGAACTCATGGGACCGGCCCTTACACCTTGGTTTCATTCGTGTCGATTGACAGTATGGTGCAGTTTCGATGGACCCCTGAAGGAGGCCGACCAATGTCCCTGCCCGCCAATTCGCCCCCGCTGACATTCGTGATGACGGCGAACCGTAGCCGGTCCATGCCGTTTTACCGCGACGTGCTGGGCCTGCGCCTGCTGGGCGAGGATAGCCACGCGGCGACCTTCGACCTCGGCAACCGCACCCCGATGCGGCTGACCGACCTGCCCGACCACAAGGCCACCGGCCATACCGTGCTCGGCTGGCATGTCGCCGATATCCGCGCCGCGATGGCCGGGCTCAAGGCCAAGGGGGTGACGTTCCAGGTGTTCGAAGGGTTCGGCCAGGACCCGGACGGAGTCTGGAGCTCGCCCGATGGCGGGGCGAAGATCGCCTGGTTCGCCGATCCCGACGGCAACGGCCTCAGCCTGACGCAATTTGGCTAAGTGCGCTGATCGCATCCGCGATCAGCTTGCGAAACCGATCAGCTACAATCCGCGCAGACCCCGCGCAGTTCGACCACCGGGCGGATATCATCAAAGCCGGCCTTGTGCGCGGCCTCTACCAGTGCGCCGGTCAGCCCGTCATCGTCGAGGTGCGTAGCCTTGCCGCAGGAATCGCAGATCAGGAAGATGCAGTCATGGCGGCAGCCCGGGTGGGGGTTGGCGACATAGGCGTTGGCGCTTTCGATCCGGCGAGCCAGGTTGCTGGCCACGAATAGGTCGAGGATCCGGTAGACCGAATTGGCCGCGACCCGCTTGCCGCGTGACTTGGATACGTCCTCGGCAATGTCATAGGCAGAGGCCGGGCGAGCGCGGGCGGCGAGCGCCTCGAACACTTCCTCGCGCATGCCGGTCCATTGTTCGCCGGCATCGACCAGCGCCTTGGCGGCTTCCTCAACCAGGGTCTGCCCGGTCGGCTCATGATGATGGTGATGTGCGCTTGCCATAGGCGCGATATAGGCGTCCGCAGCGCGAACGGCAAATCCTAGCGCGCGGCGGGATCCAGCAGGGTCTGATCAAGTTGGGCGGGGGCCGCTGTGGCCGAGGGGATTACCTGGCCCGCGATCGGCCGGTCGCTTTTGCTGCCCATCACCGCCGCGAACATCGCCGCACCCAGCACGAAGCCGACGGCGAAGGAGCGGTAAAGATCGGCTTTGAACAGGCCCATGGAGGAATCACTCGGTTAGGTATTTCTGCTGGCGCCCTCGTGCAGATTCGGTCGTTACCGTCCAGTGAATGCCGCGTTCACTTCGCCGACAGAGCGATGAAGTGAAATCGGGCTGCGGCAAACCGAGTGCCTAGTGCCGGAAGTGGCGCATCCCGGTAAAGACCATCGCCAGGCCGGCGTCGTCTGCGGCCTTGATCACGTCGTCATCGCGAATCGATCCGCCCGGCTGGATTATGGCCGTGGCTCCGGCCTCGGCAGCGGCCAGCAGTCCATCGGCAAAGGGGAAGAAGGCATCCGAGGCAACCGCGCTGCCGACGGTGCGGCTCTGCGCCCAGCCGAACTTCTCTGCCGCTTCGGCCGCCTTCATCGCGGCGATCCGAGACGAATCGCGGCGGTTCATCTGGCCCGCGCCAATCCCGGCGGTGATCCCGTCGCGCGCATAGACGATCGCGTTGCTCTTGACGTGGCGCGCGACGGTCCAGGCGAACAGGCAATCTTTAAGCTCTTGCTCGCTGGGCGCGCGCCGGGTCACGACCTTGAGGTCGTCGGCGGTAATCGTGCCGTTGTCGCGGCTCTGCACCAACAGCCCGCCGGTGATCGGCTTGACCGCAAGCCCACCGCGGCGCGGATCGGGCAAGCTGCCGGTCAGCAGCAGCCGCAGGTTCTTTTTCTTCGCAAAGGCCGCAATCGCCGCCTCATCGGCATCAGGGGCGACCACCACTTCGGTGAAGATCTCGCAGATCGCCTCGGCGGTCGGCCCGTCGAGCGGGACGTTGACCGCGACGATCCCGCCAAAGGCCGAAACGTCGTCGCATTGCAGCGCTCCGTTCCAGGCCTCGAGCAGGCTCGCGCCTTGCGCCACCCCGCACGGGTTGGCGTGCTTGACGATCACCACCGCCGGATCCTGGCCGCGGAATTCGGCGCACAGCTCCAGCGCGGCGTCGGCGTCGGCGTAGTTGTTGTAGGACAGCTCCTTGCCCTGCAGCTGCCGGGCCTGCGCGATCCCGGTGCCATGCGGACCCTTGGGAATGTACAGCGCGGCGCGCTGGTGCGGGTTTTCGCCGTAGCGCAGCTCTTCCTTGCGCGTAGCGGTGATCGCCAGCATTTCGGGGAACAGTTGCTGCTGGTCGGCAAAGGCGAACCACTGGCTGATCATGCTGTCATAGGCGGCGGTCGCGGCAAAGGCGCGGGCAGCCATCAGCTTGCGGAATTCATAGCGGGTCGCGCCGCCGGTTTCCTCCAGCTCGGCCAGCAGCCCGGCATAGTAGGCGGGATCGGTGACGATCGTTACATAGGCGTGGTTCTTGGCCGCCGAGCGGACCATGCTGGGCCCGCCGATGTCGATATTCTCGATCACCTCGTCACGACCGGCCCCCTTGGCGACAGTTGCCTCAAACGGATAGAGGTTGACCACCACAAGGTCGATCGCGCCGATTTCATGGCTTGCCATCGCAGCGGCATGCTCGGGATTATCGCGCACCGCCAGCAGTCCGCCGTGGACCTTGGGGTGCAGCGTCTTGACCCGCCCGTCCATCATCTCGGGAAAGCCGGTCAGTTCGGAAATGTCCATCACCGCGAGGCCCGCATCGCGCAGCGCCTTGGCGGTGCCCCCGGTCGAGACCAGTTCCACCCCGCGCGCTGAGAGGGCCTGGCCCAGTTCCACCAGCCCGGCCTTGTCGGACACCGAAAGCAGCGCCCGGCGGATCGTTACGTTCGTCACTGGAATTCTACCCCATCTTCTTCAGCAGCCAGGCGAAGTTCCCTCCGCCGCGTGAAACCAATCCGGATACGACGATCTGCTGGATCGGTTGCGGGCGGCCCTGGCCATCGGCCCAGATGCTTTCTTCGATCGACACCTGGCCGCCCCCGGCGCGAAACTGCCAATAGGACCCGTCCGGCAGCGCCAGCCCTGCGCCCTGGCCATCTTCGCTCAGCCCGACCTCGACCCCCGGGCCGACGTGGAAGCGGATCGCAAAGCCGACCTTGCCGTTCTTGCCCCTGCGCCCAGCCGGAACCAGCAGGTCTTCGCCGCGCAGTTCGGTGCCATCGTCGCGCAGGATCAGGATCCGGCGGTGCGTGAGGCCATAGCGGGTGCCATAGCCGTTGTGGCTGGCTTCAAGCCGGGTCGCCCCAGCCAGCTTGTCACCCACCAGAGTACGGCGGTCGATCTCGACTTCGGAAACCCCGCTGCCGATCCGGCCATTGATCAGCACCGCAGTGGAATTGGCATCGTCAAGCACCAGGGTCGAATGGGCTGCAGTGGCGCGCAGGCCTTGCTCCAGCCGAACCGGCATCAGCCCGCCGGCGCAGCCCGCCCCGCCGCAATTGACCACCAGCCGCTGCCCGGCATGGCTGAATTCGAAGGCCAAGGTCGAAGCGCAGCCCAGGCGGGCGTGCTTGGCCAGCGGTGGAGGCGCGGCATCAAACTGGAGGATGCCCTTCTGCGCAACCACCCGCTGATAGCCCCACTGCCGTACATCACGAAGCGGGCGGGTGCGCACACCGGAAGCGGCGATCAGCGCCGAAACCTCGGCCCCGTCAACCGCCCAGCCCCCTTGCCACGATCCCAGCGAGCCATCGCCGTGAGTCAGCGCCAGCAGCGGCGGGACCAGCAAGCCGATTATCGTTTCCAGTGCCTGCGGCGGATCGCGGCGAACCGCCTGGTAGCAGGCGCGCAGCTTCACCAGCAGCGCGATCGCTTCCATCTGCGCCAGCGGGCTGCGCGACAACGCGCCGCCATCGTCGCCGACCAATTCGCCCAGCGCCCGGATCAGCCCCGCTTCGCCGAACAGCCGGCGCGGCTTGCCTTCGGGCAGGAGCAGGCCAGCGGCGACAATCCCGCACCAGGCCGCAACTTCGGACAACAGATCTTCCGCCCGGCCAACATTCTTGTCGAGCCAGCGGGCGGTATCGCCCAGCGCGGCGAGGATCCTGGCGCGCTGCGCCTTGTCGCTGCCAGAAAGGATCAACGGGGCATGGACCAGCCAGTTGAGCTCACGTGTGCCTGCATTTCCCAGGTTCCAGGCCGGACCCTTGCCGGGGCGCGACGGTGGCTTGGGATTGGCGCTCAGCCAGGCGCCGAGAATCCGCTCGGCCACCGGAACCACGACTTCGCGCGGCGCGCTCGCTTCAAGGTCGGCCAGCCACGAGAAGGTGTGGACCACCTTTTCCAGCGGCGGGGCGAGCCGCGCAGCCCCGGCGAATTCGATCTGGGCGATCGGACTTTTGGCGCCGTGGACCAGAAAATGCCCGGCCCGCAGCGCGGTTCCGGCAACCTTGCTGCCTTCGAGCGGATTGGTGACCGTGGCCAGCAGGCGCGGCTTGGCGCTCTTGCCGAAGGGCGCGGTCAGCGCCGATCCCGGAATGCCGAGCCGGTAGGCCAGCCGCAGCAGCCGTTCCCCCGCGCCGATTGCAGGCGGGGCAAAATCGGCCAGGGCCAGCGCCCGACCGGGCTCGACGACTTCGCCACCAGAGGGCAGGGCGGGCGCGGTCTCGCTCACCAGTCCAGCCTCATCAGAGCCGCCCAAGGTGAGTGCCGGTCCATCGGCCGAAGCGGCATCCAGCGGCACGCTGCGGGTAGTGAGGGCGGCATCGCTCATGGCTCATCCGGCCCCCTTCAGCGCGGCGATATTGGCGGCGTAGTGATCGGGCCCGCCCCTGAAGGTGGCCGATCCCGCAACCAGCACGTCGGCACCGGCATCGACGCATTGCCGTGCGGTGACGGCATCGACTCCGCCATCGACCTCAAGGTGAATTTCGCGACCAGTCTTGTCGATCGCCTTGCGGATCGCCTCGATCTTGCGCAGCTGGCTGGAAATGAAGCTCTGCCCGCCGAACCCGGGATTGACGCTCATCACCAGCACCAGGTCGATTTCCTCGTAGAGGTAATCGAGCATCTTGGCCGGGGTCGCCGGATTGAGCGATACCCCCGCCTTCTTGCCCAGCGCCTTGATCGCCTGGACCGTGCGATGGGCATGCGGACCGGCTTCGGGGTGGAAAGTGATGATGTCGGCCCCGGCATCGGCGAAGGCCTGCAAATAGGGATCGACCGGCGTGATCATCAGGTGCACGTCGAACGGCTTCGCGGTGTGCCCGCGTAGCGCCTTGACCACCATCGGGCCGATCGTGATGTTGGGGACGAAGTGGCCGTCCATCACGTCGACATGGATCCAGTCGGCCCCGGCCGCGTCGATCGCGCGCACTTCCTCACCCAGCCGGGCGAAGTCGGCAGAGAGGATCGAGGGCGAGATAAGCGGTGCCAACATGAGCTGTTGCAAAAGGCTCCTTTCCCGGCGCTTACCCACCGCATCTGGGGGGCGACAAGCCGCAGATACGGCTTTTCCACACAGTATCTTGGGTACTCGGCGCGAACCGGCCCCGCTCTGGCGCAATTGACCTTGGTCAAGGGGCCGGGCATGGCTGAAATCGATGAACGCCCGTGCAGTAGCCCCGCCCCGCCTGCTTGCAGCGGAGCACTATCCCAGGATTGCCTGGCTGCTCGCGCTGATGGCCATTTCCGCTGCGACCGAGGGACTGGGGCTGGTTCTGCTGGTTCCGCTGCTGGGCTCGCTGGGGCAGGGCGATCCCGGCGGAATCGGCGCGGCCCTGACCGCGCTGGGCATGCCAACCAGATTGGGCCCGCTGCTGATCCTGTTCGTCGCCCTGGTCACGCTGCGCGCGGTCATCGTCCAGCTGCGGGCGCTGGCCGGGCACCGCTTTGAGACCGAAGTGGTCGACGGCCTGCGCCGCCGGGCCTGGCAGGCCCTGCTTCACTGCGAATGGCGGGTGCTGCTGGGGATGAAGCGCTCCAATACTGCCAGCCTGCTTATATCGCGGGTCGACCGGGCCGGGATCTTCGTCAATCAGGCGATTCTGGCGCTGTCGACCCTGATCACGCTGGGCGGCATTGCGCTGGCAGCCCTGGTCATTTCGCCGCTGCTGACCGCCGGAGCGATCGTATCGGGCCTGCTGGTGCTCACGGCCTTCCACGGCATGCGGCGGCGCGCGGCGGCGCTGGGCGACGCGCTGGGCCGCGCCCACAGCGGGATCCACAGCCGCCTCGACGAAGGGCTGGGCGCGCTGCGGGTGATCAAGGGTCTGGGCCGCGAGGATAAAGCGCTGGACGAGCTGGTCAGCGAATTTGCCGGCCTGCGTGAGACGACGATAGCCTATCTGCGCGATACTGGACGCGGCCAGATCGCGCTGCAGGCCGGAGGCGCCGCCTTGCTCGCGCTGCTGGTCTGGCTGGCGCTGGAACGCTGGCACAGCGATGTCGCGGTGGTCCTGCCGATGGTTGCGCTGTTTGCCCGTGCCTTGCCGCTGATCGGCGGCCTGCAGCAGGCCGGCCTCAATGCCTCGCACGCCCGCCCCGCGGTTCGCGACGCGCTGGACCTGATCGCCATGGCCGAAGCCGCGCGCGAGCAACCCGCCGGCGATGTTGCCCCACCACTGCTCAACCAGGCAATCCAGCTGGTCGATGCCACGGTCCGTTTTTCAGGCGAGGCCGGCGCCGCGCTTGACCAGGTGACCGCCACGATACCGGCGCGGGGGATCACCGCGATCACCGGTCATTCGGGTGCCGGCAAGAGCACATTGGCGGACCTGATCGGCGGCTTGCTTGAGCCTGATGATGGCGCGGTCATGGTTGATGGAACCGTGCTGCGCGGAGCCGCACGGCAGGCCTGGCGCAGCCGGGTGGCCTATGTCCAGCAGGACCCGGTGCTGCTTTCGGCCTCGCTGCGCGACAATCTGCGCTGGGCCGCGCCGGAGGCCGACGATGCGCGGCTGGTCGAAGCGCTGGCCGCTGCCTCGGCCGGGTTTGCGCTCGACTTGCCGCAGGGCCTCGATACCCCGCTCGGCGATGGCGGGCGGCAGCTTTCGGGCGGCGAACGGCAAAGGCTGATGCTGGCCCGGGCGCTGCTGCGCGAACCGGCGCTGCTGATCCTCGACGAGGCGACCAGCGCGCTCGATGCCGCCAACGAGGCGCAGATAGCCGCCGCGTTGGGCCCTTTGCGCGAACGCCTGGCCGTGGTGGTGATTGGCCACCGTGGCAAACTTGTCGAACTGGCCGACCGGGAAATCCGCCTCGATGCCGGGCGGCTGGCTCAGGCCGAGTGAATCGATACTTGCATCAACGTGTTACTTTGTCGCATTAGGCGCGGGAATTCAGGGGGCAAGGAAGCCTGCAATGAAGTTCGGATTGGCTAGGACCTGGCTGGCGCTGGCGGCGGTTGGCCTGACATTGTCGGCATCGCAGACGGCGGGAGCGCAAGGCGGCGCGCCGGCCGGGTGCACCGGTGCGCCCAGTGCGACATGGGTCAACCTGACGATCGAAGGCCTGCGCAACAGCAACGGCGTGGTCACTATCGCGCCTTATCCCGATAATCCGGCCGTCTTCCTGAAGCCACGCGGCTCGCTCGCCAATGGCCGGGTCAAGGCCCGCGCGGGGATGGTGCAGGCGTGCATTTTTCTGCCGGAGCCGGGGGCTTATGGCCTGGCCCTGTACCATGACGAGAATGCGAACGGCAAAGTCGACAAGAACGGTCTTGGCATTCCGAAGGAAGGTTTCGGCTTTTCCAACAACCCGCGGATCTTCTTCAGCGCACCAAGCTTCAAGAAAGTCCGCGTCGTGGTGTCGGGACCCGGCGCTTCGCTGCGAATCCGGATGAAGTACCCCTAACCGTAGATTTCGGGCAGTTCGGCCGGGGCCTGGGCCTCAGCCAGTTCGTGGGCACGGGGATCATCGACATCGAGCCACCAGGCCGCGCCGATATCCATCGTCGCGGCGCGGCCTGCGTCGGCCAGCCTTTGCATTCCTTCGGACAGGCTGCCGGCCTTGCCTTCGGCAATCGCCGCGCGGATCGCCTCGGCGAGTTCGGGCGTGGCGAGGAAGGCCCCGCAATCGACAGCATCATATTCGGGGATGGTCTTGCCGATCGCGCGGATGAAGCCGCGCTGGTCCAGCTTGACCCAGGTTGCATCGTCCGGATCGATCAGCGGGTGATCGCAGCGGAAATCGACCGCCAGGGTTACGCCGCGGTCCGCCCCGCCCTGCTGTGCCAGCCGGGTCAGGATCGAGCCCGAGAATATATGGTCGCTCATCATCAGCAGGTAATTGCCGGGAATCACGCTGGCCCCGGCCAGCACCGACCAGCCGTTGGGCTTGGACCAGTCTTCCACTCGCTGCGCCACCACCGGGATACCCGCCCGATCCGCCAGCGCGGGCAGCCCGGCTTCGAGCCGGTCAGCCTCGTGCCCGGCAACCACCACAACCCGCTCAATCCCAGCCGCCTTGGCCTGACGTACCCCCAGCTCAAGCAACGGAATCCCGGCGATCGGGGTCATCGGCTTGGAATCGGAGATATCCCGCAAACGGCTGCCAAATCCGGCGGCGATAATCAGGGCGTCCATGAGTAACTCTCCAAACAGAAACGGCGCCAGTTGCCCGGCGCCGCTTCGTGGACTTGGTAGGCTCGGGCTTATTCGGCGGCGAGCGGCGCGTCCGCAACATACTCGTCGACCATCTGGGCGGCCAGATCGTCGTTGAACTGCTGCGGCGGATGCTTGCAGAAGTAGGCCGACGGGCCGATCAGGGCGCCGCCTTCACCGCGCTCAAGCGCAACCTTGGCGCAGCGGATCGCGTCCATCACGCAGGCTGCCGAGTTCGGGCTGTCTTCAACCGAAAGACGCAGTTCCAGTTCCATCGGGACGTTGCCCCACTGCAGGCCTTCGAGGCGCAGGAAGCACAGCTTGTTGTCCTTCTGCCACGGCACATAGTCCGACGGGCCGACGTGGATGTTCTCATCCGCAAGCCGCTGGGCGAGCATGGCCTGAACCGCTTCGGTCTTCGATTCCTTCTTCGAGCCGAGCCGCTGGCGATCGAGCATGTTCATGAAGTCGGTGTTGCCGCCAGTGTTGAGCTGGTAAGTCCGCTCAACCGTGACACCGCGCGCGGCGAACAGGCTGGAAAGTACGCGGTGGACGATAGTGGCGCCAACCTGGGCCTTGATGTCGTCGCCGACGATGGGGATGTTCTTTTCGCGGAAGCGAGCTTCCCATTCGGGGCGGCTGGCGATGAACACCGGCATGCAGTTGACCACCGCAACGCCGGCTTCAAGCGCGCATTCCATGTAGAATTCGGTGGCTTCCTGCGAACCGACCGGAAGGAAGTTGATCAGCACTTCCGCGCCAGAGTCCTTGATTGCCTGGACAATGCGGGCCTGATCGGCTTCGGGTTCGTTCGAAACGATGAAGCCCTTTTCGCCGACCGTGGTCATGTGCGCGGCAACGCCATCGGAGATCTTGCCCATGATCACCTTGGCCCCGGTGGCCGGTACGTCGGCCTTGAACACCTTGGTGTTGTTGGGCTGGGCAAAGATCGCTTCGGCAATGTCCTTACCGACCTTGCGGGCGTCAACATCGATGCCGAGCACGAAATCGACGTCACCGGCGCCGTAGCCGCCAATCTTGTCGTGAATCAGGCCCTGCGAGGAGTTGTTCTGGCGATAGTAGGCAACACCCTGCACCAGCGAACTTGCGCAATTGCCGACGCCAATCATGGCGACCTTGATAGGCTTCATTCTGATCTTGTCCTTCTCGAGCGACACGTTGGGGGCCGCGAAAGGCCCGTCTTTGAAAAAATCACGCGCCAAAAGCAAGCCAATTGCCCCGCGTCAAGCCGAATGCGTGCTTCCGTCTGGCAATGTGACAATTCGGATGCACTTGCGCTGGGCGACACGGCACGGCGATTAGAGGCGAAATCCCTTGCAAATCAGCGCGTCCCTAGACTTCCGGAGGACGGCAGCACGACCGGGCCGACAACGCTGGCCGGTTCGGCTCGATCCTCTTCCAAATCAGCGGGATCGAGCACCCCGTATGCGGTCGCGTCCAGATTCGCCGCGATCGCCACAGAATGGGCCCGGCCATACTCGGCGAGGCGGATGAAGAAGCGGCCCTGCATCACGAAAAAGTTCGCGGCGGCATAGACCGCGATCATCACCAGCCCCGCTCCCCAGGCTTCAAACCAGGCGAAGGGCAGCAGGCACCAGAAGAAGGTGTTTCGGCGCCCGGAAACCAGCCGGTAGGCGCGTTCAAAGCCCCCGGCATCGTCGAGCTGGGCGCCGGTGAGCCGGCGGTAGAATTCGCCCTGCAGCGCTTCGGCCAGGGCCGTGACCACGATCAGGGCGGCCAGTGCCCAGGCCCAACCGGTCCCGATTGCTGCGGCAAGAGCAGCGAACCACGCATATTCTACGACCTTGTCGCCGACGTGCTCAAGATCGCCCCAGGGCGAGAACTCGACCCGGGTGCGGGCCAGCTTGCCGTCGATCCCGTCGATCGGGCCGATCATCAAGGCCAGCACCAAGCCGGCCCACATTGATCCCGTGGCAAAGCACCAGGCGGCATAAAGTCCCAAAAGGAAGGCCATGACCGAGATCATGTTGGGGGTGATCGGGGTCGGCAGCAGCAAGCGGACGAAGGCGTTCTCGATCGGCGGATGGATAAACCGCGCCGGCCAGTCGAGACAGCCCTTCTGGGCCGAGGCCAGCAGATCTCCCGCCACGCGCCGCGCCGCGGCCGCATCGCTGGGACGCTCCCAGATCAGCGGAACCCTGCGGCGCCGTTCGGGCGAATAGCTGTCGACCTGGCCCAGATCGATCCGGTCAGCCCCGGCCAGCAGCGCTGGCCAGGCAAAATCGCGGCCGCCATCGGGCAGCCAAGCGAGCCCGCCGGTTTCGCCGTCCGGGCCCAGTGCCACCAGAGCCGGACTGCCGGGGCCACGGGTCCGCGCCGCCTCAATGAAGGCCGCGATCAGGCGCTCGTCGGCGACCAGCCCGGCTTCGATCACCAGCACCGGGCCAACGATTGCTCCGTGCTCTCCGGCAAGATCGACCTTGCCCGCGCCAAGCCGCAGCAATTGCCGCTGCTGTCGCTCTGCAATGGTAATTCCGGCCAGTTTGTGCGGCCACCCCCCGCCGTGACCGGCCGGGGCGATCACGGCGCGAAAGCTGTTCGCGCTCCGGGCCGAATCCGGCTTACCTTGCGCCGACTGGGGATCGTGCAATGCCATATCCTACCTGTTCGCGACCAACCGGGTTGAACTTCAATCCGGGCGCAATGCCCGGGATGCCGGACCTCTAAAGGCGTCTCCGGCCTGAACCCGTTATGAACCCGAAGGACCCGGTTTGCCAAGCATTCACAGCTCAGGCCTGGCTCTCCAAAGCCGACACTATGTCCGTTTGGCCGCAAAGCGGCAAAGTGGCTGGCCGTACCGGCAGCGCAGGCTATAAGGCGGCAAACAGGCGGGCAGCGCGCTGGCCTTGCCTATCGGGAGCGCTTGAGAGACCATGGACCTATCAACCGCCGACGGACCGGCCCGGTTCGAGTCGCCGCCGCCGCGCATCCAGCGCCCGCTGCGTCCGCGCGAACTGCAGGACCCGCTCAATTACTACCTCTACCACCCCCTGGCCTGGCAGCTCGCCCGGCTGCTCGCGCCGACCCCGATCACCCCCAACATGGTGTCGGTCGTGGGCGCAGGCTTCGTGGTTGCGGCGGCGCTGGCCTATACCCAGCTGACTTGGCCGGTGGCGGCGGCACTCGGCATGGTTCTGCACATGACCTGGCATGTGGTCGACGGCGCCGACGGCGATCTTGCCCGCCTGACCGGGCGCTCCAGCCCGATCGGCGAAATGGTTGACGGGCTGTGCGATTACCTTAGCCACATCGCGCTCTATCTGATCCTGGCCGCAATGCTTGCGGCGGGCACAGGTCTGGTAAGCGGCTGGCTGGCCTGGGTGCTGGTGGTCGGCGCAGGGATCAGCCACGCGATCCAGTCCAACCATGTCGAGGTCCAGCGCCGCCAGTACCAGTGGTGGGTCTATGGCACGCCCTGGCTGCGCAACAGCCACAGCCAGGAAGGCTCGGCCACTGCGCGGAGCTGGGCGGGGCGGCTGGTCTCGGCCTATATCGGCGTGGCCAGCGGAATGACCCCGGAAGCGTTGAAGATCGACGCCGCGGTCCAGGCCGCGCAGGGCGACAAGCCCCGGCTCGATGCGATCGCTTCGGCAGTAAAGGCCGAAGCACCGCCGCTGCTGCTGCTGTGCAAGATCCTCGGCCCCAACCCGCGCGCAATCGTGCTGGGGGTTTCGATGTTCGCGGGCAGCCCGCTGTGGTACATGCTCTACCAGTCGATCGTCCTCAACCTGTTGCTGGTCCATTCGGTGCGCGCCCACAATGCCTCCGCCCGCCGGATCGCCGCCAAGATCGGAGCCTGAACGCCGATGCTGCATGAAAAACTGCTCGACGAAGCCCGTGCGCTCGAAGGCGAGATCGTCTCGCTGCGCCGCGCGATCCATGCCGAGCCGGAGCTGGGCCTGCACACCCCGCTGACCCGCGACAAGGTTCGCGCCGCGCTGGCCAACCTGCCGCTGGAATGGAGCGAAGGCCCTTCGACCACTGGCCTGGTCGCAACGCTGAAAGGCGGCGCCGGGCCGGGCCGCTGCGTGCTGCTGCGCGGCGACATGGACGCGCTGCCGATGCCGGAAGAGACCGGGTTGGACTATGCCTCGACAATCCCAGGCACCATGCATGCCTGCGGCCACGATACCCACACTGCGATGCTGGCCGGCGCGGTCCGCCTGCTTTGCGCGCGCCGCGAATCGCTCAAGGGCGAAGTGCGGTTCATGTTCCAGCCGGGCGAGGAAGGCTTTCATGGCGCGAAATTCATGCTTGAGGACGGGTTGCTGGGCGGCGAGGGAACCGGCCGCGCCTTGCCCGAGGCCGCTTTTGCCCTCCATGTGATGCCCAATGCCAAGCACGGCCAGGTTGCCGGGCGGGCCGGGGCGCTGATGGCCTCGGCCGACCAGTTCGACATCACGGTGCGGGGGCGCGGCGGACATGCCGCGATGCCTTACAGCGCGCTTGATCCGGTGCCGATCGCCTGCGAGATCGTGATGGCGCTGCAGACCCTGGTCACCCGCCAGTTCGACGCAAATGATCCGGTGATTTGCACCGTCGCGCGGATCGAGGCTGGCACCGCGCACAACATCATCGCCGATTTCGCAACGCTGCGCGGCACCCTGCGCGCCCTCTCCAACCGCCACCGCGACAAGCTCCACGCCGCGCTCGAACAGCTCGCCAAGGGCATCGCCGCCGCGCACGGGGCCGAAGCGCGCGTCACAATAACCCCGGGCTTTCCGGTCTCGGTCTGCGATTCCCGCGCGGTCGATCTGGGCGAGGCGGTCAGCACCGAACTGTTCGGCGAAGGCGCGTTCCGCCGGCTCGACCAGCCGATCATGGGCGCGGAAGACTTCGCCTATGTCCTCCAGCAGGTCCCCGGCGCGATGTTCTTCCTGGGGGTCGCAGCCGAAGGTGCCGACTGGCACAACTGCCCCGCGATCCACTCACCCCGGATGACCGTGGATGAAACCGCCCTGCCCAAAGGCGCTGCCCTGCTGGCCGGCTGCGCGGTGCGGTTTCTGGAACGGGGTTTCGCGGCGGCCTGAAAGCCATGTTCAGACAAGCTGCCCTCAATTAGCGCCGGACCGACCTAGAAAAGCGGCCACACCCCCTGCCAGCAGCTTGCTTTGCTGATGAGCGAAGAATATCAAAATGGGCCAATACAGATAACGACTTGGAGGTCTTGTTGGCCGCCCAGAAAAAACCGCTTGTTGAAAATTCCGATCGGATTGAGCAAGCACTGCCGAATCTCGAAATCGGCCATGATGTATTTCTTGCTCAGTGCGGAGATACATTGATATTTCTTGATCTCAAACGTGATGATTACATCTCTATCGAATCGAGGTTTGCCGATCGTCTTATAGAAGGATTGGGACTTCCACCATTTGGCATGCCTGCGGGCAGCGGCTGCGACGTTGACGCAGCAGACTTCACAGCCTTGCTGAGCGACCTTGCCGAAGCAGGGCTCGTACGCCTCCAAGAGGCCGCGCAGCCGCTCGAATTGCTCACGCATCCAGCCGATATCCAGGAACTTCAACGGTTCGGCGTAGGTGGCCCAAATATCAAATCGAGCCATTTCATTGCAATGGCCAAGGCAGTCATTCTGGCCCGTTGGAAGCTAGGGATCTGGCCCTTGTTTCGGGCAGTCGAGTCAATCAAGCGGCGGCGACCGGCCCTGCCGGTCGCGCCCGAGCGAGAATATCTCCGCGCATTGGTGGAAATATACCGGAAACTTCGGCCGCTCTTCATGGCCCGCCGCGACAAGTGCCTGCTGGATGCACTGACACTGATCGAATTTCTGGCAAGCTATTCGATTTATCCCAATTGGGTGTTCGGCGTTCGGCAAAACGCGTTTGCAGCACATTGCTGGGTCCAGCTTGAGTCGTTGGTTCTGGACGACGACCTGGAAAATGTCTGTGACTATTCCGTAATCATGCGCTGCTGATGTTCGATTTCGTCGCCATTCTAATTGATCCTCGCGATCCAAATGAGCAAGCCACTCTAAGTTCGCTGGCCGCGCATTTGACGGGCTTTGGGGCCACCGGACTTGAGACCGAAGACGGGTCGCTTGCCTTGAACATATGGTCAAAGACAGGCCGAGGATCCGCGCTTGGGCGGATCGACCTGCCGGACCGTTCAGGCGTTTTGCTTGGCCAGATCTTTCGAACCGGCAATCCGGATCATTCGGCCCAGATCGGCGCTTTGGACCGGGACGAGGCAAGCGCAATGCGCGCTTCACGCGGGCACTCGCTTTTCTCGCGACACTGGGGGCGATACCTGGCCTTCATTGCCGGTTCGGATGGCCGCTCTGTCCATGCTTTGCGCGATCCCACCGGTGCTCTGCCTTGTTTTCATACCGCTGTTGGCAAAGCCCGGATCTTTTTTTCGGACCTGGCCCTGTTGCTGGGCTGGCCGCAATTCTCGGCCGAGATCGATATCGACTATCTGGCCCTCAATGCGCTCGCCCCGCAGTTCCAAAAGTCGATCACCGGCATAAAAGGCGTTACAGAGGTCTTGCCGGGGCAGATTCAGACCTTCAGCCAAAACGGTATCAAGAGCGAGTTCGGTTGGAACCCTTATGAATTCGCTGAGGGTGAACGCCTGCTTGAACCCGGACGGGCCAGCGACCTGCTGAGGGAGGTTGTCGTCCGTGCAACCCGAAGTCTTGCAAGCGCGCAAAGCAGTCCTCTGGTCAGCGTTGGGGGACTGGATTCGTCGATCATCCTGGCTTGCCTTGCCGGCGGTGGCGAAAGCCAAATGCTTCGAGCAGTCAACTTTTCGACTACCACTCCAAAGGGGGATGAGCGCCGATATGGCCAGGCCGCCGCCGTCTTTGCCGGAGTGGACTTCATCCACCGGCCACTTGATCCCGCACACGTCGATTTGGCTGAGATGATGCGGATCGTTCCGCAAGTAAATCCGATGCCAATGTTCGACTGCACCTCTCCCGCCGGAGGTGTCTATGATCTGGCAATGGAGGTGGGGGCCGATTCGCTGTTCTACGGCGTCGGCGGCGACAACATATTTTTCCAGCTACCGCACATTCTGTCTGCGCTTGACTATGCCCGGACGGGAATTGGGACTTCGGCATTGCCCCGGGTAATATTCGATGCCGCGCGTTATGGCCGGACCACGGTCTGGAAAACCGTCGGTGCCATGATCCGTGAAAGACTGCGTCCCAGCGACCCGTTCAATCTGGTAACCGGGCTGGTGGCGCCATCAAATCGGTGGCCTTATCTGGGCGATGCCCTGCTTGATCGTGGTCCACGGCTGGACCTATTGCATCCCTTGCTTTTGCCGGACCGCGACGTCCCTCCGGGCAAATGCGCTCACATCCTGTCTGCGGCGTTCCTGTCGATCCCCTATTACGACCATTGGCGCCCGCAGTATCGGATTGAGCGGATCTGCCCGCTCCTGTCACAGCCGGTCATCGAACTGTGCCTACGCATTCCCACCTGGAACTTCACCCACGGCGGGGTCGATCGCGCTTTGGCGCGCCATGCTTTCCGAAACATGCTGGCACCAGAAGTGCTGCATCGCACAAGCAAGAGCACGCCCGACGATCTCTATGAACAGGTTTTGGCGCGAAACTTGCCGTTCCTGCGCGAGGTCCTGCTTGACGGTGAATTGGTCCGCAGCGGGGTGCTGGCCCGCGGCCCGCTTGAAGAGCTGCTGCGCGGCATGGCGCCGCGTGCGATTGGTCCGGGAATTCCGCTGGAATTCTTCAGTTGGGAAACCTGGGCCCAGTCAATTAAGGCGACGAACCGTTTATCGCTATTGAGTTGACGCATCAATCCGAAAGACTAACCCTTAAGTCCTGACTCCGGTCAGATTCAAAACAAAAGGAGGTTGTCATGTTCAAGCTTGGAAAAGTTTCGAAGGCCACCAAAGGCTGGCTGGGCCGTTCTTATGATTGGGCGTTCCAGCGGGGTGACATTCCTTAAGTTTATTTGAGTTAATCATAATTCGATTGGTGCTCTGCCGCTCTTATTGGGCGGTGGAGCATCAAAGCAAAGCTTGCCATTCGGTCTGGGCACAAGGCGCGGCGAATAAAGCAGCCAAGTGCGCCAAAGACAAAGGGCGCCCCAGACGGGACGCCCTTTGTCTTTGGCGCACCCGACAGGATTCGAACCTGTGACCTCTGCCTTCGGAGGGCAGCGCTCTATCCAGCTGAGCTACGGGTGCGTGGCTGGCGCGGTTAGCAGTGCGGGCGGCGAAGCGCCAGTGCCTTTTCGCGGGCTTTAGCGATTTGGCAAGGGCCTCCGGGTTAATGCCGGGCCATGAACATGCATTCCAGCTTTGCTCCGCCGGTCCAGCCGGCCTCCGGCGCGCTGCCCACTTCGGGCCGGCCCGAATTCGGCCAGGCCTCGGCCAGCGCGATGAGCATGAAGTGGTCGGCGCTGCACGATGCGATCTCGGTGGTCGGCAGCCTGGCCGGTCTCGCTACCGAAGCGATGCGCCCCGAAGTACGCAATTTCCCCGCCGTGATGCGCGATGCCGGGGGCTGGCGCCGCGAACGGGCCGAGCAGGGGATCGACGATCTTTCCGCCGTCATGGAGCCCGGCATTGCCGCGCTGCTGGCGATCCACGCGCGCGGGGCCAATCCGGCCCCGGCAGCGCTGGCACTGTGGCAGGAATTCCACGCCGCGCGGGCTGCGCTGCTGGCGCTGACGCCCCCGCCCGAAGCGACGACCCCACGCCGCTTCATGTAAGCGCGCTTGGGGGCGAGCAAATTTCATTCGCACCAATGCTTTTGAAGGCTATTTCGGCTTCTTGGGGGGCGAGATGATGGGCATTTTTCAGCCTTGCGCCGGGAAACCCCTGCACCGCCGCGTCAATGAATTCAATTTCCGCTACAGCAACCGCGCTGCGCTCGGCTACAACGACGCCGACCGCGTCGATGCATTGCTCAAAGATATCGTCGACGGGCGTCCGACTTATCAAACCACCGGTGCGGCCTGATGCCAAAGAAGAAGCGGAGAGAACCCCAAGACCAGCAGAACGCGAGCTTTCGCGTCGCGGTCGAGCCCATGATCGCCGTTGGCGAGCTAAACCCTACTAAGGCCGATGAAGCGCTATACAAGATCACGCGCTTTGCAAATCTTGATCAATGACAGGTGGTTTATTTGATAGCCCCAAGAAACTTTGTCGCTGGGCTAATCAAGAGATTGGAAACTTCGACTCCGCAATCAGTGAGATCCTGAGTGACCCAACTTACAAGATCGTCCCGGTAGAGAATCGCCTTGGCGGAAAACTCATTTCTACACTCCTCAAGGCGGTCATCATTAGGCAACCGAGTGAGGAAGTCGAGCGGGCCGGATATCGAATTATCAGTGATCTGCGGAACGCACTCGATCAAGCCGTTTCCGCCGCTTCGCACGCGATAGGCTGTGGTAGCCCGAAGCATACCAACTTCCCATTCGCGGATACCGAACATGACTTTAAAAGACGCATTGCTGCTCGAAATGGCGTATTTCGGGGGATACCCGTCGAGTTGCACCCTAAGCTCCTCTCGTTCGCACCATTCCTTACAAAGGAGGACGGAACAGATGGAGATAAACTCCTGTGCCTTCTCAATAATATGGCCAACTCGAACAAGCATCAAGTGACTCTTAGGACTGTGATTTTACCCAACGGGATCGGTATCTCGAAGCTCCGTGGGTTCGACTATTTCGCCGAGTTCAAGCAGATATCTGACTTTGAGTTTGAAATACTCCGAGCCTTTCCCACTGCGCGGGAGGGTGAGATCGGCTTGAATCTCTATGTTGAGATTAGGGCATTGAACTCTAGCCCACTGACCCAGAAGCCTGCCTCCATTCTTTTCCAGGAATTTCACAGCATGGTTGAAGGGCTCGTGTTCGAAATCGAGCAAGAGACTGCTAAACTCATCGGCTAAACCAGCACTCATTCAACGAGCACCCCTGATTGGGTACGCCTTATATAACAATGCCCGCGCTTGCGCGGTTCCCAGTTTGTTCCTAGGAATCGGTCATGGCCGGTCCCGTCCCGATTCCCGATGATGCCGAGCTGAAGGCGGCGCAGGCCGTGGCGCGCGGGATCTGCCGGCTGTTCGCGCGCAACGATATCTTCTGCCTGGCGGAAATGCCGCTCCGCTCCAGCCGCCGCGCCGACCTGATGGGGATCGATGCAAAGGGCCACCTCGTGATCGTTGAGATCAAGGTCAGCCGGGCCGATCTGCTCGGCGATGGCAAGTGGACCGACTATCTTGACCATTGCGACCGGTTCTATTGGGGCCTCGCCCCGCACCTTGACCGTGCCTGCCTGGAAGAACCGGCGTTCCTGCCCGAGCGCTGCGGGCTGATCGTGGCGGATGGCTATGACGCGGAGATCCTGCGCCCGGCCGCGACCGTGCCGCTGGCCGCCGCGCGGCGCAAGGCCGAGACCGAACGGCTCGCCCGGGCGGCATTGCGCCGCCAGCTGGGGCTGCTCGATCCCGGCCTGTCCGGCTGGAGCCGCTGACCGGAAATCCGGTACGCCACCGGCTCCGCGCAACTTAACGCTAAATTTACCATGTTGCGCCAGAACTGGCTTCGGACAGGACTTGGTGGGGAACCCACATGGACACGTATCGCGGAAGTTATCTTGATTCGAATGCGGCCGACGATTGGCCGGAAGTGGAATTCGGCGAGGAGGAATCCCCGCGCGAGCCGCCGCCCAGCCCGATCGGGCAGGACGAGCGCCGCATGCAGGTGCGCGCCTACAATCACTGGGCGAGCCTGCTCGACGATCGCAATTTCCCCTCGATCGGCGATATTGCGCCGGCCGAACTGCCCGATTTCGGGCCCTACAGCGTCATGCTCGATTTCACCGCGGGGATCGAAAACCCGGCGATCCGCTATCTCGGCGACATGCTCGCCACCGAATGCGGCACCAGCGGCAAGATCGAAACCCTGTCCGACGTGCCGGCGCGTTCACTGCTGTCGCGGATCACCGACCATTACATGCAGATTCTGGCCAATCAGGCGCCGATCGGGTTCGAGGCCGAATTCGTCAACCAGCGCGGCCGCACGATCCTCTATCGCGGGATCCTGCTGCCTTTCTCGTCCGACGACGTGGCGATCGACTTCATCTACGGCGTGATCAACTGGAAGGAACTGGCCGACCAGGCGACCACCGACGAGCTGCTGCAGGAAATCGATCAGGCGCTCGAAGCCAACGGCCATGTCGAGGCCCGCCGTTCCGATCCCCTGACCGAATGGGCCGATGGCCCGGCCGATTCGCTTGCCGAAGAAGCTTTCGATGAAGACGAGGATGAGGCCGAAGACGTGCTCGACCTTGCCTGGCTGGAAACGCCGGCCGAAGACATCGAACCCGAAACCCCGGCTCCACGCTTTGCCGGATTGTCTCCGATGACATCCGCGGACGACGAAGACGAAGACGAGCCCGCCGCTCCGCTTGACCTTCGCGCCATAGCCCGTGCGCAAGGCGACCTGCCGCCACTGGAACTCGACGGTTTTGCCGAACTGGCCGACGATGCTGACAGCGAAGCCGCGGAAAGGGCCGTGGCCAGCGCGACCGAGATTGCTCTGCCCAATCTGGCCGAGGACGACATGGGTCTGGGCGACTGGCTTGCCTCTGCCCGCGAACTGGCCGAAGCGGCGCGCGGATCGGAAGACCGCACCCGCCAGGCGCTCTACGCCGCGATCGGCAAGGCTTACGACTTCTCGCTCGCCGCCGCCGATGCGCCCGATGAATTTGCCGAACTGGTGGTGGATTCGGGCCTGACCGTCCAGGACCGGGCGCCGATGACCCCGGTGGTCAAGCTGGTGTTCGGCGCCGAATACGACAAGACCCGCCTGACCGAATATGCCTCGGCGCTGAGCCATGCCCAGCGGATCGGGCTCGGCCGCGGGGCGCTGGCCGGATACCTCGCCGCCGCTCCGGGCGGGCTAAAGGGCGTGGTCACCGAAGAACGCCGCCTGAAGCGCGAGGAAAGCGGCCAGGAAGCCGTAGTCCGCGATACCCCGCGCGAGGCGCTGGCCAAGAAGCTGCGCAAGCTCGACCATGCCCCGCTTGATGCGGTTTCGCGTGAAGGCGCGGAATTCACGCTGCTGGTCGCCCGCCGGCTGCCCACCGGAGAAGTGGTGCTGCTGGGCGAAGTGGCCGACGATATCCCGCTGCTGGAAAAGGCGGCAAAGAAGCTGCTCGGCTGATCCCCAAGTCCAAGTCCATCAATCAGCCGCGCCGGGCGCGCCGTGTCGGGGGGCATGGCGCGCCCCTTGCGTTTGGGGGGCCGGACCAAGGGGCAGCTTTCCCCCGCGCGCAAAACGGCTTAGACGGCCCCGATGACTGAGGTTGCCAAGCAGAGGCAGATTTCGCGGATGGGCTGGATTGCGATCATCCTGGCACTGATGGCGGGCGCGCTGTTCGGGGCCTGGCGCTATGCGATGGCGACCAATGCGGTTGGCCTGCTCGACTGGGCCGACCGTCAGTTCGGCGGCAATGCGGGCTACCGCGTGGCGCTGGCCGAGGGCCGCTATGGCCCGCTTGAGGCGCAGCGGATCGGCGTGATCGTGCCCGACGCGGCGGCCGCTGCACCGCGCCCGGTGCTGGTCTTCATTCATGGCGGGGGCTGGCATTCGGGCACACCCGGCGATTACCGCTTTGTCGGCCGGCAGTTCGCCCGGGCCGGCTATGTCGTCGTGCTCGCCGGATACCGGCTTGGGCCGGAGGGACGCTACCCGCACATGCTGCAGGACAGCGCCCTGGCCATGGCCTGGGTTCAAGAAAACGCAGCGAAATATGGCGGCGATCCCGGACGGGTCTTTGCCATGGGCCATTCGGCCGGAGCCTACAACGTCGTCATGCTGGGGCTGGAGCGCCAGTGGCTCGGCCGCGCCGGGGTGCCGGATGGGTTCCTCAAAGGGGTGGTGGGCCTGTCCGGTCCCTATGACTTCTTCCCCTTCACATCGGATTCGGCGCGCAATGCCTTTGGCCATGAAGCCGATCCCGCGATCACTCAGCCGATCAACCACGTCCGCGGCGATGGCCCGCCAATGCTGCTGCTGACCGGCGATGCCGACGAAACGGTCAAGCCCCGCAATTCCCGCGTCCTCGCCAAGGCGCTTAGCGCCGCAGGGCAAGCGACCGAGCCGGTGATCCTGACCGGAGTGGATCATTCCGGTACAGCGATGAAACTGGCGGCGCCGTTCGACCGGGATCGCCGGGTGCTCGATCCGGTGCTGGCTTTCCTGGCCGCGCACGGCGGCGCTTCAGCACCGGTTCAGGCGGCAGGCCGCTAAGCGTGGCCCCGATGCGCGCGCTCAACCGCTTTTTCGTCCGCTGCCTGGCGGTAGTGCTGGCCATGACGCTGATCGCGCAGCCGGCCATGGCCCAATCGATCCTGCGCGATGCCGAAACCGAAGCCCTGTTGCACGACATGGCGACGCCGCTGATCCGCGCCGCCGGGCTCGATCCGCGCAACGTATCGGTTGTGCTGGTTGGCGACATGTCGATCAACGCCTTCGTCGCCGGCGGACAAGCGGTCTACATCAATGCCGGCCTGATCAATGAGGCCGGATCGGCGCTCGAGGTCCAGGGCGTGATTGCTCACGAACTGGGCCACATCACCGGCGGGCACGTCATCAGTGACGGCGGCTCGCGCGAGGCACAGGGGATTTCGATCCTCTCGCTGCTGCTCGGCGGGATCGCGGCGGCAGCGGGATCGGGCGATGCGGCAATGGGGGTGATCATGGCCGGCCAGCAGGCCGCACTGGGCAAGTACCTGGCCTTCAGCCGCGGCCAGGAAGCCAGCGCAGACGCAGCCGGAGCGGAATACCTTTCCAAGGCCGGTCTGTCAGGGCGCGGTTCGCTGAGCTTCTTCAAGCGGCTCCAGAACCTCGAAATGCGCTATGGCTTTACGCGCAATGCCGACAGCGAGTTCTATTCGACTCACCCGATGACATCGGACCGGATCACCACGCTGCAGGATACCTATGAAAAGGATCCGTCCTGGAATGCGCCGGCCGATCCGGAGCTGGAAGGCCGCTTCAAGCGGGTCAAGGCCAAGCTGTTCGGCTATTTGTCCGAACCGCAGCGGACCCTGCAGGTCTATCCCGAAACGATGACCGATGTCCCGGCCCGCTATGCCCGCGCTTACGCCTTTCACAAAGACGCAAGGCTCGACAAGGCCCTGGCCGAGACTGACGCCTTGCTCACACTTGCCCCTAATGATCCCTACTTCCTTGAGCTCAAGGGTCAGATCCTGCTCGAATCCGGCCGCCCGGGCGAGGCTTTGCCAATGCTGCGGCGGGCGACCCAGCTGTCGAACTTTCACCCGCTGATCGCGACCACCTTCGGTCACGCCCTGATCGCGACCGAGGATCCGGCCCAGCTGGGCGAGGCAGAGCAGGTGCTGCGCGCCGCCGTCTCGCGCGACCGCGAGAATCCCTTTGCCTGGTACCAGCTGGGGGTGATCTATGGGATGAAGGGCGATCTTCCCCGCGCCCGGTTGGCCAGCGCCGAACAGCAGGCATTGCAATTGAACTATCCGCAGGCGCTGCAAAGCGCGCAGACCGCCCAGGCCGGGCTCCCCACCGGCTCGCCCGACTGGATTCGCGCCGGGGATATCGCCATGGAAGCCCGCGCCGCGATTGAACAGCGCAAGAAACGCCGTTAGCCCAGGCTGCATGGCTGAACCAAATTCCCGTCCTGCCGTGCCGCTGGTCTTGTCCGGCATTGCCCTGCTGCTTGCCGGAGGGGCGGCCGGCTTCACTTTCGGGCGAAGCGGCGGCACCACTGATAAGGCTGCGGTTGAAACCGTGGTGCGCGAATATATCCTCGCCCATCCCGAGATTCTGCCCGAGGCAATGGAGAACCTGCGCAAAAGGGAAACCAACAAGCAGATCACTGCCACCGGTGACAAGCTGGAAGTCCCCTTCCCCGGCGCGGTGATGGGCAATCCGAACGGCACGGTCACCTTAGTCGAATTCACCGATTTCGCCTGCACCTACTGCCGCCAGAGTCTGGCCGATGTCGATGCCCTGATCGCCGCCAATCCCGATCTGAAAATCGTCATCCGCGAATTGCCGATCATCGCACCCACCAGCCCTGATGCGGCGCGCTGGGGCCTGGCTGCGGCCGAGCAAGGCAAGTATCCCGAGTTTCACAAGGCAATGTTTGCCGCCGGGCGGACCGATGCACTGAGCATTGAGGCGGCCGCCCGTGCGGCAGGGCTCGATCTCGACCGCGCCCGCAAGTTCATCGATGACCCGCGGGTCAAGGCTGAACTGGCGAGCAATCTTGAACTTGCCCGGCAGCTTGGCATCGATGGCACGCCAAGCTGGGTGGTCGGCGAACAGCTGCTCAGCGGCGCGGTTGGTAAGGACGTGCTGGGCAAGGCAATCGCCGAAGCCCGTAAGCGGTAATTCGCTCTTTGCCGATGGAAAAACCTGCTAAGGTCGGGGCCATGGCCGTCTTGCCGTTTCGCCCGATCCCGTTCTTCGCCAACAAGAACCGCGCGTTCTGGCGGTTGCAGGCAGCGGGCTGGGGCGGGGCGATGCTGCTGCGCGGGGCCTCGGGCCTCGCCAATGGCCAGCCGCTGTCCTACCTCGTATTGGTCCTGATCTCGACCATTACCGGGCTCTCGCTGACCCTGATCCTGTCGGTCATCTATCGCCAGCTGATCAACCGGCGCCCGCTGATCACCTGGGGCCTGACGGTCCTGGTCATGCCGATGGCGGCTTTCCTCAACGCCTTTGTCGATACCTGGGTGGCCGGGCTCTACGCTGGCGATTCCGGATCCGGCTTCGCCCAGCGGTTCATCGGTCTGTTCTATATCGACGCGACCCTGCTGCTCGCCTGGTCGGCGCTCTATTACATGATCAACTTCTTCCTGCAGATCGAAGAGCAGAACGACCAGCTGATCCAGCTGGAGAACCAGGCGACCCAGGCCCAACTGGCGATGCTGCGCTATCAGCTCAACCCGCATTTCCTGTTCAACACGCTCAACTCGATCAGCACACTGGTGCTGCTCAAGCAGACCGAGCCGGCCAATGCCATGCTCAGCCGGCTGTCGAGCTTTCTGCGCTATACCCTGGTCAACGAGCCGACCGGGCGGGTCACCGTGGCGCAGGAGATCGACACGCTGAAGCTCTACCTCGAGATCGAGCGGATGCGGTTTGAAGAGCGGCTGCGGACCCGGTTCCAGATCGAATCCGGCACGGAAAGCGGGCTGCTTCCTTCGCTGCTGCTGCAGCCGCTGGTCGAAAACGCGATCAAATATGCGGTCAGTCCGCAGGAATCGGGCGCCGAAATCACCATTGCCGTGCAACTCGTCGGCCCAAACCTTCGCATCACCGTCTCCGACACCGGCCCGGGGTTGCAATCGGGGGGCCCGAACAACAGGTTGACCGGCGTGACATTCGACGGCGGCGAACAGGTATCTACCGGAGTGGGCCTAGCGAACATTCGCGACCGGCTGGCCCAGGCCTATGGCGAGGAACACCGTTTCGAAACGATGGAGCCTGCCGAGGGCGGCTTTGCCGTGCTGATCGAGATCCCCTTCGAACGCCGCGATACTCCCTTGCCGACCGCTGCGGCCGACAAACGCCCGGCGCTGGCCGGCTAAAGGCACTGATCCCATGACCATCCGCACCATTATCGTCGATGACGAGAAGCTCGCGATCCAGGGGCTGCAGCTGCGGCTCGATAAGTTTCCCGATGTCGAGGTGATCGACACCTGTTCGAACGGGCGCGAGGCGATCCGCAAGATCAAGACCGAAAAGCCCGACCTGGTGTTCCTCGACATCCAGATGCCCGGGTTCGACGGCTTCTCGGTGGTCAAGGGGATCATGGAGATCGAGCCGCCGCTGATCGTCTTCGTGACCGCCTACCAGGAGCACGCGGTTCGCGCGTTCGAGGCCAATGCCGTCAATTACCTGATGAAGCCGGTCGACGAGGACAAGCTGGCCGATACCATGGAGCGGGTGCGGCTGCGCATCGCCGAAAAGCAGGCTGCCGAAGAGGCAGAGAAGCTCAAGACCGTGCTGGCCGAAGTCGCCCCCGACGCTATGGACGCCATGCCCGAAGAGCCCGAGCATGCAGCGCGCTACGAAAAGCTCATCAACATCAAGGATCGCGGCCAGATCTTCCGGGTCGATGTCGATTCGATCGAGCGGATCGAGGCGGCCGGCGATTACATGTGCATCTACACCGCCGACAACAGCCTGATCCTGCGCGAGACAATGAAGGATCTGGAACGCCGGCTCGATCCGCGGGTGTTCCAGCGGGTCCACCGCAGCTGGATCGTCAACCTCAACCAGGTCCGCCAGGTCAAGCCGCACACCAACGGCGAATGCTTCCTGGTGCTGGAGAGCGGTGCGGATGTGAAGGTTTCACGCTCGTACAGGGATGTAGTGGCGCGGTTCGTGCATTGATCTATTCTCACGCAAAGGCGCAAAGGCGCTAAGAACTCGTGCTTGCGGCGAAGCCGCCTTGGTCTCGGGTTGCTACCTGTGCCGCATCGGTTTGAAAAAGAAGGCGGCTTCGCCGTGTATAGCGGCCTCTTCGCGCCTTTGCGCCTTTGCGTGAGAAAACAATTGCGCAACCTGTGAACCCGGGCAAAACGCTGGGAATGCCTTCTTTCACTCTCCCCGGTTTCAATCTCGCCCACTTCGTTCGCGCCACGCTGGACGAGGACCTGGGCCTTGGCTTGCCCGGCGGCGGGCACGATGTGACCAGTGAGAGCGTGATCCCCGCCGATGCGCGCTTCTCCGGCGTGATGGACAGCCGCGATGCGATCGTCGTGGCCGGGCTGCCAATCGCAGCCGCCTTTTTCAGGGCGCTTGATCCGGGCATGGAGATCGAGGTGCTGGTGGAAGAGGGTGCCAAGGTCCCCGCCGGATCCGACCTGATGCGCCTGACTGGCAATGCCCGTGCGATGCTCACCGCCGAGCGCTCGGCGCTCAATACGGTCCAGCACCTGTCGGGCATCGCAACGATGACCCGCAGCTACGTCGATGCCATGGCCGGCCATGCCGTGCTGCTCGATACCCGCAAGACCATTCCCGGGCTGCGCCACCTCGAAAAGTACGCCACCCGGATGGGCGGGGCGAAGAACCACCGGATGGGCCTGTGGGACGCGGCGATGATCAAGGACAACCACGTGCTGGTCGCCGGCGGCGTGGCCGAAGCGGTGCGCCGCGCGCGCGAAGCCGGGGTCAAGGACATCATCTGCGAAGTGGACCGGATCGACCAGATCGAACCCGCGATCGCCGCCGGGGCCAGCCACGTGCTGCTCGACAACATGAGCGTCGCCGAACTGGAGGAAGCCGTGGCGCTGATCGGCGGGCGCGTGCCATGCGAAGCCTCGGGCGGGGTCCGGCTCGATACCATCGCCGCGATCGCCGCCACCGGAGTGACCTACGTCTCGGTCGGCCGCCTCACGCAGAGCGCCCCCGCCGCCGATGTCGGTTTGGATTTCACCCCGCTATGATGCGCAGCACACTCTTGCTCCTCGCCCTGCTGCCCACCCCGGCCCTCGCCCAGGCCTATCAGTGCCGTGCGCCGCAGAGCATCGAGATGCCGCGCGCGATCCAGCCCGACGGCCCGCGGCGCGTATCTCCAATTCGCGGCTATACCCTGGCGATCAGCTGGTCGCCCGAGTTCTGCCGCGGCGGCAAGGCGGCCAAGGATCCCGCCAACCTGCAATGCAACGGCAGCATCGGCCGGTTCGGCTTCGTCCTCCACGGGCTGTGGCCGGAAAGCGGGCAGGGCAAGTACCCGCAGTGGTGCAGCGTTACCCCGCGACCGACCGAGGCGGAGCTCAAGGCCAACCTGTGCATGACCCCGGTGCCCTGGCTGCTCGAGCACGAATGGGCCAAGCACGGCAGCTGCATGGCGAAAAGCCCGGCGGGCTATTTCAAGGTTGCGTCGATCCTGTGGAACTCGGTCCGGCTGCCCGATGCCGACAAGCTTTCACGCCAGCCCGCCCTGACTGCGGGTGACCTGCGCCGGGCCTTCGTCGCGCTCAATCCCGGGCTGCCTCTAGCTTCAGTCGGTCTTAGGACGAGCAATGGCGGATGGCTGCGCGAGGTGCAGATTTGCTATGATCGCAAATTCATGCCGACTGCCTGCGATGCGTCCAAGCTGGGCCCGAAGAACGATGTGCCGCTGAATATCTGGCGCGGGCTCTAACCCGATGCCGGGTCGCCCTCAGGCCTAGCCCTCAGGAGGAGCGCAGCCTGGCGAAGAAGGTCTTCAGCAGGCCGCTCGCCTCTTCCTCGCCCATGCCCGAATAGACCTCGGGGCGGTGCAGGCTCTGCTCGTGCTCGAACACCCGCGCCCCATGCTCGACCGCGCCGCCCTTGGGATCGGGCGCGGCGTAATAGAGCCGGGCAATCCGGGCGTGGGCGATCGCCCCGGCGCACATCGCACAGGGCTCCAGCGTGACCCACAGCTCGCAGCCATCAAGCCGCTCGTTGCCGAGCAGGGCGGCGGCATGGCGAATCGCCAGGACCTCGGCATGGGCGGTGGGGTCTTGCAGGGTGCGCGGAGCGTTGTGCGAGGTCGCGATAACCGCGCCATCCTTGACGATCACCGCCCCGATCGGCACTTCCCCGGCGGATTCGCCCTTGCGCGCCTGATCGAGGGCAATCTGCATGGGTTCGGGAAGCGGCCAGCGGCTCATTTCTGCGGAATTGGCCGCAATGCCTTGACCGTGCAAGGGTGAATCGGTATGGGCGCGCCTTCTCCCGTCATGGGCGTCCAGTTTTTTAGCGAGTATAACCATGTCCCGTATTTGCGAACTGACCGGCAAGGGTCGCCAGGTCGGCCACAACGTCAGCCACGCCAACAACAAGACCAAGCGCGTGTTCCTGCCCAACCTGCAGAACGTCACGTTGATGTCTGACGGGCTGGACCGCAGCTTCAAGTTCCGCGTTTCGACCCAGGGCCTGCGCTCGGTCGAGCACGTTGGCGGTCTCGACAACTGGCTGCTCAAGACCTCTGATGAAAAGCTCTCGACCACCGCTCAGAAGGTCAAGCGCGAGCTCAAGAAGAAGGCTGCTGCGGCCTAAACCCCGCGCACTTTCGTCAAGTAATTCAAAGGCGTCCGGTCACCCGGGCGCCTTTTGCTTTGGTGGCAGGCGGGCCTCGTCGATTGCTACTTTCAGCAGCAACACCCGCTGGCTGGCCGCACCGTTTTCGTCACTGATGATCCAGGCGATCAGGCTGCCGTCGGCCTGGCGTTCGATCGCGAGACCTTCGTAATTGTCGACCGGCCAACCGCCGGACAGCTCGCCCAGTTCTTTCGCGTTCCAAACCTGGCCCGGGCGGATTTCGGCGGGATCGGCGATCAGCACCTTGATGGCGAACCGCGCTGGCATCGGCCAGAGCAATCGACGGGCGAGAATCAGCACCCGGCCGTCGGGCAATTCCGCCATATCGGTCGGCCGGTAGCCATCGCCGCCTTCGAAGGTAAAGGCTTGGCCCTTGATCCCGCTGGTCGGGTCGCTGGCATAGAGAAATGCCGGGTGCTGCGCGCCAAGCCAGCTGTTGCGGCATTCGCACAGCACGACGAAGCGCCCGTCGGTCAGCCGCACCATCGCTTCGGCCCCCGCGTTGTTCGACCAGCCCTTCCAGTCGCGCTCCTCGCGGAAGGCTTCGCGGCGTAGCTCGGCATCATGCCGCGCAATCGCATTGCGGCCCTCTAATGCCAGCCAAATCTGCCCCGTCCGCGGATCGCGGGTGGCGGATTCGACGTCGCGGTTGTTCTTGAGCTGGCGCCGATCGGTCAGTGTGACCCCAAAGCGTGGCGGACGGGCCGGACCATCGGGCTTTGAGAATTCCAGATAATAACCGCGGTCGCTGAAGGCCAGAAGCCGGCCCTGCGGCTCGGTCAGGAGGGCCGAGTATCCGCCAAAAGCTGAATGGCGGCTGGTCAACTGCCAGGCAGCCTCGAGCCGCAAGGGGCCCAGTCGGCAGCAAGTGGGATCAAGCGTGAGACGCTCAAGCGTCAGGTTCGGACGGTCATCGCTGGGCAGCGGAGTGCTGCGCAGCCAGGTCGCCAGACCAAGACCCAGCGCAATCAGCAAGGCAAGCACACGCCGCCGCATGATCGGGCCGGTCAGAGCGCGCCGGCGGGCATCGCCGCAGCCCCGACCGTAGCGGCAATCGCCGCTCGCTCGGCCGGGGAGAGATCCGGGTGCCAGATGTCAAAGATCATGATCACTCGCAGCTGGTCGGTCTCGTTGACCGCCTCATGTTCGATCGTGTCATCGAATACCCAGGCCTGGCCAAGCTGCCAGTCATGGACTTCCTCACCGACCCGGAACCAGCACCGGCCCGGAATGATCAGCGGCAGGTGGCAGAGTAGCCGGAAATTGGCGACGCCGACATGGGGAGGGATCGAAGTGCCGGGCGCCAGGAGCGAAAACATCGCATTGGCGCCGCAGCCGGCGATCCAGGGCTGGTCCATGCCGTCCAAAAATCCCATCGTCTGCGGGCACAGCGCGGCGTTTGGCCCCACTACCTCGCCGCGCTCGATCAGATGAATCGCAGTCCAGTCGCGATTGTGGTTGAGCTCGCGCCATTGCGCCAGCGGCTCGCTCGACCCGTATTGCACATAGGGGACGAGAACGGCCTCTTCGGCATTGGCGACCTGGTCCATCTCATTCCGGATCGATTGGGTCAGGCCCTCAAGTTCGGGCAGCCACGGGAACAGCGCCCGGTCATGGAACTCCATTTCGCGCAGCCCGGGATAGTGAAAATGCGTCGCTTGCGAATGATAGATCCGGGTGCGGTGGGTGACATTGCTGGCAAGCCGCTCGGCACGGCGGCGTTCCGCTGGCGTAAGGTCGGCCCCGCTCGCCTCAACTGCGGCGTGAAGCCGTGCCTCCAGCTGCTGCTGGTGCGCGGCCCAGGCGATCTCGGCCCGATCGATCGCTGGCCCGAGCGACGGCGGCAGCGGATCGGGCCGCTTCTGGGCCAGCGCGCGACCATAGGCTTCGCCGGCTTCGGGCTGCCCGGCCTGATCTAGCATGCGGGCTCGCATCAGCAGGTTGATGAAATCGAGCGGGGCAAATGCCAGCGCCCGGTCAATCGCTTCGATTGCCTTGACTGGCGCGCCCGAGATCTGCCGGACCGTGGCGAGCCGCTGCCAGAAAGCCGGGTCGTGCGGTTCGGACTGCGCCGCCGCTTCAAGGATTGCGCGTGCTTCGGCAGGATTCCGCGCCGCTAGGGCGCGATCGGCTGCGGCAATACGTTGCGCAAGATCAGGGTCGGTCACCATCGTCACGCCGGAATGTGCCGCCGGGGCACCAATTGCAAGTGATGATGACAAGGGCAATTGATCGAAAAACGGTTGACGGGTAATGGCGGGTTCAGCTTTGCTTCTGCAATATTGCACGTCGCAACGAGGAATTCGACTTCATGACCAAGTCCCTGATCGCAGCTGGCGCCATCGCGCTGTTAATGATGGCTGGCCCGGTTTCCGCGAAATCGGACACGGCACCGTCGAATTCTGCGCAATCCGACGAAGGCGAAACCAACAAGATGGTTTGCCGCCGCGTTGAATCGATCGGCACGCGCCTCGGCTCGAAGAAGGTCTGCCGGACCAAGGCCCAGTGGGACGCCGAAGCGGCGGCCAATCGCCAGGATCTGGAACGCAGCCAGACCCAGCGCTGGAAGAGCGACTGACCGCTCAATCCTGATAGCCGAGTTTTTCGATCCACGGTTGGAGCACCGGCATGACCGGCTCCAGCTGTTGGCGGTAGCGTTCCCACCGGCCGACCGCGCGCTGGTATAGCGGCTGCCCGATCTGGGCGTAGGAGGCGGTGCGCACCGCCCCGCGCCGGGCAGCACTGGCCTGATTGTCCAGCACTTCATCGCGCCAGGGCAGCCCCAGAAAAGCCAGCAAGGTGCGCATTTCAGCTTCGAGATCGGCAATCATCCGTTCGTAGCGGACCCGCTGCGGCTTCAGCCCGAGCAGCGCTTCGGCACGTTCGAAATTGCTGAAGATCGCGGCATAGGTCCGCGCGGCTTCGTCCAGTTCGGTATAGCTTTGCATCGCATGGTTGGGCGCGAAGTTGGCCATGAAGCAGCTCAGCACCGCATCACAGGGATGACGTTCTACCAGCACGATCGCCGCATCGGGGAACAGGCGATGGATCACCGGCATGTGCGTCATGTGCAAGGGCATCTTGTCGACGATGCGGCGTCCGTCGGCGGAACCCTGCAAAGCTGCGGCCAGCTCGAAATAGCGGGTTCGCGCTGCATTGACCCGAGCTTGATCGGTCTCGCTGGCAAGATCGGGAAATTCGCGTTCGATAGTTGACAGCGTCGGCTGTTCCTCGAACACCTGCAGTTCGGGCAGGGCCGTCAGCAAGGTATCGAGAAGTGTCGTCCCGGATCGCGGTGAACCGACGATAAAGATCGGGTCCTGCGGCAGTCCCGCGGTCGGCGCTGCCGCCGGCAAGGGCGGCTGCATCTCTGCGGTCTGGCGTTCGATTGTCTCGCGATAGGTCGGCCCGGGCTCGGCCGGATGGGCCGCGCGCGATGCCTGGTTCATCGCTTCGAACTGGCGGAATGCTTCGGCTGTTTGGCCAAGGCGCTCGGCGATCTCCGCCCTGACCTGAGCGGTACGAATCGGATTGATCGTGTCGGGTATGCGGGCAGCTTCGCGCTCGGCCTCTTCGAACCGTTCGCGACGACGCAGGCTCCAGGCCTTGAGAAACGAGAGCTCCGGACGCGGATCGAGCGCTTCGCATTCGGCAATGTGAGCGTCGAGTTGGTCGAGAAGATTGGCCTGCTCCAGCAGCAAGCCGTACTCGATGCGTGCCTCTCCAAGGTGATCTTCGGCCGTCGCCGCTGCACGAAGTATCTTCCGGGCCAGTTCGCTTTTACCAGCGGCGGCGAGTGCCAGGCCGAGCTCGATCTTGATTTCGTGATGATCAGGAAAGCGGCGAGCTGCTTCTTCCGCATTCCGCAGGCGCGCCTCGCGTTGCTTGACGGCGTTCAGGGCCTGGCTCAGATTAAGGAAAATCTCCGGTAGACTGGGATAGGGAGAGCCGTTGACAGCATTTTCAAAGGCATGGATCGCGCCGTTGCAGTCACCCGCATCGGTCAGGCAATTGCCCAAGTTATTCCAGCTTTCCCAGTCTTGCGGCGCGGCGGCAACGGTGATCCGGTAAGCGGCGATCGCAGCGTTTATCGCGCCATCCTGCTGGTGGAAATAGCCGGCCAGACGCGCGAGCCCGGGATGCCCGCCATGATCAAAGGCCAGGTGCCTTGCCTCATCGCTTTGTCCGGTAGCGGTCAAAACGGTCGCCAGATTGAAGCGCGCGGCCATGTCCTGCGGTGACACGGCGATTTGCTGGCGGAGATAGGGGATCGCCTCGACCTTGCGGTCAAGCTGGAGCAGCGCCAGTGCGGTGATGCCAAGCAGTGCCGGATTCTCGGGCGCTGCTTCAAGCCCCTGCTGCGCGGCCGCAAGGGCGGCAGCGAACTGGCGCTGGCGCAGCGCGTCTGCTGCGGCGCGGATGGCTTGGACCGGATCCATCAGTCTTGCTGCGGCCGGGCGATATCGTAAGCGACGGTCATACGCTCTCCGCTACCAAAGGGACGCGTGCCATGCCACAGCGTAGAGGGAAACAGCGCGAGTTTTCCCGGCTTTGGCTCAACCGTGCGGAATGCCGCGAAGTCGGGCAGCAGATCGCGGCATTCGCCAAACGCCAGCCAGCCGCCTTCAGGCTCGAGCGGATCGGGCCGGGGGACCACCACATAGAAGGCCGAGCTGATCCACCCTTGCCAATGGACATGGTCGGCGTGGAACCCTTTGTCGGTCAGCCGTACGGACCAAGCACCGGCCACGTTCAGCGCATCCCGTTGCGTGACGAGCAGAGGATGCGCCGGATCGGGCGGCGGGAGCTGCGCAACATAGCTGCGCACCGCTTCGAGCAGCGCGGCTCGGAGTTGGCGGATTTCGGGTTCTGCGCGGGCCAGCAGATTTCCATCAGTCTGAGTTCCGCCACGCACCGATTGGTCGAGCGGTTGACCCTTTGCCGCATGGAGGCTGCGCAGCACTTCGGCCAGCCGGTCGAGCGAGCCGACCTCGGACGAAAGGTCAAACGTGCCGATCATCCGCTCGTCGCCTTCCAGCCACTGCCAGCGCGGATCACCGGTCAGCCGCCACAGCAGCGCGCGGTAGGGCCAGAGCGCCCCTTCGCTGCGCCCCTCGAAGCTTTGCTCAGCCAGCAGCTGGGCCTCTTCGATCCGTCCGAGGCGGATGTAGTTGCGGATCGGCCAGCAGGCCATCTCGCCATTTTCGGGAAACGGCGGATTATCGAACAGGATTTGAGCCCTTTCGGCCTGGCCAAGTTCGGTGAGGCAGGCCGCCTCGATCCGGTTCAGTTCAAGATCGGGGCCAAGCGATTGCCGCGCTTCGGCAACGGTTTCCAGCGCCGTTAGATAATTGCGCGCTTCCATCAAAACCTGGAACAGCGCCTGCCAGATTGCACCGGCCTGAGGGTGCTGGCGCAGTGCCTGACGAAGCGTAGCGTCGATTGGTTCGCCCGGCCGCACCTGGGCGTTGAGCCTGGCATAGGCGACATGACCATCGATCCAACCCGGGCTGCTAGCGAGGAGGTGGGCGAGCTGGTCACAGGCGGCGGGGCCCTGGCCTTCGGCGAACATGGCTGCGGCCCGGCCCAGCGCCACCGCACCATCGCCGGGCGCGAGTTGACGGGCGCGGTTGAACAGCGGGAGCGCAGGGAAACCTGCCTCGAAAGCCGTCCGCGCCTGGCTGTGCGCGATCAGCGGGTCGGCGGGTGCCAGGGCAGCGGCACGGGTAAAGGCGGCGTGGGCACCGGCGCTGTCCTGCTGATCCCGGCGGGCCAGTCCCAAAAACTGCCACAGGCGGGCATCTTCGGGTTGCCGTTCGGCGGCGGCAGCCAGCAAGGGTTCGGCAGTATCGGCGAGGCCATGGCTGAGAGCCTCGGACGCGGCCCGAAGCAAGGCAAGGCTATCGGCGGGTGGCACCCGGTGAAGGGCAGCTAAAGCGGCGGCGCGTTCGGACATGCTGAAGGTCTTAGCTTGGGGGGCGGATAAAAACAAAGTGGCGGGTTCCCGAAGGAACCC
>NZ_DJUW01000002.1:0-195566 GCF_002440635.1 Novosphingobium sp. UBA6272 | reverse complement strand
CCGGGTTCCCGAAGGAACCCGCCACTCTGTTTACTGGCAGATGAGCCGTTCGACTTAGAAGTCGAGGGTCACACCGGCGTAGACGTAACGACCCAGCGAGTCGTACACCTGCGCCCAGCTGTTGCCGTTGCACGGACCGGCCGGGCAAGCCGCGCCGCTGGTGAGCGGCGGGGTCTTGTCGAGCAGGTTGTTCGCACCGAGACGGAACTTGAAGTGGTCGCCCACGTCCGCGGTCAGCGCGAGGTCGAAGTAGCTAACCGACGGAATGCGCAGGTTGGCCGGCTGAGTCGTACCCGCGAGGTTCGGGTTCGTGCTCGAGCGGTCCTGCGCGACGCCGTCGAAGTAGCGCCAGCGCACCGAGACGCCGACACCCATCTTGGTGTCGAGGCCGACGCGCATCTGATGGCGCCACTTGGGGTTCGGCGAACCGCACAGACCACCATGGTAGCCCACGCAGTCAACCGGAACGGTGATCCCGTCGAAGGTGACGAGTTCATCGAGCCAGGTACCGACGAAGGTTACGTTCATGCGGCCCAGACCGCCAAGCTGGCGGCTGTAAGCGGCCGACACGTCGACGCCCTTGGTTGACGCATAACCGATATTCTGCGGCAGGTTGATGATGTAGCCGTTCGACGAACGCCAGAGCGAACCGGTCGAGTCACGACGGATGAGACCGCAGAAGAACGGATCCGAAGTGTTCGTGCACTGGGTGATGATGGTATCAGCACCGATGCCCTGGATCGCGTTGTTCACCTTGATGTTGAACCAGTCGACGCTCATCGAGAAGCCCGGCAGGAAGCCCGGCTGCAAGACAACACCAGCAGTCCAGGTATCAGCGATTTCCGGCTTCAGGTTCGGGTTGCCGCCGCCCAGGCCGTTATACTGGTTGGCCGGGTTGGCAACAACGGTCTGACCCACGCTCAGGCCCTGAGCGATACAGCCCGGATCACCCGGACGGCCCGAGCCGCCCGAACCGATCACGAAACCGGCGCAGGGATCGTCCGAACCGTCGAGGCCAACGATCTGCGGGGCGAAGAAGTCCTGCAGAGTCGGTGCACGAACGGCGCGGTTGTAACCACCGCGGAAGCGAATGTCGCGAATCGGAGCGAATTCGCCTTCGACCTTGTAAGTGTCGGTCGAGAACGATGCACCGCCATTGACGCTATACGACGAGTGGCGGAAGCCGCCGGTAACCGTCAGGTCATAGACGAAGCTTTCCTGAACCAGCGGAGCGCGCAGTTCGGCGAAGACTTCCTTCACGTCAAACTGACCTGCAACCGACGGGGTCGGGGCACCCTGACCGGCAAGGTCACCGGTTTGGAACGAAACGTCGGTCACGAAGTCCAGCGTTTCCTTACGGTATTCTGCACCGACGACCAGTCCGAAGCCATCCTTGGCAGCCGGGCTCTTGATGCCGTACTTGCCGAGATCGCCGGTCAGATAGCCGCTCACGATCTGTTCGGTGTTGATACCCTTGGCAATACCCGGGACCTGAACATAGTTGAGTGCAGCCTGGGTGACCGTGCCGGTGCCCCAGATGTCCCAGGGAACGCAGTTCGGATCGGTACCATCAAGAACCGAACGACAGACCGGAGCACCGCCGACGGGATTGGTTACGACGTCAAGCGCGCGGGTGATGCGGGTAACCGAGAAGTCGTTCTTGTAGACCTGGTTATAGTTGGTCCGGCCATACTGATAGAACGCATCGTACTGCCAGGCATCACCCAGGTCGCCCTTCATGCCGACCACGCCGCGATACGAGATGTGCTGGAGATCGCTAACGCGGCCACCGCCTTCGACGTTGCGACGCAGGATCTGCGCGAACCCGCGGGTGTAGCTGTTGCCCAGCGCGTCGGTGAAGACCACTGGCGCACCGCCGCTGTTACCAACCGTTGCGAACGGATCCGAAGCGTCGGACAGCAAGTTGTCGGGGCGGCAAAGTACGTCGCCCGAGCCATTGGTACCATTGTAACCCAGCAGCGGGTTGTCGCAGTTGATCCAGGTGGTGTTGCCGAAGTCACCCGACGGCGCGATTTGCGCCAGGGTACGGTCGTCCATGAACATGAATTCCATGTACGGCTTCAGCGAATCGCTGATTTCGTAGTCGGCAAAGACGCCCGCAGTGTAGCGCTCATCTGGACGCTGGAAGTAGTTCAGCGGCGCGAAGTTGTAGCGGGTGAAACCGGCCGGAAGGGTGCGACCTGCACCGATCTGGTAGGTCGACGATGAACCGTCGAAGATGGTCCCGTTGGCCGAGGTCAGCGAGCCGCCGCAAGTATAGAGCGCGCCGTTCGCAGCAACCTGCGCCGTCGTGCGCGGCGTCAGCGAGCAAGCCGAATAGTCACGGTCGCGCTGCAGCACGGCATTGACCTTGCGGTAGCCGGCATAGGCGGTGATGTGACCACGGCCGCCGTCGAAGGCAGTGCCGAAGGCAACGGTTGCGTCAACCGTGCCGCCATCGGTGACCATGCCGCGCGGGATCGCGAAGCCACGGGCCGAGAGTGCATCCGTGACCTGGGTGCCGATGTCGTTGTTGTGGTTGTAGAAGCTGTATTGGCCGTCGATGCGGAAGCCTTCGAACTTCGTGTCCATCACGAAGTTGACGACACCCGAAACCGCGTCCGCGCCGTAAACCGACGAAGCGCCGCCGGTCAGCACGTCGATGCGCTTGACCATGGCACCGGGGATCATGTTGATGTCGGCAGCCGAAGTGCTCGGATCGCCAGGGACAAGGCGGCGGCCATTGACGAGAACGAGGTTACGTTCCGAACCCAGACCACGCAGGTTCAGAGTCGCAGCACCCGAAGCGCCGTTCGAATAGTTCGAACCCTGGCCGGCGAAAACCTGCGGGAGCGAGTTCACCAGGTCTTCCACGCGGGTGGTGCCGGTGCTCTTGATGTCTTCCGCCGAAACGACGGTAACCGGGCTGGCCGAATCCAGGTTCGGCGAAGCCAGGCGCGAACCGGTGACGACGATGGTATCAGCATCGACCTCTTCGTCAGCCGCATCCTGGGCATATGCCGGCAGAGCGGTCAGCGCGAAGCCGAGCACTGCGGGGGCAGATGCGAGTTTGAGCAAGCTTTTCATGTGTTTCCAGTCCCTCTGTGTTCTGGATGCCGGACCGAAATCCGGCGCGTGAACAGGCAGATCAGGCCAACAAATGGCCCTTTTCCACCCGATGCTGCCTTCCGTGCCGCCGCGAGACTCCACTGTAAAGCAAACTGACGCATTTCCGGGCAGGTTTGATTGCGACTGTAACCATAAAGTCACAGTGACAAGCCGGGTTTTCGCAGCCTATTAACCGCGTGAACCAAGGCCGCTCCGCGACAGGGCGTGAATGGTAAAGGAGTTGTTAGCCATGCGTCTTCACCGGATCGTCCTCTTTGCCGCCGGAACACTGGCTTTGGCCGGCATAGCCGCGGCCAAGGAAAAGGTTCCGCCGCCGCAGCCGCAGGCCTACAAGGATCTGGTCCAGTGCAAGGCGATTCCCGATCCGGCCGCGCGGCTTGCGTGCTATGACGCGCAGGTCGGCAAGCTGGAACAGGCCGCCGCCAGCGGCGATGTCGTGGTGACCGATCGCGCCTCGGTCCGCGCGGCGAAGAAGGGCCTGTTCGGCTTTGCACTGCCGAGCCTTGGTATTTTCGGCGGGGGTGATGACGACAAGGATGAGGTCAAGTCGATCGAAGGCACCGTCGCGATGGCCCGGACTTTCGGTTATGGAGCCTGGAAAATCACCCTGGCGGACGGATCGGTTTGGGAACAGACCGACAGCGAAAGTCTGGTGTTCGATCCGGTCAAAGGCAATCCGGTCAAGATCACCAAGGGCGCGCTTGGCGTCTACCGCATGAACATCGACGGGCAGCGGGCGATCAAGGTGCGCCGGGTCGAATAGTCGCGGCTCAGCCCGGCATCGGCCCGACAAACAGCAGCGGATCGAGCCGCGCCTCGCGCCATTTGATCGACCAATGGAGATGCGGCCCGGTCGCCCGCCCTGTCGCGCCAACCCGGCCGATGAACTGGCCCTGACGGACGGTGTCGCCTTCCTTCACCGCATGGCTGGAACAATGCAGGAAGGCGCTGTTGAGACCCATGCCATGGTCGATCATCAGCAGGCGGCCTTCGAGGCTGAATGATTCCGCCGCAGCCAGGATCACCACTCCGTCAGCCGGTGCGACAAAGGGCGTGCCGCTGGAGCCGGTCGCGATATCCATGCCCGAATGGTAGGAGCCGGGCGTTCCGTTGTAGATCCGCTGCGATCCGAACCGCCCGGAAATCCGCCCGAATGCCGGATAGATGAATTTCTGCCGCCAGCCATCGACTTGATGGTCAATGGCCCGGGCAGCGTTGATCCTGGCGGTCTCGGCGGCGCGGCGGCGGGCATATTCCTCGTTCGGCGGGGTTCCGGGACGCGGCCCGAGCGGGATCCGCTCGATCTGCCAGGCGCGCGGGGAGATGGCGAAACCGCCCCGGCTCGATCCGCCGTCGCGCAGTTCGGCCAACAGTTCACCGCGCGGCCCGCTGTCGCGATCGAACGCAATCAGGAAGGCGCCGTCCGCCGCAAGCCGGACCTGACGGCCATTGAAAGTGAGTTGACGGGTGTCGGCCGGTGCCTTGCCGCGCGCCCAGCCGCCCTGGGTCAGCTGCCCGGTCAGCGCGAAATCGGCGCTGGGATCCAGCCCAAGCCGCTCGGCCGCCCAGCCGCGAGCACGCCACAATCCGAGGCCGGCCAGCGCCCCGCCGCCCGCCAGAAACAAACGCCGCTGCATCACCTTATCAACCCTGGCCAAGCAGCCGGCGGCTGGCGAGCTCGGGGCTGGCGTAGGCTTCCTGGCGCTCAACGCTCCAATAGCGCAGCGCTTCAAGCATAACCCGGTCACCCGATACCGCGCAGACCACGTGGTTGCCCGGGCTCAGCACGCGAAAGCCATTGGCCTGATAGAACAGCATGGCGGGGCGATCGGCAGAATTCATCAACATGGCGCCCGTCCTAGCAAAGCGATCCTTTCAGAGCAATTTACCCTGAGGTCCATCATCGGGCGCGGGACCGGTTTTTGGCCGGGCTGCGGCACGGACTGGCGCAGAGCCGGTGCCGACCGCCAGTTCGCCATCCTGGAAATGCAGTGTGAGCGAAGGTTGCGCTGCGGCCCCCGCGCGGGTCGTCAGGGTCCGCCCGTCAGGGCCGGTCACCCGGACATAGCCGCGCCCCAACACCTTGTCCGGATCGAGCGAGACGAACAGCCGGGCCAGGCCATCGAGCCGCCCTTGCGCGGTCTGGACCCGCGAGGCGACCAGCGGCAGCGAAAGTCGTCCGGCCACCCGCTGCAGCTCGCCCCGGGCCAAGGCGGTGCGATCACACAGCGCGCGGCGAAACCGCTCCGACAGGTCATCGAGCCGCTGCGCCTGTGGGGCCAGCAGCGCCTGCGGGGCAGGCATACGCTCGGCCCGGGCAGCGAGCCGTTCACGCCCCAGTTGCAGCGGACGCAGCACCGCGCGGCGTTTGCGTAGCGCCAGTTCGGCGATCTGGTTGAGCAATTCGGATCGGACCGGAACCGCCATTTCCGCCGCTGCGGTCGGGGTCGGGGCGCGGCGATCGGCGGCGAAGTCACACAAGGTGGTGTCGGTCTCGTGCCCGACCGCCGAAATCACCGGCACGGTGCAGTCGGCCACGGCGCGGACCACCACTTCTTCGTTGAAGGCCCAGAGATCCTCGATCGAGCCGCCACCGCGCGCCACGATCACCAGGTCCGGACGCGGCACCGCGCCGCCGGGGGCCAGCGCCGAAAAGCCGCGCACGGCCGCCGCCACCTGTTCGGCCGCGCCCTGGCCCTGGACCAGCACCGGCCAGACCAGCACCCGCACCGGAAACCGGTCGGCCAGGCGGTGCAGGATGTCGCGGATCACCGCTCCGGTTGGTGAAGTCACCACCCCGATCACGCGCGGCAGATAGGGGATCGCCCGTTTGCGCTCCGGCGCAAACAACCCCTCTGCCTCGAACCGGGCCTTGTTGCGAGCCAGAAGTGCCAGCAGCGCGCCTTCGCCAGCCACTTCCATCCGCTCGATCACCATCTGGTAGTTCGAGCGCCCGGGATAGGTGGTGAGCTTGCCGGTCGCGACCACCTCGAGCCCGTCCTCGGGCTGGAAATTGAGCCGTTGCGCCGTGCCGCGCCACATCACCGCGTCGAGCCGGGCATTCTCGTCCTTGAGCCCCAGATAGACATGGCCCGAGGCGGCGCGCTTAAACCCGCTGATCTCGCCCCGCACGCGGACGAAACCGAAGCGGTCCTCGACCGTGCGCTTGAGCAATGCGGAAATCTCGCTGACCGAGAGCGCTGCGGCGTTGTCCCCTGCCGCTTCCTTCGCTACCAGCCCGGCGGGTTCTTCATCGGAATAAGGCGGCGCTGACATGAATATCCTGCTGGTCGGGTCGGGCGGGCGCGAACATGCGCTGGCTTGGAAGCTGGCGCAATCCCGCCTGTGCACGAAGCTGTTCGCTTGTCCGGGCAATCCGGGCGTAGCCGAACACGCCGAACTGGTCGCGCTCGATCCTGCCGATCATGCCGCCGTGCTGGCCTTTTGCGAATCTGAGCAGATCGGACTGGTCGTCGTCGGGCCCGAAGGACCGCTGGTCGATGGCCTGGCCGACAGCCTCCGCAGCGTTGGGGTTGCGGTGTTCGGACCGGGCAAGGCGGCGGCCCAGCTGGAAGGATCAAAGGCCTTCACCAAGGAACTGTGTGCCCGTCACAACATCCCCACTGCTGCCTTCAAGCGGGTCGCCAGCCTTGATGCCGCCCTGGCCGCGCTCAACGGCTTCCCGATCCCGGTCGTGATCAAGGCCGATGGGCTGGCTGCAGGCAAGGGCGTGACCGTTGCGATGACCCGGACCGAAGCCGAAGAAGCCGTGCGCGAGATCTTTTCCGGCCGGTTCGGCGCGGCCGGGGCCGAAGCCGTGATCGAGGAGTTCCTGGAAGGCGAGGAGGCCAGCTTCTTCGCGATCACCGATGGACACACTGTGGTGCCCTTCGGTTCGGCGCAGGACCACAAGCGGGTCGGCGACGGGGATACAGGGCCAAACACCGGCGGGATGGGAGCCTACAGTCCGGCCCCGGTGCTGACCCCGCTGCTCGAAGGCGAGGCGCTGGAACGCATCGTGGTGCCCACCGTCCGGGCCATGGCCGAAGAAGGCATGCCCTATTCCGGGGTGCTCTATGCCGGGCTGATGCTGACCCCGACCGGGGTCCAGCTGATCGAATACAATTGCCGGTTCGGCGATCCCGAATGCCAGGTGCTGATGCAGCGCTACGACGGCGATCTGGCCGAACTGATGCTGGCCACCGCCGAAAACCGGCTGGGCACCCTGCCCGCCCCGCGCTTTTCAGACCAGACCGCGCTGACTGTGGTGATGGCTGCCGAGGGCTATCCCGGAACCCCCAGAACCGGCGGCGCGATCGGCGGCATCGCCGCGGCGGAGGCAGAGGGCGCCAAGGTATTTCATGCTGGAACCGCGCTGCGGGAGGGCAGGCTGGTGGCGGGCGGCGGCCGCGTTCTCAACGTGACTGCGCTCGGGGACAGCGTCAGCGAGGCGCAGAAGCTGGCCTATGCAGCGGTAAACAAGATCGATTTCCCCGAAGGCTTCTGTCGGCACGATATAGGCTGGCGCGAAGTCGAACGCGAAGCTATGTCGTAAAAGTACAACTGCGGTCGCGCGCAAACGGGGGATTGGCGGGGTGAAGATTACCCTGATCGAAAGCGGCTGCAAGGGACTCGAATCCTGCCTGATCGGCTATATCGGCGGAGAAATTGCCGATCGCGGCCATTTGGTTCGCCGGGTGATCCCGGCCCGGCCCAATTGCTTCGTCCAGATTATTCTTGAAGGCGGGCACGGCCTTTACGATCTCGAATCACGAGAACATCTTGAAGCACCGGAAGTCGGCTTGTTCGGACCGCTGACCCATTATCGTTACGACATGGAGATCAATGGTCCGCTGCGGACATTTTCAGCACGGTTGCAACCAGCCGCTGCCGGAAGTCTGTTCGAAGTCGATCCGGTTTCGTTGGTAGACGGCTTGGTCCCATTGACCCTGCCCGATGGCCTGCTCGACGAGTTGCGGTCAGCGCCGGACTGGCAGTCGATGGCTGCTTTGGTCGATCATTGGCTGCTCTCGCTGAGCGCGGGCAAGGCCTGCAACGATCCGGTCGCCCGTGAAGCGACACGGTTGCGGATGAAGCGCGGGACAATTCCGATCCAGGATCTGGCCGATGCCGCCGGTTTGTCGCTGCGGCATTTCCAGCGCCGCTTTCGCCAGTTGACCGGACTTAATCCCAAGCACTACGCCCGGATTTGCCGGATCGGCCATGCCGTGCACCGCAAAGAGCTCGATCCCGACCTTGCCTGGACCGCATTGGCGCATGAAGCCGGCTACGCCGACCAGTCGCACTTCATCCGCGATTTCAAGGCACTGACGGGAACGCTGCCGCGTGACTTCCTGCGCGGACAGACCCCGATCCTGCGCTATCCCAAGTGGGACGAATAGACCCTCACGTCAGGTCTTGACCCGGAGCTGTTCGAGGCGGGCTCTGGACAGCAGCCCGCCAATCTCGTGCCCGATATCGAGATCGTCGAGCAATTGCCGCACCTCTCCGTTCGCGCCGCTCCGCGCTCGCGGAAGATCGGGCAGACGGTGCAGATCGAGCTGAGTGAGGCCCATTAGCACAAGGTCGCGGTAGGCAACGCGTTCGGAAAGCCCTGCACCGACCCGGAAATCGAACCGCTGCGCCAAGCGCCGCAAGGCGGAATCGACCTTGCCCTGGTTGTGGCTGGCATCGCGCCGCTTGCGGTTTTGCATCACCAGCCAATCAAGCTGCGGCAGGCCCGCCTCGGCCCGCGCCTCGCGCAGTTCCAGGACCAACGCGGCAAAGCAGCCGGGCCCGTTAAGCTTGTGGGTGACCGGGTGGAACTGGCCGAGCAGGCCAAGGTCGACAAACGAGGGATTGATCGGAGAGACCAGCATGTCCGCCATGGCGATCGCGCGGCGAACGACTGGGGCATCCTGGCCCGGGGCATCGATCACCACATAGTCGCAGTCCCAGCCGGCGCGGGCCAGTTCCTGGCAAAGATGCGCGCCCGAATGCTGCAGGAGCAACAGCTCGCGCGGCAGCGGCAGCCGCACGCCCAGACGCTTAGCCGTACCGCCGCGCGCAACCAGCGCACGGCTGAGCGATTGCTGGCGCCGGTCAAGATCGACCGCGAGCACTTTGTGCCCGCAATCGGCGAGGGCCACGGCGAGGTGGAAGGCCAGGGTCGACTTGCCGACTCCGCCTTTTTCATTGGCAACTGTGATGATCCGGGCATTGCCGCGTGGCCGACTGGCGATATCGGCGACAACCACCCGCGGATGCTCTCCATCCACGGCCACATCGCGGCGGCTGGCAAATTGCCCGATTGGCGTGACGACATTCATGATCCGACCCCCGGCTTTGCGCTGCATCTTCAGTGCATTCGCGAATCACCCGAAGGGTCGAGCTTAGTTGATAAGGCTGTGGATAACGAATCTTTACTGTAATGCTATTTCAAGCGGCCGGTCGCGTCCGCAATATTTGCCTAGCCCAGGCGCTGGGCAACCAGTTCCTTCAAGTCCGCTTCGGGCCGGGCGCCATAATGCGAGATGATCTCGGCAGCGCAGATCGCGCCGAGCGTCAGGCATTCGGACACCGGACGGCCATTGACGTGGCCATGGAGGAATCCGGCGGCAAACAAGTCTCCGGCACCGGTGGTATCGACCACTCGGGCAACCGGCTCGGCCGGAACTTCGTAAAGCTGTCCGCCAGTGGCGGCGACAGCACCCTGCTCGCTGCGGGTTACGACCAGCAGCGGAACCTGATCCTGCAGCGCGGCGATTCCGTCGTGGAAATCGTCCCGGCCGGTCAGCGCCGCCAGTTCGACATGGTTGGCGAACAGGATGTCGATTTCGCCGGCCGCGATCATAGCGCGGAAATCGTCACCGTGCCGGTCGATCACGAAAGCGTCGGACAGGGTGAAGGCGACCTTGCGGCCTGCACCGCGCGCGGCGGCAATCGCCCGGCGCATCGCCGCGCGCGGCTCTTCCGGATCCCACAGGTAACCTTCGAGGTAGAGCACCTCGGCATCGCCGATCGCGGCTTCGTCAAGCGCGGCCGGGGGCAGGTACTGCGACGCACCGAGGAAAGTGTTCATCGTCCGCTGGCCATCGGGGGTGACGAAGATCAGGCAGCGGGCGGTCGGCGGATCGCCGGCCCGGGCTGGCGTTGCAAAACTGATCCCACCGGCGCGGATGTCGTGGGCGAAGACCTCACCCAGCTGGTCATCGGCAACCTGGCCGATGAAGGCGCAGCGCCCGCCGAGCGCGGCGAGACCGGCGAGGGTATTGGCCGCCGAGCCGCCCGAGATTTCACGCGCCGGGCCCATCGCCTGGTACAGCTCATGCGCGCGCTCGGTGTCGACCAGCGTCATCCCGCCGCGGGTCATGCCGAAGCGTTCGATCAGCGCATCGTCGCACGGGGCCATGACATCGACGATGGCATTGCCGATGGCGATGACCTGGGTGGACGGCTTGGACATGAACAGACCCCTGATACGGCAGAAAAATGAGCGCCGCGCCTAGCCGTTTTTGCCGCATGTGGGAAGCGGCGTTGACAGCGTGGCGGCGGCAAGCGATCCCACCGCGATGTTGCCCGCCTTTGCCCTTGCCCTAACCCGTCTGGCCGACCGCCGGATCTTGGCGATCTGGCTGAAAAGCCTGGCGGTAACACTGCTGGTCTTCATCGCGCTGGGGATCGGCGGCTGGTTCGGACTGATCTGGCTGCTGGACCGCTATGGCGAGGCGGACGGGCTGGGCCAGCTTGCCGCGGTGCTGATCCTGGCGATCGCCGGCTGGCTGCTGTGGCGGATCATCGCGCTGGCAGTGCTGCAGTTCTTCGCCGACGAAGTGGTGCTGGCAGTCGAACAACGCGACTACCCCGAAATGGCCGCCCGGGCCCGTAAGCTCGGCTTGCACGAAGAAGCACGGCGCGCGCTGGCCGGGGCAGGCCGCGCGCTGCTGTTCAACCTGCTGGCCCTTCCGGTCGCGCTGGTGCTGGCGATCACGGGGGTTGGCGCGCCGCTGGTGTTCCTGCTGGTCAACGCGGTGCTGCTGGGGCGCGAGCTGCAGGACATGGTCTGGCTGCGCCACCGCGCTACAGCCGGCAGTCCGCCGCCGCTGACCGGGATCGAACGGCTGGGCCTGGGCGGCGTAGTGGCGCTTCTGCTCACCGTACCTGTGGTCAATTTCGTCGCACCGTTCCTGGGCGCGGCTTGCGCGGTCCACCTCATTCATCGCAAGGGGGCGCCAAGATCATGATCGCTCGCCTGTTTTTCTCCCTTGCCCTTGGGCTGATGGTGTCCGCCTGCGGTTCGGGCGGCACGGTGACAAGTGCGCCCAAGCCGCCGACCAAGGTGCCGCTGCGCAGCCCCGGCCATACCACGCCGCCGAAGCCTAGGGTGATCGCGGGGCCGGGGCTCGAAGGTGTGGTCGGTGCTCGGGCGCAGGACCTGATCGACCAGTTCGGCCCGGCCCGGCTTGATGTGTGGGAAGGCGATGCCCGCAAGTTGCAGTTCACCGGACAGCCCTGCGTGCTCGACATCTACCTCTATCCGGGCGCTCCGGGGCGGGAGCCCGAGGCGACCTATGTCGAGGCGCGCCGCGCCAGCGACGGCCAGGATGTCGACCGGGCAGCCTGCGTCGCCGCGCTGCGCGGGCGTTAAGGTAACCCGGATTTAAGGATATTACGGCACATCGGTCCCGGTTTTGAATAGCGGGGGCCTGTGCGCCATGAGTATCGAATTCGGTGACCTGACCACCCAGATCGCGGGTGACGGACGGATCACCAACGAGGAAATCCTCGAATTGCGCCGGCTCGGCTGGGCCGATGGCAAGATGAGCCCGGATGAAGCGGAATCGCTGTTCGTCGCCAACGAGACCGCCGCCGAGACCACCCCGGAATGGTGCGATTTCTTCTGCGATGCGCTGACCAGCTTTGTTGTTTATGCGGTAGAGCCGCGCGGCTACGTCGATGCCGAAATGGCCGAAGAACTGGTTTCCCGGGTCGACCGTGATGGCCGTGTCGGGACCATGGCCGAGCTGGAACTGCTGGTCCGTGTGATCGAGGTGGCAACCAGCGTGCCGCAAGCACTGCGCGACTATGCCCTGAAACAGATCGAGGAAGCCGTTGTCCTGGGCGAAGGCCCAACCCGCCATGGCGCACTGTCGCCGCACGGGGTCAACGCCACCGAAGTCACCCTGCTCAAGCGGTTGATCTTCGGCACCGGCAGCGAGCGCCCGGCCGGGGTCAGCAAGGCCGAGGCCGAACTGTTGTTCCGGATCAAGGATGCCACGCTGCACGATGCCAATGCCCCCGAATGGACCGACCTGTTCGTCAAGGGCGTGGCCCAGTTCCTGCTTGGCTTCGGCGGACACGAAGCACTGAGCGAGGACCGCGCGGCCGAACTGGAAAGCTTTATGGCCCGCGAAGGCCAGGGGGTCGGCGGCTTTCTGGGCCGGATGGCCAGTGCCGCCCCGAACGCCTCCGGGTTCGGCAGTCTGCTCAAGATCGGCGGAGACGAGGCCGACTATCTGGAGGAATGGGACGATTCCGCAGAGAGCGCTGCCTCACTCGAACCCGCAGAACACAGCTGGCTGCAGGACATGCTGGAGGCCGACGAAGACCTTGATGAGCTCGAAAAGGCGCTGATCGCCTTCATCGACGCGGAAACAGGGGAAACCTTTGTGCCCAGACCCAAGGGCTGAACCAGAGTTTCACCCGAAGACCCAAAGAACGCGGACAGAGACCGGCGCCACCTGATCGAAGCTGCGTCTTGATTTGGCGCGTCGTTCGACGATCAGCGCAGCCGCGCCCTTTGCGGGCCATCTTCGGTCCTTCGGGTGAGCCGGCCTGGAGCAAGCGCTACCTTCAAACCGTAAAACTCTCGCCGCAGCCGCACGAACCCTTGGCATTGGGGTTCTGGAATACGAAACCGGCGGTGAAATCGTCCTCGACCCAGTCCATCGTGCTGCCGATCAGGTAAAGCACCGAGGCGGCATCGATGAAGAACAGCCCGCCCGGCGTCTCGATCTTCTCGTCGAAGGCGTTGGCCTCGCTGACATAGTCGACCGAATAGGCCAGCCCCGAACAGCCCCGCCGCGGGGTGCTGAGCTTGACCCCGATCGTTCCTTCCGGCGCATCGCCCATCAGCTTGGCCACCCGCGCCTCGGCAGCGGGGGTCAGGATTACGGCAGCGGGTGCTTCGAGACACCGCTTCGGCAAGCTCAGCGGCTCCTCAGCATGAGCGGACTTATCAGTCATTGCATTTCTCCATCACCCGCTCATCCTGAGGAGGGACTGAGCCCTGAGCTTGTCGAAGGGTCGAAGGCCCGTCTCGAAGGATCATAGCATTCCAAGCTCTAGCCGGGCCTCGTCGCTCATCTTGGCCGGATCCCACGGCGGATCCCAGACCAGATTGACCTCGGCATCGCGCACGCCGGGCACCGAGCCGACCCGCAGCTCGACTTCGCCGGGCATCGATTCGGCAACCGGGCAATGCGGTGTGGTGAGGGTCATCGTCACCACCACGCCGCCGTCGTCAGCCACATCGACGCCATAGATCAGCCCAAGGTCATAGATGTTGACCGGAATTTCCGGATCGAAAATGTCCTTGAGCGCGGCGATCACCGCTTCGTAGAGGTCCCCGCCCGGAGCGCCCGGAGGAACGTTCTGCGGCTTTTCAGCCAGGAACCCTTCAAGGTAGTCGCGCTTGCGATCGAGCTTTTCGGCCGGACTTTCCGCGTCCTCGACCTTGGCGCGCGGCGGGGCCGCCACGCTGTCCACTTGCTCGACCGTGAATCTCGGTTCCCCGGTGTCTTCAGAGATGCTCACCCGAAAATCCTCCGTGTCCTTTCAATCCCGCGCAGCAGCGCGGCGATATCGGCTTGATCAGAATAGAGCCCGAAGCTGGCCCGGGCCGTGGCCGATACGCCCAGGTGCTCCATCAATGGCTGGGCGCAGTGATGCCCGGCGCGGATCGCCACGCCTTCCTCGTCCAAGATGGTGCCGAGGTCGTGCGGATGCACCCCGTCCATCGCAAACGAAACGATCCCGGCGCTTTCCTCCGGCCCGAACAGCGTCACGTCGTTGCGGCTGCGCAATGCGTCGCGAAGCTCTGCCACCAGCGCCGCTTCGTGTTGGTGAATCGCCTGCAGGCCGATGGCGCGGACATAGTCCGCCGCCGCGCCGAACCCGATCGCCTCAACGATCGCCGGGGTGCCGGCTTCGAACCGCTGCGGCGGCGGGGCGTAAGTCGTGCCGGCAAAGCTGACCTTGTCGATCATCGCGCCGCCGCCCTGCCAGGGTGGCATGGCGTCGAGCAGTTCGGCCCGCCCCCACAGCGCGCCGATCCCGGTCGGGCCGTAAAGCTTGTGCGCCGAAAAGGCGTAGAAATCGCAGCCCAGCGCGGCGACATCGACCGGCAGTCGCGCCACCGCCTGACAGCCATCGAGCAGAAGCCTGGCTCCGACCCGGTGCGCCAGTTCCACCGCGCGCGGCACGTCAAGCACCGAGCCAAGCACGTTGGAAACATGCGCGAAGGAAACTATGGTGTGCGCGGGCGTCAACATCGCCTCGGCCGCGTCCAGATCGATCCGACCATCAGCGGTCAGCGGGCAGACATCGATCTGCCAGCCGGCCAGTTGCCACGGCACGATGTTCGAATGGTGCTCCAGCGTGGACAGCAGCACCCGGCCCTTTTCGGGATAGCTGTAGGCAACCAGATTGATCGCCTCGGTCGCGCCGCGGGTGAAGACCAGATCTTCCGCGCGGCCGCCGATCAGGCCGACGACCTTCTCGCGCGCCGCCTCGAAAGCCAGGGTCATCTCGGCCGAGCGGGCATAGACCCCGCGGTGGACCGTGGCATAATCTCGGCCCAAGGCGGCGGTAACGGCATCGATCACGGCCTGCGGTTTTTGCGCCGTGGCGGCGCTATCCAAGTAGTGCCAGCCGCCGACGAGGCCGGGGAACTGGTCGCGCAGCGCGGCGGGCAAAGGTGCGCCACCTTCACCCTCCCAGCGCGACAGTGCCCGCGCGGTCGGATTTTGGGCCGCATTCACAGCATCGTCTCCAGCGCCGCGATCGCCTGTTCGAGCAGCGCGTCGCCATCTTCTGCATCGACGAAGGCTTCGGCCAGGAAGGCCTGCAGCATCAAACGCTTGGCCAGTTCGGGCGGGAGACCGCGCTGGGCCATGTAGAACAGGGCATTGGCATCGAGCTCGCCCACCGCGCAGCCATGCGCGCACTTGACGTCGTCGGCGTGGATTTCCAGCTCGGGCTTGGCATTGGCGGTCGCGGTCCGGTCGAGCAGCATGGCCCGGACCGACTGCGAACCGTCAGTGCCGTCGGCGCCCTTCGCGACCAGCACCTTGCCGAGGTAATTGGCCGTGGCCTTGTTGGCCGCGACTGAGCGGACCACCTGGCGGCTGACCGCATTGGGCGCGGTATGCACCACTTCGGTGACCACTTCGACGGTCTGCCCGGCACCGGCCAGCTGCGCCGCGCCAAGATGGAATTCGGCGCCCTCGCCCAGCTGCGCCCGCACAGCGATCCGGCCATAGGCGTGGCCGGCATTGAGCACATGCAGCCGGAAGCAGGCACCCGCCGGAACGGTTACCGCGATCTCGCGCACAACCGGAGCGTCGCCGGTGTTGACGATGGTAAGCGACCGCTCCTCGCTTTCCCCCAGCCGGATCGTTTCGACTGCCACCGGCCACAGCGGCTCCAGCGCAGTCATGTCGGCATAGCGGAAGGCCTCATCGCGGCGAGTCGGAAGCGCAAGTGCTGTCATTGTCGCACCGCCGCTTCGCGCCTTTGCGCCTTTGCGTGAGCACAGTATTCCTCTCGCAAAGGCGCGAAGGCGCGAAGAGTAAGATGGGCTGTGCCGCTCACGCCACCGCCTCATAGCCATGCTCTTCAAGCTCGAGCGCCAGTTCCGGCCCGCCGGTGCGCACGATCCGCCCGCCGGCCAGAACGTGGACGAAGTCCGGCTTCACGTAATCGAGCAGGCGCTGGTAATGGGTGATCAGCAGCACTGCCTTGTCCGGCGCGCGCATTACCGCATTGATCCCGTCACCCACGATCCGCAGCGCATCGATGTCGAGGCCCGAATCGGTTTCGTCGAGGATTGCCAGTTTCGGACCGAGGATGCCCATCTGGACCATCTCGGCGCGCTTCTTCTCGCCGCCCGAGAAGCCCAGGTTGACCGGGCGCTTGAGCATCTCGATGTCCATCTTGAGCAGCGCCGCCTTTTCGCGCGCGAGCTTGAGGAATTCCCCGCCCGAGAGCGGCGCCTCATCCCGCGCGGCGCGCTGGGCGTTGAGGCTTTCGCGCAGGAACTGGACGAAGGACACGCCGGGTATCTCGACCGGGTACTGGAAGCCCAGGAACAGCCCGGCGGCAGCGCGTTCGTGCGGTTCCAGCGCGAGCAGGTCCTGCCCGGCAAATTGCACCGATCCGCCGGTCACTTCGTAACCGGGCCGCCCGCCCAGGACATAGCCCAGGGTCGATTTGCCCGCGCCGTTGGGGCCCATGATCGCGTGGACTTCGCCGGCATTGATGGTCAGCGACAGGCCCTTGAGAATCGGCTTGTCGGCGACGGTGGCGTGAAGATCGGTGATTGTCAGCATTACTGTGCCAGTCCTGTCTGAGTCGAAACGAGCACGGCGAGATCGCGGTCGATCTTGCGCCGCGCCTTGGTGCGCAGCTCGCCAAGAAGCTCGGCGGACGCGTCCGGATTGTCTGCAGCTATGCGCTCATCCGTGGCATCAAAGACCCGGTCAATCTGCGGGCGGCACAGCGACCGCACGGCGACCACCGCCTCGCGCAGGCTGCCGCGGGGCGCATTCGTCGCCCCGGCCGTGGCGCAGGCCCGCAGCCGGCTGATCGCCTGGTCGTAAGTCAGCGGCTCGTTGGCGCCGGCCGAGGCCGCGCCGAACGCAAGGGTTGCGACCAGGAAAGTGGCAAGCTGCTTCACCGCCGCTCTCCCCGGCTCGGGTAACTTTGGCGCCGGGCCCGGCCGCGTTCGTCGTAGCTGGCTTTCATCGCGGCGAGGATCTCGGCGACCACGGTATCGGGTTCGTCCAACACTCGTGCGGCGGCAAAGCGCAGCAGCTTGACGCCGACCGCCTCAAGGCTCTTGTCGCGCCGGGCGATGAGCGCGGGATCGCCGCCCTCGTCGATCGACACCGCGATCTTGAGCGGGTTGCAGGCGAAATCGACGATCGCCGAGCCGATCACCTGCTGGCGGGTCAGCTTGAACTTGCCGAGATTGGCCTCGTTCAGCTTCGCGCCGAGCAGCTTCTGCGCCTCGGTCGGCTCCATCTTGTTGCGCCGGGCCTGATCGTGGATCTTGTCGAGCCGCTGGTCCGAAATCGCCCAGCCACGCCCGCGCTTCTGCAGTTCTGGGGCCTCGCGCTCATCAAGCGGGCGGACGGTGAGGGTTTTCTTGGTCATTTCAATCCAACACTTACTGCGAGGGCCTGATCAACCCGATCCATCGCTGCATCATCTAGGTGCCCCAAAAACTTTCGAACTCTGGCATCTCCATCAATTGTTCGAACATGTCCGCACTCGACAACAGAGTCCTTTGCGCCCCGGAATCCTAGCTCTGCCGCAGTGACTGCCACTTGTACCGGCAAAAGCTTGTTTTGCTTGGCATCAGTCAAAGGCACTATGATCGTCATGGGAGAGAACTTGTTCCCTTGATCATTCTGGACTACCAAGCATGGCCTTCCGCCTGAGCGATTATCATTCTTCTTTTCAACACCTTGCGCTCCGCTGAGATCGACATCGACGATATCGCCACGCTTGACGGGAATCTTCATCACCCCACGCTCCCCTCAAGCGAAATCCCCAGCAGCTTCTGCGCCTCGACCGCAAACTCCATCGGCAGCTGCTGCAGCACTTCCTTGGCGAAGCCGTTGACGATCAGCGCCACCGCCGCTTCCTGATCGAGTCCGCGCTGCATCGCGTAGAACAGCTGGTCGTCAGAGATTTTCGAGGTGGTCGCTTCGTGCTCGATCTGCGCGCTAGGGTTACGCACTTCGATATAGGGCACGGTATGTGCGCCGCAGTCCTTGCCCAGCAGCAGCGAATCGCACTGGGTGAAATTGCGCACGCCTTCCGCGCCCGGGGCGACGCGGACCAGCCCGCGATAGGTGTTCTGGCTCTTGCCGGCCGAAATGCCCTTCGAAATGATCGTCGAGCGGGTGCCCTTGCCGTTGTGGATCATCTTGGTGCCGGTATCGGCCTGCTGGAAATTGTTGGTCACCGCGACCGAGTAGAATTCGCCCACGCTGTCTTCGCCGTTCAAGACACAGCTGGGGTACTTCCAGGTGATCGCCGAGCCGGTTTCGACCTGGGTCCAGCTGACCTTGCTGCGCTTGCCCTGGCACAGCGCGCGCTTGGTGACGAAATTGTAGATCCCGCCCAGCCCCTCGGCGTTGCCGGGATACCAGTTCTGCACAGTCGAATACTTGATCTCGGCATCGTCGAGCGCGACCAGTTCGACCACGGCGGCGTGGAGCTGATTTTCATCGCGCATCGGCGCGGTGCAGCCCTCCAGGTAGGAAACGTAGCTGCCCTTTTCGGCAATGATCAGGGTGCGTTCGAACTGCCCGGTATTCTCGGCGTTGATCCGGAAATAGGTGGAGAGCTCCATCGGGCAGCGCACCCCCTCGGGGATGTAGACGAAGGTCCCGTCGGAAAAGACCGCGCAGTTCAATGCGGCGAAGAAGTTGTCATGGACCGGCACGACCTTGCCGAGCCACTTTTTCACGAGGTCCGGGTATTCGCGGATCGCCTCGCTGATCGAGAGGAAGATCACCCCGGCTTTCTTGAGCTCCTCGCGGAAGGTGGTGGCGACGCTGACCGAATCGAACACCGCATCGACCGCCACCTTGCGCGCGCCTTCGACCCCGGCGAGCACCTTCTGCTCTTCGAGCGGAATGCCGAGCTTCTTGTAAACCTCGAGGATATCGGGATCGACCTCGTCAAGGCTGGCCAGCTTGGGCTTGGCCCGCGGCGCGGCGTAGTAATAGGCGTCCTGGTAGTCGATCGGCGGAACATTGAGCATGGCCCAGTCGGGCATCGGCATGGTCTGCCAGTGCCGGAACGCCTTGAGCCGCCAGTCGAGCATCCATTCGGGCTCGTTCTTCTTGGCTGAGATGAACCGGACAGTCGATTCGTCGAGGCCCTTGGGGGCAAAATCGGTTTCGATATCGGCCGACCAGCCGTGCTCGTAATCGGCCACCTTGGCGGCCGCATCGCGTGCGGCCTGATCCTTTACCGCCTCGCTCACTGGGCGGCTCCCGTCAGCTGGGTCAGCGATACGCCGGCCAGCGCGCCGCGCATCGCGGCATTGACCACCGGCCAGTGCGGCTTGACCGAGCAAGCCTGCTCCATCCCGCAATCGTGCTTGCCATTATCGACACAGGCGGTCAGCGCGATCGGGCCTTCGACTGCCTCGATGATATCGGCGAGAGTGATCGCCGCAGCCGGACGCGCCAGCTTTAGGCCCCCGCCCGCCCCGCGCGCGCTGCGCAGCAGGCCGGCAGCGGTCAGGCGGCTGACCAGCTTCTGCACGGTCGGTGCCGGCAGGCCGGTCTCTTCGGCCAGCTGGGTCGCAGAGACGCGCGCGCCACCGCAGTGCTTGGCGGCAGCGGTCATGGTCACCACGGCATAGTCGGCCATGCTGGAGAGGCGCATGGGCAGGGCTCCCGGTTAAATCGGAGTGATTCGTTCCGGTTTCCCCTAGGCCCATCGACCAAGGCTTGCAACGCCTGTGCGTGGCGCAAAAAAGAAGCGACTCCCTGGTCAAACCGGGGAGCCGCTTTTGAAGTTAGGATCTCGGTGCAGAATGCCACGAGTCCTTCGGGTCGCATGAGCTGCATACGTATACCGGCAGCGAAGGGATTGTATGGAATCGACAAATTTGCCTCAGAAGTTGGATGTTTCGGACATAATCGGCGGAATTCCGCCTTTTCAGACGGTGACGACTCGATTCGGCGTCCTCCGGAATCGACAGTCAAAGCCGCCGCTGCCATAGGCGCGGCCATGCTCTATTCGCTGTTTCGCCCCGCCCTGTTTCTGATCGATCCCGAATCGGCCCACGGCCTTTCGCTGGCCGCGTTGAAGGCCTTGCCGCTGACCGGAACCAACCGCGCCGATGGCCCGCTGGCGATCGAAGTGGCTGGCCTGCGCTTTCCCAACCCGCTCGGCATGGCCGCCGGGTTCGACAAGGACGGCGAAGTTCCCGATGCATTGCTGGGCCTGGGCTTCGGTTTTGCCGAGGTCGGCTCGATCACGCCCCTGCCCCAGCCCGGCAACCCGAAACCGCGGCTTTTCCGTTTGGCCGAGGACCGCGCGGTGATCAACCGGATGGGCTTCAACAATGGCGGCGCGCAGGCGGCGGTCGAGCGGCTGGCGCGGCGCCATGGCCGCCCTGGGATCGTCGGGATAAATATTGGTGCCAACAAGGATTCGGCTGACCGCATTGCCGACTATGCCACTATGGCCCGGCTGATGGCTCCCTTGGCAAGCTATCTGGCGGTCAACGTATCCAGCCCCAACACCCCCGGCCTGCGCGCGCTGCAGGATGAAGGCGCGCTGACCGCCCTGCTCGATGCGGTGATCGAAGCGCGTGGGGGCGCCAAGGTGCCGGTGTTCCTGAAGGTCGCGCCCGATCTGGAGCCTGCCGATGTGGAGGCGATCGCCCGGATCGCGATCGAAAAGCAGCTCGGTGCGCTGATCGTTTCGAATACCACGATCTCACGCCCGCCGCTGCGTTCGGCTCAGGTCGGCGAGGCAGGCGGCCTGTCGGGCGCGCCGCTCAAGCCGCTGGCGCTGCAGCGCGTGCGCGATTTCCGCAAGGCGACCGGCGGCCAGGTGCCGCTGATCGGAGTCGGTGGCATCGCCAGTGCCGAAGACGCCTGGGAACGGATCCGCGCCGGGGCCAGCCTGGTCCAGCTTTACAGCGCCATGGCCTATGCCGGACCGGGCATCGCGCGGACGATCGTGCGCGGATTGGAACGGCTGATGCAGCGCGACGGCTTCGCCACCATTGCCGAGGCGGTTGGAAGCGAATAGCACTGCGCGGATGAACCTGCGCACCCTGTTCCCGATCGCAGCCGCGCTGGCCCTGTCCAGCTGCGCCACTGCCCCGTCATCCACCAGGCCGCCGGCCGCTTCGCTTTATGAAAAGGGCATGGTCAGCGCCGCCGATCCGCGCGCGGCGGAGGCCGGGGCCGAGATGCTGCGCCAGGGCGGCAGCGCCACCGATGCGGCAATCGCGACGATGATCGCGCTGACCGTGGTGGAGCCGCAAAGCAGCGGGATCGGCGGCGGCGGGCTTTACGTCACCACCAATGCCCGCGGGACGGTCGAAACGATTGACGGGCGCGAGAAGGCCCCGGCGGCGGCTCATCCGCACTGGTTCTACAAGGACGGCAAGCTGCTGAAATTTCAGGAAGCCGTGCCCGGTGGGACCAGTGTCGGCGTGCCCGGCAATATCGCGCTCGCCGCACGAGCCCATTCGGCGCATGGGCGCCTGCCCTGGGCCGCACTGTTCGCCCCGGCGATCAAGCTGGCCCGCGACGGCTTCGTGATCACGCCGCGGCTTTACGGCATGCTCAAGAGCAATGCTCGCACCGCCGGCTTCACTGCCGAGGGGCGGGCGATGTTCTTCGGGGCCGATGGCCAGCCGCTCCCAGTCGGTACCCTGGTCAGGAATCCGGCCCTGGCCGCTTCGCTTGAATCCTTCGCGACGCAAGGCGCCAAGGCGTTCTATTCGGGCGCCAATGCCCGCGATATCGTCGGCAAGGTCACCCTGGCCCCGGTCAATCCGGCGCCGATGACCGAGGCCGATCTGGCCGCCTATGCCGCCAAGGACCGGGCCCCGGTCTGCGGGACCTATCGCGGTTACCGGGTCTGCTCGATGGGTCCGCCAAGTTCGGGCGCGACCACGCTGATCGCCACGCTGATCCAGCTTGAACGGTTCGACCTGAAAGCGCTGGGCAAGGACAATCCGGTCGCCTGGCACCTGATCGCAGAGAGCCAGCGGCTCGCCTATGCCGACCGTGCCCGCTATGCCGCCGATGCCGATTTCGTGCCGGTCCCGGTCGCGGGGATGATCGACCGCAAGTACCTTGCCGCGCGTTCGGCGCTGATCGATCCGGGCAAGTCGATCACCAAGGCCGTGGCCGGAACGCCGCCGGGCGGGGAGACGCTGTCCTTCGCCACCTCCGAGCAGCTGGCCGAATACGGCACCTCGCACTTTTCGGTGGTCGACCGGGCCGGCAATGCGGTGTCCTATACCTCGACGATCGAAAGCCCATTCGGTTCGGGGATCATCGCCGGGGGCTATTATCTCAACAACGAGCTGACCGATTTCGACATGAACCCCGAGCTGGACGGCCGCCAGGTCGCCAACCGGGTCGAAGGGGGCAAACGCCCGCGCAGCTCGATGACCCCGACGCTGGTGTTCGGACCCGATGGGCGGCTCAAGCTGGTGATCGGCGCGGCCGGCGGAGTAACGATCCCGGCCCAGGTGATCCGCGGGGTGATCGGGGTGATCGACTGGGACCTGTCGGTGCAGGATGCGCTGGCCCTGCCAGTGATCTTCGCGCCGGGCACCGAAATCGTCTTTGTCGAGCAGGGCTCCTCGCTCGAGGCGATGATCCCGGCGCTGAAGGCGCTGGGCCACGCCGAAGTGCAGCCGCGCGCGCTGCCGCTAAAAGCCAATGCGATCGAACTGCGCGGCAGCCAGGCCTGGGGCGGTGCCGATCCGCGCAGCGAGGGCAAGGCGGTTTCGGAATAGGCCGTACCGAATAGGCATGGGTGACTAAGCCGCGGACATCTTGCCGCTAGGACAAAGCCCGCCTATCGAAACTGACGGGACAAGGATGTACTGCGAAAGGGGCGGTGCGCGTGGTTGATATATCGGACCTGCCGGAGACCGGCAATCTGGTCGAACTGTTGCTCAAACGGGCCGACGCCAAGGGCGAGGCACCGTTCCTGTGGGCCAAGCATGGCGGCAAGTGGCAAGCGATCAGCTGGGCCGAGGCGGCGCGGCAGGTCTGCTGCCTGGCCGAATCGCTCCGCGCGATGGGGCTGAAAGACGGTGACCGGGTAATGCTGGTGTCCGAAAACCGCCCCGAATGGTGCATCGCCGATTTCGCAATCATGGCGGCGGGCTGCATCACCGTTCCGGCCTATGTCACCAATACCGAACGCGATCACCAGCACATCCTGGAGGATTCGGGCGCGAGCGCGGTAATCGTCGCCAATGACAAGCTGTCCAAACCGCTGATCGGAGCGCTGCTCCGCACCGGCCATGCCAAGCATGTGATCGGGATCGAGCCGCTCAAGATCGCCCAGGCGAGCAACTTCGAATATCATGACTGGCAGAAGCTGATCGTCGGCGACGGTGCGCCGGCGCGGGCGGCAGTCAATGCCCGGATCGCGAAGATCGGGCGGCAGGATACCGCTTGCCTGATTTACACCAGCGGCACCGGCGGGGCGCCGCGCGGGGTGATGCAGCATCATGGCGCGATCCTGATGAACGCCGATGGCGCGGCGCGGGTGTTGAACGAGGATTTCGGGCTCGACGATGACGACGCCTTCCTCTCGTTCCTGCCACTGAGCCACGCCTATGAGCACACCGGCGGGCAGATGCTGCCGGTCTCGGTCGGCGCACAGATCTATTACGCCGAGGGGCTCGAGAAGTTAGCCAGCAATATCGAGGAGACCCGCCCGACGGTGATGGTGGTGGTCCCGCGGCTGTTCGAAGTGCTGCGCGCGCGGATCATGAAGCAGGTCGAAAAGCAGGGCAAGGTCGCCAACTACCTGATGGACCGGGCGATGGGGATCGGCGCGAAGAAGGCCGCCGGCCGCGGCCGCTGGCGCGACAAGCCGATGGACATAATCCTGGAGAAGACCCTGCGCCCCAAGATCCGCGCCCGCTTTGGCGGGCGGATGAAGGCGATGGTTTCGGGCGGCGCACCGCTCAGCCCCGAAGTGGGCGTTTTTTTCGAATCGATGGGGCTGACCATGCTGCAGGGCTATGGCCAGACCGAGGCTGGCCCGGTGATTTCATGCAACCGGCCCCGGGCAGGCCTCAAGATGGACACCGTCGGCCCGCCGCTTCACGGGGTCGAGCTGAAGATCGCCGAGGATGGCGAAATCCTCGTGCGCGGCGAACTGGTGATGCACGGCTACTGGCGCAATCAGGCCGAAACCGACAAGGCGCTGCAGAACGGGTGGCTGCATACCGGCGATATCGGCCATCTCGACGAGGCCGGGCGGTTGATGATCACCGACCGCAAGAAGGACATGATCGTCAACGACAAGGGCGACAACATTTCGCCCGCGCGGGTCGAAGGCCTGCTTACCTTGCAGCCCGAGATCGCCCAGGCGATGGTGGTCGGCGATCGCCGCCCCTATGTGGTCGGGCTGGTCGTGCCCGATCCCGAATGGGCGATTGAATGGGCCCAGGCCAATGGCGAAAAGTTCAACATGAAGGCCTTGCAGGCCCTTCCCGCCTTCCGCTCGGCGGTGCGCGCCGCACTTGACCGGGTCAACCAGGACCTCTCGGTGATCGAGAAGGTCCGCCAGTTCACCTTCGCGGATGAACCCTTCACGATCGACAACGAGGAACTTACCCCCAAACAGTCGATCCGGCGCCACAAGCTGAAAGCACGCTATGGCGAGCGGCTCGACGCGCTTTACAAGGGATGAGCGAGGCGGGCGGCTACCACAATCCGCCACCCGCTTGACGATGAGTCTTACACGTTGTAAGACTCATTTCCTGGATTTCACTTCTAGGACATTCGCCCGTGAGCAAATCGCCATTCCCGACCGGAATCGAATCCATCGTCCTGAAGCTTTTGCTGGCCAAAAGTGAGATGTATGGCCTTGAGATGATTAAGGAAAGTGCCGGTCGCCTGAAACGTGGCACGATCTACGTCACGCTGAATCGGATGGAAGAAAAGGGGCTGATCAAGTCCCGCTCTGAAAAGGACCCGCGCGATCCGGGCATGCCGCGGCGGCTGTACCAGATTACCGGGGCGGGCCAGCGCGCGCTCAACGCCTGGGAGTTTGCCGCCAGCGGCGGCCAGATGAATTGGGGGGCGGCTTCCTATGCCTGAAGAACTCGACAAGAGTCCGCCGTTGGAGATGCTTGATCCGTCGGAGGAGTGGCAGCGGGCGATTAGTTTCGAGATTCAAATCGAAGCTGCGGACCCTAGGCAAATACGTCAAATCGCTGAGATTGAACGGATCAACGAACTGCAGATACTGGTCCGCGAAGCTGAACTGCGCGCAGCCAGGAAGCTCATGTCTGCCAGTTCGTTGGGAGATCTTGCCATCTCAATGCTGGATTACATTGACCACAAGGCATTTGGGGCCCTCCTCTCGTTCGCCTCGTTCTTCTCGGGTCGCCAGATCATCAAACCGGCGCCCGGCACGCTGGCTGTATTGATCCTGCGGTTCGCGTTCTCGAAAAAAGCCTTCGAAAACGTCCTGTCGCAGCCGATTGCCGACATGCGTGAGGAATACTTCGAAGCTTTGGCGAAGGGCGCGATCTACCATGCCCGGTGGATCAAGCTGCGCGGGCACCTCGCGCTGGGCCTGACCGTTGTCGCCTATCTCTTCGCCAGCGTCGTCAAGAAGGTTCAGGGGATCTGGTCGGCCATCACGTGATGGCCTCAGTTCTTATCGCCGGCTGATCCAGCGGCGCAATCTGGCGAGCAGACCCTTTGGTTCTTCTTCGACCGGGGTCGTGTCGAGCTGCCCGGGATCCGCCGCGATGTCTTCGAGCCAACCGATGCCGAGTGGCCAGGCCGGGGTGTCGATGGGCGCCGCGAAGCCGGCCGGTGCCGGTTCTGTCGCAGCCTCGCGCGGCGTTTCAGCGGGCGCTTCCGGTGCAGGCTCAGGCGCGACCAGCTTCTCAAGGCGCTCCGCCACCGTTTCATCCAGCAGCGAAAATCCGGGTTCGGGCGGCGGGGTGCGAGGCAGGCGCGGGATGCGCGGGAACGAAGCCCCGGACAGTGATGCCATCCTTTCGGGCAAGGACTGCGGCGGCATGTCCGGCTCGGTGGGCAACGGTTCTGCCAGCCCTTGCGGCAATTCCGGTACCGCAGCATGCGCATCGCCCAGATCCTCGGGCGGCAGGGACGGCTGATCCGCAGGCGCATCGCGGGGCGACAGCATGTCGCGGAAGTCCCAGGCCTTGTGCGGTTCCTTCTTCGCCAGCAGCGGACCATCGGCGCGCGGGATGATCCCGCCTTCGCCGGGTGTCTGCGGTTCGGCTGCGGATAGCGGAGCGATCGGCGCAGCCGGGGCACCCTCTTCGCGGTGCGCCAGGTTGCGCAGGTCAGCGGTGCGCAGCGCCTTGTCCTCGTCGCTCTCCTCGAGCACCAGAACGGCGCGTTTGCGCGCGCGCGGAATGCCGGTGACCAGCAGGCTGCTGTAGCGCGGCCCGGGAACCTGGCTTAGCGCGGGCTCGTCCTCTTCATCGGCACCGAGCAGTTCGGCCGGCATGCCGGCAACGGGCGCGTCGAAATAGGGATAGACCCCGTTGCTGCCGGACAGCACGCAAAGCGGCCGAGGCAGTCCGGCCCGTTCGATCTGCGCCGCCACGGCCTGGAACAACAGTGCCGAAAGCAGGCAGGCGCCCAGCGAACCGGCGCGGATTTCTTCCTCGTCGGGCTCTTCGCTGGCAAGCAGGCGAGCTTCAAGCAAGGCCAGTGCGCCATGCAGATCGTCGATCCCGTCCAGCCGCAGGCAGGTCTCGGTCGCGACGCTCTCGTCCGACCATGTGCAGCCGTGGTAGGAATAGCCTTCGAGCAGATCCTCACGCGCGCTGCGCGAAAAGGGATAGGCTTCGTCGGTGAAGAACGCGGTTTCGATCAGCGGGCTGAGCCGCCCGTCGGCATCGGGAACCGGCACTTCCTCGCCCGGCCAGCCGAAGGCGATCGAAAGCGCGGTGATCGGCCAGCCCTCACGATCATGCCGGGCCACAGCCTCGGCCAGGCGGTCCCAGCCGTTGAGGATCAGTTCGGCGGAATGGACAGTCAGGAACCGTTCGGGGAGGATCTTATCCGGGCCGGCAAAGGGTGCCAGCAGTGCGCGCAGACGCTCGACCGCGTCGCGATCAAGCCCTTGCCTCAGCCGGCTCTCGATCGAGCGGCGAAAGGCCTCTTCGTTCACTCCATCGAGGACAATGGTGGACACAAGGGCTCCCCCGGCAACTTTGCCAGGACAGGGGATATGCGGGCAATGGTTGATTTGGGGTTACGATTCGCGCGGCAATCGACGCGAATCTGCCCCGGACATGAAAAGGGCCGGGCCGGCAGTGGTCCACACCCGCCGGCCCAGCCCTTATTCGCAAACGCGTTAGCGCTTACTTGGCTTCTTCGCTCGAAGCAGCAGCAGCGTCGGTCGAAGCGGCTTCAGCGCCTTCCGAAGCAGCAGCCGAAGCGTCGGTTGCGGCAGCGGTTTCTTCGGTGGTGGCAGCAGCTTCTTCCTTCTTTTCGCCACCGCAAGCAGCGAGGGCGAGCGAGCCAGCCGCAACGGCGGCGAACAGAGCAATCTTCTTCATGTGGGAATCCCCTTGTGTTAACCCTTGCCCGCCGGTGGCGAGCGAGGCGGGGTTTGCCCGCTAAATCCGTACTTGTCGATTCTGAAAATTGCCTGAATGCCCGTTCAAGCGCTCAAGCCGCCTCTTTTTCGATCCATTCCGGGAAGAATGAAGGTGCGCGCGCCGACCAACCCGGGGCGGTTGCGGCTGCTTCGCTGATCGATTGCAGCAAATGCTTGCGCCGCTCGGGGCGGATTTGCGGCAGCGCGCTGGCCGCGCAAAAGGCGCTGGGCAAGAACGGACGGGCTTCCGGACCAAGCAGTCGCTCATAAAGAAAGCGGAACGCTGAGAAGCAGGTCAGCCGCTCCTGGGCCAGATCGAAAGCGGCGATCCGGATCAGCTTGCCCATGAACTGTTCCAGCGCTTCAAACCCGGTTTCAGCGGGGACCTTGCCGCGCAGGCCCTTGAGTTCCTGATAGACCACGTACTGGCTGCGGATCGAAGTCGTTTCCGCGGCATCGCGGGCCCACAGTTTGAAAGCATCCTGGCGCCCCAGCCCGACATCGAGGCTGCGTTTGATATAGCGCTGCTCGCAGGCGGTGAAGCCGGCGAATTCGCGCAGTTCGGCGATGGTCAGCGATGCGGTACCGGTATTGGCCATGATCTTGCCCCGTTTGGTTCGGCACCGAGATCACCAGAACTTGGTTATCATCCCGTTAACCACGATGGCTTCCAGACGCTTTCCGTGACACTAGGGGTTGCTACCCAAACGCCCTGCCGGAATTCGCCATGACCAGCTTCGATCCCGCCACGCTGGAATTCTACGCCCGCGAAGCGCCGGACTATGCCGCAAGCGGCCCAGGCGGAATCGGACGCCACCTTGATCCCTTTCTGGAGAAGCTGCCTGCGGGCGCCTCGATTCTCGAGCTGGGCTGCGGATCGGGGCGCGATGCGGCGCATATGGAAGCGTTGGGCTTTCAGGTCGAGCCGACCGATGGCGTGCCCGAAATGGCCGCCCAGGCCGAGGCGCGGCTGGGTCGGGCCGTGCGGGTAATGCGGTTCGGCGAACTCGATGCCGCAGAGCGCTACGACGGAGTGATCGCGGCCTATTCGCTGCTGCATGTCCCGCGCGCGGGGCTGCCCGATGTGCTGGTGCGAATCTGGCGGGCGTTGAAACCCGGCGGCTGGCATGCCGCAACTTACAAGAGCGGTGGGAGCGAGGGTCGCGACCGGCTGGGACGCTATTACAATTATCCCAGCGAAGACCAGATTCGGGCCTGGTACACCGCAGCCGGCGATTGGGACCGGATCGAGACCGAGACCGGCGAAGGGCGCGGCTATGAAGGCGGCGAATCGCGTTTCGTGATGATCCGGCTGCGCAAAGCCGGTTAGATCAGCCCGGCCAGCGGGCTCGACGGATCGGCATATTTGCGGGTCGCCATCCGTCCGGACAGATAGGCGTGGCGCCCAGCCTCGACCGCCAGCTTCATCGCCCGGGCCATGCGCAGCGGATCCTTTGCTTCGGCGATCGCGGTGTTCATCAGCACCCCGTCGCAGCCCAGTTCCATCGCCACGGCGGCATCGCTTGCCGTGCCGACCCCGGCATCGACCAGCACCGGCACGCTTGCGCCCTCGACGATCAGGCGGATCGTCACCCGGTTCTGTATTCCCAGCCCCGAGCCGATCGGCGCTCCCAGCGGCATCACCGCCACCGCCCCCGCACTTTCGAGCTGCTTGGCCGCGATTGGATCGTCGGTGCAGTAGACCATCGGCAGGAAGCCCTCGTTCGCAAGCACTTCGCAGGCCTTCAGCGTCTCACGCATATCGGGATAGAGCGTGCGGGCCTCGCCCAGCACTTCCAGCTTGACCAGGTCCCAGCCCCCCGCCTCGCGCGCCAACCGCAAGGTGCGGATCGCATCCTCGGCGGTGAAACAGCCGGCGGTGTTGGGCAGGTAGGTGATCTTCCTGGGATCGATGAAATCGGTCAGCATCGGGGCCTTGGGATCGCTGACGTTGACCCGGCGCACCGCGACCGTGACGATCTCAGCGCCCGAAGCTTCGACCGCGGCCGCGTTCTGCTCGAAGTCCTTGTATTTGCCGGTTCCGACGATCAGCCGCGAGCGGAAAGTCCGGCCCGCGACGGTCCAGGTATCATCCCCCTGACCACCGCCTACGAAATGGACGATCTCCAGCACGTCGCCCTCGGCCAACGCCACAGCGTTCAGAGTCGAGCGCGCGACGATATCGCCATTGCGCTCGACTGCGACCTTGGTGGGATCAAGTTCGAGGCTGCGGACCAGATCGGCGATCGAGCCAGGCGCGGCGCGGTGCGATTCGCCATTCAGGATGATGGAAAGCTGGGCTGTCATGCCCCAGCCAAATAGCGATCAGTGGGAAAGCCGCAAGTTGCGAAGATGCGCCCAGGCGAGCAGCGAGACCCCGGCAATGGTCAGCAGGGCTTCGGCCGAGTTGTGCCCCATCACCAGCGCGGCGATCATCAGGCCCAATCCGGCGGCGCCGACCTGCAGGGGCCGGGGGTCGCCATGGCGGACCACGCCCATCACCAGAGTGATGCCGCCGACAACAATCGCCAGAGCCAGACCGATGCGGTGAATTGCCGGGGCGAAGATGAATTCGCCGCCAAGACCCAGCCCGGCAACCAGCAGCAGCCCGGCAATGCAGTGCAGGGCACAGAGCCCCGACAGGATCACTCCTGCCCGGTCCAACCGGTTGCGAATCAAGACGAGAGCGTCACGCATTGCGTGGCCCATGTATGTGACGGTGTAACATCCTTCAAGCCCAAAGGGGAAGGTTGCCACGCCGTTCGTCGGATCAGGCTTGCGCTTTGCCGCCGACATCAGCAAATGCGCGGCCATGCAAACCGCATCGACCGCCCGTCCGCTTGCCCTGGCACGCTGGCTTTTGTTCGTGGCCGGACTAGTCGTCCTGATGGTGGTGGTTGGCGGAATCACCCGGCTTACCGAATCCGGCCTTTCAATTACCGAATGGAAACCGATTACCGGGACCCTGCCGCCGCTCAGCGAAGCGCAGTGGCAGGCGGAATTCGAGGCCTATCAGCGCATTCCCCAATATACCGAGGTCAATGGGCCGGCCGGGATGACCTTGGCGGGCTTCAAGGAAATCTATTTCTGGGAATGGTTTCACCGCCTGCTTGGCCGGGTGATCGGGCTGGCCTTTGCCGTGCCGCTAGTCTGGTACTGGCTGCGCCGCGCGATCCCGCTGGGCTATGGCTGGCGGCTGCTCGGCCTGCTCACGCTGGGCGGACTGCAGGGTGCTGTGGGCTGGTGGATGGTCAAGTCCGGGTTGACTCAGGACGTCAAGGTCAGCCACTTGCGGCTGGCAACGCACCTCTCGCTGGCGCTCACGACGTTGGCGCTGCTGGTCTGGACCGCGCTTGATCTGCGGGCTCTGGCCAGGGGTGAAGGGCGCGCGAGGCTGACAGGTTTCGGCGCCGCAGCACTGGCCGGGCTTGCGCTGCAATTGTTCTACGGTGCCCTGGTTGCAGGGCTGCGCGCCGGCTATGTCGCCGGCAGCGGGTGGTTTTCGTGGGATGCCTGGCCGCTGATGCAGGGGCGCCTGGTTCCCGCCGGGATCGCAGGCGATTCAGGCGCGCTGCATGCGGCGATTTATGACCCCTATCTGGTGCACTTTGTTCACCGCTGGTGGGCCTGGGTGGTTGTAGCGCTGTTGATTTGGTTGGCTCGCCGTGTGCGGAAGATGGACCGCCGCGCTTCGATCGCGATTCACACGGCCTTCGGGACCCAGATCATGCTGGGAATTGCCACAGTTTGGAGCGGGATGGCCATCTGGCTGGCTGCGCTTCACCAGTTGGTGGGAGCGCTTGTTCTAGCCTCGACAGTCTGGGGTGTGCACCGTTTGGGGCGGTCAACATAATGATTGGCAAAGTATTTTTACCGAATTCGGGGCAGGTCTTACGCGTCTTGAACTGTACCAAATTGGACACAATATCCGTAGAAATGCTTGACGAAACGCCACTTGCCTGCGCCAATATAGCTGGTGCCAAGAAGGAGAAGGGCGTGTTTCTCAAGATCGACGCCGCGATGTTCAATCGCGCCGTGCTGCAGCTTGGCCAAACGCACCCCTGCCTTGCTGCGCGTAAGTTGATTGTGTCTGGAGCGGGCGCATGAGCAGACGGGCACTCTTTCTGGCTGGCGCTGCTGCTTTGATTCCGGCGCTGGCAACGGTTCATACCGGTTCGGCTTTGGCGGAAACTGCAGCCAGCCGCTTCGCGCCGCCAAGTACCGCACTCACCTTGACCCGTGTGCTTTACCGGTCGCTTTCGGGCGGCAAGCAGATCGTGGTGACGCGGCGATATTCGATTCGCTTTACGCCTGACGGTGATGGTTATCGACTGGATGGCGAATTGATCGGTGCCGATGTTGAGGCTCCCGAACTGCTTGCCGGGCTTGCCGAGATTGAACGCAAGCGGCCCGACAACGGTCTGTTTCCGGCGCAACTTGATTCGCGCGGAATCATCCGCTCAATGGGCGCGCCCATAGATCAAGATGTGCGTCGCAAGACGGTCGCCGTCGGTGCGCAATTGATTGACCGGGCACCGATTGCAGCCACAACCAAGATGGAAGGGACTGCGCTGCTGAAGCAGGTTTCGGCAGCGGCCGGCACTTCGGCCTGGCCCAAGGAGCTTTTCAACCCAGGTCTTCGTGAGCACATTGAGACGCGCAAGGTTCCACTTCCCGATGGCGGCCAAGGTGAAGTGGAGATTCGAATCCATGCAGAAGGCCTGATGCCAGGAGGCCTCGCCCGGCAGGTTGAGCGGATCATTACGACCAGACTTGAAGGGACCGTCAAGGTTTCGCGTGAGGTTTGGACCTTGTCGAACTCGTAACGGTACTATTTTACCTCTTCGAAGAGCCGCGGAAAACTTGACTTTACCAAACAATTGAACGAATGGGCCGCCTTCCCGCGGGCCCGGCTGGCCGGATTCGCGGCAACAGCCAAGGGATTATCCAGCCATGAAGGCGCTCAGCAAGGTCACCCGGTCCATCAAACCGGCCGAGGTGGAAAAGAAGTGGCATCTGATCGATGCCGAAGGTCTGGTGGTCGGCCGTCTCGCCGTGGTCATCGCCAACCATCTGCGCGGCAAGCACAAGCCGAGCTTCACCCCGCACGTCGATTGCGGCGATCACGTCGTCGTGATCAACGCCGACAAGGTCAAGTTCACCGGCAACAAGCTCAAGCAGCAGACCTATTACAAGCATACCGGCTATGCCGGCGGCATCAAGGAAGTGACTGCAGACAAGGTTCTGGCCGGCCGCTTCCCCGAACGCGTGCTTGAAAAGGCCGTGGAACGCATGATTCCGCGTGGTCCGCTGGGCCGCGCGCAGATGCGCGCCCTGCACCTCTACGCCGGCACCGAGCATCCGCACGGTGGTACCCAGCCGCAGCCGCTCGATGTTGCTGCCATGAACCGCAAGAACAAGGTGGGCGCGTAATGTCTGAAGAAACCGTCACCGATCTCGCCGATCTCGGCGCCATCGCCGAAACCCCGGCAGCTCCCGCTGCGCCGACCATGCCGCTGCGCGACAAGATAGTCGACGCCCAGGGCCGCGCCTATGCCACCGGTCGCCGCAAGGACGCGGTCGCCCGCGTCTGGATCAAGCCGGGCACCGGCAAGGTCATCGTCAACGGCCGCGATCAGGAAGTCTACTTCGCCCGTCCGACCCTGCGCCTGGTGATCGACCAGCCGTTCCAGGTTGCTGACCGGGCCGGTCAGTACGACGTTGTCGCGACCGTCAAGGGCGGCGGGCTTTCGGGCCAGGCCGGCGCAGTCAAGCACGGCATCGCCACCGCGCTGACCAAGTTCGAGCCCGCTCTGCGCGGGGTCGTCAAGGCCGCCGGTTACCTGACCCGCGACAGCCGCGTGGTTGAGCGCAAGAAGTACGGCCGGGCCAAGGCGCGCCGCAGCTTCCAGTTCTCGAAGCGCTAAGGCGTTCGGCTTCGGCCGGAAATTCAAGAGGGGCCGGCCGCAAGGTCGGCCCCTTTTCATTTGTGCCGGCCTCGGCCGGATCAGCCAAGCAGCAAGCTGGCAGATTCGCCTGGCAGCGGGCCGGTCGGAACTTTATCGACCTGGACTGCTGCGGTAGACTGATGCGCCCGGTTACGGGCGGTGACCGCGATGCCTTGCGGTCCGATCACGATCCGGTTGTAGCTCGCCGGGGAAGAACGCAGCCGGGTCGATAGCGTCCCAGCTCCGATCATCCGCAGCGGACCTGCCGCGGTTTCCTGGACCAGGTCGAACGGATCGTGGACATGACCCGTGAGAACGGCGGCAACCTTGCGCCCGGCCAGCGCAGCCATCGCCGCCTCGCCATTAATGGTCAGCCGCCGCCCACTCGGCGCACGTTCCAGCAGCGGGTGATGCGCGGTGACGACGATCTGCGTGTCGCGCGGCAAGGCATCGATTGCAGCGAGGGTCTGGGCCAGCGCTGCAGGCCGAACCCAACCTTCGACCCACGGCCAGCGCGGCTGCGCGCGCGTGGTGGTCTTGAGCGGAACCACGGCAAAGCCCGGGAAATCAAGCTCGCGCTCGATCAACCGCTCGATCGCGCGGTAACGGCGATAGGGCCGGGTGAATCGCTCAAGCAGGTTGAAATAGGGCAGGTCGTGATTGCCAACCTCGACCGTCGTCGGCACACCCAGCCCGCCAATCCAGGCGCAGGCGGCCTCGAATTCGCGGTGGCGGGCACGCATCGTCAGATCGCCGGTGATCAGCACCGCATCAGGCTGTTCCGCCGCGATCGCCGCGCTGACCCAATCGAGCGCCACGCGATCTTCTCGTCCAAAATGCAGGTCGCTGATGTGGAACAGGGTCAGGGCCAAAAGGATCAGATCCGCTTGGTCACGATCAGCCAGGCTGCACCAAGATTGACCGCCGAATAGAACGCATAGATCCAAGCCCAGCTTGTCGAACCCTGCGCTATCATAAGCATCGCGCCGAGCAGCATGATGAATTCAAGCGCCAGGCTGAAGCGACCGCCCATCATTTGGAATAGCCACGGCGCCCGAGCCAGCATCGGGTGGTCGCTGTTCAGCACGGCGCGGTGCGCGGCGAAATTGCCGACGCCGAACAAAAAGGCGAGGAACAGACCCATCACCCCCTCATAGCCAAGTCGGCGCGCAAGGCCAGCACGCGAATCGATGTGTATTATTCATGCAATACACTCGGCGGGCCCCGTCGGCGGTTCGTCGAGCCGGTTGATCCTTCGTCCGGCTAATGCGGCCGCAAATCGAGCTGCGCTGGCGCCTGATTGGGATAGCCCTATCCCAAAGATCGGCGCCACCCCCACTCAGTCCCCCAACCCAAGCGCCGCAGCAAAGTCTGACAAGGAGAATTGCCATGACCCGGTTTCTCGCATCCACCATTGCCCTTACCCTGCTCGGCGCGGGCGTGGCTCAGGCCGATACCGCCAAGGTCCGCTACGCCGATCTCAACCTCCGCAGCGCGGCCGGTCAGGCTGAACTCGACCGCCGAATCGAAAGCGCTGCACGCCGTGTCTGCGAAATCACACCGGTGGCCAGCCGGCTTGCCGATCGCGCCAAGCACAATCGCTGCAAGGTCGACGTCCGCGCCCAGGTTACCGCTGCTCTCCCGGCTTGAAGCAGCGCAAATGGCCCGGGGGCACCCAGTCCCCGCTCCCGGGCCCACTTTCACGATTGTAGAACGGTGAACCGGCTTTAGCGCCCGGCCATGGCCTTGGCCTTGGCGAGATAGGTTCGCCCGATCCGCACCAGGCTGCCATCCTCCAGCTCCGCCGACCAGACTCCCAGTCCGTCGTGGCGCAGGCCCTTAATCCGGTCGCGCCGCAGGATGGTGGAACGGTGCAGGCGGATGAAGCGTTCCGGATCAAGCCGCGCCTCGAGCCCGGAGACGGTCTGCAGCAGCAGGTAGGACCGGCTGGCACCCTCTTTCTGTCCGACATGGAGCCGGACATAGTCACGCTCGGCATCGATCCGGTCGACGTCCTCGGCCGAGATTCGCAGTAATTCGGAACGGTATGGAACCCAGAATTCGCTGAGCCAATTGCCTCCGCCGGCGGCGCGCTGGCCACGCCGGGCGATCGCGCGAACCACCGCGCGTTCAAGCCGGTCGGGCGTGACCGGCTTCAAGACATAGTCGACCGCTTCAAGATCGAAGGCCTCAACCGCGAAATTGTCATGCGCGGTGACGAAAATCACCGCCGGGGCATCTTCCTGCCGGGTAAGCGCCCGGGCAACCGCCAGCCCGTCCAGCTCGGGCATGGTCATGTCGAGCAGGACCAGGTCGGGGGCCAGCGCCCCGATCTGGCGCAGTGCGGCAGCACCATCCTGAGCGGTTCCGGCAACTTCGATCGCAGGGATATCCCGGCAGATCATCGTCATTCGCTCCAGCGCCAGCGGCTCGTCATCGACGATCAGGGTACGCAGCGGCTTGGGGGCAGAATTATCCAGCATGGCGTTCCAGCGGCATGCGCAGCAAGGCATGCCAGCCTCCCTGTTGATCGGGGCCGGCGGCAAGGCTTGCATCCTGGCCATAACGTGCCTCGATCCGATCATGGACATTGGCGAGACCGATACCGAACCCGGACTTTTCGCCTTTCGGTACACCCGGGCCATTGTCGCTGACTTCGATCACCAGCCTGCCATATTCCTCGCGCGCGGCGATCGTCACGGTCACTGGCTGGCGGGTTGGCGCAACGGCATATTTGACCGCGTTCTCCACCAGTGGCTGCAGGATCATGCCCGGCACCCGCGCATCTTCCAGCGCTTCGGGAATGTCGAACCGGGTGATCAGCCGGTCAGGAAACCGGGCCGCCTCGATCTCCAGATAGGCGCGCTGGAGCGCCATTTCCTGATCGAGCGAAACATCCCCGGTCGGGTCTTCGGCCAGACTGCGGCGATAAAAGCTCGACAGCGACTGGATCATCTTCTCCGCCTGATGGCCCTTGCCGGTCATTACCAGCGCCGAAAGCGAATTGAGCGTGTTGAACAGGAAGTGCGGATTGACCTGATAGCGCAGCGACCGCAGCTCTGCCGCTTTGGCCGCGCGCTTGTACTCGCCCTCGCGCCGTTCGGCAGCGCGGGCCTGCTGCGCGGTGACCATCGCGAAATAGAGCGCGGCCCAGGCCAGCAGCAGGAAGTAGCGGCCGATTGCGATATCGGTCAGCTGGCGCCACAACGCTTGTTCGGCAAATTTCTTCTGCAGCGCAGCCAGCTGGTCCGGGGTCAGGTTGGGTGGATCGGGCACATCGACCAGTACGTTGCCGGCAGTGTCGTGGCGAATCTGGACTTCGGTCGGATTGCGCTGCTGGCCGAGCATCTTCTGGTCAAGGCCGGAAAAAACCTGACGGTTGATCATCGCGAGGCCGAGTGCCGCTGGCAGCATCACCACCAGCGCCACTCCCATCCGGATCCCGATCCGGGCATTGTCGAACAGCCGCAGGATCAGCCAAGCCAATGCGGTGACAGTTATCCCGGCCAGGGTCACAACGGTGCGCAGGCCCAGCATCTCGACGAAATAGCTGCGATCGAGCAGCAGGCTGCGCAGAGTGATCAGCGCCAGATAGCACAGCCAGATCCCGGCGATCGAGATCAGCACCGTACGGGTCGGCACGCGGTCTGGTCGGACGTCGAATTGCTCCATCAGGCTGGCAGCGATAGCGACCTTCAAGGGCCAAAGGCCAGCGGTTTGGTCGAACCGCAAAGGTCCTTGGTCGATAGATCAACCGAGCAGATCTTCCTTGGCGATCTTGTCACGCCAGACCAGCGGGGCCAGCTGGTGCACATTGTTGCCCTCGCTGTCGACCGCAACGGTCACCGGCATGTCTTCGACCGTGAATTCATAGATTGCTTCCATGCCGAGATCTTCGAAGGCGACCACCTTGGCCTCGCGGATCGCGCGCGACACCAGATAGGCCGCGCCGCCGACCGCCATCAAGTAGGCAGTCTTGCTTCGGGCGATCACCTCGGTCGCGCCCTGCCCGCGTTCGGCCTTGCCGATCATCACCAGCAGGCCCAGCTCGCACATCATCTCGGTGAACTTGTCCATCCGGGTGGCGGTTGTCGGGCCGGCCGGACCGACGACCTCGCCCAGAACCGGATCAACCGGGCCGACATAGTAGATCGCACGGCCCTTGAAATCGACCGGCAGCGCCTCACCATTGGCCCGCATGTCCTGGATTCGCTTATGCGCGGCATCGCGTCCGGTCAGCATCTTGCCATTGAGCAGCAGCCGGTCACCCTGCTTCCAGCCGCGCACCTCTTCAGCGGTCAGCGTGTCGAGATCGACGCGCTTGGCCGCCTTATCAGGGGTCCAGTGGACATCGGGCCAATCGTTCAGGTTCGGCTTTTCCAGATAGCTCGGGCCCGATCCGTCGAGCGTGAAGTGAGCGTGACGGGTTGCTGCACAATTGGGGATCATCGCAACCGGCTTGCCCGCTGCATGACACGGCGCGTCCAGGATCTTTACGTCGAGGATGGTCGATAGCCCGCCCAGCCCCTGCGCCCCGATGCCCAGCGCGTTGACCTTGTCGAAGATCTCGATCCGCATCGCCTCGATATCGGTCTGCGCTCCGCGCTGCTTGAGCTGGGCCATGTCGATCGGCTCCATCAGCGCCTGCTTGGCCAGCAGCATGCAATGTTCGGCAGTGCCGCCGATGCCGATCCCGAGCATGCCCGGCGGGCACCAGCCGGCGCCCATCTGCGGCAGCATCTCGATCACCCAGTCGACGATATTATCGCTGGGGTTCATCATCTTGAACTTGGACTTGTTCTCGCTCCCGCCGCCCTTGGCCGCGACATCGATCGAAATCGTGCTGCCCGGCACCATGGTGACATGGAGCACGCAAGGGGTGTTATCGCGGGTGTTGCGGCGGGTGAAGGCGGGATCGGCCAGAACCGAGGCGCGCAGCTTGTTTTCCGGATGGAGGTAGGCGCGGCGGACCCCTTCATCGACCACGTCCTGCAGCGACAGCTTTGAATCGAGCCGGCACTGCTGGCCCCATTCGACGAAGACGTTGACGATTCCGGTGTCCTGGCAAATCGGGCGATGGCCTTCGGCGCACATGCGGCTGTTGGTGAGGATCTGGGCGATCGCATCCTTGGCGGCCGGGCCCTGTTCGGCCTCATAGGCATCGCCAAGCGCGCGGATGTAGTCCATCGGGTGGAAGTAGCTGATGAACTGCAGGGCGTCGGCAACGCTTTCGATCAGGTCTTCCTCGCGGATCGTCACCATGTCCATGCTGTGCCTCGTCGGTTCGGAGTGGGTCTCTGCCGCCCCATAGGCCCGCTAATGCCCTGCCGTCAAAGCACTTGGCGCTTGGCGGCTGTTCCCCTAAGGAGCGAAGGAATTGCGTTACTGTATTGTCTGTGCAATACAGCCTGCCAGAGGCCCCTATGACCCTTGCCGCCGAAACCATTTCCGCCCAGTCCGATGCGCTTTCCACTGCCCGCCGGGCGATGATCGACAGCCAGCTGCGCGTGTCCGGAATCAACCAGGACTGGTTGCTCGCCCGCTTTGCCCGCGTTGCGCGAGAGGATTTCGTTCCGGTCGAAGCGCGTGGCCATGCCTATATCGACCGCGCAATACCGGCCGCGAATGGCCGCGCAATACCGGCTCCGCTGGCTCAGGCGATGCTGCTGGCCGATGCCGCCCCGCAAGCCGGCGACAAGGTGCTGGTAGTTAGCGACAGCGGCTATCTGGCGGCATTGGTCGAACCTCTGGTGCAGTCGGTCGAAACCGTGGATGCAAATGCGGCGCTGGCCCTGCAATCGGCCGGCAGCTTCACGCTGATTCTGATCGACGGTGGGATTGCGCAGGTTCCGGCAAATCTCGCGAAAGCCTTGGCCGATGGCGGGCGCGTGGTGGCGGGTCTGGCCGAACGCGGGGTAACCCGCCTCGCGGCTGGCACGAAGCAAGGCGATGCGGTGGTTCTTGCCCCCAGCGCCGACGTGGGTTTCCCGGTGCTGCGCGAATTCGCCGCACCCAAGGCTTGGAGTTTCTGACCGGATGGCTAGTCCCAGTGGTTCAAGGATTGCGCGCCAAGCGCTGATTGCGGGGATGCTGGCGATGATCACCGCCCCGGTGCTGGCGGACGATCTGCGCGAAGCGCTGGTCATGGCTTACAACACCAACCCGACGTTGCAGGCCGCCCGGGCGCAGCAGCGCGCAGTGGATGAGGGCGTGCCGATTGCCCGTTCTGCCGGGCTTCCGTCGGTATCCGGTACCGCGACCTACAGCGAATTTGTCGAAGGCAGCAGCAGCAATCCGCTCGCGCCCGATCGCAACCTTGATGCCTCGCTCAACCTCGGCATGCCGCTTTATGCCGGCGGCGGAATTCGCAACTCGGTCCGCGCAGCCGAAACCCGCGTCGATGCCGGCCGGGCCGACCTGCGCGGCGTGGAAAGCGGTTTGTTCAGCCAGGTCGTTGCGGTCTATATGGACGTGATTCTGGCCGAGGCCGTGGTCAAGCTGAACCGTGCCAACGTCCAGCGGCTGGAAGTCAATCTGCAGGCCACCCGGGACCGGTTCGAGATCGGCGATCTGACCCGCACCGATGTGGCCCAGTCGCAAAGCCGGCTGGCGCTGGCCCAAGGCCTGACCCGTAACGCCGAAGCCAATCTGATCGCCGCACGCGAACGCTATATCCAGGTGGTAGGCAAGGCCCCGCAGAACCTGGCCTCGCCGCCGCCGCTGGTTGGCCTGCCGGGCAATGCCGACGAAGCCGTGGCGATCGCGCTTGATGCGAATCCCGATCTGATCGCCGCGCGGCAGCGCTCGCGCGCCGCCGGATACGATACCGCCGCAACCAACGCGCGGCGTCTGCCGCAAGTCTCGGTCTTTGCCAGCAGCGGCTACAACGATTTCCTCGGCTCGAACAAGATTCCGGGATCGGCGCAAAGCACGACCGACACCACGGTCGGTGTCAGGGCGACAGTGCCGCTGTATCAGGGCGGGCTGCCCTCTGCGCAAAAGCGTCTGGCCCAGGCCCGCGAAAGCGCAACGCTGGAACAGGAAATCGGAATCGAGCGCGAAGTGATCGCTTCGGTTCGCGCCGCCTATGCCCAGTGGCAGGCGGCCCAATCGCTGATTGCCAGCTCGCAGACCGCGGTCGATGCGGCCGAGTTGGGGCTGGAAGGTGTCCGCGCCGAAAACTCGGTCGGCAACCGGACGATTCTCGACATCCTCAATGCCGAGAACGAACTGCTCAACGCCCAGGTCCAGCTGGTCACGGCCAAGCGAAATGCCTATGTCGCCGGGTTCAACCTGCTGGCCGCGATGGGCAAGGCCGAAGCCCGCGATCTCGGGCTCGATGGCGGCACGCTCTATGATCCCGAGACCAACTACCGGAATGCAAAGGGTTCGTTCTTTGACTGGAACGACAACCCCGACCCCAAGCCGGCGGCAACACGAACCGTTGACACCAAGGCGCAGGACGGTTCAGTAACCCCTTAGTGATTCTGTCCCGCTGCGGGACGGCTTGGGGATTTTGGGCAATGCGCCAGGCTGGTGAACCTTCGGTCGAGGAAATCCTCGATTCGATCAAGAAAGTGATCGCGCGGGACAATCGCGGCGTTGTGGCCGAGCCGTCGACGCGGGCCGAGCCTGTCGCTCAACCTGTCGAACCCGAATCGGCCGAGGATGACGACATCCTCGATCTCGATTCGATCGGCGAACTGGTCGAGGAAGAGAGCGCGGCAGAAGATGCCCCGCTGCTACCCAACGATACGGTCAGCTCGATCAGCGAATCGCTGGCGGCGCTGGCGGTAATGGCCGAACCGCGCGCCGCGCCGCAGATCGTCCGCTCGGGCGAAACCTCGCTGGAAGCCCTGACCCGCGAATTGCTGCGTCCGGCCCTGGCCGAATGGCTCGACAAGAACCTGCCGCCACTGGTGGAGCGGATGGTCGCGGCCGAGATTGCCAGGATCGTCGGCAAGAAGGGCTAGGCCTGCCGCGCGGTCCGCGCTAATCGGGCCTCCATGAAGCATCCTGCCATTGCGCTTGGCGCGCTCGCCCTGTCCCTGATCGCCATGCCCGCCGCCGCGCAGACCGCGCCGCGGGCGATGACCCCTGAAGATCTGATCACTCTCAAGCGGGTCGGTGCGCCGACCGCGTCACCCGACGGGGCCTGGGTGGTATTCCAGCAGACCGATACCGATCCGGCCAGTTACAAGCGCGCGACCGGTTTGTGGCGCGTTCCCGCAAAAGGCGGCGCGGCCGAGCGGATCGGCGATCTGGCCGATGCGGGTGAAAACAGCCCGGCCTTCAGCCCCGACGGCAAGCGGCTCTATTTCATCTCGGACAAGAGCGGCAAGGATCAGGTCTGGTTCCTTGACCTTTCTGCATCGGGCGCCGCGCCGGTTCAGGCCAGTGATTTCAAGGCCGATGTGGCGGGATTCAAGCTTTCGCCGGATGGCAAGCGGATCCTGGTCTGGGGCGATGTTGCACGCGATTGCCCGACGTTGGGCTGCGATAACGATGGCAATACCAGCCAGCCGGGCCCTGGCAGTGCCCGGCATTATAAGCACGGCACCGGCTTCGTCCGCCATTGGGACAGCTGGGAAACCCCTGGCAACTATAGCCGCGGCTTTGCGCTGGACCTGGCCGCCGACGGCAAGGTGGCGGGCGCGGCCGTCTCGCTCGACGGACCGGTCGGCACGTTGACCGGCGACATCCCGTCCAAGCCGATGGGCGGGGGCGAGGAACTGGCCTGGGCAGCAGATTCGAAAAGCGTGTTCTTCGCTGCGCGCCAGGCCGATGCCAAAGAGCCGCTCTCAACCAACCTCGATGTCTGGCACGCCATGCTGGACGGTAAGGCTCCGCACAGCCCGACCAAGAGCAATCTCGCCACCGACACGCTGCCTACTCCCTCGCCCGACGGCAAGTGGCTGGCCTGGGTGGCGATGGCCCGTCCCGGCTATGAAAGCGACCGCCAAGTCGTGCATGTCATGAACCTGGCAACACACGAGAAGCGGGCCCTCACCGCCGGGTGGGATCGTTCGGCTGGGTCGCTGACATGGACACCGGATTCGAAGGCGTTAATCGTCACCGCCGAAGATGTGCTCGATACCCCGGCCTTCCGGGTCGAACTGGCCGGTGGCAAGGTAACCCGCCTCGCGCTCGCACCCAAAGGAATGCGCGAAGGCCACATCGCCAATCTTACCCCGCTGGCGAACGGCGCGATCCTCTACACGCGTGACAGCATCTCCTACCCGGCCGAAGTATGGATTGCCGAAAAGGGCAAGGCACCGCGTCAGCTGAGCCGCGCCAACGATGCCCAGCTTGGCGCGCTGGTCGCGCTGAAAAGCGAGCGGTTCAGCTTCAAGGGCGCGGGCGGCGCCACGGTTTGGGGGCAAGTGCACATGCCGGCCAATGCCACTGGCAAGTTGCCGGTCCTGCTGTTCGTTCATGGCGGCCCGCAAGGTTCGTTCGGCGATGGCTGGTCGTTCCGCTGGAACCCCCGCATTTTTGCCAGCCAGGGCTATGCCGTGGTCTCGATCGATTTCCACGGAAGCACCGGTTACGGTCAGGCCTTCACCGATTCGATCAACCGGGACTGGGGCGGCAAGCCGCTTGAGGATCTCAAGCTTGGGCTCGATGCCGCGCTGGCCGGACGGCCGCAGCTTGACGGCAGCCGCGCCTGCGCGCTGGGGGCAAGTTATGGCGGCTACATGATGAACTGGATCGAAGGGCAATGGCCAGATCGGTTCCGGTGCCTGGTCAATCACAACGGCGTGTTCGATTCGCGCGCAATGGCCTATTCGACCGAGGAACTGTGGTTCAACGAATGGGAACACGGCGGCAAACCCTATCACGAGGATCCGGCCGCTTACGAAAAGTGGAACCCCGCCAACCACGTCGCCAAGTGGCAGACCCCGATGCTGGTCGTGCTGGGAGAGAAGGACTTCCGGATTCCCTACAGCCAGGGGCTGGGCGCTTTCACCGCGTTGCAGCGTAAGGGGGTTGAGGCCGAGTTGCTGGTTTTCCCGGACGAGAATCACTGGGTGCTAAAGCCCAAGAATTCGTTGCAATGGCATCAGACCGTGCTCGGTTGGCTCGATCGCTGGCTCAAGGCGCCGAAGTAGGCCAATGGCCCGTCCCGACGCGGCGCTGCTCGATCCGGCGCGCTATCCCTTTGCTCATGCGATCACCACGCGGTTCGCCGATATCGATCCCAACCAGCATCTCAACAACGTGGCGCTGGCAGCGATGATGGAAGACGCCCGAGTGCGCTTCAACATGAGCATGGGCAGCGCGATCCGGATCGGAGAGCGCCGGGCCATGGTTGCCAGCGTGGCGATGGAATACCTCAGCCAGGGCCATTTTCCCGACCCGGTCACCGTTCACTGCGCGGTCGAACGGGTCGGCAATTCCAGCTGGAGCGTGGTCCAGCTGCTGGTCCAGAACGGCCGCCCGGTGGCTTTTGCCCGCTCTGCGCTGGTGGCGATCGCCGACGACCGCCCGACTCCGATTGCCGAGGATTACCGCGCGATTCTGGCCGAATGGAGCCTGCGGGCATGAGCGTCGACCCGGCAGAGCTGGCCCGCGCCCGCGCCGCGCTTGCCATCAATGGCGGCGATTCCACTCGCCGCCACATCTTCCTGTGCGCCGAAGCCCAGAAGGGCGAATGCTGTTCGCCCGCAGTCGGTGCGCCGGCCTGGAAATTCCTCAAGAAGCGGCTCAAGGAACTGAAGCTTGACCGCGATGGCGGGATCGCCCGGACGAAAGCGGATTGCCTCAAGATCTGTGCCGCCGGGCCAATCGCCGTGGTCTATCCCGAGGGGGTCTGGTACCATTCGGCGAGCGAGCCGGTGCTGGAACGGATCATTCAGGAGCATCTGATCGGGGGCACCCCGGTCGAGGACTTCCGGCTCTATCCCGAAGAAAGCGAACCGGAAGAACCCTGACTCGCCAAAGCTTGCGCTTCGTGTCATCCTCGCGGGACCATAACAGACCCGGAGAGTTGCCATGACGATTGCGCGACTGATTGAAGGGCGAAGCAGCGATATCGTCAGCTGCGACACCCATACCAGCGTGGCTGAAGCGGTTCAGATTCTGGCCGAAAAGCGAATCGGCGCGCTGCCGGTTTTCGCCGGCGGCAAGATCGCCGGAATCTTCTCCGAACGCGATGTGGTCTATCAGCTCGCGGCGCACGGCCCGGCGATGCTGGAGAAGTCGGTCGGCGATGTGATGACCTCACCGCCGATCACGGTCGATCCGCGCACCGACGTGCTCGACGCGCTGGGCCAGATGACCCGCCGCCGGATTCGCCACCTGCCGGTAGTCGAAGACGAGAAAATGCTGGGCTTCGTCTCGATCGGCGATCTGGTCAAATACCGGATCGACCGGGTGGTTGCAGATGCCGAGGCGATGCGGAGCTATATCCAGAGCGCGTGATTTCTTGCCGATGCGGACGGCAGTCCCTACATCGGGTCCATGGATGCGCCCACGATGACTCTCAGCCCCTCTGCCGCCGCCCGCGTCGCAGCGATTGCGGCCAAGCAGGGCAAGCCTGCGATCCTGCGCCTTTCGGTTGAAGGCGGCGGCTGTTCCGGGTTCCAGTACAAGTTCGGACTGGAAGATGCGCCCTATGGCGATGACCTGGTGATCGAACGCGACGGGGTCAGCCTGGTGGTCGATCCGGTCAGCCTCGATCTGGTTGCCGGCAGCGAGGTGGATTACGTCGAATCGCTGGGCGGCGCTGCCTTTCGGGTGACCAATCCCAATGCCAGCGCCGGATGCGGCTGCGGTTCGTCCTTCGCCATCTGATGCGGATCGCCACTTTCAACATCAACGGGATCAAGGCGCGCTTGCCGCGCTTGCTGGAATGGCTGGCAGAGACCCGCCCGGCGGTGGCCTGCCTGCAGGAGATCAAGACCCAGGACGAAGGTTTCCCCGCCGACGAGTTCCACAAGCTGGGCTATCACGCGCTGTGGCATGGCCAGAAGAGCTTCAACGGAGTCGCGATCCTGGCCGACGGGATGACCCCGATCGAAGTCCAGCGCGGCTTGCCGGGGGAACCCGAAGACGATCATTCGCGCTACCTTGAAGCCGAGGTATTCGGCACCCGGGTGGCCTGCATCTACTTGCCCAACGGCAACCCCCAGCCGGGTCCGAAATTCGACTACAAGCTGCGCTGGATGGAGCGGCTGCGGGCGCGGATGGCCGCGATCCGGGCCGAAGAGGTTCCCGCAATCGTGCTGGGCGATTTCAACGTGATCCCGCACGACAACGACGTCTGGTCACCCAAGGCAATGGCCGATGATGCGCTGATGCAGCCCGAATCGCGCGATGCGTACTTCCGGTTGCTGGGTGACGGCTGGACCGATGCCCTTGCCACGCATAATCCGCAGGGCGGGATCTGGACCTATTGGGATTACCAGGCCGGTGCCTGGCAGCGCGATCACGGGTTCCGGATCGATCACGCGCTGCTTTCGCCCGAACTGGCCGACCGGCTGGTCGCTTGCGGCGTCGACAAGGAACACCGCGGGCGCGAGAAGGCCAGCGATCACGCCCCAGTCTGGGTCGAATTTAAGCCCGAGAGCTAGGTACAAACGAAAAGGGGCAGGCACGTGGCCCGCCCCTTGATCGAACTGTCCGGTCAATCAACGATAGAAAACGTGATTGTCGATCCGGCCGACCCGGCGGAGCTTCCAGCCGGGGCTGACATAGGCCGCGTGGAAGAACAGCGCGCCTTCAACCGGGCTGGCCCAGCTGTTGGCATGGGCAATCTGCGCGATCGCCACGGCATTCTTCCATTGCTTTGAACCCTTCGCGATCGCCGGCATCGAACGGCCCCGCACGAACGAGAACTGCGAGGGCTGGAATACCACGCCGCAATAGGAATTGGGAAAGCGGCCCGACTTCGAGCGGGCGACGATCACCCGCGCCACAGCGAGCTGGCCGGCCAGCGATTCGCTCTTGGCCTCGAAATAGGTCGCGCCGGCCAGGCAGTGCAGTTCACGCGGGAGTTCCGAAGGCTGCGGCTGGGCCGAGACCATCGCGACAAGCGACGGCGCCTTGATGGCAGGTGCAGGCAAGACTTCGGGCGCTTCGACCACCTGGGGGACCTTGATCTGGGCCTCAGCGGGAAGCGGCTCGACAATCAGCTGCGAATTGATCTGGGTGACTGGTTCCTGGATGGCTGGCGCAGGAACTCTGTTCTGCGCCGCCGCGCCCGAACCACCGGCGCTGGCAACTATCGTTACGATCATTGCGGCCACCGCAAGCGCGGAGGCCTTTTGAAGCTTGGGACTCACAATAAGAACTTTTTGGGCGGTGGACGCACCAGGCGCAGGATGGTTGGGAACGATTCTGCCGCTGTGCGGTTTCAAAGCCCCAAGCCGGAAGTCCTGCCGGCTGCCCCCCGTCTGCGTGCTTGCGTGGCGGACCGCATTGCCCGCGCGCGCCGCCTGCGCATCAAAGATTGCCCGCGCCTTTGATTGTGCGCTGCAGCAAAGTCAACCCATCATCCCTGTCTATGGGATGAACCGTTCACCATCCGCGATATCCAGTTCGATAATCCACAGATCACGGTCGCGGGCTGTCCTGCGCTCCAATACCTGGTTAAATTCAGGTTTATTTTCAGGATCTTGAACCAAGGTACAGATCCATTCACGGCCTGTTTCGACACTCGGCATGCGCTCGAAAAGCCGCGTATTCGCGCCGTTTTCGGTCAGGACGACTAGGATTGTGCCGGCTTCGCGTTCACCTTTATGGAGCACGGCCGCAAAACCGCCCGATGCCTCGACCGCCCGGATCAGGCCCGCCACTTCAAGGTGGGCGGGCAGGCGCGTGATTACGCCGCGTCCTTTTCGATCGAATTCGAAAGCAGTCCGTAAAGCGCTTCTGCCCCCGGAGCCTCACCCAGCGCGCGGTGCATCGCCTCGTCGCGCATCAGCCGGCTGATCGCGGCGAGGGCGTGAAGGTGCGCGGCTCCGGCAGATTCGGGTGAAAGCAGGCCGAACACCAGATCAACCGGCATACCGTCGGCGGCATCGAAGGCGACCGGGCTTGTCAGCCGCAGAAAGGCCCCGACCGGACGGCTGAGCCCGGGGATCCGGGCATGCGGGATCGCCACGCCGCGCCCGAAACCGGTGCTGCCCAGCTTTTCGCGCTCTTCGATCCGTTCGAGCACCAGCACGGGATCAAGCCCGTAGACGCCGGCGAATCGCTGCGCGAGCTGGTCGAGGATGGCCTGCTTGCTGTCGGCATCGATGGTGCCAACAGCTTCGGGCATCAAGGTGAATAGTGCTGTCATTTCAGACGTTCAATCCAAGTTGCGCGACCGGACCAGCAATGGTTCGGGCAGCGGTTGATGCCGCCACAAGCCCCCCTCACTTGTCGGAATAGCGCGCGCCTTTAGCCTGCGCGTCAGCTTGGTTCAACCCATCCGATCGAACCATCACCGCGGCGATAAACCATATTATGCCTGCCGGTGCCAGCATTCTTGAACAGCAGGGCATTGGTGTTGCGCAGGTCGAGCATCATGACCGCGTCGGAAACGGTCGCTTCGGGCACGTCGACCCGGGTTTCGGCAATCACCACCGGGGCATCGACATTGACTTCCTCGGCCGCCTCATCGGGCTCAGCGAACACGGTATAGGCCGCTTCCTCGGTCCGCTGGGCATGAGTCGAGGCTTCGTGCCGGTCCTTGATCCGGCGCTTGTAGCGGCGCAGCTGCTTGTCGATCTTTTCGGCCGCCTGATCGAGCGCGACATGCGCGTCCTGCGCGATTCCGGCACCCTTGAGCACCAGCCCCTGCATCGGGTGGGTGACAATATCGCAGCGGAACGCCGCCGCCGGCGCGCGGTTGAAGGTCACCGTTCCGGACAATGCCTTGGGAAAGTACTTCTCGACAATCGCGGCCAGGCGGGTCTGTGCATGCTCTTGCAGCGCTTCGCCAGTTTCAACCTGGTGGCCGGATACGCGAATGTCCATGGTAGCTTCTCCTGTCAAAGTGATCGAAACAGGATCAGTCGTTCCATACCGGAGACTTCACCGTTTCGAGGAACGCGGCATGCGCCGCGCGTTCAGCCTCGCTCGCCGCATGCGGACGGGCGGGACGGAAGGGTCGGGTCCGACGGGCGACAGAAAGCGTCGTCACCTCGATCGCCTGGGTTTCAGCAGCCAGCGACAGGCCGATCTGGCGTCCGCCGGTCAGTTCGACATAGACCTGCGCCAGCAGTTCGGCGTCAAGCAGCGCGCCGTGTCTGGTGCGGTGGCTGCGGTCGATGCCATAGCGGGTGCACAGCGCATCGAGCGAGTTCTTCGCACCAGGGTGCCGCATCCGGGCCATGGCCACGGTATCGATCATCCGTTCACGCGACAGTGGCGGCAGCCCGCACATTTCCAGCTCGGAATTGACGAAGCCAAAGTCGAACCCGGCGTTGTGCGCGACCAGCATCGTCTCTTCCCCGATGAACTCGAGGAAATCGGCAGCCTTTTCGTGAAACCGCGGCTTGTCGGACAGGAAGCTGATCGACAGCCCGTGAACCCGCTCGGCCTCGGCCGGCATGTCGCGATCGGGATTGAAGTAGCAGTGGAATGTCTCGCCGGTCGGCACCCGGTTGACCATCTCGATGCAGCCGATTTCGACCAGACGGTCACCGCTTTTGGGATCAAGTCCGGTGGTTTCCGTGTCGAAGATGATCTCTCGCATTACCCATCCGATATCTGCCCATTACAGATCGGTTACAAGGGGTCATGCAGCTATTTTTGTTGTCCGGTCAGCAGATGGACCAGGCGCTGAACTGCATGGCGGGTTTCGGCGAGGCTGACCCCGGTATCGATCACATGATCGGCCCGTGCGCGCTTTTCGGCATCGGGCACCTGCAGCTTCAGGATCTGCTCGAATTTCTCAACCGTCATGCCGGGCCGGGCCAGGACCCGCTCCCGCTGCTGATCGGCCGGGGCGGAAACCACCACCACCGCGTCGAGCCCATGCTGGCCGGTCTTTTCGAACAGCAGCGGAATGTCGAACACGATCAGCGGCGCATCGGCATTGTCGGCCAGAAAGACCCGACGCAGCTCGGCTACTTCGGGGTGGACGATCGATTCGAGCAGTTTGAGCGCCTGCGGATTGCCGAATACCGCCGCACCCAGTTTTTGCCGGTCGACTCCCGCCGGACCGGTCGTGCCGGGAAAGGCCCGTTCGATCGGGGCGAGGCAAGCCCCGCCCGGACCCTGCAGTTCGTGCACCGCGGCGTCGGCATCAAAGACCGGCACGCCGAGGCCGCGGAACATCGCCGCCACAGCGCTTTTGCCCATCCCGATCGAACCGGTCAGGCCGAGGATGAAGGGGCGCTTCTCGCTCATCGGGTCAGCAGTTCGCGCAATTCGGCATCGTACCTGCGCGGGGCAGGCTGGCCGAAGAACTTCTCAAAGGCCGCCGCCGCCTGGCCAATCAGCATGGCAAGGCCATCGATCGTGGCAAAACCGCGCTGCCGCGCCTCTGCCAGAAGCGGCGTCTCCAGCGGGTTGGTGACAATGTCATAAACCACGCTGCCTGGCGGGGCATGGCTGAAATCGAAAGCGAGCGGCGGCTGCCCGGCCATGCCGAGCGGGCTGGCATTGATCACCAGATCCAGCAACTGTGTACGGTCGTCGAAAGCGAAATCGGTTTCTGGGGCAAAATGCGCGAGATCGACCGCATGATGCTCGCCCTTGGGTGCCAGCTCATCGAGCAGCGCCCGCGCCCTGGCCGGATCGCGCGCGGCGAGGACCAGGGTGAAGCCCTTGTCGGCCAGCGCCGCAACGATCGCCCGCGCCGCACCGCCGGCCCCCAAGATTCGTGCCATCCGGTAGAGGTGACTTTCTGCCAGCAATGGTAAAAGCGGCTCGAGAAACCCCGCGACATCGGTGTTGTACCCGGTCAGCTGCCGGTCCTCGCCACGCACCACGGTGTTGACCGCCCCGATCCGTGTAGCCAGCGGGTCAAGCGCGCCGAGCAGCGGCATCACCGCCTGCTTGTGCGGCATGGTGACATTGCAGCCGCGCCAGTCGGGATCGGCGCGGCGCGCGGCGAAGTACTCGGCCAACCCCTCCGGCTCCACATGGCAAGCGCGGTAATCGGCATCGATCCCCAGCTTGCCGAGCCAGAAGGTGTGGATCGCCGGGCTTTTCGACTGGGCGATCGGATCACCGATCACCTCGGCGTAGGGAGCGCTCATGCCGGTAACTCCCCGGCTTCACGCAAGGCACCAAGCACGTCGAGCAGCGGCATGCCCAATACGGTGAAGTGATCGCCTTCGATGGCTTCGAACAATTGCACGCCGCGCGCCTCGATCCGGAATACCCCGACACAGCCGGAGACTGCCGGCCATTCGTGGCTCAGATAGTCCTCGATAAAGGCATCGGAGAGTTCGCGAACCGTGAGCCGGGCGAGGGTTGCGTGACGCCAGAGCACCGCGCCGTCGCGCGCCAACGCGGCGGCAGAGTAAAGCCGCATTTCCTGGCCCGAGAAGGTCCGTAGATGGTCCGCAGCCTGATCGCGGCTTTCCGGCTTGTCAAAGCGCCGCCCGTCGACCTCGACCAGCGAATCGCTGCCCAGCACCAAGGCGCCGGGATGATCGCGAGCAACCGCAAGTGCCTTGGCCGCAGCCAGTTCGACCGCCACTTGGCCCGGTGAGGCATCGCCGAGGCCAGCCTCAAGCGCGCGCTCATCGAGATGCGCCGGGACCGCGCGGTAAGTTACCCCGGCTGCATCGAGCATCGCGCGCCGCGAAGCGCTTTGCGAAGCGAGGATCAGGCTCACGCGTCGCTCTCTTCCTGGGGGTGGCGCTCGTTGTAGAGGTTGATCACCGCCGCGGCGGTTTCCTCGATCGAGCGGCGGGTGACATCGATCACCGGCCAGTCGTTGTCGGCAAACATCCGCCGGGCATATTGCACCTCGCGCGCGACCCGGTCGGCATCGACATAGGCGGTCTCTGGCGCCTGGTTTAGCGAGAGCAGACGGTTGCGGCGGACCTGGACCAGCCGGTCCGGCGCAGTGGTGAGGCCAACCACCAGCGGATGCTTGAGCCCGTAGAGCGCCGGAGGCGGCGGGCTTTCCACCACGATCGGGATATTGGCAACCTTGTAGCCGCGATTGGCGAGGTAGATGCTGGTCGGGGTCTTCGAGCTGCGCGACACCCCGGCGAGGACGATATCGGCCTCTTCCCAATTCTCCCAGCCGACCCCGTCATCGTGGGCAATAGTATAGTGGATCGCGTCGACGCGCTTGAAATAGGCCTCGTTCATCGCGTGCTGGCTGCCCGGGCGGGCCTTCGGGTGCTGGCCCAGCGCCGCTTCCAGCGCCTCGACCGCGGCATCGAGCACCGGGACCACCGGCAGGCCGAGTGCGCGGCAACGCTCCTCCAGCTTGGTTCGCGTTTCGGGATTGACCAGGGTATAGAAGACCAGCCCCGGATTGGCACCGATCTCTCCCATGATCCGGTCAAGGTGCTGCTGCGAGCGGACCATCGGCCAGAAATGGCGGATCACCTCTGCCCCTTCGAACTGGGCGAGCGCGGCCTTGGCCAGCATCTCAAGCGTTTCGCCGGTCGAATCCGATAGCAGGTGAAGGTGCAGGCGCGGCATGATCGGAAACGGAGAACCCCTGTGGACAGTCCTCTGCATAAACCACGGGAGGAATGCGGGTACAAGTTTGCCATCACGATCCGCCCCCACTGCCGGGATTCGGATCGGGCACTTGTGGACATGTGGACGGTGTTCCCCACAGGCTGGGGACAGTGGGGATAAGATGCGGTTGACGCGGGGGCGACGCGATTCGGGATCGCCTTTACCCTGTTCAGCGCGGGAGAATTCCGGCAAGGCGCGCTTGTGCCCGCTTTCCACAGGGCCAACTACACCTGAATCCTATTAAGAATCTTATTTGTATTTGATTGGAATAGGCCTGCGATGCCCGGTTTGCTGCTCGATACCCTGCATGGAGAAAACGTCCGTCCCCGGCCGGCATGGCTGATGCGCCAGGCTGGGCGCTACTTGCCCGAGTACCGCGCGCTGCGGGCCGAGAAGGGCGGATTTCTCGCGCTGGTCTATAACAGCGAGGCCGCCGCGGAGATCACGATCCAGCCACTGCGCCGCTATGGCATGGACGGGGCTATCCTGTTTTCCGACATCCTGATCGTGCCCTATGCGATGGGCCAGGATCTGGAGTTTCTGCAGGGCGAGGGCCCGCACCTTTCGCCGCGCCTCGCCGATGCCGCGCTGGCCAGCCTGCATGCCGTGCCGGAACGGCTCAACCCGATCTATGAAACGGTCAAGCAGGTGAAGGCGCTGCTCCCGCCCGGCAAGACCATGCTGGGTTTCGCGGGCAGCCCGTGGACCGTCGCGACCTACATGGTGGCGGGGGAGGGCAGCCGCGATCAGCACGTCACCCGCGAGCTGGCCTATCGCGATCCTGCTGCGTTCCAGGCGATCATCGATGGAATCGTGGCGGTAACAATCGAATATCTCGGCGGGCAGATCCTTGCCGGGGCCGAAGCGGTGCAACTGTTCGATTCGTGGGCCGGCAGCCTGGCCCCATCCGAATTCGAACGCTGGGTGATCGCGCCCAACGCGGCGATCGTCGCGGCAATCAAGGCCCGCTTTCCGCATGTACCGGTGATCGGCTTTCCCAAGGGTGCCGGGGAAAAACTCCCGGCCTATGCGCGCGAAACCGCGGTTCACGCGGTCGGGCTTGACGAAACGATCGATCCGCTGTGGGCCGACAAGGCCCTGCCCGCCGGGCTGCCGGTGCAGGGCAACCTCGATCCGCTGTTGCTGCTGGCCGGGGGCGAGGAGATGGACCGTCAGGCATTGAAGATCCTCGAGGCCTTCGCCGATCGCCCGCACGTGTTCAACCTTGGCCACGGGATCGGGCAGACCACGCCGGTCGAGCACGTTGGCCAGCTGTTGAATCTGGTGCGAAACTGGTGGGGCTGACCTATATAGCCGCACATGACCTGGGTGCTTTCCATGACCTATCTCTGGCTCAAGGCCGGCCACATCATTTTCGTGATCTTCTGGATGGCCGGGCTGTTTATGCTCCCGCGCTATTTCGTCTATCATCAGGAAGCGCCTGAGGGATCGCCCGAGAACGCAGTTTGGCTCGACCGCGAAGGCAAGCTGCTCAAGATCATCCTGTGGCCCTCGCTGGTGGTGGTCTGGGTGCTAGGGCTGACGCTGGCCTATGTCACGGGAGCCTTTGCCCAAGGCTGGTTCCACGCGAAGCTGGCGCTGGTTTTGGCGCTGAGCGCCTATCATGTCTGGCTGGCGGGATATCACGCCGCGCTGCAACGCGGTGAGCGGCGGTTGACCGGCCGGCGTCTGCGGCTGCTCAACGAAGTGCCAGGCCTGGCTGCGGTGCTGATCGTGATCCTGGTGGTGCTGCGGCCGTTCTGACTGGCCAGTTCGAAGGGGAAGTCCGATGTTCCTGTTTCCGATGATCGCTGCGGCCGGTGCCGCGACCCAGCCGCTGCCCCCCGCCACCGAGGCAGACATGCGCTGTTTCATGGCGATGCTTTATTCGGTTGGCGGTGTTGACGAGAAAGAGAAGGATAAGCGTTACGGTCTGCTCGCCGCCTCATCCTACTTTGTCGGCCGATTGGATGGGCAGGTCGCTGAAGCCGACTGGACCGGACACATCCGAAGGATCGGTTCCCAAACCGGCTTCTTCAAAGGGATCGACGCCGAAGTGGCCAGCTGCGCACTGCGCGCCGGAAAGGCGATGCAGTTCGCCGGGACTGCCGCCCAGAATGCTGCCGAAGCCGAGCAAGGCCGGGGTCGCCAATAGGCCGCGCTGTCAGCGCTTGATTGACACACATGGGGCGCGAGCCTATTTCGATCTTGTCCGACACGAGACCGCGCCTTGCTCGCGGCACGATCCGCTTTCTCCAAGCCCCATGATCGGTCGGCCAGATCAGCATAAGCAAATTACTGGAATACAAGACAAATGCACTTGAAAGAACTCAAGAAAAAGACCTCCGCCGAACTGGTCGAAATGGCCGAAGAGCTGGAAGTCGAAGCCGCATCGACGATGCGCCGCCAGGATCTGATGTTCGCGATCCTCAAGGAACTGGCCGAGGATGGCGAGGAAATCATCGGGCAGGGCACGATCGAAGTGCTGACCGATGGATTCGGCTTTCTGCGCAGCCCGGAAGCGAATTACCTGGCCGGACCCGACGACATTTACGTCTCGCCCAATCAGGTCCGCAAATGGGGCCTGCGCACCGGCGACACGGTCGAAGGCGAGGTCCGCGCCCCCAAGGACGGCGAACGCTATTTCGCGATCACCAAGCTGATCAGTGTCAACTATGACGATCCAGAAGCGGTTCGCCACCGCGTCAATTTCGACAACCTGACACCGCTCTATCCGGACGAAAAGCTCAGCCTCGATACGCTCGACCCGACCGTCAAGGACAAGTCGGCGCGGGTGATCGACATCATCTCGCCGCAGGGCAAGGGCCAGCGCGCGCTGATCGTTGCCCCGCCACGGACCGGCAAGACCGTGCTGCTGCAGAACATCGCCAAGGCGATCACCGACAACCATCCCGAAGTGTTCCTGCTGGTGCTGCTGGTCGATGAACGCCCGGAAGAAGTCACCGACATGCAGCGCTCGGTGAAGGGCGAGGTGATCTCCTCGACCTTCGATGAGCCCGCCACCCGCCACGTCCAGGTTGCCGAAATGGTGATCGAGAAGGCCAAGCGGCTGGTCGAGCACAAGCGCGACGTGGTGATCCTGCTCGATTCGATCACCCGCCTCGGCCGCGCCTACAACACCGTGGTGCCGTCGTCGGGCAAGGTCCTGACCGGCGGTGTCGACGCCAACGCCCTGCAGCGCCCCAAGCGCTTCTTCGGCGCGGCGCGCAACATCGAGGAGGGCGGCAGCCTGTCGATCATCGCAACCGCGCTGATCGATACCGGCAGCCGCATGGACGAAGTGATCTTCGAAGAGTTCAAGGGCACCGGTAACAGCGAAATCGTGCTTGACCGCAAGGTGGCCGACAAGCGGATCTTCCCGGCGCTCGATGTCGGCAAGTCCGGGACCCGCAAGGAAGAACTGCTGGTCGCCAAGGACAAGCTCAGCAAGATGTGGGTGCTGCGCCGGATTCTGATGCAGATGGGCACGGTCGACGCGATGGAATTCCTGCTCGACAAGATGAAGGATTCCAAGACCAACGAAGACTTCTTCGCGACGATGAATCAATAAGATGGGCCTGCTCGTTCCCCGGCACGCGGTTCTTACCGGCGCGCCGGGGGCGGGCAAGACCACCCTGCTGGATGCCGCCGCAGCCGCGGGCGTACAGACCTCACCCGAGGTCGCGCGCGAGCTGCTCAAGTCACCCGGCGGCATGGCACTGCGGGCAAGCGATCCACTTGGTTTCGCCGAAGCCATGCTTGCGGCGCACCGTCATGAGTTCGAGCGCCACGCCGGACATCCCGAACCGGTGCTGTTCGATCGCGGCTTTCCCGATGTAGTGGGTTTTCTCGACGTATCGGGTCTGACCGTGCCGCGCGCGGTGGATCAGGCCTGCCGTGACCTGCGCTATCAGGGCCCGATCCTGCGCGCACCGGCCTGGGCCGCAATCTATGTCCAGGATGCCGAACGGATTCAGGATTGGGAGCAAGCCGTGGCGAGCGACGAGGCCGTGACCGCAGCGTGGAAACGCTATGGCTATGCGGTGACCGACCTGCCGCTGGTGCCGGTCGAACTGAGGCTGGAATTCCTGCGCCGCAGCCTCGGGGCCTAGCCCTGCGCCGCCTGAAGCTGCGCCGCCATCATTTCCCATAGCTTGTTGACCGCCTTGACCGGGCGGACCATCACCTTGAAATCCTTGATCTTCCCCTCATCATCAAAGCGGATCAGATCGATCCCATTGATGTAGATCCCGTCGATCTCGCTGGTGAACTCGAGCAGGGCGTCGTTGCCCTCGACCACTTCGCGGACATAGACAAAGCTGTCATTGCCCAGCACCTTTGCGGCGCTGAGCAGGTAGAGCATGACCTTGGCCTTGCCCGCTTGCGGGGAGTGGACCACCGGCGAGTGGAACACCGCGTCTTCGGCGGTCAGCGCGGAAAGCAGGTCGGCATCGCCGCCGCTTTCCATGTATTCGTGCCAGGCGGCTACGCCCTTGCGCGCGCCGCTCATGCCAGGTGCTCGGCCAGGAAGGCTTCGGTCCGGCTGTCGGCCAGCTCGGCCTCGGCGTCATGGCGGCGGTCGCCCATCTCGGCGGCGAAGCCGTGCGGCATGCCGGGATAGTCGTGCAGCGTCACCCGCGGGTGATCGTCGAGCCCAGCATGGACCGCAGCCTGGGCCTCGGCCGAAACGAACTGGTCTTCGCAGGCAATGTGCAGCAGCAGCGGGTTGGCGATGTGATGCGCTTCATCCAGCATCGTATCGATCATCACCCCGTAATAGCCAACCGAGGCGTCGATATCGGTCCGCGCCGCCGCCATGTAGGCGAGCCGCCCGCCTAGGCAGTAGCCCGAGCAGCCGACCTTGCTGACGCCTTCACCCCGGATCCACTTGATCGCGCTCTCGATGTCATAGACCCCGTCGGCCGGATCATATTGTTGGAAATAGCCGAACGCCTGGTTGAGCTCGGCCTCGACATCGGGGTTGAGTTCCACCCCCGCCGCGAAGCGCCAGAAGATATCGGGCGCGACCGCAAGATAGCCTTTCGCCGCCCACTTGTCGGCCTTTTGGCGGATCCCCGGATTGACCCCGAAGATCTCAGGAATGACGATGATCGCCGCCTTGGGCGTGCCGGCCGGACGCGCGACATAGGCGGGGATGGTGCCATCGTGCTTGATGGAGGGGATCTGGACGGTCTCGGACATTGGGGGGCTCTCCGCTGGTACTTCGCGCCCTTCCTAAGCCAGCCGTGGACTTTGTGAAGGCCCTATGCCAGCTTGGCGCAGGGAAACGACTGGGTGCGATGAGGAGAATGCCATGAAAGTCCATGTCGAGATCGATTGCACCCCCGAAGAGGCGCGCGCCTTCCTTGGCCTGCCCGATGTGTCCAAGGCCAATTCGGTCTACGTCGATGTCATATCGAAGGCGATGAAGGGCGCGGGCTCGGTCGAGCAGGTCCAGGATTTCGCCAAGAACATCGCGCCGATGGGCCAGATGGGGCTGAAGCTGTTCCAGCAGTTCATGGAAAGCGGCAATGCCTTTGCGGCGGGGGCGGCGAAGAAAAAGGACGATTGATCCTCCCTTGGCGGGGAGGACGTGCTAGGCCCCTGCCATGACCGATACGATCTTTGCCTTGTCCAGCGGCGCCCCTCCGGCGGCGATCGGGGTGGTGCGGGTCACTGGGCCGCGTGCACGCGACGCCCTGCTTGACCTGGCCGGGCGCGTGCCCGCGCCGCGCCGCGCCGCGCTGGCCTGGCTGCGTGACCGGCAGGGGGCGGTGATCGACGAGGCGCTGGTGCTGTGGCTGCCCGGCCCAGGGACCGAGACTGGCGAGGACACGGTCGAGCTGCAATGCCACGGGGGCCGGGCAGTGATCGCCGCGGTTGAAACCGCGCTGGCGGCGATACCTGGACTACGCCGGGCCAAGCCAGGCGAGTTCACCCGCCGCGCCTTCCTCAACGGCAAGATCGACCTGGCCGAAGCCGAGGGGCTGGCCGACCTGCTCGAGGCCGAGACCGAGCTCCAGCGGCTCTCCGCCATGGCCATGGCCGGCGGTGCCTTCAGCCGCGAGGTTCAGGCCTGGCGCGAGGAACTGCTTAATCTGTCCGCCGCGGTCGAGGCCGTGCTCGATTTTGCTGACGAAGACGATGTCGCCACCCTGCCGGCCGATTTCGCGCTCAAGATCGAAGTGCTCGGCAAGGCGATCCGGACCTGGCTAGAGCGGCCCCGTGCGGAATTGCTCAAGGAAGGCTTCCGGGTCGTCGTCGCAGGCCCGCCGAATGCCGGAAAGAGTACGCTTTTCAATTGCTTGGTAGAAGCGGAAGCGGCCATTGCAACCCCGATCGCCGGAACCACCCGCGATGTCCTGACCCGCCCGGTGGCGATCGCCGGGGTGCCGTTCCTGTTCGCCGATACCGCCGGGTTGCACGATTCGGTCGACGATGTGGTCGAGGCGATCGGGATCGAACGCGCGCTCGAAGCGCTCGACCGGGCTGACCTGGTGCTATGGCTCGGCCCCGAAGAGATGGGCCCGCCCGGCGCCTGGGAGATCGAGGCGCAGACCGACAAGCCCGACCACCTCGTCAAGGAGGCCCCGCGCCACCGGATCTCGGCCCGGACCGGTCAGGGGATCGGCGCACTGCGGGTCGATCTGATCGAGACCGCCAGCCAGGCCCTGCCGCGCCCCGGCGAGGCCGCGCTCAACGAACGCCAGCACGACCTGCTCAGCGAGGCCCGCACCGCACTCGCCCAGGCCGCCGAGCACAAGGACCCCCTGCTGATCGCCGAAGCGCTGCGCCTGGCCCGGGTGTCGTTCGACACCCTGCTCGGCCAGACCGCGACCGAGGATATGCTCGATGCGCTGTTCGGACGGTTCTGCATCGGGAAGTGAGTGTTTCACGTGAAACAGAGCGCTTGGTGATCACCAAGCCACCACCCACCGAAAACCCGTTCCCACTTTCCGCCGCACTGCGCTAAGGGCGCAGCGATCATGCAGCAGTTCGATGTCATCGTTGTCGGCGGAGGCCATGCCGGGGTGGAAGCCGCGGCGGCGGCGGCGCGGATGGGGGCGCATGCTGCGTTGGTTAGTTTCGATTTGGGCGCGATCGGGGCGATGAGCTGCAATCCGGCGATCGGCGGGCTGGGGAAGGGCCATCTGGTCCGCGAGGTCGATGCCTTCGACGGAATCCTGGCCCGCGCGGCCGATGCCGGGGCGATCCATTACCGCATGCTCAACCGCTCGAAGGGATCGGCGGTGCAGGGGCCGCGGGTCCAGGCCGATCGCAAGCGTTTCAAGGCCGAGGTACAGCGGCTGTTGCCCTTGCAGGGTGATCTGACCCAGATCGCGGGTGAGGCGGCGGCGCTGCGGATCGAGGCTGGAAGGGTCGTGGGGATCGAGCTGGCCGATGGCACTGCCTTGGCTGCGCCCGCCGTGGTGCTGTGCACCGGGACCTTCCTGGGGGGAATCCTGTTCCGCGGGGAAGAGCGGATCGTCGGCGGTCGGATCGGTGAAGCCTCGGCCCAGCGGCTCGCGGCGCAGCTGCGCGAGGCCGACCTGCCGATGGCCCGACTCAAGACCGGGACCCCGCCGCGGCTCGATGGGCGGACGATCGACTGGGCGCGGCTCGACGAGCAGCCGAGCGACGCGGAGCCCTGGACCATGTCGGCGCTGCCGTTGCACTATGGCGGTGTCGGCCGGGTGCTGCCGCAGCTGTTCTGCGCGATCACCCGCACCAATCCGCGCAGTCACGACGTGATCCGCGCCAACCTGCACCGCTCACCGCTGTTTTCCGGCGCGATCGGCGCCAATGGCCCGCGCTATTGCCCCTCGATCGAGGACAAGATCCACCGCTTCGCCGATCGCGACGGGCATCAGGTGTTCCTGGAGCCCGAGGGGCTCGATACCCCGCTGGTCTATCCCAACGGAATCTCGACCTCGCTGCCTGCCGATGTCCAGCTGGCCATGCTGCGGACGATGGAGGGGCTGGAGCGGGTCGAGATGGCCGTGCCGGGTTATGCGGTGGAGTACGATCATATCGATCCGCGCGCGCTGCGGCCTAGTCTGGAGCTGCGCGCCATGCCGGGGCTCTATTGCGCCGGGCAGATCAACGGGACGACCGGCTATGAAGAAGCCGCCGCGCAGGGCCTGGTCGCCGGGATGCATGCCGCTGCCGCCGTGCTGGGGCGCGACGGGCCGGCGATTGACCGGGCCAATTCATACATGGCGGTGATGATCGACGACCTGACCCTGCACGGAGTGAGCGAGCCCTATCGGATGCTGACCGCGCGGGCCGAGTACCGGCTGCGCCTTCGGGCCAACAATGCCGGGAGCCGGCTGACACCGCTGGGCCTGACGCTGGGCGCGGTGGGACCGGCGCGGGCCGAATGGTTTGCCCGGCGCGAAGCTGACCGGGCGCGGCTCGATGCCGAGCTCGACCAGGTGGTGACCGGCAACGACATGGCCCGGGCGCGGCTGCCGGTGCGCGCCGATGTCGGGCGGCTGAGCCTGCGCGAGTGGCTGCGCTTTGGCGGGGTCGAGCTCGACGCGCTGGCTTCGTGGATCGATCCGCAGGTGCTGACCGATGCCGACCTGGCCGAGGAAGTGACCGAAGATGCCGCCTATGCACCCTATCTCTCTCGTCAGGACGCTGAGCTGCGCGAGCTGCGCGCTGGCGAAGCGCTGCCGCTGGGCGATGATTTTCCCTATGAAGCGATCCCGGGCCTGTCGCGCGAGATGGTTGAGCGGCTCAGCCGGGCGCGGCCTGCCACCCTGGCGGCGGCGGGGCGCGTGCCGGGGATCACTCCGGCTGCTCTGGCGGCGCTGCTGGTCCACGCCCGGCGGAGGGCGGCATGATCCTGGCCGATGAAGCAGCTGCGCGGGACTGGTTCCGGAGCCTTCCCGAATGGAGCGACGCGGTTCAGTCGCGGCTGGACGGCCTGACCGCGCTGCTGGCGGCCGAGAACGAGGTCCAGAACCTGGTGTCCGAATCGAGCTTGCAAGCGCTGTGGGTGCGGCACTATGCCGATTCGGCGCAGCTCCTCGCCCATGTTCCACGTGAAACAGGGTCGCCCTGGCTCGATCTGGGGAGCGGGGCGGGATTTCCCGGTCTGGTGATCGCAATTCTGCGGCCCGAGTGCGAAGTGGTGATGGTTGAATCGCGGGCGCGGCGAATCAACTGGTTGCAGCGGGTTTGCGATTCGCTCGGGCTGACGAATGCCAAAGTCGCGAGCATGCGGGTTGAAGCACTCGAGACCCGCCAATTCCGCGCCATTTCGGCACGGGCCTTCGCTCCCTTGCCGAAACTGCTCGATCTATCCGCAAGATTCTCCACAAGCGATACGGTCTGGCTGTTGCCCAAGGGGCGCTCGGCCCGGCAGGAACTGTTGGAGCTCAAGGGCTGGAATCACCTGTTCCACGTGGAACAATCGCTGACCGACGCGGATTCCGGGGTTATTGTCGGCACCTTGGAAGGCAGAAAGGGCAAGAAACCGTGATTCGCGTGGCGATCGCCAACCAGAAGGGCGGAGTGGGCAAGACCACCACTGCGATCAATATCGCCACGGCCATGGCCGCGATCGGCTGGAAGGTGCTGCTAGTGGATCTCGATCCGCAAGGCAACGCCTCGACCGGGATCGGGATCGGCACGGATCAACGCGAGCATTCGTCTTATGACCTGCTGGTTGATCAGATGCCGCTCAGCGCCTGCGCCACCCCAACCAAGATCCCCGGCCTCGACATCGTTCCGGCGACGGTCGACCTGTCCGGTGCGGAAGTGGAGCTCGTTTCGGTCGACAACCGCACCGAGCGGCTGCGCACCGCGCTCTCGGGTCACACCGGTTACGATATCGCCTTCATCGATTGTCCGCCGTCGCTAGGCCTGCTGACGCTCAACGCGCTGTGCGCCGCGGATACACTGCTGGTCCCGCTGCAATGTGAGTTCTTTGCCCTCGAAGGGCTGTCGCAACTGCTCCAGACGGTCGAGCGGGTCCAGCAGCGCTTCAATCCCGATCTCGGCATTGTCGGCATTGCCCTGACCATGTTCGATCGCCGCAACCGCCTGACCGACCAGGTTTCTGACGATGTCCGCTCCTGCCTTGGCAACCTGGTGTTCGAGGCGGTGATTCCGCGCAATGTCCGCCTGTCCGAAGCGCCGAGCCATGGCCTTCCGGCGCTGATCTACGATCACAACTGCACCGGCAGCCGCGCCTACATGGCCTTGGCGCGCGAGCTGATTTCCCGCCTGCCCGAGAAGAGGAAGGCCGCATGAGCGACGAATCCGTAATCAAAACGCCTGCAGTCAAGCGTCCGGCACTTGGTCGCGGGCTTGGCGCGCTGCTGGGGGAAACCCGCCGTGAAGAGCCGCTGGTCACCCCAGCCGCGCCGCGTTCTGCGGAGGGCACCTCCTTCGATCCGGCCAATGGCCTCGCCATGCTGGCCGTGGCCGACATCGTGCCCCATCCCGGTCAGCCGCGCCGGCACTTCGCCGAAGAAGCGCTGGCCGAGCTGGCCGCGTCGATTGCAGCACGCGGGGTGATTCAGCCGGTGATCGTCACCCCGCATGGCCGCGGACAATGGCGGCTGGTTGCCGGCGAACGCCGCTGGCGGGCGGCTCAGCGCGCTCAACTTCATGAAATTCCAGCGATTATTCGCGAACTTAGTGACCGTGAAATTACCGCGCTGGCGCTGATCGAGAATCTCCAGCGCGAAGACCTCAATCCGATCGAAGAAGCCCGCGCTTACCACCGCTTGGCTGAAGACGAGGGGCTGACCCAGGCCGAGATCGCCAAGCTGGTCGACAAGAGCCGCAGCCATGTCGCCAATCTGCAGCGGCTCTTAAGCCTGCCTGAAGGCGTGATCGAGCTGGTGGAGGAGGGCAAGCTCTCGATGGGTCACGCGCGTGCGTTGATCGGCAGCGAGAACGCCCAGGCCCTGGCCGACCAGGCCGTGGCCCGCCATCTTTCGGTCCGCGAGGTCGAGCGGCTCACTCGCAAGGCCGCCACCGGGAGCACGGCACCGCGCCGGGCCCGCAGCGAACGCGACGGCGCGGATGCTGCCGATATCGTTGCGGTGCAGGGGCACCTCGAAGAGTTCCTCGGCCTGTCGGTACGGATCAACACCGATGCCGATCCGCGCTCGGGCGCGGTGACGATCCGTTACCGTACTCTCGATCAGCTCGATCTGATCTGCCAGCGGTTAACCGGCGGCGGAATATAGGCAGTTTCCAGGAGAATCCGTTAACAAACCGGGCTGGGCTGTTAACCACACCTGCAAGTAAACATTGAACTTAGTGGTCCTACTTAAGGCGATGCGAATGGGGGGTTTGCCGGCCATTCGGGTAGCGATGCAACGCGCTGCCGGCATCAAGTTTTGAAGGGACCAAATTACTATGCGCAATTCGCTTCGCCTCGCTGTGGTCGGCGCCGTCGCCGCCGCTTCGTTTGCTACCTCGGCTCAGGCCGCTACCACCGCGACCGGCACTGCCACCGCGGAAGTCCTCAGCTCGCTGACTGTCACCGCCACTGCCGACCTGCAGTTCGGCCAGATCGCTGCGAACACCGGCGGCAGCGTGACCGTCAACGCCGATTCGACCGTTTCTTCGTCGGGTTCGCTGATCTCGACCGGCACCCGCAGCCCGGCAGCCTTCGACGTGGTCGGTTCGCCGAACGCGATGGTCGTCGTCTCGCTCCCGACCGCTCCGGTTAACCTGACCCGTTCGGGCGGCACCGAAACGATGTCGCTGAGCGGCTTCAACACCAATCCGAACGGTGCTTTCCAGCTAAACGGTTCGGGTCAGGGCAGCTTCAACGTGGGCGGTACGCTCGGCGTTGCGGGCGGCCAGGTCCCGGGCGCCTATGCCGGCACCTTCCAGGTTTCGGTTGAATACCAGTAAGTTACCCAAATCCCCGCCAAAGGGGTAAACGGGATCGCACAGGGGGCCGTTTCCGCGTGGCGGAAGCGGCCCCTTTCCATTGCCCGACCCTGCCATGGTTAGCCAAAAATTAACTCTGATTTCCTAAAGCTAGGGGAATTCCCGGACGGCCGTTTCAGGCTTGTTCGCCCGCGATCCTTGAGGGAACCCGATGATCCGAATTCCTCCGCTCCGCCGTCTGGTCCGCAGCCTTGCCATGGCCTGCGCAGCGGCGCTGTCCGTTCCTGCCTCCGCCCAGGGCGATCTGCTGGTCGCTCCGACCCGGGTGATGATCAACAGCGGCGGCAACGCCGAGGTGGTGCTGAGCAATATCGGCGAAAAGCCCGCAACTTACCGGATCTCGCTTGAGCTGCGCCGGATGGAGGAAAGCGGCGATTTCGACGAAGTGGCCGAGGCGGACGCCAACAGCACCGAACGCGCCGCGCTCGATATGGTCCGCTTTGCGCCTCGCCGGGTAACCCTGCTGCCGGGACAGCCCCAGGCAGTTCGGATCTCCGTCCGCCCACCCGAAGGGCTGCCCGACGGCGAATATCGCGTGCACATGAGTTTTCGCGCGATCCCGACCCCGGGCGCGCCCGATGCGGCGGCTCCGCCCGAGGCCGCGCCGGCCAGCGGCGTGACGATCAAGCTTACGCCGATCTACGGCATCACCATCCCGGTTTTCGTCCGCAAGGGCCGGCTCGAGGCCCAGGCCTCGATCACCAGCGCCCGGCAAGTCCGGTTCGAGAACCAGGCCTTCCTCGAAGTCGACATGGGCCGGACCGGGCAGCGTTCGGTCTATGGCGAACTGATCGGCAAAAGCCCGCGCGGCGAGGTGCTGTTCAGCCTGCGCGGCATCGCGGTCTATCCCGAAGTCAATCGCCGCAAGGTCCACGTACCGCTGAATGCCGAGCAGGCCGCCCGGGTCAAGGGACCGATCAAGCTCGAATACCGCGAACTGCCGGAAAACGGCGGCGCGCTGATCACCGAAGCGAACCTTACAGTCTCGTAACTATGCGATTCTGCAGCGAAACTCCCCCGGCTTGACGTCATGAAACGCTGGCTCACCCGCACGCGCAAGGCCGCCGCACTCGTTGCGGCGGCGCTTGCCGTTTGGGCGGCGCCGGCGGCTGCCCAAGGCTGGACCGCCAGCGAGGACGATTCGCTCCTGCTCGAACTGCGTAGCGGCCAGTTCCGGCTGGGCGAACCGCTGCGCGGTTATCAGACCCCCAGCGGCGTCTGCGTCGATTTCGCGGATCTGATCCAGGCGCTCGACCTGCCGGTGCGACTCGACAAGAAGTCGCGCCGCGCGACTGGCTGGATCTTTGCCGAGGATCAGCGGCTCGTCATCGATCGCGACTCCAATACGGTACAAACCATGAACGGAAGTCGTGCAATCGGCTCCGGCGCGATTCAGGATACGCCCGAGGGCTGGTGCATGAGCCTCTCGGCGCTGTCGCAATGGATGGGCGTGAAACTGCGGCCTGACCTGGCCAATCTGGCAGTGGTGATCGAAAGCGACCGCAAGCTGCCGTTCCTCGAAGCGATGGAGCGCAAAAGTCGCGCGGCGCGACTTCGCAAGCCCGATAGCGGCCAGTTCGACCTTGCCAAGCTGCCGCAGGCCGATGCGCCGTATCAAGCCTGGCGCGCTCCGGCTGTCGACGTTCAGATCCAGGGCCAATGGTCCAGCAAGAGCGGGTTCAGCACCCAGTATGAAGGTCTGGCCAGCGGTGAAGCGTTGGGGATGAGCTATTCGGCGCGGCTGGCCGGGCGGGATTCGCTGTTGCCGGATTCGTTCCGGCTCAAGGTTTACCGCAACGATCCCGCCGGCGAATTGCTTGGTCCGCTCGGCGCGACGCAGGTCGCCTTCGGTGACGTCGAAACGCCGCCGGGATCGCTTTCCGGGCAAAGCGCCTATGGCCGCGGCGCCTTCATCTCGAATCGCCCGATCAACCTGCCCTCGCGTTTCGGCACCACCACGCTGCGCGGCACGCTGCCGGCTGGCTGGGATGCCGAGCTTTACCGCAACGGTGTGCTGCGGGCCTATCAGGCCGATCGCGGTGACGGGCGCTATGAATTCCCCGATGTCGAGCTGCAGTTCGGTGAGAACGAGTTCGATGTCGTGCTTTACGGCCCCCAAGGTCAGGTCCGCCACGAACGAAGCAGCCAGAACGTTGGGCTCCAGAACCTGCCCGCGGGCAAGACCTGGTACTGGGCGGGCATGCTCGAAGAGGGCAAGGATCTGGTCGATCTGGGCGCGCCCAGTTATCTGGCCCAGTCCGGCTGGCGCTGGGGGGTCGGGGTCGAGCGCGGGCTGAATAGCCGAACGACCGCGGGTCTCGGCTATCACAGCCTCACCCGCGCCGGACGCCGCAAGCATTACCTCGAAGCGACCGTGCGCCGCTCGGTTGGCCCGATGCTCGTCGAGCTTTCGGGGGCGCAGCAGTTTGGCGCGGGCCGGGCGCTGCGCGGTGAGGCGCTGGGCCGGATCAAAGGCATCAACTTTGACGCGCATGTGCTGTGGGTCGATGGCGAATTCGATTCGGATCTGGTTTCGATCGAACAGCGCCGCGAATTCGGGCTTCGGCTGTCGGGTTCGGTCAAGCTGGGGTCGTGGCGGCTTCCGGTCGAGGCCGGGATGCGCCAGACGCTGTCGCGGCGCGGGCTGAAAGTTACCGAAGTGTTAACGCGCGGTTCGGCCCACATCGGTCGTGCCACCCTGACGCTCGAACTGCTCAACCGCCAGATCGCCGGGCCGGCCCCGGTTCTGGTCGGGGAAGACCGTGGTAACCGGCTGACTTTGATCGGAAACACCGGGATCGGGCGACTTCGGCTGCGCGGCCAGGTGGCCTTCGGTCTCGACGGCAACCATCCCGGCTTCCAGCGTACCCAGATCGTGGTCGATGCGCCGGTCGGCAAGGCATCGTCGGTCCGCGCCGGCTTCGATTATGACGGCGTTGGCGATCGGCAAGAGTATTCGCTGGGTTACGTTCACCAGTTCCGCAAGTTTGCGCTGCGCGGAGAAGGGCGCGTCGACAACCGCGGCAATGTCGGCTTCGGACTGACCCTGGCCTTCAGCGTCGGGCCCGATCCGGTCGACGGCGGCTGGCGCCTTTCGCGCGAACGCCTGGCCGAAACCGGGCAGGCCGCGATCGAGGTCTACCGCGACGACAACGGCGACGGCTATCGCCAGGCCAACGAACCGGCGGTCGAGGGCGTCGCGGTCGAGGCCGGCTTCCGCCACAGCGACCAGGCCACCAATGCCTCGGGCCGGGCGGTGATCGACGGGCTGGTGCCCTATGTTCCGGTGCTGGTCTCGATCGACGGCGGCAGCCTGCCCGACCCGCTGCTTCAGCCCAAGGGCCGGGGCATGGTGGTGGTGCCGCGGCCGGGAGTGACCGCCAAGGTCTCGCTCCCGCTTGCCCCGACCGGGGAAATCGAAGGTTCGCTGCTCGGCGCCGATGGCGAGCCGCGCGGCGGGATCGGGATTGAGCTGGTCGATGCCAGCGGCGCCGTGGTGCTGCGGGGTCAAAGCGATTTCGACGGCTATGTGTTCTTCGATTCGGTGCCCTATGGTTCCTACCGCCTGCGCCTGACCGAGGTCAGCGCCAAGGCACTTGGCGCCCGGCCCGAACTCGGCGGGCTGCTGCGGATCGACCGCGCCCAGCCGTCGCTGCGGCTGGGACACTTGCGGATTGCGCTGTTGCCGCCCCCGCCCGAGCTCGCCAAGGTCGATTAACCGCGCGATTAAATTCCGGTTGACCGCCGTGCCCACGGCGCATTACGCCTCTCGGCAAGCAAAGCCTTTGAGAGGAACCGCCATGTCGCTCGATTCGCTGGCCCGCACGGCCTACACCGAAGATCACGAAGCCTTCCGCCAGACGGTCCGGCGCTTCATGCAGGAAGAGATCGCCCCGCATCAGGCCGAATGGGCCGAGGCGGGAATCGTTCCGAAGTCGATCTGGCCCAAGGCGGGCGAGCTCGGCCTGCTGTGCCCGACCGTGCCCGAGGAGTACGGCGGGCTCGGGCTCGATTTCGGCTACAACGCGATCGTCGACGAGGAGACATCCTATTACGGCGGGGTCACCACCGGGTTTTCGCTCCAGTCGGACATCGTCGTCAGCTATATCGTCAACTACGGTTCCGAAGAGCAGAAGCGCCAGTGGCTGCCCAAGCTGGTTTCGGGCGAGGTGATCACGGCGATCGCGATGACCGAGCCGGGGACTGGCTCCGACCTTCAGGGGATGCGGACCACGGCGAAGAAGGACGGCAACCATTATGTGATCAACGGATCGAAGACCTATATCACCAATGGCCAGAACGCCGACCTGATCCTGGTTTGCTGCAAGACCGATACCGAAGTGCAGCCGGCCTACAAGGGCGTCTCGATCGTGCTGGTCGAAGCGAACCGCGAAGGCTTCAAACGCGGCCGCAACCTCGACAAGATCGGGCAGGACGAGGCCGACACCTCGGAGCTGTTCTTCGAAGACGTCCGCGTGCCGATCACCAATTGTCTGGGTGAGGAAGGCATGGGCTTCATCTACCTGATGAGCGAGCTGCCTCAGGAGCGCCTGTCGATCGCGGTTTCGGCGATGGCCAGCGCGCAGCGCGCCTTCGACATGACGGTGGAATACACCCGCGATCGTAAGGCTTTCGGCAAGCCGATCCTTGATTTCCAGAACAGCCGTTTCGTGCTGGCCGATATCAAGGCCAAGCTGCAGGTTGGCTGGGCGCACCTCGACTGGGCGCTGGCCCGGCACCTCAAGAAGGAGCTTACCCCCGAGGAGGGCGCCGCAGCCAAGCTGTGGCACACCGACCTGCAATGGGAAGTGATGGACAAGTGCCTGCAGCTGTTCGGCGGGGCCGGTTACATGAACGAGTACCCGATCGCACGGATGTGGCGCGGGGCGCGGGTGACCCGGATCTTCGGCGGCACCAACGAGATCATGAAGGAACTGATCGGGCGCAAGCTCTGAGTGAGCCTTCCGGTGCCGGAATAGAAGAAGGGGGCCGATTGGCCCCCTTCATTTTGGTTCAGTTGGCGGGGATCCGCTTGTCCGGCACGATCCGGACCCGCTTGTCCGGCACCCGCTTGTAAGTGGTCACGGTGCGGTAGCGCGCCGGGGTCGTGGTGGTGACATAGTCTTCATAGACGATCGTCTCCTTGCACTCACGCGGCTGGGTCTGGCCCTGGACGTAGGCCACCGGAACCATCACGGTCATCGGGGCATAGCCATAACCGACCACCTGCTGGCCATAGCTCATGCCCTGGCTCCAGGTGGTGTTCTGTTCGAGGTAGTCCTCGCACCAGTCGCGCGCGGCGCGCTTGTCGGCGGCATCGCCGATCGCCCCGCCGGCCACGGCGCCGACGGTCGCCCCGGCGACGGTGCCGAGCGTGCGATTGCCCTTGCCGCCGACGCGGTTGCCGACAACCCCGCCGATCACGCCGCCCAGGATTGCGCCGCCAACCTTGTTGCCGCTGCCATAGCGGCGGCGGCACTCGCCCAGCCAGTTGGCGCGGGCCTGTTCCCAGCCTGGGGGATAGGTGCGGGTCGCTTCGGGCTGCATCGGGGGATAGCCGGGCGCTGCATGGCGAGAGCCCTGCCACACCGGTCGGTTGTCCGGCATCGGCCCGTCATAGACATTGCCTTGGGCATCGACCACGCCCGGGGGCGGGGGAGGCGGCGGCAAGTGCGACTGGGCATAGGCCGGCGCGGCAAAAGCCAGCGCGGTGACGCCAAAGATGGCAAGACGAACAGACATGGCAATCCCCTGGATTGGCCGGACGATTCCGGTGTTAACCCGGAATTTAGCATCAGGTCCCGCCTTTGACCAAGGCTTGGAGCGGCGCTCTCTCGGCGCTGTCCCGATTCGGTGCAGGGCTGACGGCTTAAATTACTGCCGCAATGACTTCAGCCAGCGATTCGATTCCGGCCGCGTCCTCGGCGTCGAACCGCCCCAGATCTGGGCTGTCGAGATCGATCACAGCGATTACGAGTCCGCCGCGCCGGACCGGGACGACCAGTTCCGAAGCGCTGGCGGCATCGCAGGCGATATGGCCGGGGAAGGCGTGGACATCGGGCACCAGCTGTGTCGCTCCGCTTTGTGCCGCCGCGCCGCACACCCCTTGATCCAGCGCGATCCGGATGCAGGCCGGCTTGCCCTGGAACGGCCCCAGCACCAGCTCGCCCTCAACCAGGCGGTAGAACCCGGCCCAGTTGAGCCCGGGCACGAATTGCCAGATCAATGCAGCGAGATTGGCCATGTTGGCGATCGGATCGGGCTCTCCAGCGGTCAGCGCGCGGGCGGATTCGGCCAGTTCGCGGTAAAGCTCGGCCTTGGGCTGGTTCGGATCGGGGGTGAAAGCATACATGGCGGCAGCGATAGCCCAGACTTTGGTTGCCGCCTAGGCGGTGACAAAGTATCACGCTTATCATGTCGACCAAACGCAAGCTTCTCGTTGCCCTCGCGGTGTTCCTGCTCGTTATCGGCGGGTTCGTGTTTTACATCTGGCGCGGTACCCCGGCCGAGCACACCACGGACGAATTGTCCGGCAAGGATCCGGTGATTGCCGAACCCAAAGTCGAGAAAATCCCCTCGATCGAAATCGCCCGGCCGGTTGGCTGGGCTGCGGGCGAAGCCCCGGTCGCGGCCAAGGGACTTGAGGTCAAGCGCTTCGCCGAAGGACTCGACCACCCGCGCGTGATTTATACCCTGCCGAATGGCGATGTGGTTGTCGCGCTGGCGGACTCGCCGGTTTCGAACATGGGTGGCGGAATTGGCGGCTGGATCGCCGAAAAGCTGATGCAGCGCGCGGGATCGCACGGCGAATCCGCCGATACGCTGGTCCTGCTGCGCGATGGCGACGGCGATGGTGTCGCCGAACAGAAGTTCACCCTGCTGGCGGGCAAGCACCTGGCTTCGCCCTCCGGCCTCGCCTGGGCCGATGACCGGCTCTATGTGGGCAATCACGATGCGGTGATCGTGTTCGATTACAAGCTGGGCGAAACCGCGATCGCCGGCGATCCGCGCAAGGTGATGGACCTGCCGGCGGCGGGCAATCACTGGATGCGCAATCTTGTGCTCAGCCCCGATGGCAACCGGCTCTACGTCGCCGTCGGCTCGGCCTCGAACATCGGCGAGCGCGGGATGGATCAGGAAATGGGCCGCGCCGCGATCTGGGAAAAGGACCTGACCAAGGACGCCCGCCCGCGCCAGTTCGCCAACGGTCTGCGCAACCCCAACGGCCTCGCGTGGAATCCTGCGACCGAGGAACTGTGGACCACGGTCAACGAGCGCGACCAGCTCGGACCTGACCTGGTACCCGATTACCTGACCAACGTGCCGGTCGGGGCGCACTATGGCTGGCCGTGGATCTACTGGAAAAAGTACGACGACGACCGGGTCAAATCACCGCCGCCAGAGTTTATCGACGATTTCGTGCGCAAACCGGAATATGCGCTGGGCGCCCACGTCGCCGCGCTGGGGCTGGCATTCGATGTCGGGGGCGAACGGCTCGGTCCGGCGTTCTCGAGCGGGGCCTTCATCGCCCGCCACGGTTCGTGGAACCGCAAGCCGGCGGCCGGTTACGACGTGGTTTTCGTCAAGTTCGATGCCAACGGCAATCCGCAGGGCCTGCCAGTCCCGGTGCTGACCGGGTTCCTCAAGGACAATGGCGAAACCCGCGGCCGGCCGACCTGGGTCGCCTTTGCCAAGGATGGGGCGCTGCTGGTCTCCGACGATACCGCCGGGATCATTTGGCGGGTGATCTCGCCGGGGGCCGCGCCTTCGCCGGCGATCAAGCCGGTCAAGGTCGGCAGCCTGCCTCCGCGCCGCCAGCTTGATGGCGATCCGGCGCAATACAAGGGCGCGTTCCAACCAGACCAGAAGGTCAAGCAGCAGTAAGGTCAGAGGTTCTTTCCGGCGCGTCCGGCCAGCTCGGTAACGAACTGCCAGGCGACCCGGCCCGACCGCGCGCCGCGGCGTTTGGACCATTCCAGCGCCGCGCCGTGGTCCCAGTCGAGGCCATATTCAGCGCAATAGCCGCCAACGATCGCCAGGTAATCGTCCTGGCTGCAATTGTGAAACCCGATCGACAGACCAAAGCGGTCGGCCAGCGCCAACCGATCATCGACCGCGTCGCGCGGGTTGATCGGATCGTCCTGTTCGGAGAGATGCCGGGGCACGATCGCGCGGCGATTGCTGGTCACGGCGATCCGGACATTGGCAGGGCGCGCATCGATCCCGCCCTCCAGCCACGATCGCAGCGCGCGCGGCCCGGCGCTGTCATGCTCTTCGAAGCCGAGGTCGTCGATGAAGACGAGGAAGCGGCGTTCCTGCTGGCCGAGTTCGCCGAACAGTTCACTCAGCGAAGCCAGCGCTTCGGGGGCAACCTGGATCAGCGCGACCCTTCCGCCTTGCTGCTGTGCGGCCAGTACTGCGGCGCGGAGCAGCGCCGACTTGCCCATCCCGCGCGATCCCCACAGCAGCATGTCATGCGCAGCATGGCCGGCAGCGAGCCGCGCGACATTGTCGACCACGGCCTGCTTCTGTGGGTCGATACCCTGCAGCAGCGCCAGCGGCGGGGCACTCAGCGTCGTGACTGGCCGGGCAGTGCCGTGCCAGACATAGGCCGGGGCCGCATCCCAGTCGGTCAGACCGGGACCTCCGGGGGCCATCCGCTCCAACGCGGCGGCGATCCTCGCCAAGGGTTCGCCCTGGTCGCTCATCCGGCCAGCGCCTCGGCATCGAGGGCATAGAGCAGGTCTGCCCCGGCCATGGCTGCGACTTTGAGCCCGCGCGCTTCGGGGGCGAGATGTTCGGCAAAATAGCGAGCAACCACGGTCTTGGCTGCGCCGCCGGCCCCGTCGCGGGCCTGGCGCTGCAGCTGCCATCCGGCGACTGCCATCGCGGCCATGGTGCAGAACGGCACAGATCCGGCCAGCTTGTCGTCCAGGCTGGCACTGCCCGCCATCCACGTCGCCACGTCGCGGCAATCCTCGGCCAGCGCGCGCAGCTGCGGCGCATCGGCGCTATCGGCGATAACATCGGCGAACAGCGCGGCGAGGACGCCGCCTTGCTCATAGCCCAGCTTGCGGGTGACCAGATCCGCCGCCTGGATCCCGTTGGTGCCTTCATAGATCGGCGCAATCCGGGCATCGCGGTAATGCTGGGCGGCGCCGGTTTCCTCGACAAAGCCCATCCCGCCGTGGATCTGCACCCCCAGGCTGGCCACTTCGCAGCCGACGTCAGTGCCCCAGGCCTTGATCAGCGGCACCAGGCAATCGGCGCGTTGCTGTGCGCCTGCGATGCCCAGTGCGCCGCGATCGACCATGCCGGCGGTGTAATAGAGCAGGGCTCGGGCCCCTTCGGTCAGCGCGCGCATCCGCAGCAGCATCCGCCGCACATCGGGATGTTCGATGATTGCCACCGGGTTCTTGTCGAGCGATCCGGCGCGGGCCGACTGGACTCGCTCACGGGCATAATAGCGGGCCGCCTGCAGCGCCCGTTCGGCAATCTGCACGCCCTGGTTGCCGACATTGATCCGGGCCGAGTTCATCATTGTGAACATGGCCTTGAGGCCCTCGTTCTCATGCCCGACCAGTTCGCCGATGCATTGATCGTTATCGCCAAAGCTCATCACGCAGGTCGGACTGGCCATGATCCCCAGCTTGTGTTCCAGCCCGGCGCAACGCAGATCGTTGCGACCGCCCAGCGAACCATCGCCGTTCACGTGGTACTTGGGCACCACGAACAGGCTGATCCCCCGGCTGCCCGCAGGCGCGCCCGGGGTGCGGGCCAGAACCAGGTGGATCACGTTGCGGGCCAGATCGTGCTCGCCCCAGGTGATGAAGATCTTGGTGCCCTTGATCAGCCAGGTCCCATCGCCGCGCGGTGTCGCGGTGGTCCGCAGCGCGCCGACATCGGAGCCGGCCTGGGGTTCGGTCAGGTTCATCGTGCCCGACCATTCGCCGCTGATCAGCTTGGCCAGATAGGTCGCCTTCTGCGCATCGCTGCCGTGGTGGTGCAGCGATTCGATCGCCCCAACGGTCAGCATCGGCAACAGCGAAAAGGCCATGTTCGCCGCGCCGAGGTTTTCAAGGACATTGGCGGCGAGGGTGAACGGCAGGCCTTGCCCGCCATGCTCGACCGGACCGGAAATGGTGTTCCAGCCTTGCTCGACATAGGCCTGATAGGCTTCGGCAAAGCCCTGCGGCAGGCTGACCGTGCCGTTGGCGAGCCTGGCCCCTTCGAGATCGCCCTTGCGGTTGAGCGGCGCGAATTCTCCAGCGGCGAATTGCCCGATCCCTTCGACGATCGCTTCGACCATGTCGGCGCTGGCGGCGGCGAAACGGTCGTGCCCGGCCAGTTCCTCGATTCCGGCATTGACCCGGATCGCCAGAACCTGATCGGCGGTGGGGGCGGTGTAATCCATGGCGCGCTTTCCCTTGGCTTTATCGCCAACCGCCTATAGCGGGAGCGCATGACGGGCAAGGTGCAGATCAGGTCAGGCGATGCTGCGGGAATAGCCGCCGCGGCCGAAGTGCTGCGCGCCGGCGGGCTGGTCGCGGTGCCGACCGAGACGGTCTATGGGCTGGCGGCCAGGGCGGACAGCGCGGCGACCGTAGCGGCAATATACCGCGCCAAGGGCCGGCCCGATTTCAATCCGCTAATCGTCCACGTGCCCGATCTGGCTGCGGCGGAGGAAATCGCCGAACTGGACGATCGCGCGCGCATGTTGGCCGCGCGGTTCTGGCCCGGTCCGCTGACCATGGTCTTGCCGCTCAAGCCCACGGCGCGAATCGCTCCGGCGGTGACCGCGGGTCTATCGACCATTGCGTTGCGCTGCCCGGCCCATCCGGTGATGCGCGCAGTTCTGGCGGAAAGCGGCTTGGCGCTGGCGGCACCTTCGGCCAACCGTTCGGGCGGGGTCAGCCCGACCCGTGCCGAACACGTTGCCGCCTCGCTGGGCGACCGGGTCGATCTGGTGCTCGATGGTGGAGCCTGCACCGCCGGAATCGAGAGCACGATTGTCGCACTACGCGGCGAGGGCTGGCAGGTGCTGCGCCCCGGACCGATTACCGGAGACGAAATCGCGGCGCTGATCGGCCCCCCGCTTGACGCCACGGCGCAAGGGCGGATCGAAGCCCCGGGCCAGCTTGCCAGTCATTATTCGCCGGGAAAACCGGTGCGGCTGAATGCTCTTTGGGCAGAGGGCGACGAGTTCCTGATCGGGTTCGGAGCTGTTGCTGGCCAGGTAACCCTGTCGGCGAGCGGAGATCTGGCGGAGGCTGCGGCGCGGCTTTACGAATGCCTGCACGCCGGTCAGGCCGCCAGCGCGCCGCGCATTGCCATCGCGCCGGTGCCAGGCAAGGGGATCGGCGCGGCGATCAACGACCGCTTGCTCCGCGCCGCAGCCTGATCAATCGGGAACGGGCGCGGGTAGCATGGGCCTGATCTGGTCCATCTCGGCGGCGATCGTGTCGCGTTCCAGACATGCGTCGGAATTTCCTTCGCTGCAGTGGCGATCAGCCTTGCGCCAATTGCGCTCCAGCTTGCCATAGCGCTCTTCCAGCTTGCGCAGTTCACGTCCGCGTTTCTGGTCGGCTTCGGCCTGGCTGGTGGTGGCGAGATCGATGCCCTTGCTGGCAACCCGAACCGGGGCGGTCGCGACATTGACCAGTGTTCGCGCGACGCAGCCGCCGAGGGTCAGCGGCATCAGCAACAAAAGGAAGAGGCGGCGCATCGGTTGCTCCCACGGGCTTTGCGCCTCTGTGGGAGCTGGCCGATTGCATCCGCCTTAACCGCGTGAACGGTTCACCGCGTTTGAAGCGCGCTTCAGGGCTTTGGAGGCTCTGGCGGCTCCAAGGCCTTGGGCGGCTCCGGCTTGTCATCCTGCTTCTGCTGGACCGGAGTTTCGCAGACCAACTTGCCTGAACCCATCGAGCTGACCGTGCAGCGCGCGCGGCCCTTCACGGTAACATTGCCCGAGCCCATGATGCTGGCCTCGACCTCGCCGTCTGAAGCAAAGGTGGTGCTGCCCGATCCGGCGATCGAGATATCCGCCTTGTCGACCTTAAGCGCGTCCATCTGCGCCGAGCCGCTGCCGGCGATGGTCATGTCGAGCGTCTTCACATTCCCGGCTGCGCGGAAATTGCCCGAACCCGCGATCGTCACATCAAGTGATTCGCCCGAAACCGAGCCGGTCTCGATCGTGCCCGATCCGGCCACGGTCACCTCGGCCTTGCTGGCCAGCTGGGCAGTGGTGATCTTGCCCGATCCGGCCATTACCACTTCGCGGGGAGCGGGCATGGTGACATTGACGATCGCGACCTTGTCACCCGAACCGAAGGCCTTGTCCTTGCGGTGAATCGCCAGGCTGCCATCCTTCAGACTGAAGCGGATCTGGTCCTTGACCTCGGGATCACCCTCGACCGAAATCGCCAGCTTGTCACCGGTGGTGACGCGGATCTCGTCCGGGCCGGCCAGGACCAGCTCGTCCGGGGCCTTGCCCGACATGTCGAGTTCGGCAAGCGGCTTGCCCTCGTCCCCGTTGATCGAAACCTTGCCGTCGCAGCCCGCGACGCCGGCCGCCAGGGCAATGGCGATAACCGGACCGAGCGCCTTGGCGAAATTGCCGAACCTGATTCTCATGGCGATTCTCCCAATGTGTGTTGGAGACATAATACAGCAAGTCGGCGCATTCAAGGGCCCAAACAAAAAAGGCCGCCCCCTGGGGACGGCCCTTTTCGTATTGCCGAGCTGCCGGATCAGACGGTCGCGGCGGCTTCCGCGTAATACTTGGGCGCGTACTCGTTGAGAATCGCGAGGATTTTCTTGAGCGCGGCGGGTTCGTCGGTCTTTTCCATCGCGGCCAGTTCGCGCGCCAGGCGCGAAGAGGCGGCTTCGAAGATCTGCCGTTCGGAATAGGACTGTTCCGGCTGGTCATCGGCGCGGAACAGGTCGCGGGTCACTTCAGCGATCGAAACCAGGTCGCCCGAATTGATCTTGGCTTCGTATTCCTGGGCGCGGCGCGACCACATGGTGCGCTTGACCTTGGGCTTGCCCTTCAGCGTATCGAGCGCTTCGCGCAGGGTCTTGTCGCTGGACAACTTGCGCATGCCGATCGCTTCGACCTTGTTGGTCGGGACCCGCAGGGTCATGCGTTCCTTTTCGAAGCGCAGCACATAAAGCTCGAGCGTCATCCCGGCGATTTCCTGCTCCTGCAGTTCAATCACCCGGCCAACCCCGTGCTTGGGATAGACAACGTAGTCACCAACATCGAAAGCGTGGGCCTTGGCCACCATGCAACCGTCCTTCTTGTTCACGGGATTGCGCATTTGCGCCTGCAATCAGGGACAGCTGGAGAAGCCGGGGCGATGGGACTGGTCCCGGCCCGATGCTTCCATCAACCGCCTATGTGCATCCCGCCTTTCCTGAAACTGGCTGTCTTGCAGGCAAAAGCCCGCTGCAGTCGTGCTATTATATAACACAACGGTAACATAATTGCCAGTCCCGAGAATCGAAACGTTCTCAGGACACTTGTTTCAGTGCTGGACAGCTGCGGGCGGGCGCCCGCCGTGCGCTCAGTCGCCCTGGCCAGGCTCGGCCGAGAAAAACTTGTCGTACTTGCCTTCTTCGCCCTTGTGGTCGTCGGCGTCGGCCGGCGGATCCTTCTTCTGGGTGATGTTGGGCCATTCGGCGGAGAACTTGGCGTTGAGCTCAAGCCAGGATTCCAGGCCGCTTTCGGTATCGGGCAGGATTGCTTCGGCCGGGCATTCCGGCTCGCAAACGCCGCAATCGATGCATTCGCTGGGATTGATCACCAGCATGTTCTCGCCCTCATAGAAGCAATCGACCGGGCAGACCTCGACGCAGTCGGTGTACTTGCACTTGATGCAGGCATCGGTGACGACATAGGTCATGGCGGCTTGGTCCCCTAAGGTGCGTTGTTGTTGCCTGCTGCTATGGGATTTCCGCCCGCCGCGTCAAGCACGCGATAACACCCTTGCGCTTCTGCGGGCGGTCCGCGCCGGTCCGGCAGGGTGATCAGCTCGATCACAGTGACCCCGCGGGGCAGGGGCAAGACCAGCACGTCGCCGCTGGAAACGGACTGGGCAGTGCGATCCACCCGCTTGCCGTTGAGCCGGATATGCCCCGAAGTGACCAGCGCCTGGGCCGCGCTGCGGGTCTTGGCCAGGCGCAGGAACCACAGCAGCTTGTCGAGCCGCATCAGCGAACCAGCGTCGCCAGTGCGGCAAAGGCATTGCCGGGATCTGGCGGCGGCGGTGCCGGGCTGGGCGGCGAGGGTTCTCGCCGCACCGGGCGCCAGCGCCAGCTGGCCGGCTGCGGCGGGCCGAACGCGCCCTCGCGCAAGGGCCGCGGGACTGAGGCATTGAACCCGGCGAGCCGGAGCAGCTGGGCATAGCTGACCGTGGCAAGACCGGTTGAGATCGCAAGCGCCGGGTCGATCGTGAATGGACGGCCCTTTGCGTTCACGCGCGCTTCGTGCGCCGCGCGCAGCAGCTTCTCGGCAATGTCGAGCCGCAGCGCCTGCTTGCCGATCCGGCGATAGCCCGGCGGCGTTGCCATCTTGCCCGGCGTTGCCACCACCGGTGGCATGCCGGGTACCGGCGCAGGCAGGGCGCTACCCCGCGCCGCGCACAGCGTCCGCCAGCTCGCCAGCGCCGCAGGTTTCAGCATGTCGGGCACAAACAGGTCGAGCGCCCCGACCCGCACCCCCAGCTTGCGCAGGCGGTCGCGCTGGTCCGGGGCAAGCCGCTCAAGCCCCGAATCGGCCCGCGGCAGCAGTCCGCCCTGTTCGATCAGGCGAATCAGCAAGGCGCGCAGTTCCGGCCCGCCGGCCAGTTCGGCGCTGGCGACCTCAAGCTTGCGCAGGGGAGCCAGCGCCCCAAGCGCAGTGCCCAGCCAGCCTTCCAGTGCTGCAAGAATGCGGCCTTTCAGTTCACCCGGCAGCATATCGAGCGCAAGATCGAGCAGAATTCGCGGCGCGAGCACGCTGCGCCCCGCTTCAAGCCGGGCGATCGGTTCGCCTTCCCAGGCCAGTTTTGCGCCTTCGAGCGTCAGGGCCTCGAGCCCGCTTTGCAGCAGCGCTTCGGCCCGGCGTACCCGCAGCTCGGGAAGGTGGCGCTCGGCTGCGGCTAGCAGCAGCTTGCGGTCGGCCAGCCGGGCCAATGGGTCGACCCGGAAACGGAACCCGGCAAGATGGCCGATCGGTTCGCCATCGACGCGGACTTCGTCGCCCTCCAGCGTTACCGGCAACAGTCCGGCATCGGGACCAAGTTTCTTCATCAGCACCGAAGTGCGGCGGTTGACGAACCGTTCAGTCAGCCGGGCGTGTAATGCATCGGACAGCCGGGTCTCGACGGCGCGGGCCCGTGCGGCCATCTCCTCCTTGGCAAGCACCCAGTCTGGCCGCTGGGCGACATAGGCCCAGGTCCGGATTGCCGCGATCCGCATCTGCAGCGTGTCGATATCGCCGCCGGGATTGTCGAGATCGGCGATCGCCTTGGCGACATAGTCTCCGCCGAGCTGGCCGTGGCGCAGGTCCTGCCACAGCCGCGCCGCGAATCGGGCGTGGGTCTCCGCACCATGCTGGCGGAAATCGGGGAGCGAGCAGGTCGCCCAGAACCGCTGGACCAGCGCCGGCCCACGCACCGACGCGGCAATCTCCGGATCTTCGGCCAGCCTCCGCAGCACGGCGAGATCGACCGCTTCGGGAGCCGGAGCCAGTTCGGGCCGCTCGGGTGGGCGCGAAAGATCCGCGATCAGCGCCGAGAGGCTAGCGCAATCAGGCTCGGCCTCGCGCCAGAACAGCTTGGTCAGCGGCGGAAAGCGGTGCTCCTCGATGGCGTAGACTTCTTCCGGGGTGAATTCCGAATCGTGGCTGCCGCTGCCGGCCAGGGTGCCGAAGGTCCCGTCGCGCTGGTGGCGTCCGGCCCGCCCGGCGATCTGGGCCATTTCTGAGGTCGTCAGCCGCCGCTGGCGCACCCCGTCGAACTTCGACAGGCCGGCGAAGGCGACATGATCGATATCGAGGTTGAGCCCCATCCCGATCGCGTCGGTGGCCACGAGGTAATCGACCTCGCCATTCTGGTATAATGCTACCTGCCGGTTGCGCGTCTCGGGCGAGAGCGCGCCCATCACCACGGCCGCCCCGCCGCGGAAGCGCCGCAGCATTTCAGCCACTGCGTAAACCTGCTCGGCGCTGAAGGCGACAATCGCGCTGCGCGGTGGAATCCGGCTGAGCTTTCTGGCTCCGGCATGGCTGAGCGTCGAAAAGCGCGGGCGCGAGACGATTTCGGCGTCGGGCAAAAGCGCCCTGACCATCGGTTCGAGCGTGGCCGAACCCAGGATCATGGTTTCGTCGCGGCCGCGGGCGTGGAGCAGGCGGTCGGTAAAGATATGGCCGCGCTCGCGGTCCGCGCCGAGCTGCGCCTCGTCGATCGCGGCAAAGGCCAGATCGGCGCTGACCGGCATGGCCTCGGCCGTGCATAGCAGATAGCGGGCATTCTTGGGCTCGATCCGCTCTTCACCGGTGATCAGTGCGACCTTGTCGGCACCCTTGATCGCGCAAACCTTGTCATAGACCTCGCGCGCCAGCAGCCGCAGCGGGAAACCGATCATGCCCGACGAATGGGCGCACATCCGCTCGATCGCCAAGTGGGTCTTGCCGGTATTGGTCGGACCGAGCACCGCCTTGAGGCGGGTCGACCGGACGGGGTTGCGCGTGCCCATACAAGCGATGTGGCAAGCGGCATGGCGGAGGGCAAGGGCGGGAAGCCGAGATTCCCCCAAGGGACCCATCGCAAGGACCAAAAAAGGAAGCGGTCTTAGGCGAAGATTAACCACGCCGGGTGCAGGGAAATGCCCGTGTTGCAGCACTTTGGGGGCATGCCTTGTTGAAGCCGCGCGAAACAGCGCCCAGTCTGGCCGTCAGCGCTGCAACCGCGGCGCCGCGCAGCTTTGGCCAGCGCCGGGCCGAACCGCTGCGGCTGGCGCAGCTCTGGCAGGACCGCGACGCATTCTTCGAACGGCTTGAGAGCATCGACTGGGCCCCCGACCTTGCCGAAGACATCGGCAGCGCCAAATGGTTTCGCGGTCTGGCAACCTTGCTTGGCCTCAGTCTTGCCGCGCTGGCCTGCTGGCCGACCGACAATGCGATTGCTTCCGCCCCGGCCATGCCACTCGATACGGTTGCCCGCGACGAATTTCGCAGCCAGATGATTCAGCCGCTGGCCTTCGGTGGCGACAGCGGCCGGCGGATGGGTGCAACCAAGACGGTGGCGCTGCTCGCTGTCGCGCCCGAGAGGACCAACCGGCAGCTGACCGCAACCCTGGCTCAGGGGGACAGCTTTGCCCGCATGCTGATGCGCGCCGGGGTGAGCGATGCCGATGCCGGACTGGCCACGGCGCTGGTTGCCGGTGTTGTTCCGGTCGGGACGATCCCGGCCGGCACTCAGGTCGATCTGCGGCTTGGCGCCGCCGCTGCTCCGGGCATGGCGCCACCGCTGGAGCATCTGGCCTTTCGTGCCCGCTTCGATCTCGACCTGACGGTTACCCGGATTGATGGCCGATTGGCAATCACGCAGCAGCCGATCGCGGTCGATAACACCCCCCTGCGGATTCGCGGCGTGGTCGGCACCAGCCTCTACCGCTCGGCCCGCGCTGCCGGCGCGCCGATCGAGGCGATCCAGCAATATCTGCAGGCGCTCGACCAGCATCTCAGCCTCGATACCGCGATCGAGCCGGGCGATACTTTCGATATCATCGTCTCCTACCGTCGCTCCTCCAGCGGCGAAACCCAGGTCGGCGATCTGCTGTTCGCCGGGCTGGAGCACGACGGCCGGTCCAAGGCGCAGCTGCTGCGCTGGGGCAAGGAAGGGATCTTTTTCGAAGCTACCGGCATGGGTGCTCAGCGCACCGGGCTGATCATGCCGGTCTATGGCGGGCGAGTGACTTCGAACTTCGGCGCGCGTCGCCATCCAGTGCTGGGCTATACGCGGATGCATGCCGGGGTGGACTTTGGCGCCCCCCACGGAGCCCCGATCTACGCTGTCGGCGATGCCCGGGTGATCTACTCCGGTTGGCATGGCGGCCACGGCAATTACGTCAAGCTCGATCATGGCGGCGGTTATGCAACGGCCTATGCCCACATGAGCCGGATCGCAGTGCCCAACGGCGCACGGGTCAATGCCGGGCAAGTTATCGGCTATGTCGGTTCGACCGGCCTGTCGACCGGGCCGCACTTGCACTATGAGCTTTACCGCAACGGTACGGTGGTCAACCCGCTGTCGGTGCGCTTTACCGTCAATAACCAGGTCGATCAGAAGGAACTGACCGCCTTCAAGGCCCGCATGGCACAGCTCAAGGCAGTGGCCCCGGGCGCGGCGATGACCAGCCTGGCCCCGCGCCAGGCCAATGCCGGGCAGAGCCCGCGCCGCGAGATCGATCGATTGAAGAGTTGAGGCCGCGCGGCCCCCGGCCTATGACCCGGAAATGTCGTCCTATCCCGCAACCCGCCTCCGCCGCACCCGGGCCTCCGCCTGGAGCCGCGCGCTGCACCGCGAGACGGTGCTCACCCCTGCCGATCTGATCTGGCCGCTGTTCGTTACCGAAGGCACCGGCGTGGAAGAGCCGATCGCTTCGCTTCCCGGGGTTTCGCGCTGGTCGGTCGATCTGATCGCGGCCCGGGCAAAGGAAGCGGTTGCACTCGGCATCCCCTGCCTCGCGCTGTTCCCCAACACCCCACCGGCGCTGCGCAGCGATGACGGTGCCGAGGCGCTCAACCCCGACAACCTGATGTGCCGGGCGATCAAGGCGATCAGGCAAGCCTGCGGCGATGACATCGGGGTGCTAACCGACGTCGCACTCGATCCCTATACCAGTCACGGACAGGACGGACTGGTCGACAGCGCGGGCAATGTGCTCAACGATTCGACCGTCGATGTGCTGGTCGGGCAAAGCCTCAACCAGGCCGCCGCCGGGGCTGATGTGATCGCGCCGAGCGACATGATGGACGGCCGGATCGGTGCGATCCGCGAGGCGCTGGAGCAGGCCGGGCATGCCAATGTCCAGATCATGTCCTACGCCGCCAAATATGCCAGCGCCTTCTACGGCCCATTCCGTGACGCGGTCGGCAGCAAAGGCCTGCTCAAGGGTGACAAGAAGACCTACCAGATGGACCCTGGCAATGCCGAGGAGGCTCTGCGCGAGGTCGAGATGGATCTGGCCGAAGGGGCCGACAGCGTTATGGTCAAGCCGGGCCTGCCTTACCTCGACATCGTTCGCCGGGTGAAGGAAACCTTTGAGGTTCCGGTATTCGCATACCAGGTTAGCGGCGAGTACGCGATGATCGAGCACGCCGCTGCTGCCGGAGCCGGAGACCGCGATGCGCTGGTCCTGGAAACCCTGCTGGCGTTCAAGCGCGCGGGATGCTCGGGCGTGCTGACATATCATGCCGCCCATGCGGCACGGCTGCTGGGTGGCTGAGATCCGGCTGGAGACCGAACGGCTGGCGATGCGCTCGTGGCGAGCGGAGGATATCGCACCGTTCCATGCGGTATGTAGCGATCCCGAGGTCATGGCGACGCTCGGCCCGGTGATGAGCCGCGATGAAGTGGCTGCGCTGATTACCCGGATGCAGGGAATCGAAGCCGAACATGGCCATTGCTTCTGGGCGTTGGTCCGCCGCGAGGATGAACGCCTGATCGGCTGGTGCGGGGTGATCCGCGGGTCAGTCGGGCCGATCGTCGGCAAGGCCGAATTCGGCTGGCGGATCACGCGGGATGCCTGGGGCCATGGCTATGTCACCGAGGCCGCGCGCGGGGCGATCGACTGGCTGTTCGCCAATCGCGACGACCAGGCCGCTTACGCGATCACCAGCACCGGCAACCACCGCAGCCGCGCGGTGATGGAGCGTCTGGGGATGATCCATCAGGTGGACGAGGATTTCGATCATCCCCGGGTTGCAGCAGACGACCCACTGCTCCGCCATGTCACCTACCGGATAAACCGCAGGGACTGGCACCGGTGACTACGACGGCCGGACCGTCGCGCCGTTTGTTCGTGGCGACGATCCTGACCGGATCGTTCCTGCTGTTCCTGATCCAGCCGATGGTCGCGCGCATGGCGCTGCCCCGGCTTGGCGGCGCACCGAATGTCTGGAACAGCGCGATGCTGGTCTATCAGGCGCTGCTGCTGGCGGGATATTGGTATGCACACCGCTTGTCGCGCCTGCCACAAAAGCGCCAGGCCCGGTTGCACCTGATCCTGTTCGCGGTCGCCTTGGTGACCTTGCCGGTTGGGTTGGTCGATCTGCACAGTCCCACGCCGGGGTCCGAAGTGTTGTGGGTTCCGGCCTTGCTGGCGCTGTCGATCGGGCCGGTGTTCTTTCTCGTTTCTGCCCAGGCACCGCTGATGCAGCGCTGGTATGCCTTGCACTCCGGTGCCGGTGAGCCGTGGGCGCTTTATGCAGCATCGAATCTCGGCAGTTTCGCCGGGCTGGTCGCCTATCCGCTGCTGCTCGAACCGTACCTGCCGATCCGGGCCCAGGCCTGGGGCTGGTCGGCCGGCTACCTGCTCCTGCTGGGATTGATTGCGCTCTGCGCACGGGCACGGTCTGGCCTGGGCACCGCAGGCGAAGCGACTCCCGCAGCCGAAGCGCCGGTCCCGGGCCGCCGCCTGGCCATGTGGATCGCACTTGCCGCCGTGCCTTCGGGGCTGATGCTTTCGACCACGACGCACCTGACCACCGATATCTTCGCTATGCCGCTGCTGTGGGTCATTCCGCTCGGGATCTACCTGCTGAGCTTCGTTATCGCCTTCGCAGACTGGCGCGGTCCGGCGCGGGTGATTTCGGCATTGGCCTGGCTGGCGATCCTGTCGATCGGCGGCCTGGCGATGGTTTCGCAGGGATCGCATGGACTGCTGCCCGTGATCTCCAGCGTAGCCTTGTTGTTCTTCGTCTGCGTTGCGCTCCACGCGCGGCTCTACGACTTACGCCCCGATAGCGCGCGGCAGACCGGGTTCTATCTTGCCATGTCGGTGGGCGGAGTGCTCGGCGGGCTGTTTACCGCGCTGATCGCGCCGCTGCTGTTCGACTGGGTGTGGGAGCATCCGCTGCTGGTATTGGCCGCGGCGGCCCTGTTGCCGCGGCCGGCCATGCTCGATTGGGGTTCGCGCGAGGATCTCAGTACCCCGCTCAAGTTCGTGGCACTGGGAGCTTTGGTCTTTGCCGCCGGGGCGCTGGCGCGGTTTCTTTATGAGTTCAATCAACAAGAGGATGCCGCTGCAATAACCTGGTCGCTGACCGCCGGCTTGACGCTGGTCGGCCTAGCGCTGGTTAGCTGGCGGGGATTGGCGCTGGCGGTTCTGGGCCTCGCCATGGTGACGCAGGGCGGCCTCCAGACAATCGAGGACAGCCGCATTGGTGTGCGTACCCGCAGCTATTTCGGAATCTATACGGTTCGGGATTTTCCCGACCAGAAGCTCAGGACCCTGGCGCATGGCACGACGCTGCATGGCCAGCAATCGACCGATCCGGCGCTGAGCTGCCTGCCGATGTCCTATTATGGTCCGGGGTCCGGCGTAGCGATCGGCTTTGCCAATGCCGACCGGCTGGTCCCGTATCGACCCAGGCTTGCCGTGGTTGGCCTCGGCACCGGTTCGCTGACCGGTTACGCCCGGCCGGGGCAGGCCTGGACTGTGTTCGAGATCGACCAGGCCGTGCTTGACCTGTCGCGCAACGGGCGCTTCACTTACCTGAGCGCATGTGCCCCGGCCGCGCAGGTTGTGCTGGGCGATGCCCGAATCAATCTCGCCCGGATTCGCCACGGCAGCTTCGATTTGCTCGCGATCGATGCATTCTCTTCGGATTCAATCCCACTGCACCTGCTGACAGACGAAGCGTTCGGGGTCTATTTCGATTCACTGGCCCCGCAAGGCATCCTGTTCGTGCATATCTCAAATCGTTACATCGAACTCGAGCCTGCGCTCGCCGCACTGGTCAAGCGCCGCAGGCTTCATGCACTGGTGCGCGAGGATTCCCCGCCGCAGGAAAGCCCCTTCACCGGCTCGACCTGGGTGGCGATAAGCCGCGATCCGGCGCGGCTCGACGAGTTGGCTAGGCTTGCTCCGGCAATGCCGTGGCGCAAGCCGGTTGCTCCGGCAGCCAGTGTATGGAGCGATGACCACGCCTCGATCCTGCCCTATGTCACCTGGGCCAACTTCCTTGGAAAGTACTAGTCATGAATCGACCCGACACCACCATCATGGCCATCCATGGCAAGACACCGCGCATTCACGATAGCGCCTTCATCGCCCCCGGCTGCCGGATCATCGGCGATGTCGAAATCGGTCCCGATGTCAGCGTGTGGTACAACTGCGTGCTGCGCGGCGATGTCACGCGGATCGTCATCGGGGCGCGGACCAACGTTCAGGACGGCACGGTAATCCATTGTGACGGACCCCAGCCCGGCGCGCCGGAGGGTTTCCCGACGCTGATCGGTGAAGATGTGCTGATCGGGCACATGGCGATGATCCATGGCACTGTTATTGAAGACAAGGGCTTCGTCGGTTTTGCCGCGCAGACCATGAACGGCTGCGTGATCGAGCGCGAAGGCATGCTCGCTGCCGGGGCCTTGCTGGCGCCGGGCAAGCGGATCCCCTCGCGCCAGCTTTGGACGGGGCGGCCCGCAGTCTTCATGCGCGATCTCGACGATCGGATGATCGCCGGATTGCAGATGGGCGTCGCGCACTACGTTGAAAACGCGAAACACCACGCTGCGCTATACGATGGCCAAACCGAAGGCTGACTTCCCGCCAGCTGAGGCGATCCGCGCACTGGCCGATGCCGAAGGACGGCTGGCGCTGCGCGTTACCCCAGGCGCGCGGGTGGAGGGCATCGAGCTGGGCGAAGCGGCGCTGCTGATCAAGGTCCGGACCAAGCCGCAGGACGGCAAGGCCAACGCAGCGGTGCTGGAACTGCTGGCCGAGGCGCTGGGTGTGGCGACGTCACGGCTTCGGATGTTGCGCGGCGCAACTGGGCGCGACAAGCTGGTCCAGCTCTAACGATCGGGCGTATGCCAATCCGCTGCGGCAATGCGCCCTTTGCGCAGCTTTAGCGCGAGCCCCAGAACCACTCCCACGCCAATCGCGACGGTCAGGTCGGCCAGCACGGTCAATGCCAGCGTCAGCAGCAGCAGTATGCGGTCCTCGATCGGGCTGGCCCAATAGGACCGCCACTTGTGCGGCTCGCTCATGTTCCAGGCAGTCGTCAGCAATAGCGCAGCCAGCGCCGGCATGACCAGGTATCCGGCCAGCGGTGCCGCAGCCAGCATCACCAGCAGGATCGTCAAGGCATGAACCAAGCCTGCCACCGGAGTTGTTCCTCCGGCGCGGACATTGGTGGCGGTGCGGGCGATGGCGCCGGTCGCGGGCAGACCGCCGAACAGGGCCGAGCCGATGTTGGCCCAGCCCTGGGCGAGGACCTCGGCATTGGGGCGATGGCTGCCCTCGATCATCCGGTCAGCCACCATTGCCGAAAGCAGCGATTCGATCGCAGCGAGGAAGGCGATCACCAGGGCGGAGGGCAGCAATTCGACCAGCCGGGCCCAGGTTATCGAGGGTAGTACCGGCATCGGCAGGCCGGCGGGCAGCTCGCCAAAGCGCGAGGCGATCGTATCGACCGGCAGATGGCCGAAGGCCGCAATCGCGGAAATCACCGCCATGGCAACGATCAGGCCGGGAAAGCGTGGAAACAGGCGACGCATGGCGATAATCAGGATCAATGCGGCGAGCCCGGTGCCAAAGGCCAGCGGCGCAAGCGAGCCGCGCGCGGCCCACAGGGCCTGCAGCTTCGGAATGAACTCTGCCGGCATGGGGGCGCCGCCCAGACCCAGGAAATCCTTCAGCTGGCTCGATGCGATGATGATCGCGATCCCGATGGTAAATCCATTGACGACGGCTTCGGGAACCAGCGCGATCAGGTTGCCGGCCCGCAATAGCCCCGCCACGACCAGGATCGCGCCAGCCATCAGGGTGGCGAGGACCAGGCCGTCATAACCATGCGTGGCGATCACGCCATAGACCACCACGATGAAAGCGCCGGTCGGCCCGCCGATCTGAACCCTGCTTCCACCCAGCAACGAGATCAGGAAGCCGCCGATGATTGCCGTCACCAGGCCCTTGGCCGGATCGGTGCCTGAGGCGATCGCGATGGCGATTGACAGTGGCAGGGCCACCATCGCCACGGTTATTCCGGCAAAGAGATCAGCGGTAAACTGCGCCCTGGTATAGGTCGGCAGGGTGGAAAGCAGTTTGGGCTTCATGACCCGATGCTAGGCAGCACTTGCATGAAATGCAATCAGGCCCGCGCCATGCCCTTGGCCATCCGGGCCAGCACATCGGCCATGGCATCGGCGATTTCACGGTCGGAAAGGTCGGTTTCGGCGATCACCCGGGTCATTGCCTCGGCCCATTGAATCGGAAACAGCAACCACCACCATCCTGAAGCGGTCTCTCTTCCCGTCCTGCGCAGGATCGATCTCGCGATCAGTTGCGAGCAGGCGCATGCCCACCAAATCCACGAAAACTTTCCTGCTTGCCGAACGCCGACTCTAATTTTCTCTATGCAGCTCTTCCAAAAGACGCTTGCCACGGGCACTATTCTCTGGGGCGCCACGAAGAATATAAGCGCTCAACTGGGTATAAAGATCAGTTAGCAATTTAGCGCGCTGATTTTGCGGAAGATCATCGAGCTTTATATTTGAAGCACCTTCAATTTGAGTCACAATCTCCGCAACAGTAGAGGCAATTTTCTTTCTATCTCTGTTTGAAATATAAGACGGAGTCATCTTGTTGCTATCAATTTTATAACCACTCTTCGATACTGCTAGAGAAGCTTGATAGATCGTTTCAATAATGGAAGATCTATCAAGGTCGTCGATTTTAAGATCCACTTTGACAGTCATCTCGCATCTTCCTCAAAACGAATGATATCGAACTTCTTTCTCGGCAAATTTTCAATTATATATTCTTCGGACGTTGGCCTGGCGGAAGCCGAAACGGGTGCGGGCTCGCAAATATTTTTAACTAATCCAAAGGGTATAGCTAATAAAAGCGGGCTGAATTCATTGTTATCTGCCGCATTAACCATTTCTATGATTCTATCTCGGGCATCCGAGTCGATGACATTTTGCCGAAAACGAGATTCCGCCCCTTTTATCAGTCCTATTTTGTTCTGTGATATCATAGCACTATGCCTCTCACCGCTGCGGACATCTTCCGCAAACCGGTCATACAACTTAATCGGATGCGAAGACGCGGGATTTGTTCTTCCAAATCGATCCGGCGTTGGGCACGGCGCACACCAAACATAGTGAACGTCGCGATAAAACCTCGCCCCGATTAGGTAAGCTAGCTGCGTGATGGTGCTGTACAGAATTAGCGGCAATCGATTCCCCCCCCGAGATCATTGCAACTCCGATCGAAGCATTGTCCGAGTCAGGTAGTGTGTCAACAAACACCGGGCTTCTATTCACCATCAGAATACCTCGGAATAGATTTTTCGAACCTGTTCAGTTTCGAAACTTGTTTTTGAAAAACCATTCGTTCTTTCGCTAGCTCTGATCTTGATTGGTGGTTGGCCCCGCCTTGCCCTTGCGCTTTGGCTTTGGCTTGGCCTCGGCTGCCGCCTCGGCCGCTGCTTCGGCGGCCTTCTTGGCCTTTCGGTCCAGCTTGGGCGGAGCCGGGGTCAGTTCGAAGCTGAGAGCTTCTTCCTTGACCGAGACGTGGACCTCGCCGCCATTGCGCAGCTTGCCGAACAGCAGTTCCTCGGCCAGCGGCTGCTTGACCTTCTCCTGGATCAGGCGGGCCATCGGCCGCGCGCCATAGAGTTTGTCATAGCCGCGCTTGCCGAGCCATTCGCGGGCATCGCTGTCGAACTGGATGTGGACGTTCTGTTCGGCCAGCTGCAGTTCGAGCTGGAGCACGAACTTTTCGACCACCCGCGCGATCACTTCGGTGCCGAGATATGCGAACGGCACGATCGCATCGAGCCGGTTGCGGAATTCGGGGCTGAACATCCGCTTGACCGCTTCGTCGCCGGCATCGGCCTTGGAAACGTCGCCGAACCCGATCCCCTGCTTGGCCATGTCGCTGGCCCCGGCATTGGTGGTCATGATCAGCACGACGTTGCGGAAATCGACGGTCTTGCCGTGGTGATCGGTCAGGCGGCCGTTGTCCATCACCTGCAGCAGGATGTTGAACAGGTCAGGGTGAGCCTTCTCGATTTCGTCGAGCAGCAGCACGCAGTGCGGTTGCTGGTCGACCGCGTCGGTCAGCAGGCCGCCCTGGTCGAACCCGACATAGCCCGGAGGCGCGCCGATCAGGCGGCTGACCGAATGGCGCTCCATATATTCCGACATGTCGAAGCGCTGGATCGGGATGCCCAGGATTTGGGCCAGCTGCTTGGACACCTCGGTCTTGCCGACGCCGGTCGGGCCGGAGAACAGGAACGAGCCGATCGGCTTGTCCGGATCGCGCAGGCCGGCGCGGCTGAGCTTCATCGCCGAAGACAGCACTTCGATCGCCTTGTCCTGGCCGAACACGACCCGCTTCAGGTCCTTTTCAAGGTGCTCAAGCGCGCTGCGGTCGTCGCTGGAGACCGACTTGGGCGGAATGCGGGCCATGGTCGCGATCACTGCCTCGATCTCGCGCGCGGTGATGGTCTTCTTGCGCTTCGAAGGCGGCACCAGCATCTGCATCGCGCCAACCTCGTCGATCACGTCGATCGCCTTGTCGGGCAATTTGCGGTCGTTGATGTAGCGCGCCGAAAGCTCGACCGCGGTTTTGATCGCATCGGGGGTATATTTGACCTTGTGATGCTCTTCGAAGGCGGTCCGCAGGCCCTTGAGGATCTTGATCGTATCTTCGACCGTCGGTTCGTTGACGTCGATCTTCTGGAAGCGGCGCAGCAGCGCGCGGTCCTTTTCGAAGTGGTTGCGGAATTCCTTGTAAGTGGTCGAGCCGATGCAGCGGATCGCCCCGCTGCTGAGCGCCGGCTTGAGCAGGTTGGAGGCATCCATCGCCCCGCCGCTGGTCGCACCGGCCCCGATCACGGTGTGAATCTCGTCGATGAACAGCACGGCATCGGGCATCTTCTCAAGCTCGCTGACGACCTGCTTGAGGCGTTCCTCGAAATCGCCGCGATAGCGCGTGCCGGCCAGCAGCGCGCCCATGTCGAGCGAATAGATCACCGCGTCCTGCAGCACCTCGGGCACTTCGCCTTCGACAATCTTGCGCGCCAGCCCTTCGGCGATCGCGGTCTTGCCGACGCCGGGATCGCCGACATAGAGCGGATTGTTCTTAGAGCGGCGGCAGAGGATCTGGATCGTCCGGTCGACTTCGGGTCCGCGTCCGATCAGCGGATCGATTTTGCCGGCCATCGCCCGTTCGTTGAGATTGACGCAGAACTGGTCGAGCGCCGAATCCTTCTTGTCCTTGGCCTGGGCCTTTTCCTCGGGCTGCGGGGTTTCGGGGGATTCGGATCCCTGCGGGCTGCGATCCTCGATCCGCTTGCCGCCCTTGCCGATCCCGTGGCTGATGAAGCTGACCGCATCGAGCCGGGTCATGTCCTGCTGCTGGAGGAAATAGACCGCATAGGAATCGCGTTCGGAAAACAGCGCGACCAGCACGTTGGCGCCGGTGACGGTGTCCTTGCCGCTCGACTGGACGTGCAGGATCGCGCGCTGGATCACCCGCTGGAACCCCGCCGTGGGCGAGGGATCGCCCTTTTCCTGGGTCTTGAGCGACTGGTATTCCTGATCGAGGTACTGTTTGACCACCTCGGTCAGCTCGCCCAGTTCGACCCCGCAGGCGGTCATTACCTGGGCGGCGTCCGAATCGTCGATCAAGGCGAGCAGGAGATGCTCCAGCGTCGCATACTCATGGCTGCGGTCCGACGCATTGGTCAGCGCGGCATGCAGCGTCTTTTCGAGGCTCTGGGCGAAACTGGGCATCTAGTTGGGTCTCCAAGGGAGGGTAGACACTCCGGACGGTGAATTTGGCACTGTCAGAGAATATGAAGAAGCAGGGTTAACCAAACCTATATGGGAAGCTTCCGCCGAGCAAAAAGGGGCGGCACGCTTCATCAGCTTGATCGCGGCTTGAACAGGGCATCGGCGGCGGCTCGGTGCGCGCTGACCTTGTCCCGGTGCGCCTTGATCCGGGCGACCTCAGCCTCAAGCAAGGCAATCCGTTCGGCCAGCTCGTCCTGAGAATAGGGATCGAGCAGCTCCTTCGCCAGCAGACTGGCGGCATCGCCTTTGGGCCGGGGCAGGTCTTCGTCCATCGGGGGGCAGAATCGGACGGTCGGCGCTTGCTGTCAACCGGCCAAGCAGCTAGGGCGCTGGCCGTGGCCCTTCGGCAACAGGGGATCGACAAATGGCTGAAAAGTTACCCGAAACGATGCGTGCCGCGCATTGCGATGCGCCGGGCGGGCCCGAAGTTCTCCACCTGAAGGAATTGCCGCTGCCCGCGCTCCAGGCCGGCGACGTGCTGATCAAGGTGGCCTTCGCCGGGGTCAACCGCCCCGATGTGATCCAGCGTCAGGGTTTCTATCCCCCGCCGCCCGGAGCCTCACCGGTTCCCGGACTGGAAGTTTCGGGAACGGTTGTCGCGCTGGGCGATTGCACCGATCCCGCTCTGCTCGGCCAGCCGGTCTGCGCGCTGACCCCCGGCGGCGGCTATGCCGAATATTGCCGGGTTCCCGCCGGGCACTGCCTGCCGGTGCCCCACGGTCTGCCGCTCGACCAGGCCGCCGCCCTGCCCGAAACGCTGTTCACCGTCTGGCACAACGTGTTCGAACGCGGCTATGCCCGCGAAGGAGAAACCATCCTGGTCCATGGCGGGACCAGCGGGATCGGCTCGATGGCGACCATGCTGGGCAAGCTGTTCAGGCTGACCGTCATCGTCACCTGCGGCGGAGCCGACAAATGCGCCGAAGCGCTGCAGATCGGTGCGGATCACGCGATCGACTACAAGGCGCAGGACTTTGTCGCGGAAGTGGCCCGAATCACCGGCGGCAAAGGGGTCGAAATCGTGCTCGACATGGTCGCCGGCGACTATGTCGCGCGCAATCTGAAATGCCTGGCCGAGGATGGCCGGCACGTGACCATCGCGGTCCAGGGCGGGCTGCAGGCCACCATCAACATGGCCGAAGTGATGCGTCGCCGCCTGCACCTGACCGGATCGACCCTGCGGCCGCGCTCGGACCAGTTCAAGACGCTGCTGGCGCATGAAATTGCCCAGCTTGCCTGGCCCCTGGTGGCCGATGGCCAGCTGCGCCCGGTGATGGACCAGGCCTTTCCGCTGGCCGAAGCTGCCGCGGCCCACGCCCGGATGGAAGCCGGGGCCCATATTGGCAAGATCGTGCTGGCGGTCGGCTAGTTCTCGTAAAACCCGCCGTAATCCGGCTCGGTTTCCCAATAGGCCTCGTCTGGACTTTGGGTCTTGAGCCGATAGTTATCGGCAAACAGCCAGCCCAGAGCATCGCGGCGCTTTTGCCGTTCGACTGTGGCCCTGAGGCCCGGATTGGTCGAGATCGCCACGGCATCGAGCAGCCGCCCGAACTTGCGGCAAGCCTTGTTCAGGGCTTGCTTGTTGCGAGCATAGGGCTGATCGGGCTGGCCTGCTTCGTAATAGTAGTTGGCAAAATCACCAATTGCATCGTCGATTTCCTTGCCGAATCGCGCCGGGTTGAGCAGCCGGTCCTCGCCAAGGTCCAGCTCGTGTGCTCTATCAGAGATACGGATTGTCCAGCGCACTTGTAGCAGCCCGCTCGATTCCCCCGAGGGTTTGAGGTCGAAACGAATCGTGCTGCCTTCGGCATCTTCGGCGGCGGGAATTCGGATCGTTGCCGATCCCGGTGTGGCCGCTGCGACGCGCGGGGCGATCCGCCCGATGCCGAGCCGGTCCAGCGGCGAAGGGCAGGCCGCCAGCGCTGCAATCCGCGTCCGCATCGCCGCTTCGGTTATGTTGACCGCGCGGCTGCCTGTCACTTCGTTCGGGCCAGAGCCGCAGCCGGGCAAGGCCAGGATCGCCGCAAGCGGAACAATACTCCGCATCGATCGCAGACTATTCTTCGTTGGGGCCGGCATAGTCGCCCTGGGCATCGTCCATCGGCCGGGCGTTTTCTTCGGCCTGGGCGCGTTCGGCGCGCTCGGCGCTTTCCTGACGGTATTCCTCTTGGCGGGCCGCATAGCCGGGATCGTCCCCGCCAACATATTCACCGTAGGGATTGGATCCACTCTCACCCAGACCTGAGAGCCAGCCGAGGCCGGCCATGTACCATTCGGGATATTTGCTGATGTCCTGGGCCAGACGCAGCTTCTTGCTGTCGGTGATGATCGCCAAAACCGTCAGCATCCGCGAGAAGTCGCGGCGTTCCTCTTCGATCGACTTGCCGGCTTCCAGCTTCTTGGCGGCGGAGCGCATCAGCGCGCGAATGATGATCTCAACCTTGGTTTCGCTGATCACCATCGACTTGCCGTCATAGGTCACTTCAGTGCTCGGTACGTCGACCGCGCCATGGATCACCGTGCTCTGGCCGTCTTCCGAACCTTCAAAAGTCAGCTTGATCGCCGTCTCGAATTCGCCGTCGCCGGGAATCGTATAGAGGATCTCATTCTTGGCGGGGCGGGTGCGAACCACTTTCAGGCCTGGGAACAAACCTGAAATCTCGGGATCGACACCGGTTCCGTCAAAGGCGGCGGCCACCCTATCGACAGGCCGGCCGACATGGATGGCGAAGTCCTCGCTCCCGCGCCCGCAGGCGGCAAGCAGCAGGCTGGCGAAAGCGGCAAACACGATCCGGCGCAACATTGAATCCCCCCAAAGCACGGTTTGGCGCAGAAACTTATAGTTGCGAATCACTAACATGCGGTTTGCATGCTTGCCTGAGGTGCGAATTGCGCCTAGATGCGCGACAAATGGCCGCTCCGAAAGGGGCGGCCCTTCTATTTAGAGCCGGAGAAAACCCCGTGACCAAGCCGACCCCGCTGATGCCGCATGCCACCGCTTCGTGGCTGGTCGACAATACTGCGCTGAGCTTCGAACAGATCGCCGATTTCTGCGGCCTGCACATTCTTGAGGTCCAGGCCATGGCCGATGATCTGGCCAGCTCGAAGTACACCGGACGCGATCCGGTCCGCTCGGGCGAGCTGACCATGGCTGAAATCGAAAAGGGCCAGAACGATTCCGGCTATGCGCTGGTGATGCAGAAGGCGCCGGTCAATGTCAGCCGCACCAAGGGCCCGCGCTATACTCCGGTGTCGAAGCGCCAGGACAAGCCCGATGGCATCGCCTGGATCCTGCGCAACCATCCGGAAATCTCCGACGCGCAGATCGGCAAGCTGATCGGCACCACCCGTAACACCATCGCCGCGATCCGCGATCGCAGCCACTGGAACATCGCCAACATCCAGGCGAAGGACCCGGTGACCCTGGGCCTGTGCAGCCAGCGCGAGCTTGATGCAATCGTCGCCAAGGCCGCCAAGAAGGCTGGTCTGATCGATCAGGCCGGCGATGATGCCCGGCTGGGCGATGACCGCGCCTCGCTGATCGAGGAGCTGCGCGCCGAACGCGAAGTTCAGGCCAAGGCCGCCAGCGAAGCCGCACAGGAAGCCGAAGCCGCCGCCTGGCTTGAAGCAAAGCGCGCGGCCGAAGCGGCGGGCGAAGAGTAATTTCGCCTGACCGCTAGGCTTTTGCCCTGCAAAGGCCTATGTCGCTGACATGGCTGTCAATAAGACCGACGCGGAACCCTGGCGCGAACACTTCGCGCATCCCGGATCCTGGGAGCTGGCACTGCCGCCGCTGACCCTGGCCGAGATGTTCGGCGAGGCTGCGGCCAAATATCCCGGGCGGCCGCTGGTCGATTTTCTGGGGCGGCGCTATCGCTTCGCCGAACTGCATGCCGAGGCTGCGGCTTTCGCCAAGGGGCTGCAACAGCTGGAGATCGGCAAGGGTGACCGGGTCGGGCTCTATCTGCCCAACGTTCCGATCTATGTTTCGGCCTATTTTGGCGCGGCCATGGCCGGGGCCACGCTGGTCAATTTCAGCCCGCTCTACACCGCCCAGGAACTGGCCGCGCAGGTTGCGGACTCGGGCACCCGGCTGCTGGTGACGCTCAATTCCGCCGCACTGCTGCCGACCGCGCTTGAAGTGCAGCGCAGCTCTTCGCTTGAAACGCTGGTGGTCGGCTCGCTGGGCGCGATGCTGCCGCTGACCAAGCGGCTCCTGCTGGCCGTGCTGGGCCGCAAGGCGATCACGGCGATCCCGGTCCAGTCCGGAGTGCTGCACTGGGAGGCGGTCCTGGCCAAGGGAGTTCCGGCCCCGGTAGAGATCGATCCCGAAACCGATCTGGCCTTGCTGCAATATACCGGCGGCACAACCGGCACGCCCAAGGGAGCGATGCTGACTCACCAGAACATCACCGCCAATGCCCGCCAGGTCAACGCTCTCGATCCGCAGGCCGGTAAGCGCGATGTGATCGTCGGGGTGCTGCCGCTGTTCCACGTCTTCGCCAATGTCTCGGTGCTGAATCGGACGGTGATCAACGGCGGCTGCATCGCGATGCTGCCGCGCTTTGACGCTGGTCAGGCCCTGAAGACGCTGGAGCGGGTCCGCGCTACGGCTTTCCCCGGCGTGCCGACGATGTACCAGGCGCTGCTCGATCATCCGCGCGCAGCCAAGACCGATTTTTCCTCGCTCAGGGTCTGCATTTCGGGCGGGGCGCCGCTGCCGCTGCCGCTCAAGCAGCGTTTCGAGGCGTTGAGCGGTGCCCGGCTAGTTGAAGGCTATGGCCTGACCGAAACCTCGGGCGTGGTCTCGTGCAATCCCTATGAAGGTGAGGAGCGGCCCGGAACGATCGGCCAGCCGCTGGCCGCCACCCGGGTCCGCCTGCTGGACCGCGAAGACCCCACCCGCGATGCCGCGCGGGGCGAGCCCGGCGAACTGGCGATCCAAGGCCCGCAGGTGATGCAAGGCTATTGGCAGCGCCCCGATGCAGCCGCCGGCGCCTTTGCCCAGCGTGATGACGGGCCCTGGCTGCGCACCGGCGATGTCGCGACGATCGACCCGCAGGGCTACATTTCGATCGTCGACCGGATCAAGGACATGATCGCGGTCGGCGGCTTCAAGGTCTTCCCCAGCCAGGTTGAGGCCGTGCTGGAAGAGCATCCGGGGGTAAAGGAAGTGCTGGTGATCGGCGTGCCCGAAGAGCGGCTCGGCGAAGTGCCGCGCGCCTATGTGACATTGCGCGATGGTGCCGGGGTCGATGGCCCGGCGCTGCGCGACTGGCTCAATGCCCGGATCGGCAAGCACGAACGGGTCGATTCGGTGGTGGTGCGCGAAAGCCTGCCCAAGACGATGATCGGCAAGCTCGATCGCAAGGCCTTGCGTGAAGAACTGGCGAAAGAGGTCTAGCTCGCCGCCAGCGCGACAACCGCGCTTTCCTCGCCCACCGCGCGCGGCGCGAATCGGCCGTCGACCTGGGCGCCCTGTTCGATCGTCAGCGAATCATAGTTGACGTCGCCGTGGATCCGCGCGGTTTTCAAAACCACCAGATCGCGTACCGAGATCGTACCGCGCACTGTGCCCGACAGACGGGCGCTTTCCGCCGTCACGCCGCCGACGATCTCGCCGCTCTCGCCCTGGACCAGCGAGGTGCAGGAAACGTCGCCCTCAACCCGGCCGTCGACGTGAAGATCGGCCGATGCCTTGACATCGCCCTTGATGCGGATGTCGGCACCGAACACCGAGAAGGTCGAATTGGCCATCGCTCTACCGCCTGGGCTGTGCGGCGTCGCCGCCGGCTTTTTGGAAAACATTGGGAACAGCCTCCAGGAAGGGGCGGGGATTGACCGGCCGGTCGTTGATCCGGACCTCGAAGTGCAGGTGCGGCCCGGTCGAGCGGCCGGTGCTGCCGATCAGGCCGATCAGTTCACCCGGCATGACCGGCTTGCCGACCACAGTGCGGAAGCCCGACATGTGGGCATAGCGGGTGATCAGGCCGTTGCCGTGATCGATCTCGACCACATTGCCATAGCCCGAGCGCTGCCCAACGAAGCTGACCGTGCCGCGCGCGGCGGCATAGATCGGCGCGCCCATCGGACCCTTGAAATCGAGCCCGGGATGGAAATCGGCCCCGCCGGTAAATGGATCGGCGCGATAGCCGAAGCCCGATGAGATATATTCGAGGCTGGCCGGCAGCGCCTGCGGCAAAGCGGCGACCGACCGTTCCAGCGCTTCCATCCTTGCCAGGCTGAGGCCGAAACGCTGGAAGCGCGGGTCGATCGAACCATCGGCGGCAGTGGCCAGCATGATCAGGGGACCACCCTGCGCGCTCTTGTCGTCGAGTGAGGCGAGCATTGCCTGCGGATTGAGGCCCAGCCGGACCAGTTTGGCTTCGGCTGCGGCCGAGCGGCGATCGGCCAGCCGGGTCAGCCCTTCGATGAAAGCCAGCTGCCGGGCCTCGATCTCGGCCAAGGCGGCCGCTTCGGGCAGGAACAGGCTGACCTTCTTGACCGTGGCCGATGCTTCGGTCTGGCTGTTGGAAACGGTTTCGCCGACTTGCTCGTCCTTGGGAAGGTCACCGATATGGGCCTGGGTTACCTTGTCGATGAAATCCTGACGGCGTTTCAGATCGTCGGCCACCTTGCCGATGTCGTCGCCATAGGCCTTGAGCCGCGATTCGGAGCTGGCGACTTTGGCCTCGCGATCGAGCAGCGAATCGCGGTCGCGATTCGCCAAATAGCTGGATGCGGCCATCCCGGCCATCGACAGAATCCAGAACAGCAGCAGCGCGGCAACCACGCCGGCCGCGGTCATCTGAACCCGCGAAGAAACCTTGATAAAACGGACCTGTCCTTCGGACCGCATGAAGAACTCGCGATCCGGAAACCAGGTCCGCAGGCGGTCCTTGAATCCGCCGACGGAAAGATTTTGCAAGACGACCCCGAGTCCCTACCCAGTTGTTATAGGCCGCGCGCTAGCAGAGGGTTAATGCGGTGGCGAATCCGCAGGTGGCCGGACTCGCCGAATCGAAGTGCTGACGCGACGAATCGTTTTTGTTGCTGACATTTGTGAAAGTCGCTGAAGCGGTGACAAGCGCGGGCCGGGATGTTAGGCGCCTGCCATGTCGAAGCTCCTGCCTCCCGATGACCTGATTGCCCAGCTGGCAAGGGCCGGCCGAGAGGCGCAGCGCGCGCTCGGACGAATGAGCCATGACGCCAAGGCGCAGGCGCTGCGCGTCGCTGCGGCCGCGTTACGAAAGGCTGAAGCCGAAGTGCTTGCCGCCAATGCCGAGGACCTTGCTGCGGGCGAGGCTAGCGGCCTTTCCCCGGCCATGCTCGACCGGCTGATGCTCGATTCCTGGCGGCTTGCCGCGATTGCCGATGCGGTTGAAAATGTTGCCGATCTTGCCGATCCGGTGGGGCAGGAGATCGAGCGCAGCACCCGCCCCAACGGGCTGGTGCTGAGCCGGGTGCGAGTGCCGGTCGGGCTGATCGGGATCATCTACGAAAGCCGGCCCAACGTGACGGCGGATGCTGCAGCGCTGTGCGTCGCCTCGGGCAATGCCGTGCTGCTGCGCGGCGGCAGCGAGGCGGTGCGTTCGAACCGGGCGATCCATGCCGCGCTGGTCCGCGGGCTGACCGCCGCGGGCATACCCGCAGCGGCAGTGCAACTGGTCCCGACCCAGGACCGCGCGGCAGTCGGCGCGATGCTCACCGCGGCGGGGCTGATCGACATGATCGTCCCGCGCGGCGGCAAGAGCCTGGTGGCGCGGGTTCAGGCCGATGCGCGAGTTCCGGTGCTGGCGCACCTCGACGGGATCAACCATACCTATATTCACGCCGCCGCCGACCCGGCCAAGGCGATCCAAATCGCGATCAACGCCAAGCTACGCCGTACCGGGGTTTGCGGGGCAATGGAGACGCTGCTGCTTGATGCGCAGTTCCCGGCTGCGCCGGCCGTGGTGGCGGCGCTGCTCGATTCGGGCTGCGAGCTGCGCGGGGATGCCCGAGCCCGGGCGCTCGATCCGCGGATCGGCCCCGCCAGTGCGGAGGACTGGGATACCGAATACCTCGATTCGGTCCTGTCCGTTGCCGTGGTCGATGGTCTGGATGCCGCGCTGGCCCATATCGCCGCGCATGGCTCGCAGCACACCGAAGCGATTGTTTCCGAGGATGAAACGGCGGTCGAGCGGTTCCTGTCCGAAGTCGACAGCGCGATCGTCATGGCCAATGCCAGCACCCAGTTCGCCGATGGCGGCGAATTCGGGCTTGGCGCGGAAATCGGCATTGCCACCGGGCGGCTGCACGCCCGCGGCCCGGTCGCGCTTGAAGGGCTGACCACCTACAAATGGCTGGTCCGCGGAACAGGTCAGATCCGGCCGTGATGGCGAGGTTCATTGCCATGAACCCGGGCCGGCCAGGGACCTGTCGCCTTTGTCGCGACAGCCAATGAAGCGCATCGGGCTTCTGGGCGGGAGCTTCAACCCCGCGCATGGCGGGCACCGCCGGATCAGCCTGTTCGCGCGCAAAGCTCTTGGCCTCGATGCGGTCTGGTGGCTGGTTTCGCCGGGCAATCCGCTCAAGCCCAAGGCCGGCATGGCCCCGCTGGCTGCGCGGCTTGGATCGGCGATCCGGGCCGCGCGCGGCGTGCCGATCCTGCCGACGCAGATCGAGCGCGAACTGGGTACGCGCTATACCGTCGATACCTTGCGCAAACTGCAGGCGCGCTATCCCAGACACCGCTTCGTCTGGCTTATGGGAAGCGACAATCTGGCCCAATTCAACCACTGGAAAGACTGGCGTTCGATCGCCCGTGCCATGCCGATTGCGGTTATCGCCCGTCCGGGCTATGATGGCGCTGCCCAGGCGAGCCCCGCTCGGGCCTGGCTCGGCCGATACCGGCGGTCCGCAGCCAGTCTGAAGCACCGGGCAGGATGGAGCGCACCCGCGCTGATACAATTGCGATTCGATCCCGATCCGCGCTCGGCGACTGCTATTCGCCGTGCCGATCCAGAATGGGCCAACCGGTTTTCCGGCAAGCGCCTGCGGGATCCATTGACGCACCATCCGGTCGATCCCGACATCGCATGATCCCCTGCGAAGCCCTTATTGAGGAGCGGTTCCCGCTTACATGACATCTGCCCAACCTGCCCCGGCCGCTGCCGCCGGCACCCCCGCCCCGCTCCCTCCGTCAGAGCCGGGTTCGCTCCACGAACTGGTGCTCAAGTCGCTTGACGACGACCAGGCGCAAGAGCTGGTTTCCATTCCGCTCGAAGGCAAGAGCTCGATCGCCGATCATATGGTGATCGCCTCGGGTCGTTCGACCCGCCAAGTCGCCGCCATGGCGCAAAAGCTCGCCGAGCGGATCAAGCACGGCGGGTTCGGCCATGCCCGGATCGAAGGCCTGCCTGCGGCAGACTGGGTCCTGATCGATGCCGGTGACGTTGTGGTTCACCTGTTCCGGCCCGAAGTACGCAGTTTCTACAATCTGGAACGGATGTGGGCATTCGGGGACTCGGGCACCGCCTGAGCCACCGCGATGCTGCTGCACGTCATCGCGCGCGGCAAGATTGGCCGCTCGCCTGAGGCCGACCTGATGGCGCGCTATCTGAAGCGCGTGACCTGGCCGATCAAGCTGACCGAATTGCCGGATGTCGGCGGGACATTGCCAGCGCCGCAAAGCCAAGCACGAGAGGTGCTGCTCGACGAACATGGCAAGCAGATGTCTTCGGAAGAATTCGCCGCGCTGCTCGGGCGCTGGCGCGATGATGGCGTGCGCGAAGCGCGGTTCCTGATTGGCGCGGCTGACGGGCATGGGGAAGAGGCGCGCGCCAAGGCCGACCTGCTGCTTGGCTTCGGGGCGATGACCTGGCCGCACCTGATGGTCCGGGCGATGCTGGCCGAACAATTGTGGCGCGCAACCAGCATTCTTGCTGGCCATCCCTATCATCGTTCGGGATAAGTGCCGCGATGCGCCGCCGCTTTGCCCTGTCTGCTCTTGCCGTCCTGGCCTTGGCTGCCGGGATCCATGGTTCGTCGGCGCAGAACCGGCTTGAGGTCTATGAAAGCACCGAAGATGCCCAGCAAGCGCTGAACAATGCCGAGGCCCAGGGCAAGGACGCCCGGACCCGCGCCGAAGCGCTGGAAACCAAGGCTGCAACCGCCAGCGCCGCTGCGGACAAGACCGCGCAGGAAAGCGCCGCTCTGGCCGCCCGCGTACAGGAGGCCGAGGCCCAGATCGCTGCCAATGAAGCCAAGATCCGGCTGATCGGCCAGCAGCGCCAGGTGCTGCGCGCCGAACTGGCCCAGCGCCAGCGTCCGCTGGTCGAGCTGACCGCCGCGCTGCAGCGGCTATCACGCCGACCCGCGGTGTTCTCGTTGCTGCGCCCGGGATCGCTGCAGGACGCGGTCTATCTGCGGGCGGTGCTGGAAACGATGTTGCCCGAAGTCGCGCGCCGCACCGCCGGCCTGCGAGCCGCGATCGAGCGCGGCAAACGGCTTGAGGCCGAGGCCGTTCAGGCCAGCGCAGATTTGCGCAACAGTCAGACCGAACTCAATCGCCGCCGTCAGCAACTGGCCGCACTCGAGGCCCGTCAGCGGCTCGATTCGCGCAGTGCCAGCGGCTTTGCCGACCGCGAGGCGGAACGTGCACTGGCTCTCGCCGAGCAGGCCCGCGACCTGACCGGGCTGGTCGGCGAACTCGACAAGGCCGGGCGTCTGCGCGATCAGCTGGCGGCCTTGCCCGGCCCGCTGCTGCGCCCCGGTCAGCCGCAGAATGCCGCGGCCCCAACCGTAACCGAGGCCGCTCCGGCGCCGACCAATGCCCCGGCGCAGTATCTGCTTCCGGTCGGCGGGCGGCTGGTCGCGGGGTTCGGCGATGGCGGGGCCGGTCGCGCCCAGTCGCGCGGGATTTCGATTGCCGCGCGGGGCGGAGCCCAGGTCGTTTCGCCCGGAGCCGGACGAATCGTCTTTGCCGGGCCTTATCAAAGCTATGGCTCTATTGTGATCATCGAACACGGTGGCGGGTGGACCTCGCTGGTCACCGGGCTAGCCCTGCTCGATACCCGGGTTGGGCGTTCGGTGGTGGCGGGATCGCCGCTCGGGCAGGCCGGGCCCGGACGCCCGGTGCTGACGCTGGAGCTGCGCAAGGACGGCAATCCGGTCAACCCGCTGGACTTCCTGCGGCGCTGAATGTCTGCCCAATCCGCCATCTGGCGTTAACCTGCGCCGCGCGATAAGAAGCATCTGCAATTGCAAAAGGCCCGCTGACCGATGAAGCTTTCTTCCCTGCTCCGCGCCACTGCGCTGGTTTCGGCCGTAGCGCTGATCCCCGCCACCACTGCCGGGCTGGCTGCGGTCGACGGCCGCTCGTCGAGCCAGTTCGAACGGCTTTCGATGGTCTACCAGCTGGTCAAGCTGCGCTATGTCGAAAAGGTCGACGATACCAAGCTGGAAGATGGCGCGATCGACGGAATGCTGGCCTCGCTCGATCCGCACTCGTCCTATCTTTCGGGCGCCTCAATGCAGCGGCTCAATACCATGATCGACGGCAACTACTCGGGCCTGGGCCTGTCGGTGGTGATGGATGACGGGGCGGTCAAGGTGATCGCGCCGATGAAGGGCAGCCCGGCCGAGGCCGCCGGGGTCAAGGCCGGCGACTATATTACGCACCTCGACGGTAAGCTGATCTATGGCGGCGAACTGGACGATGCCGTGGCGCAGATGCGCGGCGAAGCGGGAACCAAGATCCGCCTGACGCTGTTCCGGTCCGGGCGCGACCAACCGTTCGACGTGACGGTCACCCGCGGGGTGATCAAGCTTGAGCCGGTCACTTGGGAGCTGAACGACGGGGTCGGGGTAATCTCGGTCAACGAATTCAGCGCCGATGTCGGCACCGATGTCGCCAAGGCGATCGACGACCTCAAGGCCAAGTCGGGCGGCAAGCTCGCCGGTCTGGTGCTCGACCTGCGCCAGAACCCGGGCGGGGCGCTGGAAGAGGCGGTGGCGCTTTCCGATATCTTCCTGACCAAGGGCGATATCGTCTCGCAGCGCGGCCGCAACACCCGTGATGATGAATACTTCAAGGCCGAGAGCATGATCCCGGGCGACCTCGTCAAGGGTCTGCCGGTGGTGGTGCTTATCGATTCGGGCTCGGCCTCGGCCTCCGAAATCGTCGCCGGGGCGCTGCAGGATCAGCGCCGCGCGGTGATCATGGGCGAGCGCAGCTTTGGCAAGGGTTCGGTCCAGTCGCTGTTCTTCCTCGACAACAGCCGGACCAACGCGGTCAAGATCACCACCGCGCGCTACTACACCCCGCTCGGCCGGTCGGTTCAGGAAGGCGGGATCGTGCCCGACATCGCCGTGCCGCAGCTGTCCGATCCCGATGCGCGCCGCCGGGCCGAACTGTCGATCCGCGAAAGCGACCTGCGCCGCCACCTCGTCAACGAAGTGGCGATGGACGACAAGAAGCTTGAGGCTGACCGCCAGCAGGATCCGCGCTTCAAGATGACCGCCGAAGAGCTCAAGACCAAGGGGATCAAGGACTTCCAGCTGTACTACGCGATCCAGACCCTGCGCCGCACCGCTCCCCCGGCGATGGCCAAGAAGCGCTGAGGCCAGCGATGACCGAAGTATTGCGCCGGGCTTCGCTGCCCAACCGGATCGCGCTGGGCGTGCCGCTGGCACTTTTGGGTGGGGCCTACCTCAGCCAGTACGGCTTCGGCCTCGCGCCGTGCGAGATGTGCTGGTGGCAGCGCTATGCCCTGATCGCCGCTCTGCCGTTTGCCGTGCTGGGCTGGCTGCGCCCGTCGCTCCGGTTGGTCACCGCGCTGGCGCTGCTCGGTATCTTGGCCGGCGGGCTGATCGGCGGCTTTCACGCCGGGGTCGAATATGGCTGGTGGGAAGGGCTGACCGCCTGCTCGACCGGGGTCAAGGCCGGCGCGGGCAATGCGCTCGATGCGATCCTCGATGCGCCGGTGATCCGTTGCGACGTCGCACCGTGGAGCCTGCTGGGGATTTCGCTGGCCGGCTGGAACTTTCTGATCTCCGTCCCGTTGGCGCTGGTGGGCCTTGCCGGCCTGCGCAAGGGAGCGTGACGGAATGAGCAATCGCACCGCTCGGATGCTGCGGGTCGATCAGGCCGGTGAATATGGCGCGACCCGGATCTATGCAGGGCAGCTGGCCGTACTGGGTGACCGGACCGAAATCTCGTCGGAAATCCAGCACATGGCCGAGCAGGAAGCCGCGCACCGGCGAAAGTTCGATGCCTTGCTGGCCGAACGCGGAGTCCGCCCCACGGCGCTGCAGCCGTTCTGGGATCTTGCCGGCTTTGCCCTGGGCGCGGCAACTGCGCTGATCGGGCCCAAGGCGGCCATGGCCTGCACCGCCGCGGTCGAAACCGAGATCGACCGCCACTATACCCAGCAGCTTGAGGAACTGGGCGAAGACGATCCCGAACTGTCCGGGCTGATCGAAGAGTTTCGCGAGGACGAGCGCGCGCACCGTGACGCGGCGCTGGCGGCAGGGGCCGAGCAGGCCCCGGCCTATCCGCTGCTGTCAGGCGCGATCCGGCTCGGCTGCCGTGTTGCAATCCGGCTTGCCGAACGGATCTGACACTGCGGTTTTGATGCACAGCAAAGCGCGCTGCCGCTTCATCTGTCATTCAGTGCCAAGGGCCTCTATATCGGGGTCATCAACAGGAGTTTCACCATGCGTCCGCTGATCGCTGCCCTGCCCATTGCACTTGGCCTCGCGCTCGCCGCCCCGGCTATCGCGCAGGATGCCGCGCCCGAGCCGAAGATGAACATGGTGATCATCTATGGCGATGACAAATGCCCCGAATCCGGCGGCGACACGATCACCGTCTGCGCCCGCAAGGCCGAGGCCGAGCGCTTTCGCATTCCAGAGCCGCTGCGGACCAGTTCCAGCCCGTCGAACGAAGCCTGGAACAACAAGGTCATCGCTTATGAAACGGTCGGCCGCGCCGGCACGATGAGTTGCTCGCCGGTCGGCGCGGGCGGCTGGACCGGCTGCACCGGGCAGATGCTCAAGCAGGCAGCCGGCGAGAAGGCGACCGATCCCAACATCAAGTTCGGCCAGTTGATCGCCGAGGAACGGGCCAAGCGCCTGTCGACGATCGACGCCGATGCCGCCGATACCCAGTCGCGGGTCGAAGAGGTCGAAAAGCAGATGGAAGACCGGCGCAAGGCCGAGGAAGAGGCTGCCGCGGCAGCCCCCGTCCCGCCCAAATAGGTCAGCTAAGCGCGATATCCGGCGCGTCTTCCTGCTTCATTCCGATCAGGTGGTAACCGGCATCGACATGATGCGTCTCGCCGGTCACGCCCGATGACAGGTCAGACAGCAGGTACAGCGCCGATCCGCCGACATCTTCAATCGTCACATTGCGGCGCAGTGGCGAATTGAGCTCGTTCCATTTCAGGATGTAGCGGAAATCGCCGATCCCGCTGGCCGCCAGAGTGCGGATCGGGCCGGCCGAGATTGCGTTTACCCGGATATTTTCGGGCCCGAGGTCGTTGGCGAGATATTTGACGCTGGTTTCCAGCGCCGCCTTGGCCACACCCATCACGTTGTAATGCGGCACGACCTTTTCTGCGCCGTAGTAGCTGAGCGTCAGGATCGACCCGCCAATCGGCATCATCTCCTTGGCCCGTTTGGTTACAGCGACCAAGGAATAGGCGGAAATGTTCATTGTCATCAGGAAGTTATCGAGACTGGTATCATAATACCTGCCGCGCAATTCGTTCTTGTCGGAGAAGCCGATCGCGTGAACGACGAAGTCGATGGTCGGCCAGCGCGCAGCAAGTGTCGCAAAGGCAGTGTCGAGCGCAGCCATATCGGAAACGTCGCAATCGATCAGGAAATCGCTGCCCAGGCTGGCTGCGAGTGGTCGCACGCGTTTTTCCAGCGCTTCACCCTGATAGGAAAAGGCCAGCTCAGCGCCGGCCTCGTGCAGTTTCTGGGCGATCCCCCAGGCCAGCGACTTGTCGTTCGCCAGGCCCATGATCAGCCCGCGTTTCCCCTTCATCAATCCTGTCATGCGTTCACCCCGTCATCGGTATTTGCGGCGGACTTCTTTTGCCGGTGTTCTTCCCGCCAGCGGCCAAGCAGATCCTGTTCTTCGGGACTCTCGGCCAATGCGGCATTCAGTTCAGCACCTACTACCAGTCCTAAGCCAACCAGCCAGAAAAAGAAAAGCGCGATCATCACCCCGGCCAGGCTGCCATAGGTGAGGTCATAGGTGAAAAAGCGGTGAAGCAGCGCCGGCAAGGCCGCGCTGACCGCCGCCCACCACACGGTTACCAGCAGCGCGCCGGGCCACTTGGGATAGCGGCGCTTGCGATAGGCGCTTGGAGTGAGCGTGAAGAACAGAAAATAGAGCGCCGCATAAATCACCAGCGCCGGAGCAAGCCGCGAAGTGCCAAGGGTGCCAATCCAGTCGGCAAAGCGGGGATACCCTGCCTGAATCACTTCTTGCGTCGCCCCGATCGCGACCTGCACGATCAGGCTGAACAGCAAAGCCACCACCGCGACCACGATCACCCCGGTGGAAATCAGGCGGTAGCGCCAATAGGCATAGGTTTCACGTGTGCCATAGGCGCGGCGCAGGATATCGCGAATAGTCTCGATCAGACTGCCGACGGTCCACAGCCCGACCAGCCCGCCAATCCACAGCAGCCAGCCGCTGCGGGCCACGATCACGTCCATCGCGACCGGCTCCAGTGCAGTCGCGACGATTGGCGGCATGGCCTTGAGGAAAGCATGGACCGAAGCTTCGCGTTGGGCTTGCTCGCCAATCAGGCTGAACACCGCGCCGACCGTGACGAAGAACGGGAAAAGCGCCAGGATCGCCATATAGGCGAGGTTCCCGGCGTGGATGAAGCCATCGTGATAGGCCCCGGTCCAAACCCGCGCGAGGACCCTGAACGGGCGCGAGTTCCAGAACCGGCCCTGCGGCCCGACATGTTCGTCGTAAGCCTCTTTAAGGTGATCGCGGGCCCGTTTCCGGCGCGCTTCTGGCGACAGGTCGGGCATTGCCAACGGCGGCAGATGCGCATCGTCCGGTGCTCGCTCCTCCACGCTTGCCGTCCGACCTCAGACGCCCAGCCGGGCGCGCAGGTTGCGTGGATCGCGCCAGCCGTCGAGCCGCCGGGCGAGGTCGTCGTCACTTTCCGGCAGCTGCACCTCGATTGTCACCAGCTGGTCGCCGCGGGCTCCGTCCTTGCGGCTGAAGCCCTTGCCCTTGAGACGCAGGGTCTTGCCCGAGCTGGTCCCCGGCGCGACAGTCAGCATCACCGCGCCCTCAGGCGTCGGCACTTTGACTTTGGCCCCGTTCACTGCCTCATCGAGGCTGATCGGAAGGTCGAGCCGCAGATTGTCGCCATCGCGGCGAAAGAACGGATGCGGCTGCAGGTGGATCACCACGATCGCATCGCCGTTGCCGCCCGGGCCGGGCTCACCTTTGCCGGCAAGGCGCATCTGGGTGCCGTCTTCAACCCCTGCAGGCAGCTTCAGATCGATCGTCTTGCCGTCGGCCAGGGTGATCCGCTGGGTCGCCTGCATTGCCGCGTCGGGCAGCGATACGCCGAGCTTGTACTGTACATTGGCGCCCTTCGGTGCCGGGCCGCGACGCTGCTGGCCGCCGCCAAAGCCCCCGCCCATTCCGCCCCGGCCGCCGAACAGCCCATCAAAGATATCGCCAAGATCGATTCCCTCGGCCCCGCCGAAGCCTTCGAAGCCATCGGCCCGGAACCCCCGCTGGTCGCGCCCGCCGAACCCGCCTCCCGGGCCGCCGCCACCGCCATAGCCGAAGCCCATGCTGGGATTGCCGTCGATATCGATCTCGCCGCGGTCAAACCGGGCGCGCTTGTCCTTGTCGGACAGCAGGTCATAGGCGCGGGTGACTTCGGAGAAGCGTTCCGAAGCCTTTGGATTGTCCTTGTTGCGGTCCGGGTGGAGTTCCTTCGCCAGCTTGCGATAGGCGGACTTGATGTCCTTCTCGCTCGCGCCGCGCGCCACACCGAGGATCGAATAGGGATCGGCCATGGCGCTTAGCTAGGTGTGTTATGCCCATAGGGCAAGGTTTCGCCGCTTGTTGCGAGACGGTTGCGCTTCCTTCGGCGCGGCCGGGCCGCTATGCGCGGGGGCATGGATGAAGCTCAGGCCAGCAACGCGATCCCAGATTCTGCACCCTTTACGCTGTTCGACGAATGGTTCGCCGAGGCGCGCAAGAGCGAACCCAACGATCCCGAGGCGGTGGCGCTGGCAACAGCCACTGCCGAAGCCTTTCCGTCGGTCCGAATGGTGCTGATGAAGGATCATGGACCGGACCTGCTCAGTCCGCAGGGCGGCTTCGTGTTTTACACCAACAGCCACAGCCGCAAGGGCGGGGAACTGCTGGCCAATCCGCAGGCGGCGATGCTGTTTCACTGGAAGTCGCTGCGCCGCCAGATCCGCATCGAAGGCACGATCGCCCAGGTGCCGGACGCGATGGCCGATGCCTATTTCGCCAGCCGCAGCCGCGATTCGCAGCTGGGTGCCCATGCTTCGGACCAGTCGGCACCGCTCGCCTCGCGCGGCGAATTCCTCGCCCGGATCGCCAAAACAACTGCCCGGCATCTTGTCGGCCAGGTCCCGCGGCCGCCGCATTGGACTGGGTTCTGCCTGACCCCCAGCGCCTTCGAATTCTGGATGGATCGCCCCTTCCGTCTGCATGAGCGCCGCCGGTTCGAGCGCGCGGCCGATGGCGGCTGGACCAGCGCGCTGCTTTATCCATGAGTACCAGCGCCAGTCTCAATCGCAGCGCCGCGCTGGCTTCGATCGCAGTCGCGCTATTGCTGGTCGGGCTCAAGGTCTGGGCGGTCTTTGCGACCGGGTCGACCGCCATGCTCGGCAGCCTGGCCGATACGGTGCTCGATCTCGTCGCCAGTCTCGCCACCCTGGCCGGGGTCTGGGTTGCGGCCCAGCCCGATGACGAGAATCACCGCTTCGGCCACGGCAAGGCCGAGGCGCTGGCGGCGATGTTCCAGGTCGTGCTGATCTCGATCTCGGCGCTCAGCCTGGCGTTCCGCGCAGTGGAGCAGTGGATCGCGGGAACCCGGCCGCAAGGGGCGGAGGGCGGGATCGCCGTTTCGCTGATTGCGATGGCTGCCACCTTTGCGCTTCTGGCTTGGCAGCGTCACGTGATCCGCAAGACCGGCAGCCTCGCGATCAGCACCGATCATGTCCACTACCAGTCCGACCTGCTGCTCAACCTCGCGGTGATCGCCGCGCTGGCGCTTGATCAGTATGCGGGGATCGCGGGAGCCGATCCGTTCTTCGGCCTCGCCATCGCCTTGTGGCTCGGCTGGGGGGCCTGGGGTGCTTCGCAGCAAGCCGTTGACCAGCTGATGGACCATGAATGGCCGGATGAACGCAAGGCATCATTCCTTGAGGCAGTGGCGCGCCATCCGGAGATCAAGGGCCTGCACGATCTGCGCACCCGCACTTCAGGGGATCGCGATTTCGTGCAGTTCCACCTGGCGGTCGATCCCCACATGACGATTGCCGAAGCCCATGTGGTAATGGACGAGGTCGAGGCGATCCTGGCAAAGGAATTTCCGGGCGTGGAGATCCTGATCCATCCCGATCCCGAAGGCCATGTCGATCCGACCGACCTGTCGTCGGAAGACCTGCTCGCCAAGCTTTAGATATGCTCTCGAATTGCGGCGCTATGGGAAAAGGGTCACAATCCGGGCAATCGCGGCACGGACAGGCTCGTGCACGCCGTCCTGGGTTTTGCCCAGCCGGACCGCGACCACGCCGTTGTCCCGGCTGATCACCACATACTGGCCCAGATGGCCGTTCATTGAAAAGGTTGCCGGGCTGGCCCCGGGCCATTGGACCAAGCCGTCCGGTCCAGGCAGATTGAGCCAGGTCTGCGCCCCATAGCTGCGGTTGCGCGGGCTGGGGGTGGTCATGAAATCGATCCAGGCTGATGGAACCAGTTGGGCGCCCTTCACCGCGCCGCGGTTGCGCAGGAATTCGCCGAACTTGGCCCAGTCACGCGCGCTGCCGTGGATCAGGCTGCCGCCGATCAGGGTGCCCGAGGCGTCGAATTCGGGGACCATGCTTTTCATGCCGATCGGTTCGAACAGGCGGGTGCGGAGGTATTCGCGGACAATGCGGATCCGCTCTTGCGGATCGTTGCTGCTTGTCAAGGCGCGGGTGGCTAGGTCAGCCAGGATCACTGTCGTGGCGCTAGAATATTCGAACTTGGAACCTGGATCGGCTTCCAGCGGCTGGGCCTCGGCATAGGCGGCCATGGCGTCGCGTCCGTCGAGGAACAGCATCCGCACCTCGTCGCTGTTGTAGGGCGGATCGCCGGCTTCGGTGTGGCGCAGGCCCGAACGCATCTGCAACAGCTGGCGCAGGGTAATCTCACCGCGCGGATCACCGGGGCGCTGCCAGGCCGGGATCGGCACGCTTTCATCCAGTCGCAGCCGCCCGTCTGCAACCAGCTGCCCGATCATCACTGCCGTCACCGTCTTGGCCATCGACCATGATACGAAGCGGGTATTTTCGTGGTAGCCAGGGGCATAGCGTTCAGCCACGATCTGGCCGTTGTGAAGCACCACCACGGCCCGCGTCTCTGCATTTTCGGGCGCGCTGAACAGCGTGTCGACCGATCGGGCCAGCTGCTCACGGTTGACCCCGGGCTTTTCGATCACCGCCTTGACTGCGGCTTCGGCCAATTCCGGCTGCGGCTGCGGCGCTTGCTGTCCGCAACCGATCAGGGCTGGCAGAGCCAGCATGGGAAGGATAAAGGACTTTGAAACGCCGGGCATGGTGCCCGCTTCCCTCGCCCAAAGGCTCGACAATGGCAACCGTCAAACCGAATCCTGCCACCAGATCGCCGTGGCGTCGCCGCATGCTGATGCTGGGGCTGGCGCTTATCGTGGCACTGCTCGCAGTGTTCTGGAAGCCGCTCAACGGCTATGCTCAGGCCGGGACCGCCTATGGTGCGCGGGTCGCCTGCTCGTGCCGGTTCGTCGGCGGGCGCGAGCTGAGCGATTGCAAGAAGGATTTCGAACCGGGCATGGAGCTTGTGCGCCTGAGCGAAGATGCCAAGGCCCGCAGCGTCACCGCCAGCTTTCCGCTGCTTTCCAGCCAGACCGCAACCTACCGCGAAGGGCCGGGCTGCCAGCTTGAGCCGTGGCAGAGCTGACGCCGAAACAATTCCATCGCGTGGAAGTTATGCTAGTCGATTGGCCATGAACAACCCCCAAATCCATCCCGTGGTGCTTTGCGGCGGCAGCGGCACACGGTTGTGGCCGCGCAGCCGGGTGGCCAAGCCCAAGCCGTTCCTGCCCTTGGTCGGCGACGGCACCCTGTTCGAGGCGACCCTCGCGCGCTGCCCTGCTGCCGCAGGTTTTGCCGTGCCGATCGTGGTGACCGGCGCCGCGCATCTTGCCCATGTCGAGGCGCAATGGCCCGCCGGCGTGGGAGGAGAGACGATCGTCGAGCCCTGCGCCCGCAATACCGCTGCCGCGATTGCGTTGGCGGCGCTGCGCCTGCCGGAAGACGCGGTGATGCTGGTCTGCCCGAGCGATCATCACATTGCCGATGCCGCGGCATTCCAGGCTGCGGCTCATGCTGCGGCGGAGCTGGCAGCAGAAGGCTGGCTGGTGTCCTTCGGAATCGAAGCGACCGCGCCTGAAACCGGATTCGGCTATCTGCGCCGGGGCGAGCCGATTGGCGCGCTGGGCTTCAAGGTGGCGCAGTTCGTCGAAAAGCCCGATCTTGAGCGGGCGAGACAATTCCTGGCCGACGGCGGCTATGCCTGGAACGGCGGGATCTTTGCCTTTCGCGCCGGGACCTTTCTGGATGAACTGGCAGCGCACCGGCCCGAGATTGCGGCTATGGCGCGCAAGGCTGTAGCGGGCGGGCACAGCCAAGGCGCACGGTTCCATCCCGATCCGGAAGCTTTCGCGGCCATCAACAGCGAATCGGTCGACTATGCGGTGATGGAGAACACCGCCCGTGCCGCGATGGTTCCGGCCGCGATGGGCTGGTCAGATATCGGTAACTGGGATGCGCTGCTGGCCGCGCGGCCCCGCGACGCGTCGGGCAACGCGGTCAAGGGCCCCGCCGAACTGGTCGATTGCCGCAATGTCCTGATCGAGAGCGATGGCCCGCGGGTTTCCGCGATCGGGCTCGAAGACGTGGTGATCGTGGTCGATGGCAACGAAGTGCTGGTCACGACCCGCGCCGGAGCGCAGCTGGTCGGCAAACTCGATGGAGCCGCCAACCAGTGAGCGGCAAGCTGCCAACCCGAATGGTCGAACGGCCTTGGGGACGGCAGGATCTGCCGCCGCCGTTCGTTGCGCCGCCGGGCAAGACGATCGGTGAAGTCTGGTTTGAGCCGCCAGCGCGGCTCGATGACCTGCTGGTCAAATACATCTTCACCAGCCAGGCCCTGTCGGTGCAGGTCCATCCTTCGGACGCGCAGGCGCCTTCAGGCCACCGCGGCAAGGAAGAATGCTGGCTGATTCTGGCGGCCGAGCCCGGCGCCAGACTGGGCATCGGTTTTCGCTGTCCGATCGCCGCCAATGCGATGCGAGCCGCCGCGCTGGATGGCTCGATCGAGGACCTGATCGATTGGCATCCTGTCAAGGCCGGGGACTTCTTTTATATTCCCGCCGGAACGGTTCATGCGATCGGGCCCGGCCTGAGCCTGATCGAAGTCCAGCAGAACAGCAACATCACCTACCGCCTATATGACTATGGCCGTCCGCGCGAACTGCACCTTGATGCGGGCATGGCAGTGGCGCTGGGCGAGCGGTATGATCCGGGTCTGGCCAGTCAAGTGGCAGAAGAGGGTGCAGCCGGGCTGGTCGAAGGGCCGCATTTCCGGCTCGATCGGGTTGATGGCGCTCCCGATCCGGAAGTTTTACGCCGCTATGCCGGCCCCCTGCTGGTGATCCCGCTCGATGGAACCGCAACTATCGACGGCTCGGCGATTCGCGGCGGTGACTGCGCGCTGGCCGATTCGCTGGGCGAGGTCAGCTTTGCCGGTCGCAGCCTGATCGCCCAGCCCTGCGCCTGAACCTTTTGCAGGTCAGGCCGGTTCGGCAGTCTCGATCCAGCCGCCACCAACCACGCGGTCGCCCGCATAGAGTACTGCGGCCTGGCCAGGGGCGACACCATATTCGGGCTGGGCAAAGCGAATCGTTACCTCCGCGCCGTCGCCCAGCAATCCCTCGAGCACGACCGGAACTGGCCGCGCCAGCGAGCGGACCTTGGCGGTCAGCGGCGCATCGGGCAGCGGGCCGATTCGATTGGTTTCGCTGATCCGTGCCGCGCTGACCGCCAGCAGGTGCTTCGGGCCGACCAGGACCTGGCGGTTCGGCGCATCGATCCCGGTAACGTAAAGCGGCTCGGGCTGACCGCCGATCTCCAGCCCGCGGCGCTGGCCGACAGTGTAGTGGATGATCCCGCGATGCTCACCCAGCACCGCGCCGCTCTGAGCATGAACGATCTCGCCCGGCTCGCCGCCTTCGGGCCGGACCGCGCGGACGATCTTTGCATAGTTGCCATCGGGCACGAAGCAGATGTCTTGACTGTCGGGCTTGGCGGCAACCCGCAGCCCTTCGGCCTCGGCGATCACGCGGACCTGCGACTTGGGCAGTCCGCCCAGCGGAAAGCGCAGGAAATCGAGCTGGGCATCGGTGGTGCCGTAGAGAAAATAGGACTGGTCGCGGGCCGGATCGAGTGCGCGGTGTAGCTCAGGCCCGGCCTGGCCAATCTGGCGGCGGACATAGTGCCCGGTGGCCAGGCAATCGGCCCCAAACTCGCGCGCCATCGCCAGCAGATCGGTGAACTTCGGTCCCATATTGCAGCGGATGCAGGGGATCGGGGTGCGTCCGGCAAGGTAATCGTCGGCAAAACGCTCGACCACTTCTTCGCGGAAACGGCTTTCGTGATCGATCACGTAATGGGCAATGCCCAGCCGGTCGGCGACGGCGCGGGCATCGCGAATATCGTCTCCGGCACAGCAAGCGCCCTTGCGCGCGGCGGCCGCGCCCGAATCGTAGAGCTGCAGCGTCACGCCCAGAACCTCGGCCCCGCTGCGCGCGGCGAGCGCGGCCACCACCGAGCTGTCGACCCCGCCCGACATGGCGACGACGATCCGTTTCCCCGCCATCGGCCCAGACAGCTGGAACAGCTCGGCGGCGTCCGGGAGGGTCGCGGAAAGGGGCAGGGCGGGGGTCATCGCGGCGCGCCTTACACCGGGAAGGCGGCGCGGGAAAGCTTGCTGCAATTCGGTAAGCAATGTCAACGAGGGGTAAACCCCGGCTTTACCCGATCTTGACCATAGCCGCGTAGAAGCAGGCTCATGGAAATCGCCAAAGACCTTATTGCCAGCCTTCGCGGCCGACTTGGGCCGCAGCTGCCGGGTTCGGTTGAAACCGGACTCGCCTGGTCGGACCTGCACGCCCGGCTCACCGCCGCGCACGCAGCTGCAGGGGAGCTTGGGCGAAACGGATCTGTTCGGGCGGGCAGTTTTGAACAGTGGAATTCAGCGGGGGCCAATACCTCACGCTCCGTTAACCGAACTGATTTAGCAGATGGCAAACGTGCCCAAGGCATGGAAGCTGCCTTCGCCGGAAAAACCACCGCCGGCGGTCGAGGACAATGATGATCGAGAACCAGAAGATTCGACCCGCGATGGTAATCGGCCCGCTTGGCGAGCCGTTGACCATTGATTCGTTGCCGGCTCCGACCACGACCCGTTGGGTGGTGCGCCGCAAGGCCGAGGTCGTGGCCGCCGTCAACGGCGGACTGCTGACCATCGACGAGGTCTGCGAGCGTTACAACCTGACGCTCGAAGAGTTCGCGTCGTGGCAGCGCGCGGTTGATCGTTCGGGCATGCAGGGCCTGCGGGTCACACGGATCCAGCATTACCGCGATCTCTACGAACGCCAGCTCAAGTACTGAATTCCTCCTGCGGAGGGCTGCGCGGCCGGGACGGGTGAAAACCTGCCCCGGCCGTTGCCGTTTCTGCACCATGCGGTTTGCCGAAGCTCCTTTGCCGTCTGCCGACCCCGTGATTGCCCTCGTGCCGCTTCCCGACTAAGGCCAACAGTGGCTCGAAGCAGCCAAGCCGGACGCAACTCGCGGCTTGCGGTTAGTGAGTTAGCCATGTAATACAGTTTGGCCGGTTTCCTGCCGTTGGCGGCGGGATCGACCGTTTCTGGTCCGGGGCAAAGGCGATTGAGTGATGAATTACGAAACGGGAATTGAGGCAGAACGGGCAGCCGGAAATCCGTTGCTGGAAGGCGGCGAGGAAGATCGCCGTTCGCGCCGCAACCTGATCCTGCTGGCCCTGGGGGTCTTGCTGGTGATCATCGCGATTGCCTATTACGTAAACCGCAGTGGCACTGCGACACCCGCCGATGACAAGAAGGATCAAGCGCCGGTCGTCACCGTGGTGACGCCTGGCCGTACGACGATTGAAGGGCAGATCACCGCGACTGGCACCCTTGCTGCCCGACGCGAGATGCCGGTCGGCGTCCCTGGCGAGGGCGGACAGATCGTCGCCGTGCTGGTGGAGCCTGGTCAATGGGTCCGTGCAGGACAAGTTCTCGCCGTGATTGACCGCTCAGTCCAAAGCCAGCAACAGTCAAGTCAGGTCGCTCAGATTCAGGTGGCCAAGGCCAACGCCCGCCTCGCCCAAGCCAATCTCGATCGTGCGCTCAAGCTGGTCAGCAAGGGCTTCGTGTCAAAGGCCGATATCGACCGGCTGACCGCGAATCGCGATGGCGCCGTTGCCCAGGTCCGCGTTGCCGAGGCGCAGCTGGGCGTGCTCAATGCCCAGGTTCGCCGACTCAACGTTGTCGCGCCTGCCGCCGGCCTGGTGCTTGAACGCCGGGTGGAACCCGGCCAGATCGTCAGCGCTGGATCGGGCGTGCTGTTCCGCTTGGCCAAGGGCGGCGAAATGGAACTCAAGGCACTGCTCGGCGAGACTGACCTCGCCGCACTGAGCCAGGGGGTTAGTGCTTCGGTCACGCCGGTCGGAGCCGCGAAATCTTTTAGCGGCCAGGTCTGGCAGATCGCTCCGGTGATCGACCCGGCAACCAAGCAAGGCACTGCGCGGATCGCGTTGGCCTATGCCCCGGAACTGCGCCCTGGCGGCTTTGCCTCAGTGACAATCAAGTCGGGCACCATGGTTGCTTCAGTTCTGCCGGAAAGCGCGATCTTGTCCGATGCGCAGGGAAGTTACGTCTTTGTTGTCGGCAAAGACAACAAGGCTGAACGGCGGCCCATCAAGCAAGGCCAGATTACCGCCCAGGGTATCGTGATCACCGAGGGTCTGAACGGTTCCGAACGCGTGGTGGTGCGGGCCGGCGGGTTCCTCCAGCCGGGCGAGACGATCAAACCCGTCGCGCCGCGCAATTGATGCGGAACCGGGCGGGAGCGCAAACATGAATTTTCAAAACATCTCGGCCTGGTGCATCCGCAACCCGGTGGTGCCGATCGTCCTGTTTATAGCCTTGATTCTGGGCGGAATGGTCACGTTCTCGCGAATGAAAGTGCAGAACGATCCCGATATCGAATTTCCGCTGGTGGTGGTCTTCATCAGCCAGCCCGGCGCGGCACCGACCGAGATCGAAAACCAGATTACCCAGAAGGTCGAATCTTCACTGCGATCGTTGCAGAACGTCCAGAGCATCAGCTCAACCGCGCGCGAAGGCGCCAGTCAGACCGAGATCGAATTCGAAATCGGCACCGATGTCGTCGAGGCGCTGAACGACGTCAAGAACGCGGTCGATCAGGTCCGGGGCAGCTTGCCGGACGGAATTCTTGAGCCCGAAGTGACCAAGATCGACATTTCCAGTGACGAAATCGGCTATTTCTCGGTCCTTGCTGACGACATGACGATTGAGCAGCTATCCTGGTTTGTCGACGACACGGTGACAAAGAACCTGCTCAGTGTCCCGGGCCTGGCCCAGGTCAATCGCGGCGGCGGGGTGACCCGCGAGATCGCGGTCATTCTCGATCCGGGCAAGATGCAGGCCAACGGCGTGAGCGCCGGCCAGATCAATCAGGTCCTGCGTCAGCTCAACCTCAACGCGGCGGGCGGACGCTCGGAAATTGGCGGTTCGCGGCAATCGGTTCGCGTGCTGGGCAATACGGCGACCGCCTACCAGCTGTCGCAGACCGATATCCCGCTGGCCGGAGGCCGGGTCATCAAACTGGCTGACATTGCCAAAGTGACCGACAGCTACAGCGAAGTCACTTCGCTTGGCAAAACCAACGGAAAGATGGCGGTAACTTTCGGGATCCAGCGTGGTCGCGGCGAATCCGATGTGTCGGTCTATGACGCGGCAGTGGCTCGACTCGAAAAGATCGAGGCCGACAACCCAGGCATCAAGTTCACCAAGCTGTTCACCACAGTGCCTTACGTCAAGGAACAGTACACCAGCTCGATCGCGGCGATGGTCGAAGGATCGATCCTCGCGGTGATCGTGGTGTTCTTCTTCCTGCGCGACTGGCGCGCAACGATGATCTCTGCAATCGCAATTCCCTTGTCGGCGATTCCCAGCTTCTGGTTCATCGACATGCTGGGGATCACGCTTAATCAGATGTCCTTGCTTGCCCTCGGCCTGGTCGCGGGGGTCCTGGTCGATGATGCGATCGTCGAGGTTGAGAATATTGTCAGGCATATGCGGATGGGCAAGAGCGCCTATCAGGCAGCTATCGACGCGGCCGACGAAATCGGCCTGGCGGTGGTGGCTACCACCTTCTCGATCGTTGCGGTGTTCCTTCCGGTCGGGCTGATGCCGGGGATTCCTGGCCAGTTCTTCTTCAACTTCGGCTGGACCGTCGTGGTGTCGGTGCTGATCAGCCTGGCGGTCGCGCGGATGATCACTCCGATGATCGCGGCCTACTTCCTCAAGCCGGCCGGCCCTGCCGAGCACGGCGGCGGGCCGTGGATGGACCGCTATGAACGGCTCCTGCACTTCAGCCTTGATAACAACAAGCAGCGTGCGTTTCGTGCCAAAGTTGAATCGGTCCGCGGGCGGCCCGGCTATCACCTGTTGCCGGCGCTGGCCGGGATATTCGCGGCGCTGTCGCCGTTCATCATGCGCAGCGAACCTGCAATTGGCGAAGTTGCCAAAGGCCCGGGTGTGGGCTTGATCCTGTCGGCCATGATCCTTGGCGGGCCGATTGCCTACGGGCTGGTATTCCTGCTTCAATCCTTGCTGGTCTCGCTGGTCAATCTGGCGATCCGTCAGCGCGACGCCGGGTTCTTCGCCTGGAACCGGTTCTGGGCGCTGCGCCTCAACGCGCGGCTGCGCGATCACCGGGTCTGGATGCTGGGAATAGCCTTCTTTGCGCTGATCCTTTCGGGCGTGTTGTTTGGCGTGCTGCCGCAAAAGCTGTTCCCCGAGCAGAACAGCGACTTCAGCCGCATCACGATCGAAATGGTCCCGGGGACCACGCTCAAACAGACCGAAGACGTTTCGGCGCAGGTTGCCGCGCTGATTGCGAAGCAGCCCGAAGTTCTTACGGTTCAAGAGCGGGTCCGCGAAGCCAATGGCTCGCTGTTCATCACCTTGAAGGCCGACCGCGAAGGCACCAGCCAGGATTTCGAGCGCAGACTGACTCCTGAATTGCAAAAATTTGCCGATGCCCGGGTCAACTTTCAGGCCCTGTTCCAAGCGGGTCCTCCGGGAATAGGGCGGCCGATCTCGGTTATGCTGACTGGTGCGGATTCGGTTTTGCTGGAGGCGACCGCTGCAAAGCTGGCTGAACAGATGAAATCGATCCCCGGGGTGGTTGCCCCACGGGTTGCCGCTGATACCCGCCGACCCGAACTGGTCATCACCCCGCGTCAGGAACTGGCAGCAAGCCTGGGCGTGACCACCGCCGCGCTCAGCCAGACGATCCGCATTGCCACGATCGGCGAAATCGATCAGAACGCAGCCAAGTTCTCGCTTTCTGACCGCCAGATCCCGATCCGGGTGCGCTTGTCGGAAGATTCGCGGCGCGATCTGTCGGTGATCATGAACCTGCCGGTGCAGACCGCCAGCGGCGGCTCGGTGCCGCTCTCGCGGGTCGCCGATGTCAGCTATGGCTCCGGCCCGGTCTCGATTCGCCGCTTCAATCAGGAACGCCGCGTCTTCGTTGGTGCTGACCTGGCGCCGGGTTTCCAGGAAGGTCCGATCAAGCAAGCGATCGACAAGCTGCCGGTGATGGAGAACCTGCCACTGGGTCTGAGCAAGAAGCCCTTTGGTTCGGACGAAATCTTCGAAGAGCTGATCACCAGTTTCCAGATTGCGCTGGGATCGGCGGTACTGCTGGTGTTTGCGGTGCTGGTGCTGCTCTACCATCGCTTTGTCTCGCCGCTGGTCAACATGGCGTCGCTGTTCCTGGCCCCGCTTGGCGGGTTGATCGCGCTGTGGATTGCCGGGCAGGAAGTGACCCTGCCAGTGTTCATCGGGATCCTGATGTTGTTCGGAATCGTGGCCAAGAACTCGATCCTGCTGATCGACTTCGCGATTGAGGAAATGGCCAAAGGCGTGCCGAAATACCAGGCGATCGTCGATGCCGGACACAAACGTGCGCAGCCGATCGTGATGACCACCGTGGCGATGACCGCGGGGATGGTTCCGACCGCGCTTTCGATCCATGGTGACAGCGCCTGGCGCCAGCCGATGGGCACCGTGGTGATGGGCGGCCTGATCCTGTCGACCCTGCTGACCCTGCTGATCGTGCCTGCGGGTTTCAGCCTGGCCGACGGGTTCGAAAAGCGGATCGGACCAAAGCTGCGCCGGACGTTCCTGACCTGGGAGCCGTCGAAGACTGGCGGCGCGCAAGCCGAGTCCCAGCCTGCCGCCGTGCCCGATCCAACCAAGCCCGTCGCCACCCCCGCCACGCGGCGGGATGACGGACCCTTGCCGGCCGAGTGAACCAGCAGGCGCCCAGACTGCGCTGGCGCCGTCCGGTCGCCGCAATACTGCCCGACCGGGCCCGCACCATGCGCCGAATGGCCACTGGCCTCTTGGTGGCGATGGCTGCGCTCTATCTGGTCGCGCGGCATTTTATGGACTCCCACCCGGTCTGGAGCTGGGTCCTGGCCTTTGCCGAGGCCGGGATGGTCGGCGGGCTGGCCGACTGGTTCGCGGTCACCGCGCTGTTCCGCCACCCGCTTGGCCTGCCGATCCCCCACACTGCGATCATTCCCGAGAACAAGGATCGCATCGCCGAGACGATGGCGCAGTTTCTGCGCGAGAATTTCCTGACCCCTCAGGTGGTCGCGCGGCGTCTCGCGAACATGAACCTGGCCGCAGCGGCGGGCGACTGGCTGGCCGATCCCGCCAAAGGGGGCAGCACCCGGCTGCGCGACGGCGCGGCCGAACTGCTCGCTCAGGTGCTTGAGTCGCTCGATCCCGAGCGGCTTGGCAACCAGGTGCGGAGCGGGCTGTTCCGCCAGCTTGAGAAGCTGGAAGTTTCGCCCTTGCTCGGTCAGATGCTCCGCACAATGATCGCCGACCGGCGGCACTTACCGGTGATGGACTCGCTGATCCGCTGGACCGGGCTGACGCTGGAAGACAATGAAGAGCTGATTCGCGACCTGATCCACCGCCGCGCCAATGCGGTGCTGCGCTGGACCGGGCTGGATGAGCGGCTGGCGACATCGGTGATCGACGGGCTCTACAAGCTTCTCGCCGAAGTCATCGTCGATCCCGACCATCCGCTGCGCGGCAAGATCGAGGAAGGGCTGGCCAAACTGACCGACGATCTACAGCACGACGAGGAGCTGCGCGGCAAGGTTGAACGGATGAAGCGCGAGCTGATCGCCAATCCGGCGGTATCGAACTGGTGGCAAGGCGTATGGGAACGGCTCCGCGGCGCCATGCTGGGCCGCCTGCGCCGCCCCGCCGGCGAAGGCAGCGGTCAGCTCGGCGAAGCGCTGGCCGAACTGGGCCGCCACCTGCGTGACGATCCCGCGCTGCAACATCAGATCAACCGCTTTGCCCGCCGCACCCTGGTCGGGGTGGCGGTGCGTTATGGCGATCAGATCGTCCGGCTGGTTTCGGAAACGGTCAAGCGGTGGGACGCCCAGACCGTTACCGGCCGGATCGAAGGCGCGGTCGGCCGCGACCTGCAATTCATCCGCATCAACGGCACGCTGGTCGGCGGGCTGGTCGGGGTGCTGATTCATGCGATCGACCAACTGCTATGAGCGCCGGGCCGCTTCTCACCTCCAAGCGGCTCGAGCTGTGGCAGCCGCAGATCGGCGATCTGGCCGATCTGTTCGACCTGACCCTTGCAGAGGAAACCCGCCGGTTTCTCGGCAGCTTCGTGCCGACCGAGATGGATGCCTTCAACCGTCTGCTGCGCAATGCGGGTGGCTGGGCACTTTACGGGTATGGCATCTTCAATGTCCGGTTGCAGGGCGGGTCCAAGATTATCGCCACCTGCGGCGTGTTCCGAAGCCATCGTGGCTTTGGCCCGGAGCAAGGCCTCGACAATGTCCCCGAAGCCGGCTGGATCGTTCACCAGGATCACTGGGGTCAGGGGATTGCCCGCGAGGCTATGGAAGCCGCGTTGGCCTGGTTCGACGCCGCCCATGGCCAGCAGCGGATCGCCTGCATGATCGAGGAGGGCCACGCCGCTTCGGACAAGCTGGCGCGGCACCTGGGGTTCGTCGAATATGGCCGGCAGGAGAGCGAGGGCGCGGCGCCTCTACTGCTGTATCAACGGACCTAGCCGGGGATTATCCACCGGACCTTGCCTACATAAAAGGAGCGTACCGGTGCTCCTGATGAGTCCAGTGCGGGGTTGAACCGCGCCCGCTTGGTCAGCAGCTTGCAGGTGAGATCGGCGAAATCATCAGGATTGGTCCGGTAGAGCACGTGGCAGCCTGAAACGGCACCAGCCGCATCGACCGCCAGCCGGAATTGCACGATCCCGTTTGCCCCGCGGTAGAGTGAGCGGTAGGGATAGTCTTGGGTGCCAAGCCAGGTTGAGGGTGATGATGCCGGCACCGGAGCCTGACGCAAAGCGGCATACTGAGCCGGATCATAACCCCAGTTGCTGACCAGATTGTCTACACAGGTGCGCATTGCGCGCATCGGCGCGGCCAATGAACCTGTCTCCAGGCGGTAACGCCGCTTGCCGGGCAGTGTCAGATCAATTGCCGTAGCCCTCGCTTCCTGCTCGGTCGTTACGTTCGGGGGCATGGCCAGTGGTTCACGGCTGAACCAGCCGTCCAACCGCACCGTCCCCACCACCATCAGTGGCAACTTGTTTCCGGCAGTGCCTGTTACCGCCTCGTATTTGACGGCCGGGGCCAAGCCAAATCCCACCTCCACAGTCGCCATAGGGTCCTGCGTGTTGAACAGCGGGCCAAACAGTGTCAGATTGAGCACGCTACCAGGTTGATACCGCGTCAACCGCACTATCGTCTCTTCCTTGCTGGCCCCGAACTTTGCAAGCAGGTGACAAGCTTCCTTGTCATAGTTGATCTCCCATTTGCCGACTTTGGCAAGCGCAACTGGGGGCTTCACTGCCGCCAAGGCTGGCTGAACTGTTACTGCCAGCGACACTGGAATCAGAATGATGTTGCGCAACATCGGGATGTCTCCAAGCACTAGGTGATCAACCTAACCGGTTGTATGGCAGAGGAAACCACTATTCATTTACAGCAAGCCTGACCCGAAAGAAAAAGGCCCCGCAAATGCAGGGCCTTCTCCGAATTCTTCTGTCGGTTCGGATCAAAGCTTGCCGGTCAGCTCCGGCACCGCGTTGAACAGGTCCGCGACCAGGCCAATGTCGGCGACCTGGAAGATCGGCGCGTCCTCGTCCTTGTTGATCGCGATGATGGTCTTGGAATCCTTCATCCCCGCGAGGTGCTGAATCGCGCCCGAGATGCCGACCGCGATGTAGACTTCCGGGGCGACGATCTTGCCGGTCTGGCCGACCTGGTAGTCGTTGGGGACATAGCCCGCGTCGACCGCCGCGCGGCTGGCGCCGATCGCGGCGCCCAGCTTGTCGGCCAGCGGGAAGATGGTGGCCTTGAAGGTATCCGCATCCTTGAGCGCGCGGCCACCCGAGACAATGATCTTGGCGCTGGTCAGTTCCGGGCGCTCGCTCTTGGCGATTTCGGACCCCATGAAGCTGGACAGGCCGGAATCGCCGGTGCCCGAAACGGCCTCGACGCTGCCCGAACCGCCGCTGGTTTCAGCCTTGGCGAAAGCGGTGCCGCGTACGGTGATCACCAGCTTGGCATCGCTCGATTCAACCGTGGCGATCGCGTTGCCGGCATAGATCGGGCGGGTGAAGGTCTTGGGCCCTTCGACCGAGAGGATGTCGGACACCTGCATCACATCGAGCAGCGCGGCGACTCGCGGGGCGATGTTCTTGCCGGTGGTGGTGGCCGGAACGACGAAGGCATCGTGGCTGGCCATCAGGCTGGCCACCAGCGGCGCGACGTTTTCGGCCAGCGCATTGGCATAGGCCGCGTCATCGGCAAGGTGGACCTTGCCCACGCCGGCGATCCTGGCGGCTTCATCGGCCACGGCCTTGCAGCCCGAACCGGCGACCAGCAAGTGGACTTCGCCGATCTGCGAAGCGGCGGTAACGGCGGCCAGGGTAGCATCCTTGACCGAGGCGTTGTCGTGTTCGACCCAAACGAGCGTCTTCATGTCAGGCGACTCCCATTTCCTTGAGCTTGGCGACGAGGGCATCCACGTCGGCCACCTTGATGCCGGCCGAACGGACCGGCGGTTCGCTGACCTTGAGGGTCTTGAGGCGCGGAGCGATATCCACGCCGTAGTCGGCCGGGGCCTTGGTGGCGAGCGGCTTGGACTTGGCCTTCATGATATTGGGCAGCGAGGCATAGCGAGGTTCGTTGAGGCGCAGGTCGGTGGTGACCACCGCCGGCAGCGCCAGCTTGACCGTTTCGAGCCCGCCGTCGACTTCGCGCTTCACCACCACCGAATCGCCTTCGATCGCGACTTCGTTGGCGAAGGTGCCCTGCGGGCGGCCCATCAGCGCGGCGACCATCTGGCCGACCTGGTTCGAATCGTCGTCGATTGCCTGCTTGCCGGTTATGATCAGGCTGACGCCTTCTTCCTCGGCGACGCCCTTGACCAGCTTGGCCACGGCGAGCGGCTCAACCTCGACGCCGTCATCGACCTGGACCAGCACGGCGCGGTCCGCGCCCATGGCGAGCGCGGTGCGCAGCGTTTCCTGGGCCTTGGCCGGCCCCACCGAAAGCGCGATAATCTCGGCCACCACGCCCTTTTCCTTCAGGCGGATGGCTTCTTCGACGGCGATTTCGTCGAAGGGGTTCATGCTCATCTTCACATTGGCGAGGTCGACACCGGTGCCGTCGGATTTGACCCGCGGCTTCACGTTGTAATCGATCACGCGCTTTACGCAGACCAGGGCTTTCATGCTGTTCCAGCCTTTCCCGTTGAATGACGCTGCCGCGCCTAGTTTACGTTTACGGAAACGTCAACCCATCTTCATCGACCGGTTAAGCCCCGAGATGCATCAGCCATTGCCACGCCGCCGCAGCGGGTCAAGTCGAGTTTGCTGATGCCTTGCAGCAAAATTTCTACACGTGCCGGGCAATGGCAGAAACCTAGTTCGAGGGAGCGGCCTGAATGCCCGGGAAGTAAGGCCAAACCTCGCGACGATCAGAATGCAGCACGCGATCCTCGTGGCGCGCCTCGGACTGATCACGGAACAGGTCATAGGGGCTTGGGCCATTGGACAGGATCATCCGCGAGCGTTCGCCGATGTGCGCCAACGGGATCGAACAATCCGCGCCAGCTCCGGGCCCGCCCACTTCAACAAGCTCGGGAGGATAGCCCTTCAGGACATGCTCAACGCGGACCAGGGCGGGTCGCTCGGGCGTCCAGGGGCGCACAACTTCACCATCGATGATGATGGTAGCGCGTTCGATGGAGTCACGAACATCGCGGCGCTGCTGGGAGCTGCCTTCGTAGTCCGCCGGAAGTATGATCGAGCAAGCAACAGCGGGGCTGGCAGCCAAGAGTGTCGCCAGCCCCATCACTGTTGCAAACGGACGCATCACGCCGCCTTGCGCACTTCCGCGACGATCTTCTTGGCGGCATCTCCCAGATCGCTGGCCGAGACGATCGGCAGGCCCGAGCCTTCGAGGATCTGCTTGCCCAGTTCGACATTGGTGCCTTCGAGGCGGACCACCAGCGGAACCGAGAGGTTCACTTCCTTGGCCGCTGCGACGATCCCGTCGGCGATGATGTCGCATTTCATGATCCCGCCGAAGATGTTGACGAGGATGCCTTTCACCGCAGGGTCCTTGAGGATGATCTTGAACGCCGCGGTGACCTTTTCCTTGCTGGCGCCGCCGCCGACATCGAGGAAATTGGCGGGAAACTCGCCGTTGAGCTTGATGATGTCCATCGTCGCCATGGCCAGGCCCGCCCCGTTGACCATGCAGCCGATGTTGCCGTCGAGCTTGATGTAGGCGAGGTCGTACTTGCTGGCTTCGATCTCGGCCGGGTCTTCCTCGGTCTCGTCGCGCAGCGCCATCACATCCGGGTGGCGATAGAGCGCGTTCGAATCGAAGCTCATCTTGGTGTCGAGCACCAGCAGCTTGCCATCGCATTCGGCCAGCGGGTTGATCTCGATCATCGCGCAGTCGAGCGCCATGAAGGCGTCGTAGAGCTGCTTGCCGAGGACCTGGGCCTGCTTGGCCAGATCGCCCTTGAGCTTGAGCCCGAAGGCCAGCGCGCGGCCATGGTGCGGCATGAAGCCCTGGGCCGGGTCGATCGTGATCGTCACGATCTTTTCCGGGGTATCGTGAGCCACGTCCTCGATGCTCATCCCGCCTTCGGTCGAGGCGATCATCGCGATCCGCCCGGTGGCGCGGTCAACGAGCATCGACAGATAGTATTCCTTGCCGATGTCGACCCCGTCGGTGATGTAGAGCCGGTTGACTTCCTTGCCTGCATCGCCGGTCTGGATCGTCACCAGGGTATTGCCGAGCATCTCGCGGGCGTGGCTTTCGACTTCCTCGAGGCTCTTGGCCAGCCGCACGCCGCCCTTGGCATCGGGGCCCAGTTCCTTGAACTTGCCCTTGCCGCGCCCGCCGGCGTGGATCTGGCTCTTCACCACGTAAAGCGGCCCCGGGAGCTGCTTGGCGGCTTCGACCGCTTCGGAAACCGACATGGCCGCGATGCCCTTGGGGATGGCGATGCCGAACTTGGCGAGCAGTTCCTTGCCCTGATACTCGTGGATGTTCATGAGGGGTCACTCCGTGGGGGGCGGTGCTGGCACCGGGATTGCGGCTGGCCTAAGCACAGGCTGGCGGGCTTGAAAAGGCCTCCGAAGGTCGCAAAGGTGAGAAATATGAACGCTAGTTGCGAGTCGTTATCAGTAACCGCGGAGAATGCCGCTTGATCGACCGCGCGCGCCTCGAAGCGATCGTCCGCGAAGCCGGGCAGCTCGCGCTCGGGGCCTGGCCCGGCCACGGACATGCGCTTGAAACTTGGGACAAGCATGGCGGCAGCCCGGTCAGCGCGGCGGACCTTGCGGTCGATGCATTCCTCAAGCGCGAGCTTGGCCTGCTTCTGCCATCGGCCGGCTGGCTGTCAGAGGAAACCGTCGACGCGCCCGAGCGACTGCAGGGCGGGCTGATCTGGCTGGTCGATCCGATCGACGGGACCCGCGATTTCATCCGCGGCCGGGCCGGCTGGGCGATTTCGGTCGCGCTGGTCAGCGCCGGCAAGCCGTTGCTCGGGATCCTTGATGCACCGGCGCGGGGCGAGTTCTGGTCGGCCGAGGCGGGCCGGGGGTCGTGGCGCAATGGCGAGCGGCTTGCCGCCAGCACACGGTCCGAACTGATCGGCGCGCGGGTTCCGGCGCTGGCCCTGCCCAAGACCGATGCCGATCTGACCCCGGTCGACCAGCCCAATTCGATCGCGCTGCGGATGGCGATGGTCGCCGCCGACGAGGCCGATCTGGTCGCCACGCTGCGCTGGGGCTACGAATGGGATATCGGCGCAGCAGCCCTGATCGCGCGCGAGGCAGGGGCGGCGGTAACCGACGCTTTCGGCGCGCCGCTGACCTACAATAAGCGCGATCCGCGCGCCTTCGGGGTGCTGGTCAGCTCGCCCCAAATCCACGGCGCGGCCGTTGAACGGCTGGCCGGGCGGGCAAGGGATCTGGTCGGGCAAGGTTGAAACAGAAGGGGCCCGCCCTTGCAGGCGAGCCCCTCTGGTGATTGGCTGAATCGCGATCCGTTATGAACCGGAAGAGCGAGCCGCGGCCACGTCTTCCTGGGTGACCGGAACGATCTTGATCTCGACCCGGCGGTTCCTGGCGCGACCGTCGGCGGTGTCGTTCGAGGCGACCGGCATGGTCTCCCCAAAGCCCTGGCTGCGCAGCCGTGCGGCGGGGACACCCTTTGAAATCAGGTAGTTCATCACCGTGCGGGCGCGGTTTTCCGACAGGGTCTGGTTGAACGCGTCCGAACCGGTCGAATCGGTGTGGCCGTAAACGTCGACCAGGCTGTTGGGATACTGGATCAGGCTCTGCGCCACCTTGTCGAGCGTTTCGCGGAAGGCCGGCTTGAGCGTGGCGCTGCCGACGTCAAAGGTCACGCCGTCGGGCAGATTGACCAGGATCGCCTGACCATTGTCGGTCTCGGTCACGTCGACGCCCGAGCCGGCGGTCTGTTCCTTCAGCTCCTTGATCTGCTTGTCCATGGTATAGCCGACCGCGGCCCCGGCGACACCGCCGATCCCCGCGCCGACGATCCGCCCGGTCTTGCCGCCGATCAGCCCGCCCAGCAGGCCGCCGACAACCACGCCGCCAACTCCGCCGATCGCGGTGCGGCTGATCTTCTTCTCACCGGTGTTGGGATCGGTGACGCAGGCGGTCAGCATCGATGCGGCCGCCAGGCTCGCAAGCATTGTACGGGTCTTGATCATGGCATTTCCCCTTCCATCATAGGAACTTGATATTAACCCTATCGTCCGGAACATGAATGGTCCCTGCATCGCATCTTTGTCAATCGCCGCGCGCCTCTTCGCGTAGCGCTGCAAGTCTGCTAACGGATGAACCGTGCAAGCATTCCCCTGGACCGATGTTTTTGTCATTGCAGGCCTGATCCTGCTCAATGCCCTGTTCGCAATGTCCGAACTGGCGATCGTTTCGGCGCGCCCAGCGCGGCTCAAAGTCGCAGCGGATCGCGGCCACAAGGGCGCGCGGACCGCTCTGCTGCTGGCCTCGGACCCTGGCAAATTCCTCTCGACCGTGCAGATCGGGATCACCCTGGTCGGAATCATTGCCGGCGCCTATTCGGGCGCCAGCCTCGGCGGACCGACTGCCGAACGGCTGACCGCGCTGGGGCTGCCCGATCGCTATGCCGAAGAAGCAGGCTTTGCGATCGTCATTGTCCTGACCACCTATTTCAGCCTGGTCATCGGCGAACTGGTGCCCAAGCAGATTGCGCTGCGTGCGGCAGAGCCGATCGCGATGGTCGCGGCGGTGCCGATGGCGGTGGTCGCCCGGGTGACCGCGCCGTTCGTCTGGCTGCTCAACCGCTCGTCCTCGTTCCTGGTTCGCGTGCTGGGGGTGCGGGGCAAGGGCGAGCACTCACTGACCGCGGAGGAGCTCCACCTGGTCTTCGCCGAGGCGACCCGCTCGGGCGTGATCGAAGAGGAAGAACGCCAGATCATGACCGGGATTATGCGGCTGGCCGACCGTCCGGTGCGTGAACTGATGACCCCGCGGACCGAACTCGACACGATCGACCGCAAGGCCAGCGAGGCCGAGGTCCGCGCCGCGATCAAGGATTCGCCCCATTCGCTGCTGCCGGTGGCCGATGGCAGCCCGGACAACATCGTCGGGGTGGTCAAGGTCAAGGACGTGCTGGCGGTGCTGCTGGCCGGCAAGAAGGTCCAGCTGGCCCGGCTGATGCGCAAGGCCGAGGTGATCCCCGACCAGCTTGACGCGATGGACGCGCTGCGGCTGCTCCAGCAGAGCGACGTGGCGATGGCGCTGGTCCATGATGAATATGGCCATCTCGAAGGGGTGGTGACCCCGGCCGACCTGCTCAGCGCGATCGTCGGCAATTTCGCCAGCCACCAGGATGAAGGCGACGAGCCGATGGTGGTCGAGCGCGAGGACGGCAGCCTGCTGATCGCCGGTTCGCTGCCCGCCGATGCCCTGGCCGACCGGCTGGAGATCGAACTTCCCGATGACCGCGATTTCGCCACCGCCGCCGGCTTTGCCCTGTCGGTGATGAAGAAACTGCCGCACGAAGGCGAGCACTTCCACGAACAGAACTGGCGCTTCGAGGTGGTCGACATGGACGGCCGCAAGATCGACAAGCTGCTGGTCAGCAAGGCCGCTTCGCGCACGGACGCGGAATAGCTCTCGCAAAGGCGCGAAGGCGCAAAGGCGTGGTATCCGACCCAAGACTCCCACTTTCCCGCGCAAGCGGGACGCAACCCTCTTCCCGCTTGCGCGGGAAAGGCCAGGGCCTCGCACAACACCTTTGCGCCTTTGCGCCTTTGCGAGTGCAACCAAAAAAGGCCCGCGTTTCCGCGAGCCCTTTTGAATCACAGACTGAAACGGTAACTCAGGTACCGCCGATCATGGTCTGGGCTTCGCGGCCATCGCCTTCCGGCGCGGCGACGATGTCGCGGGTGACTTCGCCCTTGGCGACGGTCTGGGTTGCCGGATCGCCGACGGTCGAGCGGATTGAAGGGGCGGCCTGACCGCTCTTCTGGCCGACCGTGGTTTCCACGCCGGAACGCGGCTGGGCCGGGCCGAACAGCGCGCCCTGGGCCTGGGCCGCAGTGCTCTGCTCGGTCGGGCGCGGGGCGCCGGGGGCAGGGGGAACCAGCGCGAAATCGGGCGGAACCACCAGCGGAGCCTGGCGCTGCACCGCGAATTCATCGGGGCGCTGGCGGTTGAACAGCCCGCCGCCGCCGCAGGCGGAAAGCAGCAGGGCGCTGCCGGACAGGACGATCAGGGCTGACTTACGCATGGTCTCAATTCTCCGTAGCGGGGGCGCCCGCCGGTTCAGTTTCGGTCTTTTCGCGGATCAGGAAGCTGCGGGCAAGGATTATCGCAACCCCCACGGTGATCGCCGCATCGGCCAGGTTGAAGATATAAAAGTGCCAGGTGCCGATGTGGAAATCGGCATAGTCGAGCACATAGCCGAAGCGGTAGCGGTCGTGGATATTGCCCAGCGCCCCGCCCAGCACCATGCCGAGCGGCAGGATGTCGCCGAACTTCTTCTCGCGCAGCAGCCAGACGAACACGATCAGCGCGATTCCGGCGGTCAGCGCCACCAGCCCCCAGCGCATCTCCATCGAATTGGCGGTGAGGAATCCCATCGAAACGCCGTGATTGTGCGTCCGGGTCAGGTCGAAGAACGGCAACAGGTCGATCTTCATGTATTCTTCGGTGAGACCCCAGGGTCCGTCGACCTGGCGCTTGATCCACTGGTCCAACCAATAGACCAGCCCGGCCAGGATCAGGCCGATGGTGCGGGGGCGGGCGGAGAGGAAGCTCATGCGCCGGCGTCCATGCCCGCCACCACCTGATCGCAACGTGAACAAAGCGCGCCGTCCTCGGTCACCTCGGGGAGGTGCCGCCAGCAGCGGCCGCATTTGTGGTGGGTGGTGCGGGTGACGGAAAGCGTGTCGCCCTGTTTGACCGAAGACACGATGAACAGTTCCGCGAGGACTGTCTCACCTATGTCGGCGAACGGCGCGGTCACTTCCACCTCCAAGCTTGATCCTACAGTTTTTTCTCGCCGCAGAGGTTCAATCATTTCCGTCACGGCGCGACGATGATCTCGAAGAGTGGACCAACGAACTAATGGCTCACCATTCTCAAAAAAACAAAGCTCGTCACCCCGGACTTGATCCGGGGCTTGGCTTCCTTCCGCCGCCGTCGCCGAAGAAAAGCCTTGGCCCGGGTCAAGCCCGGGCTGACGGGGAAGGGTCGGCCACTCAAGCAGATGCACGCTCCCCGCCTCCGGATAGCGCGTTCCCCACACTTCCTCGGCGGTGAAGACCAGCACCGGGGCGGCGTAGCGCACCAGGGCGTGGAACAGCGTGTCGAGCACGGTGCGATAGGCCATCCGCTTGGGATCGGTCGCCGCGTCGCAATAGAGGCTGTCCTTGCGGATATCGAAGAAGAAGGCCGAAAGGTCCTCGTTGCAGAAATCGGTCAGCGCGCGGACATAGGTGTTGAAGTCGAACTCGTCGGTCGCCTTGCGCAGCGTCGCGTCGAGCCTGGCCAGCAGCGCCAGCACATAGCGCTCCAGCTCCGGCATCGTCTCCACCGGCACCCGCTCGGCCTCGCTGAAGCCGTCGAGCGCGCCGAGCAGATAGCGGAAGGTGTTGCGCAGCTTGCGGTACTGGTCGGACACACCTTTCAGGATTTCATCGCCGATCCGGTGATCCTCGGTGAAATCGACCGACAGCGCCCACAGCCGGATGATATCCGCGCCATAGGTTTCCATCACCTTGTTGGGATCGATGGTATTGCCCAGGCTCTTGGACATTTTCATGCCCTTGGAATCCATCGTGAACCCGTGCGTCAGGATCCGGTCATAGGGCGCGCGGCCACGGGTAGCGCAGCTTTCCAGCAAGGACGACTGGAACCAGCCGCGGTGCTGGTCAGAGCCTTCGACATAGATGTCGGCCGGCCATGACAGGTCAGGCCAGCGATCCGATTCCAGCACATAGGCGTGGCTGGTGCCCGAATCGAACCAGACGTCGAGGATGTCGGAAACCGCTTCCCACTCGTCGGGGTTGTACTTGTCGCCCAGGAAGCTGTGCGCGGTGTCGGGCGTCCAGGCATCGATGCCGTGTTCGCGCACCGCCGCGACGATCCGTTCGTTGACCGCTTCGTCGACCAGGTATTCGCCGCTCTTGCGATTGACGAACAGCGTGATCGGCACGCCCCAGGCGCGCTGGCGCGACAGGACCCAGTCGGGACGGCCCGCGACCATCGAACCGATCCGGTTGCGGCCCTTGTCGGGGGTGAACTGGACCCGTTCGATTTCGGCAAGGGCTATTTCGCGGAGGGTAGTCCCCCTCCCGCTTGCGGGAGGGGTTAGGGGTGGGTGAGTCTGATCGGGCGAATGGGTTGCATTGGCCGACTGGCCCACCCCCGACCCCTCCCGCAAGCGGGAGGGGAGTTCTTTGTCCATCGGCACGAACCACTGCGGCGTGCAGCGATAGATCACCTTGGCCTTGGACCGCCACGAGTGCGGATAGCTGTGCTGGTAATCCGCCGAAGCCGCCAGCAGTCCGCCCGCCTCGCGCAGGTCCGAGCAGATCGGCCCGTCGGGGGCGTTGAACTTGGGGTTGATGACCGAGCCCTGCCCGCCCAGCCAGGGCCAGTCCTCACGGTACTTGCCATCGCCTTCAACCGCGAACTTGGGGTTCAGGCCGTGGGCCTTGCACAGCTCGAAGTCGTCCTCGCCGTGATCGGGTGCCATGTGGACCAGCCCGGTGCCGGAGTCGGTGGTGACAAAGTCGCCCGGCAGGAACGGCCGCGGCTCGGCAAAGAACCCGCCGAGGTGGTGCATCGGGTGGCGGGCTACCGCGCCGTCGAGAGCTCCTGGCTTTAGGTAAAGCTCTTGATCGACAATTGCGAACTGCCAATCGCATTGCTTCTGCAGCCAATCGCGCCCCAGTTTGCGAACCGCAAATGCTTCAACCAAAGCATCGGCAACGATGTAGGGCGTATCGCCAACGTAAAGCCGCCGATAGAGAATGTCAGGGCCGAAGGCGATCGCTTGGTTCACTGGTATAGTCCAAGGGGTTGTCGTCCAAATTACGACGAAACCTCCGACCAAGCTTGGGTCATTAGGACATTCAACAATCTCAAACGCCACGTCGATCTGGGTCGAGGTGATATCTTCATACTCCACCTCGGCCTCGGCCAGCGCGGTCTTTTCGACCGGCGACCACATCACCGGCTTGGCCCCACGATAGAGCTGGCCGCTGGTAGCGAACTTGAGCAGCTCGGCCACGATCGTCGCCTCGCTCTCGGGCTGCATGGTCAGGTAGGGATTGTTCCAATCGGCCATCACGCCGAGCCGCTTGAGCTGCTGGCGCTGCACGTCGACCCAATGCTGGGCATAGGCCCGGCACTCGGCGCGGAATTCGAGAAGGGGGACCTCGTCCTTGTTCTTCTTGGCCTTGCGGTACTGCTCCTCGACCTTCCATTCGATCGGCAGGCCGTGGCAGTCCCAGCCCGGAACATAGGGCGCGTTCTTGCCCAAGAGGTTCTGGGTGCGGCAGACCATGTCCTTGATCGTGTGGTTGAGCGCGTGGCCGATGTGCATGTCGCCGTTCGCATAGGGGGGACCGTCATGGTACATGAAGGTCTCACGCCCGCGCCGCGCATCGCGCAGCTGCTCGTACAGCTTTTCCGCTTCCCAGCGCGCGGCAATGATCGGCTCCTTCCGGGGGAGGCCGGCCTTCATGGGGAACTCGGTCTTCGGCAGGAAGACGGTGTCTCGATAGTCGCGCTGTTCAGTCATGGCGCGCGGGCCTTAGCGGGGGCGGCGGGAAATCGCAATTTTTTGGTTCGCGGCTTGGGCAGGACGCCGAAGGCAGAATGGTTCACGCAGAGGCGCAGAGAGGAAGTGGAGGCGCAGAGGGGTAGCGCACACGGCGAAGCCGCCTTTGTCAACTCGTGTTACGCTTGACGAAACCTGGCGCAAGTAAAGAGAGCCTGCGGCGCTTCCAGCTCCTCCGCGCCTCCCTTTTCTTCTCTGCGCCTCTGAGTGAACTAACCTTGCGCAGCGCCGAGCAATGCCCTCGCCTGCAAGCAATCGGCCTCCATCTGCGCGGTCAGTTCTTCCAGCGTGTCGAACTTCGCTTCGGGGCGCAGGTAGTGGTGCAGGGCCACTTCGATCTCCTGCCCATAGAGATCGCCGGAGAAATCGAAGAAATAGGGCTCGAGCAGCTCGATCGGCGGATCGAAGCTGGGCCGGATCCCGAGGTTGGCCGCGCCGTGGACGATCTGGCCGCCAGGCAGCAGGCCGGTGACCGCATAGATGCCGTAGGCCGGGCGCAGGTAGCTGCCGAGCGACAGGTTGGCGGTGGGATAACCGATGCTCCGGCCGAGCTTGGCCCCGTGCTCCACCGTGCCGCGGATCGCGAAGGGGCGGGTCAGCAGGTGCGTCGCGGTGCCGCAATCGCCGGTCTTCAGCGCTTCGCGAATCCGGCTGGAGGAAACTACTTCGCCATGCTCGCTGACCGCGCCGACCGCGCGGGCCTGCATCCCCGCGCTGCTGCCCAGCTCGGCCAGGATCGGCACGTTGCCACCCCGGCCCTTGCCGAAGGTGAAGTCCTCGCCGGTCACCACCCCGGCCGCGCCCAGGCGGCGGATCAGCAGCTCAAGCACGAAGTCCTCGGCCGTGGTTGCTGCCAGCGCGCCATCGAAATGGAACACCAGCATGGCATCGGCCCCGGCCGCTTCGAACAGTTCCTGCCGCTGGCCGAGCGTGGTCAGCCGGAACGGCGGGGTCTGCGGGGCGAAATGGCGCACCGGGTGGGGATCGAAGGTCGCGATGATTGCCGGTCGGCCCTCGGCCCAGGCCCAGCTGATCGCCTCGCCCGCCACGGCCTGGTGGCCGCGGTGGAAGCCGTCGAAATTGCCCAGCGCGATGATCGCGCCGCGCAAGCTCTCGGGCATGGGTGCTCGCGCATCGAGCCGAGGGATCGTCATGACGCGCGCTTCTGCTCCAGCTGCGCCGCGCTCATCGGTACGATCCCGGCGCGGATCAGGCGCAGCGCGTTGCCGCCCATTACCGCGCGGATTTCCTGCGCGGTAAAGCCTTCGTCCAGCAGGGCCTGGGTGATCTGGACAAGGTTGGAAGTATCGAACCGCACCGTGGTCGCCCCGTCATAGTCGCTGCCGAGGCCAACGTAGTCGATCCCGACCAGATCGCGGACGTGGCGGATCGCCTTGGCGATCGAGCGCGGGCTGGTGTCGCAGACCGCCGCATCCCAATAGCCGATCCCGATCACCCCGCCGGTGCGGGCGACGCCGCGGATCTCGTCGTCGGAAAGGTTGCGGTTGACCTTGCACACCGCCTGGACCCCGCCGTGGCTGGAAACCACCGGGCGGCGCGCGCTGGCCAGCACTTCGGCCACGCATTGGTGGCTGCAATGGGCAATGTCGACGATCATCCCGATCTCTTCCATCCGGCCCATGATCTGGCGCCCGAACGGGGTCAGCCCGCCCTTGCTCACGCCATGGAGCGATCCGGCGAGCTCGTTGTCGAAGAAGTGAGTCAGCCCGGCCATCCGGAACCCGGCGGCGTAGAGCTTGTCGAGATTTTCGGCCTTGCCCTCAAGGTTGTGCAGCCCTTCGACCGAGAGCAGCGCGCCGACCGTGCCATGCGGCTTGTGCGCCGCCAGCAACCGGTCAAAGCTGGCCTCGTCGCTGACCTTGAGCAGCTGACCGTCCGTGGTTTCCACCGCGCGATCAAGCTTTTGCCCGTGCCACAGCGAGCGTTCAAGCAGCGAGGTCCAGGTCCGGCGTGGCTGCATCTGGGCAATCGCCAGCAGGGTGATGTTGTCGCTGTCACCGCTGTTCGAATCGTAATTCTGGCCCTTGGGCGACTTGGTGGTGGAGGCGAAGACCTGCAACGTGACGTTGCCCTTCTGCAGCCGGGCCAGATCCTCATGCCCACGATCGGCAGGCTGAGTCAGATCGCGCTTCCACATCAGCGTATCGGAATGGAGATCGACCACCAGCAGGCTCTTGTGCAGTGCCTCGGCCTCGGGGCTGACCGGGATCAGTTCCTTGCCGTCGATCCGGTTCATGCTGTTTTCGAGATAGCCCGGCGCGATCCCGAAGAACCCGAACGCCGCCAGCGCCACCACCGCGACTGCAATCCAAATCCGCTTGCGCATCTGCCCCGCTCCCTCAGTCCGTCCCCGGTTTACGCAGCAGCGTGACGAAATCAAACCCCGGGTTGCGGCCATCGGCCGGATGGTGCTCGCGGAAGGTCTCGGTCCATTCGCTGCGGTCAAACGCGGGAAAGCGGGTATCGCCTTCGGGTGAGGCATGGACCTCGGTCAGCTCGATCCGATCGGCCAGCGGCAGGGCCTCGGCATAGATCTGTGCGCCGCCGAACACCACGATGTGCGGGGCATTGGCCATTTGCAACGCCGCTTCCAGCGAAGCGGCCCGCTCGGTCCCCTCGGCTTCCCAGGCGGCGTCGCGGGTGATCACGATGTGGCGGCGGCCGGGGAGGATTCCGGGGAGCGAATCGAAGGTCTTGCGGCCCATCACCAGCGGCTTGCCCATGGTCAGCGCCTTGACCCGGCGGAAGTCGGCCGAAATGTGCCAGGGCATCCCGCCGTTCGCCCCGATCACGCCGTTGTCGGCGACGGCAACCACCAGCACGATCTCGGGATGGTTCATGGGGTGAAGATCAGCCTGGTGACATGGCCCATCTTGCGGCCGGGGCGGGCGGCGCCCTTGCCGTAGAGGTGCAGGTGATTGGCCGGATCGGCCAGCACCGCGGCCCAGTCCTCAGCCGCCTCGCCGATCACGTTGCGCATCTCGACCCGGCTGGCGGCGAGCCGGGTATCGCCCAGCGGCAGGCCGCAGATCGCGCGGATGTGGTTTTCGAACTGGCTGGTGACCGCGCCTTCGATGGTCCAGTGTCCGGAATTGTGGACCCGCGGGGCCATCTCGTTGAACACCGGGCCCTGATGGGTGGCGAAGAATTCGAACGCTGCGACCCCGACATAGTCCAGCGCAGCGGCGACCTTGCCGGCCAGCGCCCGCGCTTCCTCGACCTGGGCAAGGACCTCGGCACTGGCGGGGGCGGTCGACCGGGCCAGAATCCCGCCTTCGTGGACGTTCTCGGCGCTGTCCCAGAACTTCACCGTTCCGTCCTGCCCGCGGGCCAGGATCACGCTGAATTCGGCAAAGAACTGGACGAAGCCTTCGTAGATCAGCGGCTGGGCGCCCAGAGATATCCCTTCGACCTCATGGTCATAGTTGATCCGCCACTGGCCCTTGCCGTCATAGCCTTCGCGCCGGGTCTTGAGGATCCCCGGCGATCCGATCCGGACCAGCGCCTGGTCAAGATCCTCGCGGGTATCGACCGCCATGTAGGGCGCGGTGCGGCCGCCGAGCTGCTCGACGAATTCCTTCTCGTTCAGCCGGTCCTGCGCCACTTCCAGCGCCCGCGCATTGGGGTGGAGCGGCACTGGGCCCAGTGCCTTCAGCGGGCCGACCGGCACATTCTCGAACTCATAGGTGATCACCGCGCAATCGGCGGCGAATGCGGCCATGCTGGCGGCATCGTCCCAGTGCGCGCAGGTGAAGCGGGCGCAGACTTCGGCCGCGACCGAATCCGCTTCAGGCGCATAAACATGGACGCGGTAGCCCAGCTGCGCCGCCGCCTTGGCCAACATTCGGCCAAGCTGGCCGCCGCCCAGAATGCCGATCGTTTCACCCGGAGGGATCATCGCGCCGGTCAGCTCGGCCGCTCGGCCACGCCGGCGCTCTGCGCGGCGCGAAAGGCCTTGAGCCGCTCGGTCAGCGCTTCATCGGTGGTGGCGAGGATCGCGGCGGCGAGCAGCCCGGCGTTGGTTGCTCCGGGCTCTCCGATCGCCAGGGTGCCGACCGGGATCCCTGCGGGCATCTGCACGATCGAGAGCAGGCTGTCCTGCCCCGAAAGCGCCTTGGACTGGACCGGGACGCCCAGCACCGGCAGGTGCGTCATGCTGGCGACCATGCCCGGCAGGTGCGCGGCGCCGCCGGCACCGGCAATGATTACCTTGAAGCCTTCGGCTGCGGCACCCTCGGCAAATTCGACCAGGCGCTGCGGGGTGCGATGAGCCGAGACGATCCGGGCATCATAGCCGACCCCCAGCTTGTCGAGCGCGTCGGCGGCGCACTTCATCGTCGCCCAGTCCGACTGGCTGCCCATGACGATTGCAACGGGTGCGCTCATGCTAACGCTCCGACAAGTAGTAGCGCTCCAGCGCGTTGAGGCTCTCGTCCAGCTCGTAGACGATCGGCTGGCCGGTCGGAATCTCCAGCCCGGTGATCTCGGCATCGGAGATCCCGGACAGGTGCTTGACCAACGCACGCAGCGAATTGCCGTGCGCCGAAACCAGCACGACTTCGCCGGCGCGCAGGGCCGGGGCGATTTCCGCGTCGTAGTAAGGCAGGACCCGGGCGATCGTGTCCTTCAGGCTTTCAGTGCTGGGGATTGCGATCCCGGCATAGCGCGGGTCGGAGCGCAGATCGAATTCCGATCCGTCTTCCAGCACTGGCGGCGGAGTATCAAAGCTACGGCGCCAGATCTTGACCTGTTCGTCGCCGTGCCGGGCCGCAGTCTCGGCCTTGTCGAGCCCGGTCAGGCCGCCATAGTGCCGCTCGTTGAGCCGCCAGTCCTTGGTTTCCGGGATCCACAGCCGTCCGGCCGCTTCCAGCGCGAAATGCAGCGTGCGGATTGCGCGAGTCTGTAACGAGGTGAAAGCCACGCTGGGCAGCATGTCCTTGGCCTTGAGCAAGGCCCCGGCGGCGCGGGCCTCGTCCTCACCCTTGGCGGTCAGGTCGACATCCCACCAGCCGGTAAAGCGGTTTTCCAGGTTCCACTGGCTCTGGCCATGGCGAACAAGGATCAGGCGCGGCACGGTTAGCTCCCCCGGTTTCAGGATGCTTGGCCCCTAGCTGTTCGATTCGCCTTTGGGAAGCTGCGCCTGCTCACCGCGCGCCAGATTCCGTGCCTGTTCCTTGCGGCGGCGCAGGTTCTCGCGCAGCTTGGCGGCCAGGCGGTCCTCGCGGGACAGGGGGGCATCGTCTTCACGCATCGGCAATCTCTCGGCGCTATCACGCCTCGTGCTTGACAAAGCAAGGGCGCGCAGCCAATAGCGCGCCCCTGCCCGGACGGCCCAGCCGTTCATGGGCCCTCTGGAATGGTGTGCTGCTGTAGCTCAGTGGTAGAGCGCATCCTTGGTAAGGCTGAGGTCGGGAGTTCAATCCTCCCCAGCAGCACCATTCCACTTCCGCAGTGCGGCCTAGGCCAGCGCCTTGCGGCCCAGCGCGATTGCACCGGTGATCCCGGCCTCGTCACCAAGGCCCGGCGGAACGATGTAGCTTTCCAGCCCCGGATCGAGCTGCGGGGCCTGGATATAGCCCGCCAGCCGCGCCTCGGTCGCCTTGCGCAGCGCCGGGATCAGTCCGGGGGTCTTCATCACCCCGCCGCCGAATATCAGCCGGTCGGGCATGTGCAGCAGGATCAGGCTGACCGCCAGTTGCGAGACATAGCCGGCGATCAGTTCGATCTTGTCGGCCGGGCTGGCCAGCTTGGATAGGCTGGTGCCCCAGCGCCGTTCGATCGCCGGTCCTGCGGCCAGTCCTTCAAGGCAGTCGCCGTGATAGGGGCAGAATCCGTCAAAGGGATCGAGGCTGCGGTCATGCGGCACCGGGATGTGCCCGCTCTCGAAGTGCGAAAAGCCCATCAGCGATTGGCCGTCGCGCAGCACTCCGGTGCCGATCCCGGTGCCTACCGTGGTATAGGCCAGCGTCCGGCAGCCTTGCCCAGCGCCCTGTTCCCACTCACCCAATGCGGCGCCGTTGACGTCGGTATCGACCACGATCGGCGCGCCGAACCGGCCCAGGGCATCGCGGTAGCTTGCGCCAGCCCAACCCGGCTTCGGTGTGGTGGTGAAGGTGCCGTAACCGGGCGAGCCCGGATCGATATCGATCGGCCCGAAGCTGCCCACGCCGAAGGCCGCAATCGGGCCGTGGGCGGCTGCAGCCTGCTCAAAGAATGCGGCAACTTCGGGGAAGCATTCCGCCGGAGTGCGGGTCGCGATCCGGGTTTCGGCGAGTACGCCTCCGTCTTCCCGCGCCAGGGCCAGCACGAACTTGGTTCCGCCGGCCTCTATCGCGCCAATCAGCCGCTGCATTGCATCTCTCCGTTTGGTTCTGGCTGGCACTGATCCCAACTTGGCGGCGAAACCGCAATCCTTTGCATACGAATTTTGCAGCGGGCAGATTTCATCCGCGAGGCAGCGGAAAAGACTGCCCGTTCAGGCCGGTCGCGCGGGCCGCAAGCCTCAGCTTTGGATCAGAGCCCGGCCTCGATCGCGATCCGGATCGCTTCGGCGACGGTGCGAACTTCCAGCGCGCGGAGCATTGCGGCGCGGTGCATCTTGATGGTCCGCTCGGTCAGATCAAGTTCCCAGGCGATCTGCTTGTTGAGCCGGCCCTTGGCCAAAGCCTCTAGGATCTGCCGCTGGCGGCGGCTGAGCGCCTCAACCCGCGCGCGGGCCTGCTCGTGGCGGCTGGCCCCGCTGTCATCGATCGCCATCTGCGAACCGAGGAAATAGGAAAGATCACCCTTCTCGTCGAACAGCGGCGCGATCATCACCGCGTTGCGAAAGGCGCTGCCATCCTTGCGGTAGTTGATCAGCTCGACCATCACCGGGCGGCTCTCCGCCACGGCTTCGCGCAGCATCGCGGTCTGCTCCGGCTCGGTCCGCTCGCCGCGCAGGAACCGGCAATTGCGGCCGAGGATTTCCTCGCGCGAATAGCCGGTCAGCTGCATGAAGGCTTCATTGCAGGCGACGATCGGATTGTCCGCCTGGCGCGGGTCGCTGACCACGGCGGCGACCTTGCTTGCAGCAATAAGGGATTCAGGTGTCATCGGCACTCCGGCATTTCCCCCAACCACTACCCGTATGGGCATATCGCAGAACCTGAAGCGAAAACATAGATGGAACCTGCCGGTCGTCGCAACGCCCATCCCCCCTCCCGTCGGCGGCCGGCAAGTTTTCTCCAGCACAGGGGTTTACCCGATGAACGTCATGCACGGCCAATTCGTGCCAGCTGCGGCTGACAGCAAACCCCCGGTTCCGGCCGAGGTCCAGGAAGCGGTACGAACCCTGCTGCGCTGGGCCGGTGACGATCCGGAGCGCGAAGGGCTGATTGACACACCGGCACGGGTCGGGCGGGCCTGGCGCGAATACTGCGCTGGCTATGCCGAGGATCCTGCCGTTCACCTGCAACGCACCTTCGAGGAAGTGGCCGGTTATGACGAGGTCGTGCTGCTGCGCGACATTCCGTTCCATTCGCATTGCGAGCACCACCTCGCCCCGATCGTCGGTACGGCCTCGATCGCCTACCTGCCGACCGACCGCGTCGTCGGCATTTCCAAGTTGGCCCGGGTGCTGCACGGCTATGCCCGGCGCCTGCAGATTCAGGAGCGGCTGACCTCAGAGATCGCCCAGTGCATCTGGGATCATCTGAGTCCGCTGGGCGTTGCCGTGGTGATCAAGGCCCAGCACGGCTGCATGACCGGCCGGGGCGTTCGAACCCACGGGGTCGATATGGTCACCAGCAAGGTGCTCGGCTGCTTTCGTGACGATCCCAGCAGCCGCAAGGAAGTGCTCTCGCTGATGGGCCACGGCTAGGCCGAAAGTGCAGATCGATGCGGGTTGCAGTAGTAGGAGCCGGGGTTGCCGGACTGTCCTGTGCGACAGGTCTGAGAGCCCGTGGGATCGAGTCCGTGTTATTCGACAAAGGCAAGCGTCCGGGTGGCAGGTTATCAACCCTGCGAATTGAGGACTGGAGCTGGGATTTTGGCGCACAGTTTCTGACTGCGGGCCAAGGTGCATTTGCCGTGCAGGTCGAAGACTGGCGGCGCGCCGGGTTGCTGGCCCCATGGCAAGGAGGCCCTGCTGGTTCGCTTGTCGGGGTGCCGGCCATGGCCAGCTTGATCGAGGCGCAATGCGCTGGGCATGCGGTGCGCTTTGGCGCCTTGGTCCAGCGGATCGAAAGCGACGGGCTGAGCTGGTTTGTGTCCGGCCCGGGCCTGTGCGAGGGGCCGTTTGCAGCATTGATACTTGCGGTCCCGGCTGAACAGGCGGCACCTTTGCTGTCGCTGCATGACCTTGTCCTGGCGCGCGAGCTGGCCGCGACGCGATCCAAGCCGTGCTGGTCGGTGATGGCCGGGTTTGACCAGCCCTTGCAGGGATTGCCCGATCATTTCGCAGGCATTGGTCCGATCGCCTGGGCCGCGCGAAACAATTCCAAGCCCGCGCGCGCGCGCGGTGAAGCCTGGGTGATCCAAGCCGGGGCGGAATGGTCGCAACGAAATCTCGAATGCAATCAAGAAGCAGTCGCGCAGCGACTGCTTGATCTGTTCGGGAGCCAAATCGGCATCGACCTGCCAGCACCAAATTTCATCAAGGCGCATCGTTGGCGGTTTGCCTTGGCATACGGTCAGGTCGGCAAGGTTTTGTGGAATGATAACTTGTCGCTGGGAGCCTGCGGCGATTGGTGCCTTCCCGGTCAAATCGAGTCGGCCTGGCAATCGGGGGCCGATCTGGCCGACCGGGTCGCTGCCTCGCTACTGGCGCAAGCGCCCGATCGTGTCAGTTTGCGCGGTTGACCGCCAGGCAAGCGCCAATCCAGCGGGATCGGTTAGTTGCCTTGGGGTACCGATGCTCCGGCATAGGGATCAAAGGCTGGGGGCGCAGTAACCGCCGGTGGCGGTGGCGTTATAGTCAAGGCCACAGGAGCCGGACGGGATCCGCCCGTTTCCCCCGCCAGGTTCAACAACCCTCTGGCAATGACCGGCGCTCCGAACAAAATGAAGCAGCCCAGCACCAGCAAGGCGCCGCGCCGCATGGCCAGACGTCCGCTCAGCATGCCAAGCCCGAACCAGGCGACGGCAATCACTGCCAGGCTGGTTCCAATTGGTCCGATCAGCAAGCGTTCCATCCAGCCCGCGGCAGCGAAGGGTGCACTGCCGGATTGAATCAGGACAAGAGCGTTTGGCACCTGCATCATTGCGCGATCATTGCCAGATAAGGCGGCCAATGCAATGGTCCAGCCGCGCGTGTCTGTTTTCTCGTCTATTCAGGGCGAAGACTATGGCAAGCCAGCCCAGTTCATGCCAGACATGGCATTCCCGTCGCGATTCCATTTGGAGGGAGTATGATTTTGGGCCGTCGGCTTATTGTTTCATTTTATGCACTTGCCGGACTCTTTGCCGTACCGGGAAGAGCCTTGGCTGCGGTTGCTCCCGATCCTGAAGGATCGGGCCCGATTATCGGTGCGCTGAATTGGTTGCAAGGCACCCTGCTTGGTACGGTGGCGACCGTCGCGGCAGTAATCGCAATAGCTTCGGTTGGGTTCATGATGCTTACCGGCAGGATTGACTGGCGGCGTGGGGCGATCGTAATCCTGGGCTGTTTCATTTTGTTTGGCGCGGCCAGCATAGTTGCCGGCATCCGTGCCTCGGCCGGAGGTTGAAGCTTGGCCGGGCTTAACCACAATTCCGTTTTTGTAGCGCTGACCCGGCCGCAGATGTTCGGCGGGGTAACCTATAGCTATTTTGTGTTCAATGCGATCCTCGCTGCAGAGGTTTTCCTGATCTTCAAGAGCTTCTGGGCGCTGGCAATTGCCGCCTTGGTCCATGGAGTCGGCATGGTCGCCTGTTTGCGCGAGCCACGCTTCTTTGATCTGTGGATCGCCAGGGTCAGCCGCTGTCCTCGCGTCAAAAACTATCGGTTGTGGGGATGCAACTCTTACCGGCCCTGACCAATGATCCGCGCGTGATAGGGCGTGAGCAAACCGCAGGAAAACACCTGCCGTTCGCGCGCCACGTCGACGATGTGACGATCGAGACCCGCGACGGGCTGCTGTTTCAGACCGTGCGTCTTGGCGGCCTGCTGTTCGAGACCGCCGACACCGATGAAATCAACTATCGCGCCGAGCTGCGTGACGCGACGCTTAAGGCCGTGGGATCATCACGGTTTGCGATCTATCACCATGTCATCCGCCGCAAGGCAGAAGTAACGCTGGATTCCCGATTCCAGGACGAGTTCTCCCGGCATCTTGATGCACGCTGGCGCGAGCGGCTGGCTGCACGCGAGATGTATGTCAACGAGCTGTTCCTGACCATCGTGCGCCGCCCGTTGCAGGGCCGGGTCGGGTTGCTCGACTGGTTGCGCGGCTTGGCTGCGCGCACGGCGGCTGATCGAGCCGCCAATTTCGCCCAAGAGAAACGCGCGCTCGATGCGGCCAGCGATGCGGTGATGGCCGCGCTCGGCGCCTATCGGCCGCGGCTGCTGTCGGTCTATCAGGGCGAGGATGGTTACTGCAGCGAGTCGCTTGAGTTTCTGTCCTACCTTTTCAACGGTGAGATGCGTCCAGTCCTGCTGCCGCATGGCGACTTGGGCGAACACCTCCCTTTCCGCAGAGCCAGCTTTGGTGCCGAGGCTTACGAGTTGGGGGCTGCGGGGCCGTGCAAGCGCCGGTTCGGGGCACTCGTTTCGATCAAGGACTATCCGTCCGAAACGCTGCCCGGCATGTTCGACGAACTTTACCGGATGCCGTTCGAGATGACGGTGTCGCAAAGTTTTGCTTTTGTCGAACGGGCAGAAGCGCTCAACCGGATGAACCTTGTTTTGCGACGGATGCGCTCTGCCGAGGACGAGGCGCTGTCGCTACGCGACGAGCTGACCCGCGCCAAGGACGACGTTGCCGCAGGACGCGCCGGATTCGGCGAGCACCACACCACCATCGCGGTTCATGCCGACAGCATCGAGGCGCTTAACGGCCAGGTTGCCGAGGTTGTCGCGGCGCTCGCCGATTTGGGGATCGTCGCGGTTCGCGAGGATATCGCGCTGGAACCGGCATTCTGGGCGCAGTTTCCCGGCAATTTTCGCTATATCGCGCGCAAAGGGCTAGTTTCGACCGCGAATTTCGCGGGGCTTGCTTCGCTGCACAATTTCCCGGTTGGGCAGGCTCGCGGCAATCATTGGGGCGATGCGGTCACCCTGTTTGAAACCACGGCGGCGGGACCCTATTTCTTCAACTTCCACCAGAACGATCTGGGCAATTTCACGGTGATCGGCCCGTCGGGTTCGGGCAAGACGGTGGTGCTCAATTTCCTGCTGGCCCAGGCCCGCAAGTTCGCCCCGCGGATCGTGTTTTTCGACAAGGACCGCGGCGCCGAATTGTTCATCCGTGCAGTTGGCGGACAGTACGATCGGCTTCGGCCGGGCGAGCCATCGGGGCTGAATCCGCTGCAGATGGACGATCACCCGACCAACCGCCAGTTCCTGATCGACTGGTTGGTGCTTTTGGCCGGCGGGGCAGATCCGGGCGAGCTGGAGCTGATCAAGGACGCGGTCGATGCCAATTTCGCCCAACCCCGCCCGCTCCGCCGACTGAGCCATCTGGTCCAGCTGCTGCGCGGTGCGACCCGTCCCAAGGCCGGCGATCTCTATGCCCGGATGCGACCGTGGTGGGGCGAGGGCGAACGGGCCTGGTTGTTCGACAACGCGGAAGACCTGACCGATCTGACGGCATCGACCGTTGGCTTCGACATGACCGCGCTGCTCGACGATCCGGCCGTGCGGACCCCGGCGCTGTTCTACTTTTTCCACCGGGTCGAGGACCGGCTTGACGGCACGCCATCGATCATCGTCGTCGACGAAGGCTGGAAGGCGCTCGACGACGAAGTTTTCGTGCGGCGGATCAAGGATTGGGAAAAGACTATCCGCAAGCGCAACGGGATCGTCGGTTTTGCGACCCAGAGCGCGCAGGACGCGCTGGAAAGCAAGATCGCCAGCGCGATCGTCGAGCAGGCCGCGACCCAGATCTTCATGATCAATCCCAAGGCTCGGGCCGAAGATTATGTCGATGGATTTGGACTGACCCCGCACGAGTATGAACTGGTCCGGACGCTTCCGGATTCGTCGCACTGTTTCTTGATCAAGCACGGCAATGAGAGCGTTGTGGCGCGGCTCAATCTTTCGGGCGAAAAGGATCTGCTGACGATCCTGTCGGGCCGTGAGGCGACAGTGCGGTTGTTCGATGAGCTTTCGGCAGGTACCGGCCTAGATCCGACCGCTTGGATGAAGCCGCTGCTGGAGCGTGCGCCATGAGCTGCGCTCCGGTTCAGTCGGGCAGCAATTTCCTCGGCGGCATGCTCGCCCAGGTTGATTGTCAGGCCAAGGCAATAGGTGCGTACGGCTATGGCGCGCTGGCCGACCCCAATTCACCGGTTGCAGCGCTACTGCTTGCTGCGTTGACCTTGTTCATTGCCCTGTTCGGATTGCGGCTGATGTTTGGCGAGGCTCCGGGCGGGCGTGATCTGATCGGCAACCTGATCAAGGTTGGGATCGTGCTAACCCTGGCAAGCAGTTGGCCCGCTTGGCGGACATTGGCTTACAACGCGGTTCTTGACGGGCCGAGCCAGATTGCCTCCCAGATTGGACTCAGTGCGGGTCTTCCTGGCAACCATGGCGACTTGAACTATCGGCTCGACAATGCAGACCAGGGGATCGTGGCACTGACGGCTTGGGGAACGGGCCGCATGACCGGAGGGGTTGTTGGCCAGTCCGACCAGGGGGATATCTCGCGCGGCATTGCGCTGGCCGACCGCACCGGCTTCGCCTGGGGCCGGATTGCATTCCTGGTCGGCACGATTGGTCCGATTGCGATCGTTCGCCTGGTTGCCGGGATCTTGCTCGCTTTGGCGCCCTTAATGGCCGCTTTGCTGTTGTTTGGCGGAACCCGCGATATCTTCTTCGGCTGGTTGCGAGGGCTGGGCGCCTGCGCTCTCGGTGCCCTAGTGCTTTCGCTTCTTTACGGGGTCGAGCTGAGTATTCTTGAAGGTTGGCTTGCCAATGCCTTGGCCCAGCGCGATGCCAATGTCCTGGTTCCTGCGGTGCCAACCGAGCTAACCGTGATTGCATTGGCATTCGCTGCCGTCGCTTGGGGTGGGCTGGCGCTTGCGGTGCGGGTCGTATTCTTCGCCGCGCCCGGATGGCAACAGGCAGCTGAAGCAGCAGGCGTTTCGATTCAGGGCGATTCCAAGCAGGTTTTTGCACAGGCGGGACCATCGCTCGCCATGGCAACGACACTGCCGCGCGCGCAACAAGTGGCGGACGCAGTCTCGCAAACCATGCAGCGTGAAGAACGAATGGCGGAACGGGCCAGAAGGATCGGTGATGGATTTCTCGGCGCAAAGAGTTCCAATCAAGGGCCGGCCCCTGCTGCGCAATCGGGCGTGGCTCGGGTCGAGGTGCTCGGCAACTCTTACCGCCGCAACAGCCGCCGTTCGTCATCTGCCGCTGCGAGAAGGGACAATTCCTGAATGAACAAGCCCGAAGATCCGGCGCTGGTCGACTATTATCGGGCCGCTGAAAGCTGGGCCGAGGATCGATACGAGGGTGATCGCCGCTCTCGCCGCTTGGCCTGGATTTTGGCCGGGGTGGCATCTGCTATCGCTCTGTTCGAAGCATTGGCCCTGGTCTTGTTGATCCCGCTCAAGCAAGTCGAACCCTATGCGGTCATGGTCGATCGCCAGACCGGTTTCGTCCAGCCGCTTAACCTGACCAAGGGCCAGGCGATCAATCCGGATCAGGCGCTGATTCATTCGATGCTGGCCCAGTATGTCACCAACCGCGAAGGCTTCAATGCTGCTGCGCTGCAGGACAGCTACAAGAAGGTTGCCTTGTGGTCGACAGGCGAAGCCCGCAGTCAATACATCGCCGCAATGCAGACTTCGAACCCGACCAGTCCGCTTGCCACCTTGCCTCGTACGACTGTGATAACGGCTGAAATCCGTTCGATTTCGCCGCTTGGCCCAGATACGGCGCTGGTTCGTTTTGCCACCATGCGCAATGATCAGGGCGGGCTTCCGGCGCAGCAGGGAATCTGGGCCGCAGTTATCAAATACCGTTTTTCGGCCGCAGGCATGAGTGCAGAGAGCCGCCTGATCAATCCGCTGGGCTTTCAGGTTAGTTCTTATTCGAAGTCGGCCGAGATCCCGCCTAGCCCGGTTCCCGAAGCGCCCCTTGATCAAGCGGTTCCGCTCCAGCCAGTTAATCCGATGCCTGCACCGGCGTCTCCTTCAAGCGGAGCACCTGGCAGGCCTGGCCCGTCGCGAGGTCCCGAAAGGTGAGGCGCTTCGCCATCATCTTCGCCTTGCTCGCCGCGCCGCTGGGAGCCCTGCCGGCCCGCCCGCTTGATTCGGATTCGCGCCTTGAAACGGTCGAATGGCGCGAGGGTGCCGTTATTCCGATGCGGACCACCCTGGGCGGTGCACTCACTGTGATCTTTGCGCCGGGTGAGATTGTCCAGAGCGTCGTGGTGGGCGATTCCCAAGCTATTCAGGTCTTGGTGGCACCGCAAGCGGACTCGCTTGTGCTCAGGACCCAGCAGGCACCGCGCAATGATCTGGTGGACGTGCGAACCCACTTGCGCAGCTACCGATTCCGCCTGTTGGTTGGGCCAGCCAACGACGTAGTCTATGCCGTTCGGTTCAGCATTGCTTCGGCGGGGCCGAGCGGACTTTCTGCGCCAGCCGGAGACGCTCCGCTGGCAATGCCCCCCGAGGCAACCAACCGCTACTCCCTCAAAGGCTTGGCAAGTTTGCGCCCGCTGCAGGTCAGCGATGATGGGTTGCGAACCTACATAGAATGGGCACCAGACCAGACCCTCCCGGCGGTATTTGCGCTGAATGCATTGGGAGACGAGGAAACCGTTGATTCCTACATGCGCAATGGCCTGATGGTGATCGACAGGGTCTATCCGCGCCTGGTTTTCCGAATCGGAAAATTCAAAGCTCAAGCCGAACGCCAGGTTGCGAAAAAACGGAGGCTTGAATGAGCCAACCCAAGCTCGATCCGCCCGAACCGGGCATCGCTCGACCGCTGGTGGCAGGACACACGTCCAACCGCGGAGTATGGGTGTTTGCCGCGGGAGTGGCGCTGGCGGCAACAATGTTGTTCGCAGCGTTGGAGTCACGCCGATCGGATCGTGACATCGACCCGTTGAAACCAAAGCAAATGCAAGGCGATGGCATGATTGTGCCACCGCCTCCCCTGGCGCTGGACGATCCAGCGATGTTGCAGTCTGACAGATTGGCGGCGGCCCCGTGGCCCGAACAACCCAGAATCATGGTTGGGCCCCCGCCGGGTGAACCTCGACGGCCATCGCGAAGCCCGCAAGTGATTTATGCCCCTGGCCCGCCTGTTTTCCAGCCGCCTCCTCAACCTGGGCCGGTAATGACCGATCCGGTCTACCAGGGTCCGCCGGCTGTCGCTGCGCCAGCACCTGAGCCAAGCTCAAATTCGCCTGATCGGGTAAAAGCGGCGCGCTTTTCAAATCCCGGCATGACCATTCCACAAGGCGCGGTAATCCAGGCGGTCCTCGAAACAGCATTGGATTCGACGCGCCCCGGAGCCGCCCGCGCGATCGTTTCTCGCGATGTACGAAGCTTTGATGGGACGCGCGTCCTGGTCCCACGTGGCAGCCGCCTGTATGGTGAATACAAAGCCGACCTCGCCATTGGCGAGAATCGCGCCATGATTCAATGGACCCGGTTGATGCGGCCCGACGGCGTAGTCATTGCGCTCGATTCACCATCCGCCGACCCCTTGGGTCGGGCCGGTGTCAAGGGCAAGGTCAACACGCACTTTCTGGCCCGCTTCGGAAACGCGCTACTCCAGTCAATTCTTGATTTCGGGGTAAGCTATGGATCCAGCAAAGCGGCAGGCGGAACCGTAGTATTGGGACTCCCCGGCAGTTCTGTGAAGATCAACCCGACCCAAACCGAAGTTTTCGAGCCCACGCTGCGGGTTGCCCAGGGCAGCCCGGTATCGGTGTTCGTCGCCCGTGACCTCGATTTCAGCGACGTCGAACGCTGACCGTGCTGGCCCAGCATCTCTATCTCGACAGCTACCTTGCCCCGCTCGCGCAGTGGCTGGGCCGTGACGATGTTACCGACATCTATATCAACCGCCCCGGCGAAGTTTGGGCCGAAACGCTGGGCGGCGGGATCGAGCGGCACGAAACGCCCGGCCTCGATCGCACCGCGCTGCTTCGCCTGGCCCGGCAGATCGCCGCCGCCAATGCCCAGGGGATCAACCGCGAAAGCCCGCTGCTCGCGGCCAGCCTGCCCGACGGCTCGCGGGTCCAGGTGGTGCTGCCCCCGGCCACCCGCGGCGAAGTGGCGATCGCAATCCGCCGTCATGTGGTGCAGGATCTTGACCTCGAATCCTATCGCGGCGCTGCCGAAGGCCTGCGGATCGAACCGCTCGGCACCTCTGGCCGGTTCGGGGTGGGGCACCGCGGCGATCCAATTGCCTTCCTGCGCCATGCGGTACGGGATCGGCGCAATATCCTGGTTTCTGGCGGCACCTCCACCGGCAAGACCACTTTCCTCAACACCCTGCTGCGCGAAGTGCCGCAGCGTGAGCGGCTGATCCTGATCGAGGATGCTGCCGAACTGCAGCTGCGGCATGAAAATGCAGTCGGCCTGATCGCGGCGCGTGGCAACCAGGGCGAGGCCGAGGTCAACGCGGATGACCTGCTGATCGCGGCGCTGCGGATGCGGCCCGACCGGATCATTCTGGGCGAAATCCGCGGGGCTGAGGCGATCACCTTCCTGCGCGCTGTCAATACCGGCCACCCCGGATCGCTTAGCACGATCCACGCCGATAGCCCCGAGCGGGCGATCGACCAGCTCGCCTTGCTGGTGCTGCAGGCCGGCAGCCGGCTCAGCTGGGATGATGTGGTGCGCTATATCGCGCGCTCGATCGACGTGATCGTCCAGCTCGACCGGTCAGAGGGCGTGCGCCGAATTGCCCAGCTGCGGATTACGCAGCCAGAATAATGCAGCGAAAATTCAATGCGACCAGCGATCATCCACGGGATGACTGCTGAGCTGGCGTTTCACACTGCGGCCTTTGTCGGTGGTCTGGGTCCAGACCATCACGGCAGCGGCGATCGCGAAGGCATACAGAACATAGCGCATGGATCGTTCCCTTGACCGATCCCCTGGTCGAGGGCGAATTTGCGCTGCGGGAGTGAACGGCGCGTGACGGGCTGTGGTAACCCGGAATTAGCCATGTTTCAGCTGGTGCCGAGCAGATCGCCCCATTCGGGATGCAGGGCAAAGGCGGCGGCGACGTAGGAACATTGCGGCTCGATCAGGAAACCCTCGGCCCGGGCATCGGCGACCAGCGCCTCGACGAGCCTGGCCGCGACCCCGCGCCCGCCGATTTCCGGCGGGACCAGCGTATGTTCGGCCACCCTGGCATGGCCGTTCGCCACCCAGGTCAGCCGTCCGATTGCACTGCTGCCCGCCACATGGGCGTGATATTCGCCGGCCTTGCCGCCGCCGTGACGGGTAATTGTGACCTGATCCATCGGGTTCTCCTGCTTGACGCGCGGGCCGGGCCGCATAAGGCAAGATGGTGATGCAGTTCCTATCCGACAATGCCGCTGCCGTGCACCCCAAGCTGTGGGAAGCGATGCGCGCCGCCGATGCGCCGCAGCCGCCCTATGATAACGACGGCCTGAGTCTGGCGCTCGACGCGGTTTTTGCCGATCTGTTCGGCCGGCCCTGCACGGTGCTGTGGGTGGCGACGGGGACGGCGGCGAACAGCCTGGCGCTCGCCAGCATGGTCCCGCCGCACGGCGGAGTGATCTGCCACCGCGAGGCGCACATCGAAACCGACGAGTGCGGCGCGCCTGGGTTCTACACCCACGGTGCCAAGCTGCTGCTGGCCGATGGCGAGGGCGCGAAGCTCAGTCCCGCTGCGATCGACGCGGTGATGGCGGGTATCCGCAAAGACGTGCATCAGGTCCAGCCGCAGGCCGTTTCGGTTACCCAGGCCAGTGAATACGGACGTTGCTACAGCCCCGCGGAAATGGCGTCGGTTGCGGCGGCGGCCCATGCCCACGGGCTGGCGCTCCTTGTCGACGGGGCGCGTTTTGCCAATGCGGTGGCCTTCCTCGGCTGTGAGCCCTGGCAGGCCTGCGAGGGCGCGGCCGCGCTCAGCTTCGGTTGCGTCAAGAATGGCGGGATGAGCGCTGAGGCGCTGATCTTCTTCGACGAAGGGCTGGCGGATCTGGCCCGACTGCGGCGCAAGCGGGCCGGACACCTCCAATCGAAGGGCCGGTTCCTCGCGGCACAATTGCTCGCGATGGCGGAGGACGGGCTGTGGCTGGAAAATGCCCGCGCCGCCAATGCCGCCGCTGCCGAGCTGGCGGGTGCCGCTGCCGATCGGCTGCTCCACCCGGTCGAGGCCAATGAGGTGTTCCTGAAGCTGTCTTCGGCTGAGCGCGAGGCGCTGCGCGGCCAGGGTTTCTCGTTCTATGATTGGGGCCCTGATGCGGCGCGGCTGGTCACGGCCTGGAACAGCGATCCCGCGCACGTTGCCAAGCTGGCCAGCGCGATCCGCCAGCTGTGAGCGGACAGACCGCGCCTACTCCGCGCTCGATCGCGGTCTTCATCCTGCTCGCGCTGGTCTGGGGCTCGACCTGGCTGGTGATCAAGGACCAGATCAGCCTTGTTCCGCCGGCCTGGTCAGTGGTCTGGCGTTTCGTTCTGGCGGCCGCGGCGATGGCGGCCCTGGCCTTGCTGCGCGGCAAGCGGATGCGGCTGAGCGGCCGCGAACAGGCCTTGGCCGCGGCGATGGGGCTGTTCCAGTTCAGCCTCAACTTCCAGCTGATCTACCGCTCGGAGCACTACCTCACTTCGGGACTTGTCGCGGTGGTTTTTGCCCTGATGATCGTTCCCAATGCCGTGCTGGGCCGGCTGGTGCTGGGCAATCCGATGAGCGGGCGCTTTCTGGCCGGTTCGGGAATCGCGCTGGCCGGAATCGCCATGCTGATGATCCACGAATACCGGATCGCGCCGCCCGACGGCGGGGTCCTGACCGGGACCCTGCTCGTGACACTGGCAATCCTTTCGGTCTCGGTCGGCAATCTGCTCCAGGCCACACCGACCGCGCGCGGGGTGCCGGTGGTGGCGCTGATGGCCTGGGGGATGATCTGGGGCACCGGGCTCAGCGCGGCCTATGCCTTGTTTTTTATCGGCCTGCCGCAGTTCGATCCGCGTCCTGGCTACATCGCCGGGATTGCCTATCTCGGTCTGGCCGGGTCGGCACTGACGTTTCCGCTCTATTCGCAGCTGATCCGCGACTGGGGCCCGGGCCGTGCGGCCTACAACAGCGTGGCCGTGCCAGTTGTGGCGATGGCGCTCTCAACCGTGTTCGAAGGTTATCGCTGGACCGCGCTTGCTGCGGGCGGCGCGGCGCTGGCGATGTCCGGGCTATTGATCGCGCTGTCGGGCCGCAAATAGCGCGGCGAGCCCGTCGCGGTAAGTCGGATAGATTGGCCGCCAGCCCAGCACCCGCTTGGCCCTGCGGTTCGCAACCCGGCGATTCTCGTCATAAAAGGCGCGGGCCATGGGCGAGAGGCTGGCGTCATCCATCGCCTGCAATGGCGGCGGCTCGCGCCGCAGCAGGCGGCAGGCCTCATCGACCACGGCGTTCTGGCTGCACGGCAGGTCATCTGCGAGGTTGTAGGCTCCTGCGGGAGCGTCGAGCGCCTTGAGGCAGCCCGAGACGATATCGTCAACATGGACCCGGCTGAAGATCTGATCGGCAAGATCGATTCGGTGGGCTGCCCCAGATTCGACCCGTTCCAGCGCCGAGCGCCCGGGGCCGTAGATTCCTGGCAGCCGCAGCACCTGCGCGCCGCGCGCCAGCCATTCGCGGTCGGCCTCTGCCCGGGCAGTGCGGCGGCCTGTGCCAGTCGGGGCGGTTTCATCGACCCAGGCCCCGCCGGTATCGCCATAGACCCCGGTCGAGGAGAGATAGATCAGGCTCTTGCCGTTCAGCGCGTCGCCATAGGCATCGAGCACTGGATCGCAGCCGGTTCCCTCGGGCGGGACCGAAGACAGCACGTGGCTGCTATCCGCCAGCGCCATGCGTACCGATCCCGAATCGTCGAACCGCAGCGTTCCCGACCGCCCGGTTGAGACGACTTCCCAGCCGGCCCGTTCGAGCGCCAAGGCGGCGCGGGCGGCGGTATAGCCCAGTCCGAAGATGAAAATGCGGTGCATTGCCCTGCTCCATAGTCCGCGGCGCTGGCAATCGGAAGCGGCATGGTTAGATAGGGGGCATGGACATTTCAGCAGCACCGCCCGCCCCGAGAATCATCCGCCGCGAAGATTACCAGCCGCCCGAATGGCTGGTCCCAGAAGTAGCCCTGGCCTTCAATCTCGGGATTGAGCAGACCCGGGTGGTCGCCACGCTCAAGGTGCGCTGCAACGGCGCGGGCCGGACCCTGCGCTTGAACGGCGATGGGATCGCCGCCGAAGCAGTGATGGTCGATGGCCAGCTCAGCAACGATTGGCGGATGGACGGGGATGACCTGCTGGTCGCTTTGCCCGAAGAGGTGCACGAAGTTGCGATTGCCACCCAGATCAATCCCAAGGCCAACACGCAATTGATGGGGCTCTATGCCTCGAACGGCATGCTTTGCACCCAGTGCGAGGCCGAGGGATTCCGCCGGATCACCTTCTTCCCCGATCGGCCCGATGTGCTGTCGGTCTATTCGGTGCGGATGGAAGGGTCGAAGGCGGCGTTTCCGGTGCTGCTGTCCAATGGCAACTGCACCGCATCGGGCGAAGGTGCGAATGGCGCCCACTGGGCCGAATGGCATGATCCCTGGCCCAAGCCGAGCTACCTGTTCGCGCTGGTCGCGGGCGATCTGGTCGCCAATTCGGACAGCTTCACCACCTGCTCGGGCCGCAAAGTCGATCTCAATATCTGGGTCCGCGAGGGCGATCAGGACCGCACCCATCATGCGATGCAGGCGCTGAAGGATTCGATGAAGTGGGACGAAGAGGTGTTCGGCCGCGAATATGATCTCGACTTGTTCAACATCGTCGCGGTCAGCGATTTCAACATGGGGGCGATGGAGAACAAGGGTCTCAACGTCTTCAACACCCGCTACATCCTGGCCGATCCCGATACCGCTACCGACATGGACTACGACGGGATCGAGGGCGTGGTCGCCCACGAATACTTCCACAACTGGTCGGGCAACCGCGTTACCTGCCGCGACTGGTTCCAGCTAAGCCTGAAGGAAGGCTTCACCGTGCTGCGCGATCAGCTGTTCAGCCAGGATATGGGGTCCGAGGCGGTCAAGCGGATCGAGGACGTGCGGGTGCTGCGCGGGGCCCAGTTCCCCGAGGATTCGGGCCCGCTGGCGCACCCGATCAGGCCCGATTCCTATCAGGAGATCAGCAACTTCTACACCGCCACGGTCTATAACAAGGGGGCCGAGGTGATCCGCATGATGCGGACCCTGGTGGGGCCGCAGCGATTCCGGACTGGCACCGACCTCTACTTCGATCGCCACGACGGCGAGGCCGCGACCTGTGAGGATTTCGTCAAGGCGATCGAGGACGGGGCGGAGATCGACCTGTCGCAGTTTCGCCTGTGGTACAGCCAGGCCGGCACCCCCAAGGTCTCCGCGCGGCTCAGCCACGATGGCGATGTCGCCACCTTGACGTTGCGGCAGGACCTGCCCACTACCCCCGGTCAGCCGCAAAAGCAGCCGATGGTCATTCCGCTGCGGCTGGCCTTGTTCGATCCTGCGACCGGTCGCCACGACGGCGAGAAGCTGGTGGTGCTTGACCGGGCCGAGATGGAATTTGCCTTCCCCGGCTTTGCCGCGCGCCCGGTGCTGTCGCTCAACCGCGGGTTCTCCGCGCCGGTGGCGATCGATGCGGATACGACCCGCGACGATCTGGTCTTCCTCGCCGCCAACGACGACGATCCCTTCGCTCGCTATGAAGCCTTGCAGCAACTGGCGGTGCAGCATCTGCTGGCCGTGATCAAGGGCGCTGCCGACGCGGACGGAGCTGCGGCTATTGCAGCGGCACTGCGCAAAGTGATCGCCGATCCGGCGCTGGATGACCTGATGCGGGGCGAACTGCTGACCCTGCCGGGCGAGGCCTATCTGGCCGAGCAGTTTGAACAGGCTGATCCCGGCGCGATCCGGACTGCGCGCGAAGGGCTGAAGGCCGCGCTGGCTGCGGCGCTGCATGACGATCTGCTGGCGCTACATGCCCGCGCCTCGGCAGTGCCCTACAGCTTGTCCGCCGCCGCGCGCGGCGCGCGCAAGGTCAAGACCCTGGCGCTGGTCCTGCTGGCGGCTGGTGCCCCTGAACAGGCGGCGCGGCTGGCCGCTGCTCAGTTCGATGCGGCGGACAACATGACCGACCGGCAAGGCGCGCTGATGGTGCTGTGCGGGCTCGATACGCCGCTGCGGGCCGAGAAGCTGGCTGCGTTCCATGCCCGCCACGCCGGCGATGCGCTGGTGATCGACAAGTGGTTCTCGCTTCAGGCCGGATCGCTCCATCCCGATGTCCTGGCGCATGTCCGGGCGCTGGCCGATCATCCCGACTTCACCCTGAACAACCCCAACCGGGCCCGTGCACTCTACATGGCGGCTGCGGTCAATGCCGGGGCGTTCCATGTCGTTTCGGGCGAAGGCTACCGCCTGATCGCCGATCTGATCCTGGCGCTCGATCCGATCAACCCGCAGACCGCGGCGCGCTTTGTTGCCCCCTTGGGGCGCTGGCGGCGGATTGAACCGGGCCGCGCGGCATTGATGCGGGCCGAATTGGAACGGATCGTCGCGGCTCCAAACCTGTCGAAGGACACCTTCGAGCAGGCGAGCAAGAGCCTTGGCTGAACCGGTCGAGGTAATCCGTGCCGGGGCGCTGGCCGGGGTGCCGCACGGCTTCCTCGGCCGGCGCGGGGGCGTTTCGACCGGACTGGTCGCGGGGCTGGATACCGGCCTGCGCGGGATGGATTCAGGCGATCCGGCGCTGGCAGCCGTGCATGAGAATCGCCGCCGTGCGGCCGAGGCGGTCCTGCCCGGCGCTTCGCTGGTCGGGGTCTATCAGGTTCACGGCGCGGTCTGCGTCGAGGCCGGGGAATGGAGCGAAGGCGAGCGGCCCGAAGCCGATGCGCTGGTTTCCAACCGGCCTGGCGTGCTGCTCGGCATCCTGACCGCCGATTGCGCCCCCGTGCTTTTCGCCGATCCCCAAGCCGGAGTGGTCGGCGCGGCCCATGCCGGATGGAAGGGCGCGGTCGGCGGGGTGACCGATTCCACGATCGCGGCGATGGAGCGGCTCGGCGCGCGGCGGGAAAACGTCGCCGCCGCGATTGGTCCCTGCATTGCCCAGGCCAGCTACGAAGTCGAGGCCGGGTTTCGCGAGCGGTTTCTGGCCGAGGATCCCGCCAATGCCCGGTTTTTTGCCGAAGGCCGGCCGGAGCACTTCCAGTTCGATCTCGAGCACTATGTCGCGGCGCGGCTTGAGCGGGCGGGCATCGGCACAGTCGAGCGGCTTTCGCTCGATACCTATGCCGATGAAGCCCGATTCTTCTCGTTTCGCCGCGCGACTCATCGTCATGAACCTGATTATGGTCGACAAATCTCGCTGATCGGCCTGGCCTGAGCGCGCTTTCGCATTCCGCAACACCCCTGCACATTTTGGCAGTTGGCAGCGCCATGCTTCGCGTCTATCAGGCGCGCCAAACCGTCCGGTCAGGCTGCATCTTGCGGTAACCGTGCGGTTCGCATAGGGGCTTGCCAAAGGCAGTTTTTGAGGGGGTCGTTCAAGCAGGCGCATCATGCGCGGGCGGGGGCGACCGGAACGACAGGATCGGTTCGACCATGGCACAAGATGCGAGCATCGACACTCCGGCCGTCACGGACGGCGAGGGTGTGCGGCGGCGCGATTTCATCAATATTGCAGCGGTCAGCGCGGCTGGTGCCGGCGCGGTTGCGATTGTCTATCCGCTGATCAGCCAGATGGCCCCTTCGGCCGACGTGCTGGCGGAAAGCTCGACCGAGGTCGATATCGCCGCGGTCCAGCCCGGGCAGGCGATCAAGGCCGTGTTCCGCAAGCAGCCGGTGTTCATCCGCAACCTGACCCCGGCTGAAATCGAGGCCGCCAACAAGGTCGACGTTTCCACGCTGCGCGATCCGCAGACCCTGAAGGAACGGACCAAGGAAGGCCATGAGAACCTGCTGATCACCATGGGCGTCTGCACCCACCTGGGCTGCGTGCCGCAAGGCGCCGGCGTTGGCGAAGTGAAGGGCGAGTTCGGCGGCTATTTCTGCCCGTGCCATGGCTCGCACTACGATACGGCGGCGCGGATTCGCAAAGGCCCCGCTCCCAAGAACCTGCACGTGCCGGAATATGAAATCGCCGGCACTGTCGTGAAGATCGGCTGAGGTAGACCATCATGAGCTTCCCCTGGGCAAACGAATACAAGCCGAGCCACCCGCTGATGGTCTGGTTCGATCAGCGGCTGCCGCTGCCGCGGCTGGTCTACAATGCGGTTGGCGGCGGCTATGAAGTGCCGCGCAACCTCAACTATTTCTGGAACTTCGGGTTCCTGGCCGGCTTCTGCCTGGTGATCCAGATCGTCACCGGGGTGATCCTGGCGATGCATTACGGCGGCGATACCTCGGTTGCCTTCAACTCGACCGAGCACATCATGCGTGACGTCAACTGGGGCTGGATGCTGCGGTATGGCCACGCCAACGGCGCAGCGGCCTTCTTCGCGGTGGTCTATCTCCACATCTTCCGCGGGTTCTATTACGGGTCGTACAAGGCCCCGCGCGAGATGATCTGGCTGCTCGGCGTGGTGATCTTCCTGCTGATGATGGCAACCGCCTTCATGGGCTACGTGCTGCCGTGGGGCCAGATGTCCTACTGGGCCGCGCAGGTCATAACCGGGCTGTTTGGATCGATCCCGCTGGTCGGCGATCCGCTGAAAGAATGGCTGCTGGGCGGTTTTGCCCCGGGTAACGCCACGCTAAACCGTTTCTTCTCGCTGCACTTCCTGCTGCCCTTCGTGATCCTGGGCGTGGTGATCCTGCATATCTGGGCGCTGCACATCCCCGGCTCGTCGAACCCGACCGGGGTGGAAGTGAAGAGCGAAAGCGATACCGTGCCGTTCTATCCTTACTACGTGGGCAAGGATGGCTGGACGATCGGCCTGTTCATGCTGATTTACAGCGCCTTCCTGTTCTTCATGCCGAACGCGCTGGGCCACCCGGACAACTACATTCCGGCCAACCCGATGCAGACGCCGGCGCACATCGTGCCCGAATGGTATTTCTGGCCGTTCTACGCGATCCTGCGCAGCTTCACGCAGAACTTCCTGATCTTCGATGCCAAGCTGCTGGGCGTGCTGGCAATGTTCGCGGCGATCCTGGTGTGGTTCTTCCTGCCCTGGCTCGATCGCTCGCCGGTCCGCTCGGCCACCTATCGCCCGCTGTACCGCAAGTTCTTCTGGGTGCTGGTGATCGACGTGCTGATCCTCGGCTATCTCGGCGGTGCGCCGGCCGAGCAACCCTATGTGCTGATCTCGCAGCTCGCGACGATTTACTACTTCCTGCACTTCCTGGTGATTGTGCCGATCGTATCCTCGATCGAACGGCCCGATCCGCTGCCCTTCTCGATCACCGAGAGCGTTCTGGGCAGCGATGGCGCCGCCAAGCTGGAAGCTCAGGGCTAAGTCCCGGACAGACGGAAAGAGAGACCCATGATCCGCATCATCTCCATCCTTACCGGCCTGTTCTTCGCGGCCGCGCTGCTCTGGTCGCTGCTCTGGGATACGATCCAGCTCGGCAAGGACGGCTTGCCGCACACGGTCGAGAAGGCCTTCGTCAAGCATGACCTGAAGAAACTCGATCTTGCCAGTGACGGCGTGTTCGGAAAGTTCGACGAAGCCCAGCTGCAACGCGGCTTTGCCGTCTACCAGAACGTCTGCGCTTCGTGCCATTCGCTGAAGCACGTATCGTATCGCAGCCTTGCCGCGCTTGGCTACAATGAGGCAGAGGTTAAGGCGATCGCCGCCAAGGCGACGATCAATGCTGCCGATCCGCTGACCGGTGAGTTCAAGGACCGTCCGGGCCAGCCTTCCGACAAGTTCCCGCCGGTGGTCTATGCCGGTGCCGGCCATCCGCCCGATCTTTCGCTGATCACCAAGGCACGGCATGGCGGCGCGGCCTATGTCTATTCATTGCTGACGGGCTACGCGAACCAAGCGGGTTACAAGAACCACGAAGGCAAGGAACTGCTGAAGGAGTTCCCCGATGCCAAGACTCCCGACGGGCTGCATTTCAACCCGTACTTCGCGAACCTCAACATCGCGATGGCGCCGCCGCTGACGGCGGAGGGCCAGGTAACCTATTCGGACGGGACCCCGGCAACGGTTGACCAGATGGCCAAGGACGTGGCCGCCTTCCTGGTCTGGACTGCCGAGCCTGAGCTTGAGCAGCGCCACCAGACCGGGTTTGTGTGGATGGGCTTCATGCTGTTCGCCACCGTGCTGGGCTACATGTCCTACCGCAACATTTGGGCCGACAAGAAGGGGCACTGATCCCTCTCGTCCGGACCGGACCAACAAAGAGCCCCGGCACCCTGCGGTGCCGGGGCTTTTGCTTTGCAGGCCCCTCGCTCAGTCGGGCTCGGCCAGCAAGGTCCGATAAGCCAGACCGCCCAGCACGCCGCCGATCAGCGGCGCCAGCCAGAACAGCCACAGCTGGTGGAGCGCGACCCCGCCCTCGACCAGCGCCGGCCCGGTGCTGCGCGCCGGGTTGACCGAGGTGTTGGTGATCGGGATTGAAATCAGGTGAATCAGCGTCAGGCCCAGGCCGATCGCGATCGGTGCCGCTGCGGCCGTGGCGAGCCGGTCGGTCGAACCCATGATTATCAGCAGGAAGAAGGCGGTCAGCAGCACCTCGACCAGGAAGGCCGTGCCCAGCCCAAATTTGCCGGGCGAGGCCGCATCATAGCCGTTGCTGGCGAGCTTGCCGGCACCCAGTTCCCAGCCGGGCGCACCCTTGGCGATGCAGTAGAGCGTGAAGGCGGCGATTATCGCACCGACCACCTGGGCCACCACATAGGGCGCTACGTCCTTTGCGGCAAAGCGCCCGCCGGCCCACAACCCGACCGTCACCGCCGGATTGAAATGTCCGCCCGAGATGTGGCCCACGGCGTAGGCCATGGTCAGCACGGTCAGGCCAAAGGCCAGGCTGACCCCGGCAAAGCCTATACCCAGCCCTGGATAGGCGGCGGCATAGATCGCGCTGCCGCAGCCGCCGAACACCAGCCAGAACGTGCCGAAAGTCTCGGCGCACAGCTTTCTCAAATCGGTCATTATCCCCTCCTTTCCCGGCGTCATGATGCGCCGGGAAGGGCAGGCTGCTCCGATCCGCCGGACCGGTAAAGCTGGATTTTGCTACAGGCTCAGGTCCAAGCGGATTGACCGCGCGGCGACCTTGAAGCATAGGGCGGGCAGCAAGCCCTTGGGGCCATGCGGGTATAGCTTAGTGGTAAAGCACCAGCCTTCCAAGCTGGCTATGCGGGTTCGATTCCCGCTACCCGCTCCACTCCTCCCAACGCATTTCGATAGCCGCGCCGCGCGAGGACGAATGCCAGGGCCGAGAGCAGGCAAGGCAGTGGCAGGATCATCAGGGCATGTAGCAGGTCGCTGCGATCGGCGAGCCATCCGGTGATCAGCGGGCCAGGGGCCAGTCCTACCAGATTGTTTGCCAGGGCCAGCGTGGCCATGGCGGTGCTGTGAACAGCCTTGGGTGTGAGGTTGGCAACCATGGCCCCGGCCACTCCGGCCACCCCGGCCACGACCAGCAGACCGCCGCCGAGCATCGCCAGCTGAAATGCGCCCGGCGGCGCGGCAAAGGCCAGGGCGAACAGCAGCGCTGAAACCAAGGCAAAACCGATCGCGGCGAACGGCAAGGCGTGAGGACGCCTTACCGCGATCCGGTCGCTCAGCATTCCGCAGCAGACCATGCCGACCGCGCAGATCAGCAGCGCGATCGCGGTTGCCTGCCCGGCCTGCGCCAGCGCCATGGCGTAGTGCCGGGTAAATAGCAGCGGCAGGAACACCGCCAGGGTGCCGGTACAGAACAACTGGATCCCGCTGCCGAAATAGCTCAGCTGCAGGACCCGGCTGCCCAGGACCTGCCGGGTCAGTACCCGCAGGTTGAACGGTTCGCGCGGGGGCGGCACTCCCAACCGGCTTTCGCGCACGACCAGCGGATATATCGCCGCCAGCGCCAGCCCGGACAGCCCGATCACGACGAAGGCGACCCTCCAGCCGTACGTCGCGGCAACCTGCGCTCCGATCGCTACGCCCAGGACCTGGCCGACCACTGTGCCGGCCAGAAACGCGCTGGCGAGGGTCGAGCGCATCGATACCGGAAAGACCGAGATCACGACCGCGATCCCGACCGAGCCATAGGCGGCCTCGCCGACCCCGACCAGCAGGCGCGCAGCCAGCAATTGCGGGTAGTTTTCGGCCCAGCCGCACAGCAAGGTCGCCAGGCTCCACAGGACCGCCATTGCGACCAGACTGCGGACCCGGCCGAAACGATCGGCCAGCAGCGATAACGGCAGGGTCAGCACGCCGACTGCCAATGAAACCACGCTGGCTAGCGAAGCGACCTGGGTATCGCTGAGCAACCATTCCTGCTTGAGCAGCGGCCCGACCGCGTTGAGGACCTGCCGGGCCATATAGTCCGACATCAGCAGGCCAAAACTCAGCGCGAAGACCAGCCAGGCATAGACGGTCGCGCGTTGCGGTCCTCCGTCGGCCGGAATGCCCTGCGGTATGTGTCCGGCCATGTCCTGCTATCCTCTCCCCGATCGGGTCACTGTCGTAGCTGCTCGATCAGGCGCTGGCCATCCGGCCAGGGTCCGTAACCCGCCGCCGGATTGAGATGGCCGACCGCGCCGGCATCGTGCAGCCCGGCGCCCCAATCGGCCGCGAGCCGCTCGATCCGCGCAAACCCGGCGAGCGGATCGTTCCGGCTTGCCACGACCGTGGCCGGAAAAGGCAAAGGTGCGCGGGGGATCGGGATCCAGCCGTTCGCGGCCAAATCGTCAAAGGCCGGGTAGCCAGGCGGCAGCGGATGTTCGACATCGGCCGGAGTCACCAGCAATGCCGCCTTGATCGCCCGGCTGGGCGTTAGCGCCCAGTGCGCGACCATCAGGCACCCGGCGCTGTGCGCCGCGATAACGACTTCGCCTTCGATCACGCGCAGCGCGGCATCGAGCGCGGCGACCCGCGCTGCCCGCGACAACCGGTCTTCGGTGAGCGGTTCAACCGTCACCGAACCCGGTATCGAGCGGGCTGCGTGAGTCTGCCAGTGATCCTCGACATGGTCCCGAAGGCCGGGAACGAAGAGGACCGTTGCGCTCATGCAGCGGCGCTGAGCCGGGCCGTGCGCCGTCCCGGGCGGGGGCCGGGCAGCCAGCCGTTCTTCTCCAGCGTTTCCTCGACGCTCGAATAGAAGGTACCGATCTGGTAGATTTCCCTGGCTTCCTTGCCCGAAGCGATCGGGCGCCACAGCTCCTCGGAAATCCGCACTGCCTTTTCGATCTGCTGGACCGAGGTGGCGCGTTCGCCCTTGCGGCCCCACAGGTTGTCTTCCTGGCCAACCCGGACGTGCAGGCCCATCGCGATGCCCATGGTGATCAGCGGATACATGCTGCGCATCAGCCCTTCGACCGTGCAGACCGCATTCTGCGGCAGCCGGTTGATGAATTCCATCAGGTTGCGCGGGTTGGGACCATCGTGCCCGCCGCCGATCGCGACCCAGTTGCAGACCAGCGGGCCCATGTAATGGCCATTCCGGACCAGCCGCTCGACCGTTTCCAGATCGCGCGCGCAACCGATCTGGAAGTGCGTCTGGATTCCCGAAGCCGTGAGCCGCTTCATGTGTTCCTTCATGAAGGCCGGCCCGGCATCGTAATACATCTCGGTATAGGCTTCGCGGTAGACGTCCCACATCGTGGTGCCCTTCGCGTCATCCTCGGTGATCAGTTCCATCACGTTCATCTGGTTGGTATTGACCGCCAGCGTCACCTGATCAGGCACGGGCTTGAGATCGGCCAGCATGTGGCGGGTATCGTCGTCCAGCCATTCAGCTGCGGCGCTGTCGCTCTTCGGGGCAAAGCTGATCGAGCCGCCGACCTGCAGCACCATGTCGGGTACCGCCGTGCGCAGCCGGTCGAGCATTTCGTTGAAGCGGTCGAGATCCTTGGACCCGGTGCCGTCGGGTTCCCGCACGTGAAGGTGCAGCACGGTCGCACCGGCGTTGTAGCAATCAACCGCCTTTTGGACCTGTTCGGCATAGCTCACCGGAATGTCGTCGCTATCCTGCGGCATGAAGCTCGGGGCATAGGGTGCAACCTGGATCACCAGCGGGTCCTGGTTTTCGGGAAGCAGGCTTTCGTCGAAGAATTGCATGTCACTTCTCCTATTTTTCTCACCCGCCCCTTTAGGGGAGGGGCTTAGCTAAAACGGTCGATCACCAATGATCCCGGCGCGCTCCATCTGGCGGACGCAGGGGGGGTAATCCATCACGGCGTAATGCTGGGTGCAGCGGTTATCCCAGATCGCCATCGAGCCGGGCCGCCAGCGCCAGCGGACCTGGTATTCCGGGATCTGCGCACGGCCGATGAGGTAGTGCAGCAAGGCCGCCCCGCCCGGCGCATAATCCTGGCCATAGCGGACGTTGGCACTGGTGTGGAAATTGGTGAAATGGGTGGTGAAGCCGCAGACGTAAAGCGCCTTGCGGCCGGTTTCAGGATGGGTCCGCACCACCGGATGTTCTGCATCGGGGAACTGGGCCTTCAGCGCCAGGCGCTTTTCGTCGGGCATCCGCGCGCCAAAACTCGCCTCGATCGAATGACGGGCCTTCAGGGGCGCGATCGTTTCCTTGATGTGGTCGGCCAGATCCTCATAGGCGCGTTCCATGTTGGCCCACATCGTGTCCCCACCGACCGGCGGGCAAGTGACGCAGCGCAGCACCGCGCCCATTTGCGGCGCCTCGCGCCAGGTCGCATCTGCGTGCCACGAATTCTCATAGAAATCGGGCGGTGAGTTTTCGTCCTTGTAGATCCGCACCAGCCCCGGATTCTCGGGATCGCTGCCGGCGACGGGATGGTCCTCCAGCGGCCCGAACCGTTCGGCAAAGGCAACGTGATCGGCGCGAGAGATATCCTGATCGCGCAGGAACAGCACCTTGTGTTCCAGCAGTGCAGCGCGGATCGCGCCGAACAGATCGTCGTTACGCGCTGCCTCGGCCAGGTTCACGCCCGTAAGTTCGGCGCCGATACTGCAGGTAAGCTTCTCGATCCGCATCGCCTGTTCCTTCAGATCACGAAAATCGACGAGCCGATCGCCTGCCCGGCTTCGATGTCGCGGTGGGCCTGAACGCAGTCTTCAAGGGCGTAGCGCTTGTCGATCCTGACCTTGATCCGTCGGGCGGAGAGGTGGTCGAACCACCACGACGACAATTCGGCGCGTTCGGCCGGGTCAGCGTAGAAATCCATGAAGGCCGGGCGGATGAAATAGACCGAGCCCTGCAGCATCAACTGGAAGGCGTCGATCGGGGGGATCGGGCCAGATGCGGTGCCGCAGCCGACCAGCACCCCGCGCCGCCGCAGCGACTTGAGCGAGCTTTCGAAGGTATCCTTGCCGACCCCGTCGAACACGGTCTGCACGCCTTCGCCACCGGTCAGTTCCTTGACCCGGGCCGGCACGTCCTCGCGACGATAGAAAATGATCTCGTCGCAGCCGACCGCGCGGGCGGCCTCGGCCTTTTCCTCGCTGGAGACCGTGCCGATTACCCGGATCCCCAGCAGCTTGGCGACCTGGATCGCCAGCAGCCCGACCCCGCCGGCGGCCGCGTGGAGCAGGATCGTGTCGCCAGCCCTGAGCCGAGGGTCGGCCTTCTTGAGCCAATAGGTCGCCGAAAGTCCGCGCATGGTGGATGCCGCGGCGGTCTCGAAATCGACATTGTCCGGCAATTTGAACAGCGGCGCGGCCGGCATGACCCGCTCGGTGGCATAGGCACCCAGCGGCCCGCCGTTGTAGCTGACGCGGTCGCCGACTGCGACCGATGTCACGCCTTCGCCCAGCGCCAGCACCTCTCCCGCCGCTTCGACCCCAATCCCGCACGGGGGCTGGACCGGGTAGAGCCCGGAGCGGAAATAGGTATCCGCAAAATTGCAGCCGACCGCATGGTGGCGCAACAGGACTTCACCCGGGCCAGGCTTGCCGACTTCGACCTGTTCGACCTGCAAGACCTCGGGCCCACCGGCCTGGTGAAAACGGACGGCTTTTGCCATCGTGACATCCTCTCCCAACTCTTCTTGGCTCTTGGATAAGCGATCGCCGCTTGCCATTTTTCACATTTGACGCCAAACTTTTTGCATTTCGTGCCAGGCTGGGCAGCAAGACAGGAGTGCGGCAATGGCTGAACTGGTCCGCGTGGCTGCCCTGACCGGCTATCTCGAAACCATGCACAGCTTCGGGATCAATCCTCGACCCTTGCTGAGTGAGCAAGGCCTCGATGCGGCGCTTCTGGCCAATCCCGAGCAACTGATTCCGGCGCGCGCGGCTGTGCGGTTGCTGGAACGCAGCGCTGAGGCCGCCGGCTGCATGACGCTGGGGCTGCGGATGGCCGAGGGGCGGCTGCTTGCCAATCTTGGGGCGACCAGCCTGCTGATTGCGCACCAGCCCAACCTGCGCGCGGCGCTGGCCGCGCTGATCGAATTTCGCGGCCGGATCAACTCCACGCTGATGCTGAACGTTGAGGAGCGCCGCGACGTGGTGATCCTGCGCGAAGATTTCATCCTCAGCCGGCCCGAACCGGCGCGGCAGTCCGCAAACCTGGTGCTGGCGGTGTTGGTCCGGCTCTGCGCAGCGGTGCTGGGCCCCGGCTGGGCTCCGCAACTGGCCTGCTTTACGCATCCGTCGCCGCCGGCTGCCGACCGTGCCGTTTTCGCCAGGATGTTTGGCTGTCCGCTGCAGTTCGACAGCGAATTCACCGGCCTGGTTGTGGCTACCGCCGATCTCGATCGCGCTAATGCCCGTGCCGATACCCATCTCGCCAGCCATGCCCGGCAGCTGCTCGATACGGCGATGCGTCCCGCCGCCAGCACCACGGCCGAACATGTCGACCAGTTGATCCGGCTTCTGCTGCCCTCGGGCCGGGCCTCAATCCAGACCTGCGCCGCCTCGCTGGGGCACAGCGTCCGGACCTTGCAGCGGTTGCTCGACACCGATGGCACCAGCTTCAGCCAGCTGCTCAATCGGGCCCGAATGCAACTGGCGGTCGAGTTTCTGGCCAATCCGCGGATGCGGGTGACCGATGTGGCCGAGATTCTTGGCTATGGTTCGATTGGGGCCTTCACCCGCTGGCATTGCAGCGCGTTCGGAAAGCCACCCCGGCGCAGCGGAAAGACCCAGGGCCAAGTTCGCTGATTGCAGTGCATCGGCTCAAAATGCAGTCGGGCGGGCCTGCCTCAGCAAGCCCGCCCTGCCCCCGGCGCGAGCGGACCAGCGCTCCGTGCCTGTACGGTGATTGTCACGATTCGCGGGATGGGTATTGGACAAACCCGCCAAATGCAGGGTCAGACCGCCATATTGTCGATCAGTCGCGCCGGACCGATCCGGGCCGCGACCAGCAGCCGGGCCGGAGCATCGCTCAGCGCGACAAGCGGCACCAGCGATTCGGCGTGGCGAACTTCGGCATAATCGACCGACGCAAACCCGCCTTCCAGCAGGCTGGCCCTGAGCGCCTCGAGAGCAGACTCTACCGGCACGCCGCCGCGCATCGCTGCGATGGCGGCCTGCATTGCGCGCGGCAGGGCGGCGGCCTGGACGCGTTCGTCGGCGGAAAGATAGGCATTGCGCGACGACATCGCGAGGCCATCGGCCTCGCGCACGGTTGGCACGCCGTGGATCGCTTCGGCCGTGGGCAACAGCAGATCGAGATCGCGTGCCATCCGGCGGATCACCGCCAGTTGTTGCCAGTCCTTTTCGCCGAACACAGCAAGGTCGGGGCGGACCTGGTTGAACAGCTTGCAGACGACCGTGGCCACCCCGTCGAAATGACCGGGCCGGGCCGCGCCGCACAGCCCCTCACTGACTTCGCCGACATTGATCGTGGTGGCATAGCCGTCGGGATACATCGCCTCGGCATCGGGGGCCCACAGCAGGCTGACCCCTTCGGCCGCCAGCAGTTCGCTGTCGCGCTCCAGCTGGCGTGGATACTTGGCCAGATCCTCGTTCGGGCCGAACTGGCGCGGATTGACGAAGATCGACACCGCGACGTGGGCGGCGCGCTTGCGGGCTTCGCGGACCAGCGTCAGATGGCCTTCATGCAGCGCGCCCATGGTCGGCACCAGCGCCAGAGGGCCGTCCTGCTTCAGGGCATCCACTGCACGGCGCAGTGGATCAAGCTGATGGTGGGTTTGCACGGACCGGATCCCTTGGAGTAAGACCGCTGGGCGGCCAGAGCCCGCCCGCATTACGTTGCACTGCAACATGCGGCAACCATTCAAACGCAGGTCAGATCAGCAAAGTGTCGTCACATCCCGCCCCGCACCGTATTGTCTTCGCCAACGAGAAGGGCGGCACCGGCAAGTCGACCACCGCGGTTCACACCGCGATCGCGCTGGCCTACCAGGGTGCGAAGGTAGCGGCGCTCGATCTCGACCCGCGCCAGCGCACGCTGCACCGCTATCTGGAGAACCGCGCGGAGACCGAGCGGCGGCGGACGATTGTTCTGCCCAATGCCCGATTTGCAGTGTTCACCGGATCGACGATCGAGGAACTCGATGCCCAGGTCGCGGAACTTTCCGAGGGGATGGACTTCCTGATCTTTGATACCCCGGGCCGCGACGATCCCTTTGCTCGCCATGTTGCGACCGAGGCCGATACCCTGGTCACCCCGCTCAACGACAGTTTCGTCGATTTTGATCTGATCGGCCAGGTCGACGCCGAAACCTTCAAGGTCCGCCGTCTCTCGTTCTATGCCGAACTGATTTGGGAAGCGCGCAAGAAGCGGGCAATGAGCACGATCAAGGAAAAGCGCCGCGAAATGGACTGGGTGGTGGTCCGCAACCGCACCCAGCATACCGAAGCCCGCAACATGAAGCGGCTCGATCAGGCCCTGACCGAGCTTTCGAAACGGGTCGGCTTCCGGATCGCCAGCGGCCTCAGCGAACGGGTGATCTACCGCGAACTGTTTCCCTCGGGCCTGACCCTGCTCGACAAGGGCCACCTGGGTGAGCTTGGCACCAGCCACCTGGTCGCCCGTCAGGAACTGCGCAGCCTGATCGCCGCGCTGGCCTTGCCAATGCCCGGCAGCCGCGAGCCGGAACTGGCGCTTGCCGCCTCGGCCTGATAGGGCGCGGCGATGGGCCGCCTGATCCTGTTCGCGTTGATCGCTTGCCTGGTGCTGCGCATGGCCACCGGCAAATGGCCGTGGGACCTGTGGAGGGCATCCGAGCGCTCGCAAGCCGAGGCACAGGCGCGAACCCTGCTCGGCGTTGACCGAAATGCAACTCCTGCCGAAATAAACGACGCGCACCGCCGGCTGCTGGTTCGGGTTCATCCCGATCGCGGCGGCAGCAACGAAGCGGTCCATCAGGCCAACGCCGCGCGCGACCTGTTGCTGGCGCGGATCGCCCGCAGCGAAACGGAGAAATCATGAGCCACCAGTTCCACCCCACCGTGCTGCGCGAATACGATATTCGCGGGATCATTGGCGAAACCCTGGGCGAGGCCGATGCCTATGCGATTGGGCGCGGTTTCGCGACCCTGCTGGGCCGGGCCGGGGGACTGCGGATCGCGGTCGGCTATGATGGGCGGACCTCTTCGCCGATGCTCGAAGAGGCGCTGGTCAAGGGGATCAACGATGCCGGGCTCGATGCGGTGCGGGTCGGCATGGGGCCCACCCCGATGCTCTATTATGCCGAGGCCTCAGCCGAAGATGTGCAGGGCGGCATTCAGATAACTGGCAGCCATAATCCCGCCAATTACAATGGCTTCAAGATGGTATTCCAGGGCCGGCCGTTCTTTGGCGCGGATATCCAGCAGCTTGGCGTCATGGCCAAGGGCGGCGACTGGGCCGAAGGCCAGGGGAGCCATGAGCATCGCGAAGTGCTCCATGCCTATGTCGCGCGGATGCTCGAAGGGCTTGCGGGGATCGATGCCGGGCTGCTCGCCCGCCAGCGGATCGGCTGGGACGCGGGTAACGGCGCCGCCGGCCCCGCGCTCGAACTTCTGACTCAGCAACTTCCTGGCGAACACCATCTGCTTTTCACCCAAGTGGATGGGACGTTCCCGAACCATCATCCGGATCCCACCGAGGAGAAGAACCTTGCCGATTTGAAGGCACTGGTCGCGGCCAAGAAGCTCGATTTCGGGGTGGCTTTCGATGGCGACGGCGACCGGATCGGGGCGATCGACGGGCAGGGCCGGGTGATCTGGGGCGACCAGTTGCTCATGATATACGCCGAAGACCTCCTGCGGATGGAGCCCGGAGCCGCGATTATCGCGGATGTGAAGGCCAGCCGCGCTCTATTCGAGCAGGTGTCTCGGCTTGGTGGACGGCCGACTATGTGGAAAACCGGACACAGCCTGATTAAATCCAAAATGAAGGAAATTGGCGCGCCCTTGGCCGGCGAAATGAGCGGTCACGTGTTCTTCGCGCACCAGTACTACGGCTTCGACGACGCGCTTTACGCAGCGATCCGGCTGATCGCGGCTTCGGCCCGGCTCGGCAGGACTGTATCCGAACTGCGCGGGGCGATGCCGGCGCTGGTCAATACGCCGGAGCTGCGCTTTCAGGTCGATGAAAGCCGCAAGTTTGCCGTGGTTGACGAGGTCAAGGCGCGGCTCTCTGCTACTGGGGCCGATGTCGACGCCACCGACGGGGTGCGGGTCTCGACCGAAGACGGCTGGTGGCTGCTGCGCGCCTCCAACACCCAGGACGTGCTGGTCGCCCGGGCCGAAAGCAGCGACCAGGCCGGGCTTGATCGGCTGATGGAGCAGATTGACGCGCAACTGGCAGCAAGCGGACTGCAGCGTGGACCGCAAGCGGGGCATTAGTAGACCGTCAGCACCCCGCCTCCCAGCGCCACCAAGCTTGCCAGCATCGCGCTGGCCCCCGGCCAGGACTTGCGCCAACCGGCGATGCTGATCAGCGTGGCGGTCTTGAACAAGGTGTTGAGCGTGACCGGCAGGGCCAGCACCAGTGCGGCAACACGCGCGGTCAGGGTGCCGGCTGGCAGGTTGCCCATGGTTATGATCGCCGAATCCACATCGACCGAGCCAGAAATCGCCAACACGGTGGCCAGGCCCGAATCGCCATAGCGCTGCAGAACCCAGCGTGCCGCGACCGTCAGCGCCATGGTCAGCAGCATCAGCAGCAGCGCCGGCCCCAGATCGAACGGATTGCGTAGTTTCATCCCATCTTCATAGGCCGGGCCGCCATCCCCGCGGCGGCGCAAAATCAGCCAACAGGCGGCAAAGCTGACCACCATGCCGGGCATGGCCAGAGTGGCAAAGCCGGGCAGGGCGAATGTCGCCAAGGCTGCCGTCAGCAGTGTCACCCGCAAGAACATCGTCGCGCTAGCCAGCGCGACTCCGGCGTTCAGCAGCATCGTGTTACCCGAACCGTCGCGCAGTTTCCCGGCCAGTGAGGCGGTGACCGCCGTCGAGGAAACCATCGAGCCTGCGGCTGCGGTTGCCAGCACCCCGCGTGCCGGGCCGAGCAGCCGGACTGCGGCGTATCCGGCAAAGGAAAAGCCCGATACCAGGACGACCACCAGCCACAACTGGCGCGGTTTCCACGCGCCATAAGGGCCGATCGGATCGTTCGGCAGCAGCGGCAGGATCACCAGCGCGATCAGGGCGAAGCGCGCGATCGCAACCATCTCGGCCTCCTCGACGTGGCTGAGCCAGTGATGCCAGCGGCTGCGCTGCGAGAGGACCAGAACGGTCGATCCGGCCATGGCACTGGCCAGGGCATATTCGCCGCTCCCCGCCAGGAATCCGGCGGCAAGTGCGATCAACCCGGTCAGGCTGGCGGTTCCGCTGATCGAGGCGCGGCCCTTGGTGCTGCGCCAATAGCCCAGCACGACCAGCACCGCCCCGGCGGCGAGCAGCACGGTGGCGAAGCCGGCGGCGCGCAATTGCAGTGCTCCGGCAATCCCGCCGAGCAGTCCGAACAGCGCGTAAGTGCGGATCCCGGCAAACCGGCTGCCGGGCTTGCCATCACGGCTGGCCCAGCCGCGCTGCACCCCGATCAACAGGCCGAGCGCGAGGGCCAGCCCGATTGCGGTGAGTTCATGGTAGTCGAGCGCTTGCATCGACGGACTGTGGCACTGACCGTGCGGCGAAGGAAGGGCTTGGTGCTCAGCCGATCTGCGCCCATCTTGGCTGGCAATGTCGGATCTGTTTCCTCCCGAACTCGAACAGTGGTTCTCCGCCCGCGGCTGGCGGTTGCGGCGGCATCAGGCCGAGATGCTGGCAGTGGCGGCGGCCGGCCGGCACGCCTTGCTGGTCGCGGATACCGGGGCGGGCAAGACGCTGGGCGGCTTCCTGCCCACACTCGCCGATTTCTGCCCGTCGCGGCTGGGCGGAAGCAAACCCGAAGAAGGGCTGCACACGCTCTACGTTTCTCCGCTCAAGGCGCTGGCGCATGACGTTCAGCGCAACCTGCTGACCCCGGTCGCGGAGCTGGGGCTCGATATGCGGGTCGAAGTGCGCAGCGGCGATACCCCGTCGGACCGCAAGGCCCGCCAGCGGGTCCGACCGCCGCAGGTTCTGCTGACCACGCCCGAATCGCTCTCGCTGCTGCTGTCCTATCCCGAAGCCGAGACCATGTTCGCGGGGCTGAAGCGGGTGGTGATCGACGAGATCCATGCTTTTGCGCCGACAAAGCGTGGCGATTTGCTCGCGTTAGCCTTGTCACGACTCCAGGCTATCGCACCGGGTCTGCAGCGGGTGGGGCTCTCGGCGACACTGGCTGATCCGGCGGCCTTTGCGGCTTGGCTTGCGCCGCACGGGGCGGCGGCCGATGTCTCGATCGTTGAAGGAGAGCAAGGAGCGCAACCGGAGCTTTCGATCCTCCTGCCCGAAGAGGCCAGGGTCCCCTGGGGCGGGCATGCAGCCGCCTGGGCCGTTCCCCAGCTCTATCGGGCGATCAAGGCGAACCGGACCACCCTGGTGTTCTGCAACACCCGGTTCCTGGCCGAGTTCATCTTTCAGCAGCTGTGGACCGCGAATGAGGACGTGCTGTCGATCGGCATCCACCACGGTTCGCTGTCAAAGGAGGCCCGCCGCAAGGTGGAAGGGGCGATGGCCCGGGGTGAGCTGCGGGCGCTGGTCTGCACTGCCAGCCTCGATTTGGGCGTCGACTGGGGCGATATCGATCTGGTCGTGCAGATGGGCGCGCCCAAGGGTTCGTCGCGGCTGCTGCAACGGATCGGCCGCGCCAATCACCGGCTCGATCAGGCCAGCCGGGCCATGCTGGTGCCGGGCAACCGGTTTGAGTTCCTCGAGGCGATGGCGGCCGAGCAAGCGGTGGCCGAGGGGCAGCGCGACGGCGAGGCGTTTCGCCCCGGTGCGCTCGATGTATTGGCCCAGCATGTCATGGCACGGGCCTGTGCCGGCCCATTCCGCGCGGATGACCTGCTGGCCGAAGTGCAGTCGGCCGAGCCTTATCGCTGGCTCGATGCGGCGGCGTTCGATCGTGTGCTCGGCTTTGTCGCGACCGGGGGCTATGCCCTGCGGGCTTATGACCGGTTCCAGCGGATTACGGCGGGCCGCGACGGATTGTGGCGGCTGACCCATCCCCAGCACGCGGCGCGCCATCGACTCAACGCCGGAATCATCGTTGACAGCGAGATGGTCGACGTCCGGTTTCGCAATGGTCGTTCGCTCGGCCGGGTGGAAGAGAGCTTTGCTGCGGCGCTGCGCAGCGGCGACACGATCCGCTTTGCCGGGCTCGACCTCGAAATCGAGGCAATGCGCGACACCGAACTGATCGTGCGTGCCGCGAAGAAGGCAGGACAGATCCCCAGCTATATGGGGCAGCGCCTGCCGCTGACCACGCACCTTGCCGGGCGGGTCCAGGCGCTGCTGGACGACCGCGCCGGGTGGAGCCGCTTCCCCGACGACGTACGTGAATGGCTCGAAATGCAGGATTGGCGCTCGGAACTGCCCGCGCCCGGCAAGTTGCTGGTTGAAAGCTTCCCGCATGAGGGCAAGCATTTCACTGTGTTTTACTGCTTCGAGGGCTGGCCGGCGCATCAATCGCTCGGCATGCTGATCACCCGGCGGATGGAACAGCTGGGGCTGTCTCCGATGGGCTTTGTCGCCAACGATTATGCCCTGGCGGCGTGGAGCCTGAAGGCGGTGGGGGATCCCGCCGGACTGCTCTCGCCCGATATCCTTGCCGAGGAGTTCGTCGCCTGGGTCGAGGACAGCTATCTGCTGCGGCGCGCCTTTCGGGAAGTGGCGGTGATCGCCGGGCTGGTCGAGCGACAGCACCCGGGCAAACGCAAGACCGGGCGGCAAGTGACCTTCTCGACCGACTTGATATATGATGTGCTGCGCAAGCATGAGCCTGACCATGTCTTGATTGAAGCAGCCTGGGCCGATGCCCGCGCCCGGATGACCGACATCGGGCGCCTGGCCGGGGTGCTGGATCGGGCCGGGCGAGAAGTACGCCACGTTGTCCTTGATCGGGTCAGCCCGCTGGCGGTACCGGTGCTGGTGATGATCGGACGCGAGAGCCTGCCGCAGGGCATGGCCGATGACGAATTGCTGTTCGAGGCGGAGAGCCTGGCGGGCCGGGCCATGCGCGGCGACCCGGACGGGCTGGATGACCGCGCCTAGCGGGCCGGTTTCGGCCCGGCCGCGAAGTCGGCATATTTTTCGTTGCCGGAAAATGCGAAGGCGGCCGGATCCGTGGCCCGGATCAGGTTTAGCACCCGCAGCGAAGCGCCATAGGGTGCACCCGATTCGGGTTCGAAACGGATCAAGGGCTCCGGCTGGCGATGGGTGGAAGCCTGCAACAAGCTAACCAGCTGTCCTTCGCTGACCGCCTGTCCGTTCCAGCGGATTTCCGCGACCGAGGTAAGCGAGACCATGTTCTCGGGCAGGATCGGAGCCTTGGGGGGTGTCCCGTCCGACCGAGGCAGGTTGAACGATGTCTGGTGGAGCGCGGTCGGGACCGAAAGGATGAACATTACCAGCAACACCAGCATGACATCGATCAGCGGGGTTGTGTTGAGTTCGGCGAGAGGCCCGTCATTCACGATGAGTGTTTGGGCCATTGCATGCTCTCCTCAATACCATTTAATACAGGAGATAGTATAACATGCAATTTTGGTGTCAATAGGAGCAGGTCATCCTGATATCGAGACAAAAGAAAAGGGGCGGATTCCTCCGCCCCTTGTTCCTGTTTGTCTGCTCGCGCTGCTTAGTCGAGACCTTCGACCTTGGGCGCGTTGGCGGCCTTGCCAAAGCCAGCATACTGTTCGTTGCCGACGAAGCCAAAGGCCGAAACTCCGGAACCCTTGATGATGTTCAGCACGGTAACGCTGGTATCATAGGGCGCCTGGGCATCCGGCTGGTACTGTAGCTCGGGCTCCGGCTTGATCGCCAGGGTCGACTTCAGCAAGCCGGTGAGCTGGTTCACGTTCACCGAGGTGCCGTTCCAGAGGATGTCGTTATTCGGCATGATCACGACCTTGTTCTTGTCGCGCTTGATGATGACATCAGGCGGCGGCGCGGCCGGGTTCGGCAGGTCGATGTTCACGGCGTGGGTGGCTACGGGGATGGTAATGATGAACATGATGAGAAGAACGAGCATGACGTCGATAAGCGGCGTCGTGTTCATTTCCATCATCGGCTCGCCATCGTCGCTGCCGGCTGACATTGCCATGGTGGGTTACTCCTGAATAGTTTCGCGTCGACCCGGAGGTCAGCCGTTCGGATCGACCGGGGTCGAGATAAAGCCGACAGTCGGGTAACCGGCGAGCTGAACGTTGTAGATCGCACCGGCCACGCAGCGCCATGGGGCAGCTACGTCGCCACGGATGTGGACCTGCGGGATCAGTTCGGGGTTGTCGCGGAGTGCTTCCGGACCACCGGCACGCTTAACGATCGCGTCAAGGCGCTTGTAGGCCAGCTTCTGCAGCTCGGTCGAATCCACCGGGGTGATGTTGTTGAAGTAGATCCGGCATTCACCACCCAGCGAGGCACCCTCGAAGCCCGGGTCGCCCGCACTGCGCCCACCAGCATCGGTCGTGCTGACGGTAAGCAGGAGGTTTTCGACCTTGTCCTTCGATTCCTGTGAAACGAGCACGGGAATCTTGAGCTTCTGGATCGTCTGGATGGCAACCGGGACTGCGATGAGGAAGATGATCAGGAGCACCAGCATCACGTCCACAAGGGGCGTGGTGTTGATGTCCGACATCGGTTTTTCCTGACCGCCGCCTCCCATCGAAATCGCCATGGGCTAATTCCTATCTTTTCAATTCTGCGGACTGGACAAAACGGGTTTGACTGGCCCGCCTAGGAACCGGCGCCGGGCAGTGCCCGGACGCCGGCCTGGCGTTATCTTAGGCCTTGGCAGCCGGAGCGGCAGCAGCGGGCTTGGCTGCCGGTGCAGCAGCGACGGCCGGCTTGACGGCGCCCTTCGAGCTGATGTTCGCGAGAACATCGGTCGAGAAACCGGTCAGAAGTTCGGCAATCCGCTTGTTGCGAGCCTGGAGGTAGTTGTAGGCGAGCACGGCCGGAACCGCGACGAGCAGACCCAGCGCGGTCATGATCAGAGCTTCACCGACCGGACCCGCAACCTTGTCGATCGAGGCCGAACCGGCGATGCCGATCGCGATCAGCGCGCGGTAGATGCCGACCACGGTCCCAAACAGACCGATGAACGGCGAGGTCGCACCGACGGTGGCGAGGAACGGCAGGCCGCCGGCGAGGCGGGCGTTGATCGAGTTTTCCGAACGGGCCAGCGAACCATGCAGCCAGTCGTGGGCTTCGGTCTGGTCGCTCATCTTGGCTGCGGCTTCTTCAGCCGACAGGCCGTCGTCGACGATCTGGCGCCAGGCGCTGTTCTTGTCGAGCTTTGCGGCGCCTTCCTTGAGGGTGGCTGCGCGCCAGAAATTGCCACGCATGGCCTTGTACTGTCCGAGGATCTTGTTCTGCTCGATCCATTTGGTGATCAGGATGAAGAACGAGCCGAACGACATGATGCCCAGAATGATAACCGTGGCATAGGCGATGAAACCGCCCTGCTCGAGCGCTTCGGCGAAACCGAACTTGTTCTGCGGTGCCGCGTTGGCTGCGGCGTTGAGAAGTTCAAAAACCATGCGATAGTCCTCTCAAGAGAAATTAGTTGAAACGTTTTGACCCCGATTTTGCCGCCGGGGCCGATAACCCAATTTGCGAATTATTCCTTCGGAATGACCCAGCGAACGCGTGCCGAGAAACTGCCGGAAGTGGGATTGCCTTCCCCGTCAGTAGCCGGGTTGAAGCGCGCACGCCGCCGAAGGTTGGAGCAGGTCGCCTCATCGAGGTCGGGCGATCCGCTGGAGCTTGTGATCGAGCAATCGGTGACCCTGCCATCCGGGCCAATCGACAGCCGGTACCCAGTCACGCCTTCACGCTCCTCGCGCAGGGCGCGGGTCGGATAGTCGTTCGTGGTTACCCAGTTGCCCGACGCACCCTTGGGCGAAGCAGCCTTAGGCGTGAACTTGGGCGGTGGCGGCGGAGGCGCGGCCACGGGCGCCGGGGGTGCGACGTAGACTGGTGGCGGCGGTTGCGGCGTCACCGTCTGCACAGTCTCGACCGGAGGCGAGACGTTGCTCACGTTGATCTTCGGCGGCGGAGCCACGATCGGAGGCGCAGCAGCCATCTTCTTGGGCGGCGGCGGCGGCTCCTTCTTGGGCTCGTCCTTCTTGATGTCTACGGTCGTAACCTTTTTGACCACCTGTTTGAGCCCTTCATAGGCCAGGCCGGTAACCAGCGCATAGCCAAGGGCCAGGTGCAAAAGGGCAACGACGACAAAGGCGGCAATCTTGTTGCCACTAACTTCTTGGTCAGCGTAAGCCATTCTGACGCATCACTCCTAAAACAGTCCCTCCGGGCCGAGGCCCGGACCCGACGCCTCACGCAAGCGAGAATCGCAAGCGCCAGACGGCCAGATTGTTAATTTCCACCCTGCGGGTCAATCAGGAAACCGAGCGGGCGCCCGACGTCCGCATGGCCGGATTGTGAGCCGTTGTTGTTTTTTGGCCCGTAATTCCGTGTGCTTTAACCGCCGTTTCCGCCACGCGCAACGCTTTATCGGCCATCCAGCCGGTTAACCAAGGATTCACCTGTGTTAAGATGGAAGGGACGGGAAAGTCCCTGAATCCCGCGCTCCTATGGCCTTGCAGGCCAGCGGCAAAGCGCTCAAACATAGGCCATGCCAATGACCCGCATTAGCTTTCGTTCTGCCGTTACCGTCACGCTGGCTTGTCTGGCGGCCACCCCAGCGCTCGGCGATTCGCGGCCTTTGCCGCCGCCGCCCTCGGCAATCCTGACCTATGCCGACCTTGCCGATTTGGCGGACCAGGTCCCGTTGGTGATTCGCGCCCAGCCCCGCAAGGTGGTTCCGGTCGAGCCCGAGCGGGCCCGCGGATTGCGCCCTGGCTGGGGGCGTTTTTATGTCGAGGCCAAAACCGAAGGGGTGATTGCTGGAACCCAGCCGCTGGGGCCGGTGCTGCGTTACCTGGTCGACCTGCCGCTTGATGCCAAGGGCAAGCCGGTGCCGTTCAAGAAGAAGAGCGCAGTGCTGTTCGCGCGAACGGTGCCGGCCAGGCCGGGCGAGTTACAACTGGTGGCGCCGGACGCTCAGCTGTTGTGGGATCCGGCGCTCGACCTGCGGCTCCGGGCCGTGCTCAAGGAGCTATATGCACCCAGAGCGCCAAACAAGGTGACCGGCGTGCGCGAGGCTATCCACGTCGGCGGCGACTTGGCTGGAGAAGGTGAGACGCAGCTGTTCCTGTCGACCGCAAGCGGCGAGCCTGCGGCCGTTACTGTTGCCCGCAAGCCGGGAGAAGCGCCGCGCTGGTCGGTTTCGTTTTCCGAAGTCGTATCGAGCGATGCCGCGCCGCCAGCGCGGGATTCGCTGGGCTGGTACCGCCTGGCCTGCTTCCTTCCCGGACAACTGCCAAGCGGTGCCAATATCTCGACCGCAGCGGCCGATCGGGCAGCAGCAGTGCGCGACTATCGCTTTGTGATCGAGCAGCTCGGACCCTGCCCGCGCAGCCGGAAATAGCGGTTTTCGGGCTTGCCGCCCAACACCGGCCCGCCTAAGGCCCGGCCCCTGAAAGGGGCGAAAATGGCCGAACCGCTGAAGATTGCGCTTGCCGGATTGGGAACCGTCGGGGTCGGGGTGATCCGGCTGGTCGAGGCCAATGCCCAGTTGATTGCCCGGCGCGCCGGTCGGCCGATCCAGATTACCGTTGTTTCCGCGCGTGACCGCAACAAGGCCCGCGGCGTCGATCTGTCCGGCTATGCCTGGGAAGACGACATGGTGATCCTGGGTGAGCGCGACGATGTCGACGTGGTGGTCGAAATGGTCGGCGGATCCGATGGTCCGGCGCTGGCGCTGGCCCGGACCACGATCGAAGCCGGCAAGGCGCTGGTTACCGCCAACAAGGCGATGATTGCGCATCACGGGCTGGAACTGGCGAGCAAGGCCGAAGCCCAGAAGGTCGCGCTCAAGTTCGAGGCTGCCGTGGCCGGCGGCATCCCGGTGATCAAGGGTCTGCGCGAAGGCGCGGCCGCGAACGAGATCGAGCGGGTCTATGGTATACTCAACGGAACCTGCAATTTCATCCTGACGGTGATGGAAGATACCGGCCGCGACTTCGCCGACGTCCTTGCCGAGGCCCAGGCAAAGGGCTTTGCGGAAGCCGATCCGGCCTTTGACATCGAAGGCACGGACGCCGCGCACAAGCTCTCGATCCTGGCCGCTATATCGTTCGGCTCAAAGATCGACTTCGCCGCGGTCGACACCGCCGGGATCAGCCGGCTGCGCGCCGCCGATATCGCCCAGGCCAGCGCGCTCGGCTATGTCATCCGCCTGATCGGCATGGCCGAGACCGAAGGACTGAACGGAGCCAAGGCGCTGTTCCAGCGGGTTCAGCCGCACCTTGTCCCGGTCGATCACCCGCTCGCCCATGTCGATGGTGCAACCAATGCAGTGGTCGCCGAGGGCAATTTCTCGGGCCGGCTGCTGTTCCAGGGTGCCGGGGCCGGCGACGGGCCGACTGCCAGCGCAGTAGTTGCCGACCTGATCGACATCGCCCGGGGCGAGCTGAGCAATCCCTTCTCGATGCCGGTCGGCGAGCTTGAGGCGCTGGGTCCGGCCGAGACCGGCCACCGCCTGAGCCGGGCCTATGTCCGCTTCATGGTCGCGGACCGCCCGGGCGTGCTGGCAGAGATCACTGCTGCGCTGCGCGATGCGGGGGTTTCGATCGAAAGCCTGATCCAGAAGGGCCGCGCGGGCGATGCGGTGATGGTCGCGATGGTGACGCACGAAGGGCCGGAAAGCGCCGTTGCCCGGGCGGTCGAACTGCTTGAAGGCTCCGAGAGCCTGACTGAACCGCCACTGGTGCTGCAGATTCTGGGCGATTAAGGCGCTTCCATCTCGCCCTTGGCAATCTTGTCGGCATCCGACCCGGGCGGCGCTTCGGGCAACTTGGTGACGTCGATATAATAGACCGGCGGCGGGACCGATCCGAAGTGCGGGCATTCCTTGCAATAGCCCTTGTCGAACTGCGGCGCGCGCGGCACCCCGCCGTCCAGCGCGCGGCGCCCCTCCATCGTGTTGGGATCGGGATCGCTGCGTCCAACCTGCTGGTCCTCGCCGCGATCGCGGCAAACCACGATTTCATCGCTGCCCGGCTTGGGCCGACAGCGCAGCCGCGGATCGGGCACGCCGTAAAGCTGCTTGGCGGTCTCGATCCGTTGCTCGACCTGGCGATCGACAGCATCGGGATCGGCCTGGGCCCAAGCCGCATCCGGCAGGATCAGCAACAGTCCCAGCGCCAGGCTTCGCACGCGCCACTCCCCTTCCGCACAGTGCTGCGGCAAGGACGGCCCTTGCGCTTAATCCCCCCTGAACGCCAGACCCTCGACAGCGGCGACCTGCGCGTCTAAGCGCCGCCCCATACCTATGCAGCAGAGAGAATTGCCCCGATGACCATGCCTACCACGCCCGCTTCCAAGGTGCTCGACCGCGTCCTGGTGCTCGAAATGGTCCGGGTGACGGAAGCGGCGGCGATCGGGGCGTCGAAGCTGGTCGGGCGGGGCGATGAAAAGGCCGCCGATGCTGCCGCGGTCGAGGCGATGCGAGCTGCGCTCAACGAGCTGGCGATGGACGGAACCGTGGTAATCGGCGAGGGTGAGCGCGACGAGGCGCCGATGCTGTTCATCGGCGAAAAGGTCGGCTCGGCGCAGGGCACCGGGCCAAAGATCGACATTGCGCTCGATCCGCTCGAAGGGACCACGATCACCGCCAAGGCCGGGCCCAATGCCCTGGCCGTGCTGGCAGTGGCCGAGGAAGGCAACCTGCTCAACGCACCCGACGTCTATATGGACAAGCTGGCGGTCGGGCCGGGCTATCCCGAGGGCATCATCGATCTGGCCAAGAGCCCGACCAAGAACGTCAAGGCTGTCGCCGCCGCCAAGGGGGTCGATCCCAGCGATATCATCGTCTGCGTGCTCGACCGGCCGCGCCACGCTGAACTGATCGCCGAACTGCGCGGGCTGGGCTGCGGTGTGGTGCTGATCGGTGACGGCGACGTCGCCGGGGTGATCGCGGTGACCAATCCCGAAACGACCATTGACCTCTACATGGGCTCGGGCGGCGCTCCCGAAGGCGTGCTGGCGGCAGCCGCGCTGCGCTGCGTCGGCGGGCAATTCAACGGCCGGCTGCTGTTCCGCAACGACGATGAACGTGCCCGCGCCCGCAAATGGGGGATCGAGGACCTCCACAAGATCTACACCCGCGACGAACTGGCCAAGGGCGACTGCATCTTTGCCGCCACCGGAGTGACCGACGGTTCGCTGCTCAAGGGCGTCAAGCGGCTCAAGGACGGCCTGATCACGACCCATTCGGTGGTGATGCGCGCCAGCTCCGGCACGGTCCGCTGGGTTGCCGGCGAGCACCGCAACAAGAGCTGAGACAATTATCAAGCCTTGCAACACCGGCCCGCTCCCCCGGCCCAACCACCCACAGGTTATCCTCATCGGGTGGTTGGGCCGGGGGAGCGGGCCGGTGTTGCATACTAGGCATATACGCTGATCCACATCCTTTAACGTCGCCCCCTGTTGCAATCCCGCCTGCCATTGGCCAAGGGCCGCGAAAGGCTGATTCTTGCGGGGAAGGGCGATCCAAATGAAGATCCTGGCCGGAAATTCCAATCTGCCGCTGGCGCGGGCGATTGCGGGTTATCTCGAACTGCCGCTTACCCACGCCGATGTGCGGCGCTTTGCCGATGACGAAGTCTTCGTCGAGATCCACGAGAACGTGCGCGGCGAAGACGTCTTCGTAATTCAATCGACCTCCGCTCCGGCCAACGACAACCTGCTGGAATTGCTGATCTGCATCGATGCGCTGCGCCGCGCTTCGGCCGCGCGGATCACTGCTGTCACGCCCTATTTCGGCTATGCCCGGCAAGATCGCAAACCGGGACCGCGTACCCCGATCTCGGCCAAGCTGGTCGCCAACCTGATCACCACTGCCGGGGCCGACCGGGTGCTCGCGGTCGATCTCCACGCCGGGCAGATCCAGGGTTTCTTCGATATCCCGACCGACAACCTCTATGCCGCGCCGGTGATGGCGGCGGACATCATGCAGCGGACCGGCGGCGACAACCTGATGGTCGTTTCGCCCGACGTTGGCGGGGTGGTTCGCGCCCGGGCCCTGTCCAAGCGGGTGGGCAATGCCCCGCTCTCGATCGTCGACAAGCGCCGCGACAAGCCGGGTTCGTCCGAAGTGATGAACATCATCGGCGATGTGAAGGGCTGGGACTGCATCCTGATCGACGACATCATCGATTCGGGCGGCACCCTGTGCAATGCGGCGGGGGCCTTGATGGAGGCTGGCGCCAACAGCGTCACCGCCTACCTGACCCACGGGGTCCTATCCGGCACCGCCGTAGAGCGGGTCAACGGCTCTGCGCTCAAGGAACTGGTGATCACCGATTCGATCCAGCCGAGCGAGCAGGCTCTCGCCCCCGGCAGCAAGATCCGTGTCCTCTCGATCGCACCGCTGGTCGGCGAAGCGATCCATCGCATTGCCGAGGAAAGCTCGGTCTCGAGCCTGTTCGACTGATGAAACTCGACGCGGAGATCGCCCTGGCCCATAGCTTGGCCGATGCAGCGCGCGAAGCGATCCGGCCACTGTTCCGCACCCCGGTATCGAGTGAACGCAAGAGTGACCGGACCCACGTGACCAAAGCGGACCGCGCTGCCGAAGAAGCGATGCGGCGGCTGATCAAGTCGGAGTTCCCGCGCGACGCGATCCACGGCGAGGAATTCGGCGCGGAGACTGGCACATCGGGCCGGACCTGGGTGCTCGATCCGATCGACGGGACTACTGCCTTCATGGCCGGCCGGCCGATCTTCGGCACGCTGATCGCCCTAGTGACCGAAGGCTGGCCGGTGCTTGGCGTGATCGATCAGGCAATCCTGAGTGAGCGCTGGCTGGGGGTGACCGGGAAGCCGACCACGCTCAATGGCCAGCCGGTCCGCACCAGGCCCTGCCGCGAGCTGGCCGATGCGGCGCTCGCCACCACCGGGCCGCACTATTTCGACGATCATGACGGCGAGCACTTCATGGGCCTTGCCGCCAAGACCGATCACAAGCGGATGGTGATGGGCGGCGATTGTTACAACTACGCGATGCTCGCTTCGGGGCATCTCGACGTGGTCTGCGAAGCCAATCTCAAACTGCACGACTGGGCTGCGCTGGTTCCGGTGGTCGAAGGGGCCGGCGGGACCATGGCCGACTGGAACGGCGAGCCGCTCCATGCTGCCAGCAGCGGACACGTTCTGGCGCTGGGTGATCCGGCCCGGCTGGAAGATGTGGTCGAGGCGCTAGCGTGCCATCACTAAACCAATTTTCCGACTTGGAATCCGGTCCGAATCCGGTGTGGCCAAAGCGTTACACCGCTTGTTAATTCGCCCCGCCTAGGGGCGGTCCGGGCTTGCCGAGAATGGTCCAAAAGTCCAGCTAGCGCCCAGTTGCCGCGCCCCAATCGGCGGGCATCGAACCAAAACAAGTCCTAGGAGGAAACATGCACCGCTCCGCGATCACCAAGTTCGGATTCCGGATCCACCTGCTGGCCGGCATCGCCGCCGTTTCGCTCGCCGCACCGGCGATGGCTCAAGATGCCGCGGAAGAAGAAATCATCGGCAACGAAATCGTCGTCACCGCCACCAAGCGCAACGAAACGATCCAGGACGTGCCGTTCTCGATCAACGCGCAGACTGCCGATGCGATGCGCAAGAACGGGTCGACCAACCTTGAAGACCTGTCGCGCAACGTCGCTGGCCTGACCGTGCAGAACCTCGGACCGGGACAGAGCCAGGTCTCAATCCGCGGCGTCTCGGCCGGTCAGATCGTTCGCGACCAACCCGGCGTGAAGGAGCAGGTTGGCGTCTACCTTGATGAATCGGTGATTTCGCTGTCGCTGTTCACCCCCGATTTTGACCTGTTCGACCTCGACCGCGTCGAAACCCTGCGCGGGCCGCAGGGCACACTGTTCGGCTCGGGTTCGGTCGGCGGCACCGTCCGCTACATCACCAAGCAGCCGACCAGCGACCGGACCGAAGGGGCGATCGAGGGCAACGTCAACGTCCTCGAAGGGGGTGACCTGGGCTACTCGGTCAAGGGCGCGATCAACCTGCCGCTGAGCGACAAGATGGCGCTGCGCGTGGTCGGTTATGGCGAGCATTTCGGCGGCTTCATCGACGCGATCGGCCCGGCTGCGGGTGAAAACATCAATGACGGTCGCCGCTGGGGCTTCCGCGCTACGCTGCGCTGGGAGCCGGCCGAAGGCATGGTCATCACCCCGCGCATCATTCACCAGAACGTGCGCGTCAACGGCTTCAACCGTCAGGAAAAGTACAACCTCTATTACAACACCCTGATCAGCCCGACCCAGATCTTCCCCGAGCGGACCCAGTACCTCAAGCTGCGCGAAGGCTTTGAAGACAGTACCACGCTGTTCGATCTGACCGGCAACTTCGAACTTACCGACAACTTCCAGTTGACCTGGGTCTCGAGCTATATCGACCGCGACATTCTGGTCAGCCGTGATGCATCGGCCTTGACCGGTTCGGTTTCGGTTTCGCCGTTCATCGGGCTTGGGATCAACCCCTCGGTGGTCAATCTGCCTTCGAACCTCAAGGACACCACCGGGCTGCAGCAGTGGACCCAGGAAATCCGGATTGGTTCGACCGGCAATGCGCCCTTCCAGTGGGTGATCGGCGGGTTCTATTCGAACGTCAACCGCACCTATGCCCAGCGGCTTCCAACCCCCGGTTACGACGCCTTTGTCGATGCCGCGCTGGGTGCCGGCACCTCGACCGCAGTCGCCAACGGCTTCCCGCTCAATTCGCCCTACAACGCCGATCTGCCCTACGACATTGAGCAGTTCGCCCTGTTTGGTGAAGCCAGCATCCGGGTCGGTGGTTTCAAATTTACCGCCGGTGGCCGCTACTATGATTTCAGTGAAACGCGTGACTTCATTTCGGGCGGGATCTTCTCCAACAGCGATACCTTCCGGGGTGACAAGACCAGCTCGGACGGTTTCAGCCCGCGCCTGATCGCCAGCTTTGATGTCAACGAAAACGTGACGATCAACGCCCAGGCTTCGAAGGGCTTCCGCCTTGGCGGGGTTAATGATCCGCTCAATGCGGGTCTCTGCACTCCGGCTGACCTGGCGCTGTTTGGCGGCTTCCAGGACTACGAAGACGAAACGCTGTGGAACTATGAAGTGGGTGTGAAGGCCCAGGGCGGGATCTTCACTTTCAACGCGGCTGGCTTCTACAACGATATCCGCAACCTCCAGGTCACGCTGGACGCGGGCAGCTGCTCGTCGCGTATCTCGTTCAACGTGCCCAAGGCCCACTCGACCGGCGTCGAAGCCGAAATCGGGCTGCGCCCTGCTCCGGGTCTTGAATTCAGCCTGGCAGGCAGTGTGATCGATTCGCAGTTCGACACCACCCTGCCGGGGCCGCTTGCGGCCGCGACCGGGATCCGCGACGGCAACCGCCTTCCGACCGTGCCCAAGTTCCAGATTGCCGGGACCGCTTCGTACACGACCACCGTGTCCGACGGGCTTGACTGGAACCTTACCGGCAGCTTCCAGCATGTTGGCAATCGCTTCACCCAGCCGGCCGATCAGGAAGCTGGTGCTGGTACCTTCACCAACTCGGTCTGGTACAATTCGGTATCCAATACGGCTGGCACCGGAGCCTACAACTTCGGATCCTACCTGCTGCCGAGCTACAACCTGGTCAACCTGTCGACCGGGCTGGAATGGGACAACGGCTTGTCGCTGACGGTCTATGTCACCAACCTGTTCGACGAAAACCCGCTGCTCTCGCTCGATCGTGAGCGCGGCGGCCGGGCACGGCTGGGCTACAACATCGGCAGCCCGCGCAAGATCGGGATGACCGTCCGCAAGAGCTTCTGATCGGTCCACCGATCGGCAAGTGACAAGGGGCCGGGGCGCAAACAGCGCTTCGGCCCTTTGCAGTTGCAGGGTGGCAATGGCCCAGATCAGGGCCCGTGCAAAACAATACAAGCCAAACGCCCCCTTATCCTCTAGGGGGCAGCGCATCATGTCCTTTCCCGATGTAACCCCGCTTCTCTCCGAAGCGCTCGCCGCGCATGGCTATACTGCGCTGACCCCCGTCCAGGCCCAGGTGCTCGAACATGAAGCGCGGGGCCGCGATCTGGTGGTTTCGGCGCAGACCGGGTCGGGCAAGACTGTCGCCTTTGGTCTCGCGATTGCCGACGAGCTGCTGGCCGAAGGCAAGCTGCCCCAGCCCGGCGCGCCACTTGCGCTGGTAATCGCGCCGACCCGTGAGCTCGCCCTGCAGGTCAGCCGCGAGCTGATCTGGCTCTATGCCAAGGCCGGGGCGCGGATCGCCAGCTGCGTCGGCGGGATGGACCCCAGCAAGGAGCGCCGCGCGCTCAGCCACGGCGCGCATATCGTGGTCGGCACCCCCGGCCGCTTGCGCGATCACCTCGAACGCGGCGCGCTCGACTTGTCGACAATGCGCGCGGTGGTGCTCGATGAGGCCGACGAAATGCTCGACATGGGCTTTCGCGAAGACCTTGAGGAAATCCTCGACGCCACCCCGCAGACCCGCCGCACGCTGCTGTTTTCGGCGACCATGCCCAAGCCGATCGTCGCGCTTGCGCGGCGTTACCAGCGCGATGCGCTGCGGATCTCGACCGTGGGCGAGGATCGCGGCCACGGCGATATCGCATATCAGGCGGTCACGGTCGCCCCGGCCCAGATCGAACACGCGGTGATCAACCTGCTGCGCTTTCACGAGGCAGAAACCGCTATGCTGTTCTGCGCCACGCGCGACAATGTCCGGCACCTCCACGCCGCACTGATCGAACGCGGGTTCGCTGCGGTCGCGCTGTCGGGCGAGCACAGCCAGAGCGAGCGCAACAATGCGCTGCAGGCGCTGCGCGATCGCCGCGCGCGCGTTTGCGTGGCCACCGATGTTGCTGCACGCGGGATCGACTTGCCGACGCTCAGCCTGGTGATCCACGTCGAAATCCCGCGCGATGCCGAAGCGCTCCAGCACCGCTCAGGCCGGACGGGCCGCGCCGGCAAAAAGGGCACCGCGGTAATCGTGGTTCCCTATCCGCGCCGCAAGCGGGTCGAATCGATGCTGCGCGGCGCGCGGATCGAGGCCGAATGGCGCGAAGCCCCCACGCCCGACGATATCCGCCGCAATGACCGCGAACGCCTGATCACCGCGTTGCTCGCGCCGGCCGAATTCGACGAGGAAGACCGCGAACTGGCCCAACGCCTGCTCGCCGAACGCAGCCCGGAAGATATCGCCGCCGCCCTCGTTCGCGCCCACCGCGCCGCGATGCCCGCGCCCGAAGAACTGATCCCCGGCACCCACGAAGCCCAGCGCGCCGCGCAAGTCGAGCGCCATCGCCCCGGCTTCGACGACGTGGTCTGGTTCCGCATGGACGTCGGCCGCCGCCAGAACGCCGACGCGCGCTGGATCCTGCCGCTGCTCTGCCGCCGCGGCCACATCACCCGCAACGAAGTCGGCGCGATCCGGATCGGCCAGCAGGAAACCCACTTCCAGGTCCCCACTGCCGCCGCCCGCAAATTCGCCGACGCGGTGAAGCGCACCGCCGGTGTGGAAGGCGACGATGAAAGCGGGATCACCATCGAACAGAGCCTGGCCCCGCCGCAGCACGGCGCCCCGCACAGAGCCCGCGGCGGCCCACCCCCCAAGCCGCATCGTGGGCAGGGTGGTTCTGGGGCCAAGGGGCCAAGGACTTTTCACAAGGGCAAGCCCAAGGGGCCGAGGCCCTAACTCCAGATCCTCCCCCACCGGGGGAGGGGAACCGCAAAGCGGTGGAGGGGGGCGAACAAGCAAGCGCGCGGCAGCGCGCAGCCGCTACCGCGGCTTTCCTGTCTCCACCCCCCTCCGTCTCGCTACGCGATCCACCTCCCCCAGAGGGGGAGTATCTGGTTGGAACACACTCCTCATCCCGTCACCCCGGGCTTGACCCGGGGCTAGGCTTTTCTTCGTGCCGCGAACGCCGCTTAAGAATGCGCGATTTTGCTTCAGCTCTTTCTAATTCAAGTTCTCCGGGCAGTTTCGGGATTTCCATCCAGAATTCTGGCTGCATTTCTAGCCGCTTGGGCGGCGCGAACGGATCGGACAATGAGTGGTCTGCTAGATCAACGTCGAAAAGGGCCGGGCGCATTCCGTCAAGGGCGATCGACAGAAGTCCGCGAACGCCTTCGTATGATGCATATGCGTCCCTCTCCGATGGGTGTTTGCCCTCGTGAGATAGACTATTTCGAGCCTTTCTCGCCTTGCCCAGAGCACCAAACGTTTCCGCAGGTATAACTCCCTTCTGATACAACAGTTCAAGGCGGGCTGACACGGTCCACGTACGCGTATCGTTCAGCTGATTTCGGCGGGCCGTACTCGGGTTGTCTTTGAGCGTCGGTTCCACGACCTCGCGGGCCCAGAGACCTGAAACGAGCTGCTCGGTAACTATCCAAAGATTGGCGAGTGCAGCACCCCAATCTCGTCGGGCCAGGCCTGTGCCCCCCTTCAAAAGATATTCGCCCTGAAGGGTCGGCAGCAAATTCAGGACTTCCAGGCCTGACTTCATCGCATTTTGAAGTGTTGCAAAGGCAATGGTTCGCGGTCGAAAGAGCGTGATCGCCTCAATTGCGCTCGCTTTGCCATACCTGATTTGCTCATGGAAACGATTGGACGCTGCAAGCCCGTATCTGTGGCTACGCACATATTTCCAGTCGATGATCGAACCTAAATCGAGTCCATCGGGGGTCACTGCTTCACAGTAGACGCCCCCAATCAAAAGCGCAGCCAAACAGCGATTGAAAAAGGCAACCGCACTTTGGTCTGACCTCAATTGATCTATTGGCGGGAGTGCTAGGGCGCCGTCGCGTGTTACGACGAGATGGTATGGTGAATTGAGGCCGACCTCAAGGCCTCCTGCCATTTCGTGAAGGGCAGAATAATCCCAGGATTGACCATTTATGTCGGCGATCGTCGCGTTCCAAGGCGCCAAGGTTTCAGCCTCGACCATACGAAACGGATTCAGGTACGCGATTAGGCACGGCACGCGGCGCTTGGCTAAGTCATTTCCAGCAGCTTCAGTCTGTCCTATCTCGTCCATCTTTGTAGCTTATCCGAAAAGCTATTCTTTAGCGACCACCCACAGTCTGAATGTTGGTTGCGCAACACTACATTAGCCTTACTGCAGACCACCAACCCCCACCACCTCAACCGCCCCTTCTTTTCCGCCAAAATCGAGCAAATCCCCCACCTCGGCCCCCATCACCGCGCGGGCCAGCGGGGCGGTGAAGGCCAGTTTGCCCGCGGCAGGATCGGCCTCGTCATGCCCGACCAGCTCAATCACGCGCTTCTTGCCGCCCATCAGCATCTCAACCCGGCTGCCGAAACCGACCACGCCATCAGTCCGCGCCTCCTTCAGCTCAGCTGTCGCCAGCCGGGTGCGCCAATAGCGCAGGTCGCGCAGGTGTTTCTTGCGCGGCTCTTCTTCGGCGATCGCGGGGAGTGCGGCTTCCAGCTCGGCGACTTTCGCTTCGAGCAGGGCCAGTCCCCGCGCAGTCACCAGGTTCGGGCCGGGCGGGATTGGCAGTTCGAACTTCGGTTCGAGATGTCCCTCGTCGCTCTCGCGGCGGAAGGCGACGCTCATTGGAGGGCTGCGGAAACGAACTCACCCGCGCGCTCGCCGATCATGATGCTGGGGGCGTTGGTGTTGCCCGAGACCAGGCGCGGCATGATGCTGGCGTCGGCGACCCACAACCCGTCGATCCCGCGCGCTTTCAGCCTGGGGTCGACCACGCTGGCCTCATCACCGCCCATCCGGCAGGTGCCGACCGGGTGATAGATCGTGTCGGACACTTCGCGGATCCGGGCTTCCAGCGCCGCATCGTCGTGCCAGTCGATCGGGTTGCGTTCTTTCGCGCCAAGCTCTGACAACGGCGGGGTTTCGGCGATCCGGAACATCAGCCGGGCCGCATCGCGCAGCAGGTGGAGGTCGCGCTCGTCGGAGAGGAAGTTGGGATTGATCGCCGGGGCGGCGGCCGGATCGGCTGACTTCAGCTTCACCCAGCCGCGGCTTTCGGGGCGCAGCACGCAGGCGTGGAGCGAGAAGCCGTGCTCCTTAAGCTTGTCGCGCCCGTGGTTCTGCACGATCGCGCGGATGAAGTGGTACTGCACGTCGGGCGCGGGGGCATCGGGGCGGATCGTCACGAAGCCGCCGCTCTCGGCGAAATTGGTGGTGAGCATGCCCGTACGCTTGAGGCGGTGTTCGACAAAAGCGGCGGCGACCTTCATCAGCCCGCGCAAGGAACCGCCGAACAGGCTGAGGTCATCAAGCTCATAGCCGACCAGGTAATCGCAGTGGTCCTGCAGATCAGCACCAACCGCGGCCTTGTCGAGTTGCACATCGATCCCGTGCTCCTGCAGATGCGCACCCGGGCCCACACCTGACAGCATCAGGATCTGCGGACTGCCGAAGGCCCCGGCCGACAGCACCACGCCGCCACTGGCCTTGATCACTTCGCGCTTGTTGCCGAAGCGCACCGCGACGCCGGTGGCGCGACCCTGCTCGATCACGATCTTCTCAACCAGCGCGCCGGTCCGCACGCTGAGGTTGGGCTTGCCCGCCAAGGGATCGATAAAGGCCCGCGCCGCCGACCAGCGTTCGCCCTTGTACTGGGTCACCTGGTAGAGCCCGAAGCCGTCTTGCCGAGCGCCGTTGAAGTCGGCGTTGAGCGGTAATTGCAGCCGGCTCGCGGCATCGACAAAGGCCTGGCCGACCGGGCTGGGGGCGATCTGATCGGAGACGTGGAGCGGTCCGCCTGCGCCATGATAGCCATCGGCCCCACGCTGGTTGTCCTCCTGGCGGCAGAACACCGGCAGCACCTCGTCCCAGCCCCAGCCGGTGCAGCCGAGCGCCGCCCAGTTGTCATAGTCCCACGCGTTGCCGCGGATATAGACCATGCCGTTGATCGCGCTCGACCCGCCCATCCCGCGTCCGCGCGGTTGGTAGCCGGTCCGGCCGTTCAGCCCCGCCATCGGTTCGGTGTCATAGGCCCAGTTGCTGGCCTTGGGCGCGAAGCTCAAGAGGCCCGGGGTGCGGATTGGCAGGCCGGTGTTGGCCCCGCCGGCTTCGAGCAGGCAGACCTTGAGCTTGCCGTCAGCCGTCAGCCGGGCCGCCGCCGCGCTGCCTGCGCTGCCGCCGCCAATCACCACCACATCGAACTGATCCATCTACCCGACTCCGTAACACTTCGGGCGGGATTAAGCGCGCGCTTAAACCGGTGCAATCCTATTCCGCAGGAGCCTCTCCATGCCGCGCAAGCCAGCGCTCACGGATCGTCTCCGATGTGTCGCGGCTGCCGTCATGACTCCAGCCGGGCGGGCGCCAGACATAGCCGAATTTGGAGCCCCAGGGCGCGTTCCAGACGTCCTTGGCGATCCCGATCCATTCGTGGAAGGCGACCCACAGCAGGTTGAAACTGCCCAGCTGCTTGACGATCCCGTAATGGATGCGCTCGTTGTCCAGTTCGGGCTGAAAGGTCCCGAACAGCTTGTCCCAGACGATGAAGACTCCGGCATAATTGCGGTCGAGATAGAGCGGGTTGGTGGCGTGGTGGACGCGGTGGTGGCTGGGGGTGTTCATCACCGCTTCGAACCAGCGCGGGAACTTGTCGATCGCCTCGGTGTGGAACCAGAACTGGTAGATCAGGTTGATCCCGCCGCAGAACAGGATCATCGCCGGGTGGAAGCCGATCAGGACCAGCGGCAGGCGAAAGATGAAGCCCAGAGCAATGGTGCCAGTCCAGGTCTGGCGCAGAGCGGTCGACAGGTTGTAGTGCTGGCTGGAATGGTGGTTGACGTGGCTGGCCCACATCCAGCGCACCCGGTGGGCGAAGCGGTGGAACCAGTAATAGGCCATGTCGTCGAGCACGAAGCACAAAGCCCAGGCCCACCATTGCCAGCCGATCTCGACCAGCCGGAACTGATAGAGCCAGACGGTCAGCGAGGCGATCAGGCCGGCGGTCAGCAATCCAGCGGCAGTGCTGCCGGTGCCCATGGCCAACGATATCAATGTGTCGCGCGGTTCGTACTTTTCCGGCGCGCGCCGCTTGGCCCAGATCATCTCGATCAGGATCAGCACGATGAAGCCGGGCACCGCGTAGGTTACGGGATTGAAATCAGGCACGGTTCTGGCTCCCGATATGGCGCAGGCTGCTGGCCCAGACCTGTGCCTTGTCACCGAGATCAAGGGTGACCTGGCCGAATGTGCCTTCGCCGGTTCCGATGGTCAGGAAATTCCGATCCAACCGCGCGAAGGCGTGGCTATCGAGCAGGCGCGAGGCAAAATGCGCACCGTGGCGCCGCAACAGCATCATCCGTCCCTCTCTGTCGCGGAGCAGCGCCCCGATCCCGGCACGGTCCAGCGCGCAGTCGACCGCGTCAAACCCATAGATTGCCTGGTCCGCCAGATTTCGGGCCTCAGCCTCGTCGCGGATCCGGACATCGCCGCCCAGGCCCATCTTCCAGCAGATCAGGGCGATCACCAGGATCGCGACAACTGAACCAGCCAGCTGAATTAGCGCATCGACCACGGCGTCAGTCCCGCCGGGCCGCCAGCATGTCGAGCAGGGCGCGGATCGGACCAAGGTCATAGCCAGCCGCTGCGGCAGCTTCCGAAAGTTCGGCCGGGCTTGCGCCTTCGCTGGCTCGGGCCAAAGCCCATAGCAGAGTGGAGCGCGTACCCGAGCGACAATAGGCCAGGATCGGAGATCTGGTCGAGGCCAGCGCTGCGGCCATGGCCTTGACCTGGGATTCAGAAAAGCCGGCGTGGGTGACCGGAATGGCGACATAGTCCATCCCGGCTGCGCGGGCCGCTGCCGCGATTTCATCGCCCGGAACCTGATCGTCACTTTCGCCTTCGGGGCGATTGTTGATGATCAGCCCAACGCCCAGCCGGGCCGCCTCGGCGACTTCGTCCAGACCGATCTGCGGGCTGGCGTAAACTTGCTGCGACAACTGACGGAACATGCCCCGGGTCCTCCCGCTCTGCGCTGTGCCAAGGCTTGTGAGGACTGGCAAGCTTGGCGCGCCATGACGCAGCAATGCAATGCCATTTCGGCAGTTGGTGATGCATTCTTACGTGCAGAAATGTCACACTGCGGCGCGGGGCGACGCGTTCCCGTGATTCGATTCGCCATGGCGATTCAATTCGGCTATGTGGAAAAGTGCAGAGGAGAGAGCCTGACGGTTGTTCGCCCTGTCGCCCGGTGCGATTCGTCCGCGCCATCGGGGGTCTAGAGTGGGGCGAAACGAAGGTACGACTAGGTTTATGGGTTTTGACAGAGGGCGCCGCGGACGCGGGCGCGACAAGCGGGACGGTTTCGGAGAAGACAGTTTCGATCCATTCGCCGGCAGCAGCGGTGACCGCTTCGGCGGCGGCGGTGGCGACCGCGGCGGTTTCGGCGGCGGTTCGCGCGGCGGTTACGGCGGTGGCGGTGATCGTGGCGGTTTCGGCGGAGGTGATCGCGGCGGCTTCGGCGGCGGCG
>NZ_DJUW01000004.1:562-112815 GCF_002440635.1 Novosphingobium sp. UBA6272 | reverse complement strand
TGGTTGAGGGTCTGCTCGCGCTCATCATTCGAATTGCCGAGGCCATGACCACGATGACGGCCGACCGCATCGATTTCGTCGATGAAGACGATGCAGGGGGCATTCTTCTTGGCGTGCTCGAACATGTCGCGCACGCGGCTGGCACCAACGCCGACGAACATCTCGACGAAGTCCGAACCCGAAATGGTGAAGAACGGTACTCCGGCTTCACCCGCGATCGCGCGGGCCAGCAGGGTCTTGCCGGTACCGGGCGAGCCGACCAGCAGCGCGCCCTTGGGGATCTGCCCGCCGAGCTTGGAGAAGCGGTGCGGATCCTTCAGGAACTCGACAATTTCCTCCAGCTCTTCGCGCGCTTCGTCGATCCCGGCGACATCGGCAAAGGTTACGCGGCCCTGCTTTTCGGTCAGCATCTTGGCCTTGCTCTTGCCAAAGCCCATCGCTCCGCCGGCCCCGCCGCCTTTCTGGAACTGGCGCATCGCGAAGACCATCAGACCGATCAGCAGCAGGAACGGCAGGATCTGGACCAGCAGCCAGCCGATCAGGCCCGGTTCGTCAGGGACCTTGCCATTGTACAGCACGCCGTTCTCGTTGAGCAGTGTCGGCAGGGTGGTGTCGTTGGGGATCGGCGTGGTCGTGAAGGGCTTGCCGTCCTTGTACTTGCCGACGATCTTGGTCTGCGAGATATCGACCTGCTGGACCTTGCCCTCGGACACCTGGGTGCGGAAAGTCGAATAGCCGACCGGCTCACCCGGAGCCTCGGTCTTGCCGTTGAACATGGTCACGACCAGCAACAGCGCCAGGAAGATCCCGCCCCAGACAAGCAGGTTCTTCATCCACGGGTTGCCGCTCGGCTGTTCCTCATTGTTCATCGCAATCGGATCCTTTCCCCGCCAATGTAGGAGAGACCTGCTGAATCGCAAGCTAACGGGCATATCCGATTGCCATCTCTTGCGCCGGATTCACCGCAAATGCACAAATGCCGGGCTAGGGGGGCGCATGGAGCACGCAGCACAGTTCGAAGGTGATCGCTTTTCAGGCTGGTCGCGCCTGCCCGCCCGGCTTCTGCTGGCGGCGGTGGCGGTGCTGCTGGTCGCTGCGGCGCTGGTCCCGATCCGCGCCGGCAAGCAGGAGACCGCGCTGGCCGGTTTCGTCGAAAACACGGTTGGTGAGGCGAAGCCCGCGGCCGAACGCCCGCGCGATGATGACCTGGCGCTCTATGACCGGGTGATCGCGCGGATCGGCAAGGGCGAAAACTATTACGCGGTCGCCGCCGAGGAGCATCGCAAGGCCAGCTACCCGCTGCGCCCGGGCGTGGCGGTGCGGCTGCCGACCCTGGCTTATGCCTCGGTCTGGCTGGGCGACAAGGGGCGCGGGGCAGAAGCGGTGGTTCCGGGAACCTTGGCGGCGGCGATCGCCTTGCTCGCCGCGACGTTGTGGGCGTGGTGGCGGCGGCTGGGCGATGAAGGTCTGCCAGCGCGTGAACGACGCTTTGCCATGGCGCTGCTGTTCTTCGGGACCTCGCTGGGGCTCAACCGCTATTATTTCGTGCTGCACGAATTGTGGGCCGGGATGCTGCTGGCCCTGGCCATGGGCCTGCACCGGCCGGGGCGCAATTGGGGCGCGGCGCTGGCCGTCGCCGCGCTCGCCCTGGCAATCCGAGAGCATGCCTTGCCCTTCGTGCTGCTGATGGGCGCCATGGCCTTCTGGCGGCGCGACTGGAAGGAAGGCGCGGCGTGGAGCGCGCTGGCGCTGGCCTTCTTTGCCTACCTTGCCTGGCATCTCGGCCAGGTTGCTCAGCAAGTTCTGCCAAGCGATCCGGTTGGCCCGGCCTGGCTGGAACTGCGCGGGTTGTCCGGCTGGCTTTCCAACGTCGTGTTATCCAGCAACCTGCGCTTCCTGCCGCACTTCATAGCCGGGCCGCTGGTGGTGCTGATGGTGCTGGGCTGGTCGGGCTGGAAGAGCCCGGCCGGAACCTTCGCGACGCTGCTGTACCTCGGCTACGGCCTGGCCTTTATGATCGCAGGACGGCCCGACAATTTCTACTGGGGCGCGGTGATAGCCCCGGCGATGCTGGTTGGCTTGGCTTTCGTGCCGATGGCGGTGGGCTCACTGGTGAAAGCGGCGCGTTAGATCACGACGTCAGTTCTTCGATCTTGTGGTGCGGCAACACGCGCCAGGCGGCGAGCAGCAGGATCACGTGGAGCGCTTCGACCACCATCGGCACTTGCCAGCCGGGATAGGTTCCATCCAATCCCAGGCTGAGCGCCCGCACTGTTACCGCGATGCCCATCACGGCCATCGGGACCAGCAGCAGGTCGGCGTTGCGGCGCCAGGCGCCGATCATCATGCAGACTGCCACCACCCCGAAGAAGGCGGTGAAATCGGCACGCAAGGTCGAGAGGCCTTGGGTGCCGTTAGCCTCCAGTCCGAAGCCGGCGGCGGTCTGCGCCGGGTTGAGCAGGAAGTTGAGGCCCATGAACAGATCGAACAGGCCGAACAGGAAAACCAGTGCAGTCAGGATCAGGCGCATTGTGTTAACCACCCCCATTAGTCGGATTTTTTCCACCATGACGCATGGAAGCCCATTCGCAAAGCCTGTTGCGCATGAGGGAAGGGCGTTGCACAAGCGCGTTGCCATGGCTCAGCCTAAGATCCTGCTGGTCGTCGGCGGTGGAATAGCCGCTTACAAGGCCTGTGAACTCGTCCGCCTGATCCGCAAGGGCGGCGGCGATGTGACCTGCGTGCTTACTGTCGGCGGGTCGAAATTCATTACCGCGATGACGCTTGCCGCGCTGAGCGAGAACCCCGTCCACACCACTTTGTGGGACCTCACCAACGAGGTCGAGATGGGGCACATCCAGCTATCGCGCAGCGCCGATCTGGTGGTTGTCTGCCCGGCGACTGCGGACTTGCTGGCCAAGATGACTCACGGCATCGCCGACGATATGGCGACCACGCTGCTGCTCGCCACCGACAAACCGGTGATGGTGGTTCCGGCGATGAACGTGCGGATGTGGGAGCATGCCGCGACCCAGGCCAATGTGGCCGCGCTGGCCGAGCGCGGGGTCCATGTGATGATGCCCGACGAGGGCCCGATGGCCTGTGGCGAATTCGGCCCCGGACGGTTGCCCGAGCCGGTCGCGGTCTACAACGCGATTTGCGAGCTGCTGGGACACGAGCCGATGCTGTTGCCCGCACCCGATCTGGTGCCGATGCTCGACCTCGGCTGGGACGGGGGCGAGGAGGAGAGCGATGATACCGGGCTGGGCGGGCTGTCCGCCGGTCTGATCCAGCGCGCCGCCAAGGGTGAGCCGATCGTGTTCGAGGACGAGCCGATCGAGGGCGAATTTGCCGAGGTCGCGGAGGCGCCGCCGGTGGAGGTTGACCTTAGCGCGCCGATCCTCTCGAAAAAGGGCAAGGCCAAGGCCGCGCCGCCGACCGATCCCGAGGCGATCAACCATCTGGTCTCACGCCACGATTCGCTGCCCGAGCCGTTCGACGAAGGCGCGCTGGCAGCCGATCCGCTGACCGGCCAGCCCGATTTCGCGCCCGATGAAGGCCTGATCGATCCCGAAGGCCCGCTCAAGGGCCGCCACGTGCTGGTCACCGCCGGGCCGACGCACGAGCCGATCGATCCGGTCCGCTACATCGCCAACCGCAGCTCGGGCAAGCAGGGCTATGCCATTGCTGCCGCCGCCGCCCGGCTGGGCGCGCGGGTCACGCTGGTATCGGGGCCGGTTACGCTGCCCAACCCGCCGGGAGTGGATCGGGTCAATGTCCAGACCGCGCGCGACATGGCCGAAGCGGTGAAGCAGTCGCTCCCGGCCGATGTCGCGGTGATGGTCGCGGCGGTAGCCGATTGGCGGACGATGGATTTCGCGCCCGAGAAGATCAAGAAGCGCGGCGCGGCTCCGCCCTCGCTGCGGCTGACCGAAAACCCCGATATCCTCGCCACGGTTGCGGTCAGCGACAAACGGCCCAAGCTGGTGATTGGCTTTGCCGCCGAAACCGAAAAGGTGGTCGAGCACGCCAAGGAAAAGCGCAAGCGCAAGGGCGCGGACTGGATCGTTGCGAATGACGTTTCGGGCAGCGTGATGGGCGGCGATTCAAACCTCGTGCATATCGTCACCGCCAAGGGTGTCGAAGACCTTCCGGAAATGGCAAAGGGCGATGTCGCCATGGCCATTGTCGAAAGGATCGCCGATGCACTCGCCGCTGCAAAATGAGGTTCCGGTAAGGGTAAAGCGCCTGCCCCACGGCGAAGGGCTCGATCTGCCGGTCTATGCGACCGACGGCGCGGCGGGGATGGACGTGGTTGCGGCCGAGGATGTGACGATCGCGCCGGGCGCTCGCCACGCGGTGGCGACGGGTCTGGCCATGGCGATCCCCCACGGTTTCGAAATCCAGGTCCGTCCGCGTTCGGGTCTGGCGCTCAAGCACGGGATCACCGTGCCCAATACCCCCGGCACGATCGACAGCGACTATCGCGGTGAACTCAAGGTCATCCTGATCAACCACGGCAGTGCAGATTTCGAAATCCGCCGCGGCGACCGCGTGGCGCAACTGGTGCTCGCGCCTGTAACCCGCGCGACCTGGCTGGTTGCGGAGGAACTAGACGAGACGGAGCGCGGCGCGGGCGGGTTCGGCTCGACCGGCGGGGTTGTCGCGCTGGGGAGCTGAACGCCAAGATTCTCCCTGTCGGCGGAGCCGATGGGGAGGTGGCATTTGCGCAGCAAATGACGGAGGGGCCTTTGCGCAGGCGTCGCCGGCCCCACCACCACCGCTTCGCGGCGGTCCCCCTCCCCATGAGCTGCGCTCACAGGGAGGATTTGAGCAAATCAGTTCTTTTTCTTCTTCTCTGGCGCCACCGAAATCCGCACGGTTTCGCCCGAGTTGCCGGGGAAGTCGGTGAACATCGCTTCCACCAGGTTGGGCACGAGGTAGCCCAGCCGGTTCGAGGTGGAGGCGGCTTCGGCCTTGCCTTCGAACAGGCGCTGGCCATCGGCGCGGCGGTCGATCTTCAGGCTGATCCCGCTGATGAACACGGTATAGCTGTCATAGCCGCCGTCGAACCACGGATCGTACCAGCCATAGCCCCAGGCGGCGCGGGGATAGAACGGGCTGTAATAGCCGCGGCGGTGGCCATAGCCGCGATAGCCGTACCACGGCGACCAGAACGGATCGGCGAACCCGCTCTGGCGAACCTGGGTCCGGCCGCGGTCGACACCATAGTCAAAGCGGACGATCAGGTCGGCGGTGGTCGGATCGGCGGCGGGGGCATAGCCCAGCGACTGCATCTTGGCGGTCACCAGGGTGGAGTACTGGCTGAATTCCAATCCACCATTCTTCAGCGGGCTATCGGCCACCACGGCAAAAGTCTGGCCCTTCGGGGCCGGAAGCTGCGCCGAATAGCGTTCGACATCGGCCTTGAACGGCGTGGCGCAGGCACCCAGCGCGCCGATCATCGCCGCCGCCGCTGCGGCCTTCAGGACAGTGAAAACAGGACGCTTCGTATCAAACATCGACCCATTCCTCGGTTCGGACTGCCCGCCAGCGAATCGCCAGCGGATCAGCGGAAAGTCTAGGATTGACCCGAGCCTGCGCCAAGCGCGCTTAATCGGGGTTGAACGGTTGGCCGTCCCATTCGGGCACGTCAGCGCACCACGCCAAGTGCACCATAGGCGGCCTTCAGCGTCGGTCCAGCCATTTCCCGGGCCTTGAGCGCGCCTTTGGCCAGGATCGCGTCGAGCGCTTCGCGGTCTTGTCGCAGTTCGACGAAGCGGGCGTTGATCGGGGCCAGGCTTTCGACCAGCAGTTCGCCCAGCGCCGGTTTGAACCGGCCAAAGCCCTCGCCGCCGAACCGGGCCAGCACCGCGTCCTGGCTTTCGCCTGCCACCGCCGCATAGATCCCGACCAGGTTGGCCGCTTCGGGCCGGCCTTCCAGCCCGGCTTTATCGCCGGGAAGTGGCTCGGGATCGGTCTTGGCCTTCTTGACCTTCTGCATGATCGTGTCGGCATCGTCGGTCAGGTTGATCCGGCTCATGTCCGAGGGATCGCTCTTGCTCATCTTCGCACTGCCATCGCGCAGGCTCATGATCCGGGCCGCTTCGGGCGGGATGATCGGTTCGGGCAGGGTAAAGACCGGCGCGGCTTCGCTGGCGAAATCGTTGTTGAACTTCTGCGCGATGTCGCGGGCCAGCTCCAGATGCTGCTTCTGGTCCTCGCCCACCGGTACGTGGGTGGCCTGATAGAGCAGAACGTCAGCTGCCTGCAGCACCGGATAGGTGAACAAGGCGACCGACTGGCCCTCGCGGTTCTTGCCGGCCTTGTCTTTCCACTGGGTCATCCGGTTCAGCCAGCCCATCCGCGCGGTCCCGCTCAGCAGCCATTGCAGCTCGGCATGGGCCGGGACCTGGGCCTGGTTGAACAGCACCGACTTGTCGGGATCGATCCCGCAGGCGACCAGCGCTGCGGTCATCTCCAGCGTGTTCTGCTTGAGCTCGGCCGGGACGTGCGGCTGGCTGATCGCGTGAAGATCGGCGAGGAAATAGAGCGCCTGCCCCCCGCCCTCAACCAGCTGGTCCTGCATCCGCACCCAATTGCGGATTGCCCCCAGGTAATTGCCGAGGTGGAGATTGCCGGTGGGCTGGATGCCGGAAACGATACGCATTTTACTGAACCTCAAGAATGTCGTCGTCGCGCTTGGTGTCAGGCCGCTTGCGGCGCAGCTGCGCGATCAGGTCCTTGTCGAGCGCCCCGGTCAGGAAGGCAACCGCGAAGAAGGTTCCCATCCCCGCCGCAACCAGCAAGGAAAGTGACCAGACCCGGCCGAACCATGGGCCCGAATAAGCGGTGGTGAACTGCGGTACCAGCCACCACAGCACCGCGCTCATCGCCGCGGTCGCGGCCAACTGGCGCGCTATCCGGCTCGCCAACTTGGCCGAAAACCGGAACCAGCCGCGGCGATGAAGGATCGCGTAGAGCAAGATGCAATTGAGCGTGGCCGAAGCCGCTGTCGCGGCGGCCAGGCCAATGATGCCATAGCGGTTCACTACATAGAGGTTGATCGCCACGTTGAAGATAAGCGAAACCAGCGCGGTCCACACCGGGGTGCGGGTGTCCTCGCGGGCGAAGAACCCGGGATTGAGGATCTTGACGATCACATAGGCCGGGAGACCGGCGACCAGCGCCACCACGATCTGCGCCATCAGCGCGCCGTCCTGCGCGGTGAACTTTCCGCCGACAAAGAATGCGGTGCAGAACGGCAAGGCACAGACCGCGAGCGCGGCCGCGGCCGGGAGGGTCAACAAGGTCGCGATTTCGAACGCGTTCGATTGCAGGCGCTGCGCTTCGCGCGCGTCACCGGTGTGGATGTGCCGGCTCAGCATGGGCAGGATTGCCGTACCCAGCGCGATCCCGACGATACCGAGCGGCATCTGGTTGAGCCGGTCCGCCAGCTTGAGCAGCGAGAGCGAGCCTTGCGGCAGGCTGGTGGCAAAGAATGTATCGACCAGCTGGCTGATCTGGTAAATTCCCGCACCGAAAGTGGCAGGCAGGATCAACAGACCGAGGCGCTTCACCTCGGGCGTGAAGCGGGGCATCCTGACTTGCAGCCGCACCCCCGCGCGCCGGGTTTCCCACGCCAGATACAGGAACTGCGCCAGGCCCGAGAGCGAGACGCCCGCCGCGATGCAATAGCCGATCACGTGATCGTTGCCGCTGTTGCCGCGCAGATAATTCCCCAGCAGGATCGCGCTGATCAGGAACAGGTTGAGCAGGACCGGGGCCAGCGCGCCGGGGCCAAAGCGTGACCTGGCGTTAAGCAGACCGGACAGCATCGCCACCAGGCTGATGAAGAACAGGTAGGGAAAAGTGATGCGACTTAGGAACACCGCCAGTTCGAACTTGCCTGGAACGCTGGCATATTCGCGAGCCAGCAGCCAGACGATCCCGCCCATGCCGATCATGCATAAAGTGCTGAAGGCCAGTAGCACCCACAGGAACACCGAGAGGACATCGCCGGCGAACCGCTCGGCCGCTTCTTCGCTGCCGGGCTCGCCGTCATGACCGTGCAATGCGCGGCTGTACATCGGGACGAAGGCGACGCTGAACGCGCCTTCGGCAAACAGCCGGCGAAAGGTGTTGGGCAGCGTGAAGGCCAGCTGGAAGGCGTCGGCCACCAGCCCCGCGCCCAGCACGCGCGCCAGCAACATATCGCGGGCAAAGCCGAATACGCGGCTGACCGCGGTCAGCCCGCCGATCGTCCCGACGTTCTTGACGAGGCTCATCGGCGGACTCCGTTAGGCGGCAATCAGGCCTGGCCGGCCGGCGCTTCGCCTGCCTCGCCCGCTTCGGCCTGGGCGGCGATCTGCTGCATGTAGATACCGTTGAAATCGATCGGTTCGAGCAGCAGCGGCGGGAAGCCGGCGTCACGCACAGCGTTGGCGACCACATTGCGCGCGAACGGGAACAGGATCCGCGGCGCTTCGGCATAGGTGAAGGCGTGCTTGTGCTGATCTTCCATGTTGCGCATCCCGATCAGCCCGCAATAGGACAGGTCGATGATAAACGCGGTGCCGGCCTGGCACTTCGAATTGATAGAGATCTTCAGCTCGACCTCGCTCACTTCGCCGCCGGTGCCTTCCAGCTCGCGCGCGCCAATGTTGAACTGGACGTCGATCTGCGGCGGATCCTGCCACTGGAAGGAATCGGGCGCATTGGGCGCTTCAACCGACAGGTCCTTGACATATTGCTGGATGATCCCGGCGGCCGGCAGGGTATCGGCCCCGTTGGGCTGCGGATCGCCGCCCAGGTTGAGATCGGTGATGATGTTGTTGCCTTCGTCGGCCATTTCAATCGCTTTCGGCTCAGGTGGAACGGATTGGCCGCGCGCCTAGCAGGCGGGGCGCATCGGAGCAACGGTTATGGCTGCTGTTGCCGCCGCGCACCGATTGCCCGCAAAAATTGCACGAATGGAGCCGTCCACGCGTTGTTCATTTGTCAAGACTACCTATTTGTAGCAAGAACCGCACTGGCAACGCCGCCTTTGCGGCCGGGACTGGTACCTTGGATAAGACTGTAGAGATCGTCATCATCGCCATGGTTGCGGCCTTTCTGGGCCTGCGGCTCTATTCCGTGCTGGGCCGCCGTGCCGAGCATGAAGAGCAGCCGCTTCCGCCCCGGTTTGAGCCGAAGGGTCCGCGCACCGATGCACCCCGCAGCCAGCCGGGTGAGCAGACCGGTGCCGTAGTTCCCCCCCGTATCCTGGTCCCCGGCGTAACCCCGGCGATCGAACGCGGGATCCGTGAAATCGCCGCTGCCGACCGTCATTTTGATATGCTGGCCTTCCTCGAAGGGGCCAAGGCCGCCTATCGTATGGTCCTCGAAGCCTTCTGGCGGGGTGACCGCGAAGCGCTCGCCCGGCTGTGCGACGCCGATGTGCTCGAAGGTTTCAACGCCGCGCTGGATGCGCGCGAGGCTGCCGGCGAAACGCTGGATTACAAACTGGTGCGGATCGAGGACGCCAATATCGTCGCGGCCGATTATCGCGCCCCGATGGCCCGGATTACGGTCCGCTTCGGAGCGGACATCGCTGCCGTCACCCGCAACGCCGAAGGCCAGGTAATCGCTGGATCGCTTAACGACGCGGTCGAAATCCGCGATCTGTGGACCTTCTCGCGCAGCACCCAGTCCACTTCGCCGGACTGGCTGGTCGACGAAACCGACGAAGGCTGATTGGTCGATGAGGGGCGGCCCGCAGCGCTGGCTGGCGGTCGTCGCCCTGACCCTTGGCCTGCTCGGCTGCGGACGGCTGATCCCCGAAGGACGGGTGCCGCCGCCGGTAACCACACCGCCGATTACCGCGTTGCCTGCACCGGCCAATGCCTATAGCGCCGGTTTCGCTGCCGGTCCCGCGATCACCAGTCTGGGCCTTCGCCGTGACGATGCCAGCGGTGCACTGCGCTCGTTTCGGGCCAGCTGCCCGCGTTTGATTGCCCGCACAGATGCTTCGGGGCTGACCGCAGGCGCCGACTGGAAGCCCGCTTGCGACGCCGCTGCGCGCTGGCCCGAGGCCGAAGCACCGCGCTTTTTCACCGAGTGGTTCGAGACCGTGAAGGTCGGTGACGGCAAGGCCTTTGCGACCGGTTATTACGAGCCCGAGATCGCCGGGGTTAAAGTCCGTCAGACCGGGTTTGACGTTCCGGTCTATGCCCTGCCGCCCGATCTTGTCCGCGCCAAGCCGGGCGAAGCCCCGGCCAATGCCAACGGTACCATGCCGCTCGGTCGCTATGATGCCGAGGGCAAGTTCGTCCCCTATTTCGATCGCGGGGAGATCGATGACGGCGTGTTGATGGGCAAGGGACTGGAAATCGCCTGGGTGGCCGACCCGGTCGAGCTGTTCTTCCTCCAGGTTCAGGGTTCGGGCCGGCTAAGGGCGCCTAACGGAACGATCATGCGGATCGGCTATGCCGGGCAGAACGGTCATCCCTACACCGGGATCGGAGGAGTGATGCGCACGCGCGGTCTGCTCGGAACCGGGCCGGGGCAATATTCCGGCTCGATGCAGGGTATCATGCAGTACATTCGCGAAAACCCCGAAGCCGGCAAGGCGCTGATGCGCGAGAACAAGAGCTATGTGTTCTTTCGCGAGATCGGCCCCGACGGGCCCTATGGCTCGCTCGGCGTGCCGGTCCGGGCGCGCGATAGCGTCGCCGCCGATCCGGCCTTTGTGCCGCTGGGCGCGCCGGTCTGGCTCAAGCTGGACCGGGCCGAGGCAAGCGGGCTGTGGATCGCGCAGGATACCGGCGGCGCGATCAAGGGCAGCAATCGCTTCGATACCTTCTGGGGCGCTGGCAGCGAAGCGCGAACCACCGCCGGCGGGATGACCGGGCGGGGCGAGGCCGTCCTGCTGCTGCCCAAGGGCACACTCAAGAAGCTTCAACAGGGCCAGTGATGCGCCGCAGCCGGGGCCTGACCCGCGAGGATGCGGAATTGTGGAACCGCGTCGCCCGGACGGTGAAGCCGATCGCCGGGCGAGTCGAATCGCCTCCGCTGCGGGAAGCGGCAGAACCGCCAAAGGCTGACGGAGCGGCAATGCCCCGACGGGCCAAGCCTCCCATGCGACCGGCCGCAGACACACCGCCTCCTCCGAAGGCACAGGATCTGCTGCGGCCGCCAGTCCGTCCGCTCGATCGCAACGGACTCGATGGCTCGTGGGAGAAGAAGCTGGCCCGGGCCGAGGTTCACCCCGATTTCACTCTCGATCTCCACGGCCACGGGCTCGATGCGGCCTGGTCCCGGCTCGAACATGGCCTGGCCCAGGCATCGGCGATGGGTGCGCGGGTGGTGCTGGTGATCACCGGCAAGCCGCGCCCGGTTGAGGCCGCCGATCGCGGCGAACGGCGCGGGGCGATCCGGGCCAAGCTGCTCGACTGGCTGGCTCACGGCAGCCACGCCGGCCGCATCGCCTCGGTCCGCGGCGCGCACCGCAAGCACGGCGGCGCCGGTGCGGTCTATGTGATCCTCAAAAAAGCGCGCTGACCCCAAGGGAGCCAGCGCGCCGAGTATGGTCTCGCCGATCCGCCCCGAAGGACGGACCGGCCAGGGAGGAACGGGTCAGAAGTTGACGGTCGCGGTCACATAGACCTGACGCGGATTGCCGTAGAACGCGGTCAGGACGCCTTCGCGGCCCAGCGCAGCGACGAACGGCTGGGTGACCGCCCCGGTGATCGCATTGGCGGCCATGAAGGTATAGCCCGAGGTCTTGTAGCGCTCGTTGGTCAGGTTCTTGCCATAGACCCCCAGCGACCAGGCCCGATTGGGAGCGTGGTAGACAACGCTGGCATCGAACAGCTGGTAAGCCGGCTGGTCGATATAGGGGTTGGGCACTTCGAACTGGTAGGTCTTGCTCTTGAACGACATCCCGCCGCCCAGGCTGAGCTTACCTTCGCCCAGTGCCATGGTGTAATCCAGCGCGACATTGCCCGACCAGGCCGGGGTGTTCTGGATCTTGCGGTTGGCGGCAACATCGGTCGGCGTGCCGGCGATGTTGGTGACGTACTTGGTGAACTTGGCGTCGATATAACCAAGCGAGCCCGACAGGGTCAGCGTGCCGCTGTCAGTATCGACCAGCTTGGCCCGGGTTTCCAGTTCGAAGCCCTGCATCCGCGCCTTGCCGGCGTTGGAGACCACGCCGCAGAAGGTCGGGACCTGAGTCACCACTCCGGCGACAACGACCTTGCTGGTGCAGGCGACCGAGCCGGGAATCTGGACGTCGGTATAGTCCATGTAGAACCCGGCGGCGGCGAGATAGACCCGGCGATCGAACAGGTTGGCCTTGTAGCCGATTTCGTAGCTGTTGACCTTCTCGGGGCGGAAAGTCAGGAACGCGGCGACTTCGGCGTCAGAGGGGATGCCACTGACATTGGTGGTCGGCGCGCTGGTGCCAACCCCGCGCGGATCAAACCCGCCACCCTTGAAGCCCTGCGAGTACGAGGCGTAGATCGTGGTGTCGCCGTTCGGCTGGAACGACAGGGTCGCCTTGGGGGTGAACTTGGTGAAGTCAGCCTTGCCGCGGAAGTTGGTCGAGGGCGTGCCGAACAGCGTTGCCGTGCCGCCAAAGGCCGGTGAACCGCCCAGATAGTTCTGCCGCAAGATCCGCCCGCTGCGCTCATCCCAGGTGTAGCGCCCGCCCAGCGAGAGGCTGAGCTGGTCGGTGATGTCGAAGGTCATGTCGGCGAAACCGGCGGCGGTCTCGGTGCCGATGTCGGCTTCGGTGAAGGCGGTCAGGCCCGGGAACACCGCATTGTTCCACAGTCGCACGTCGAACTGGGTCAGCGCGGAGGCCTTCAGGTAATAGAACCCGACCAGCCCGTGGAACCGGCCGCTATCGACCAGCAGCTGCACTTCCTGGCTGAACTGGTTGTTGATGTAATAGCCCGGAACGTCGACATCGACTGCCGGCAGCGCGTCGAAGTCGATCGGGGTGGCACTGTCATCCTCGCGGTACGAGGTGATCGAGCGGAAGGTCAGCGCCTCGCTCGGCTTGGCCTCCAGGAACAGCGAAACCCCCCAGCCTTCGACGTCCTGCGCCGGAGTGGTCAGCCCGCCACGGGTATCATAGACGTTGCTCAGCACCGGCGCGGCAGAGAGCAGGCTGGGGATCAGGCGGTGGCCGCCGCGGGCCGAGCTCTTGTCGTGAACCCAGTCCCCCGAAAGGCGCGCGAAGAAATCGGTGCCGTGGACTTCGATCGTGCCGCGCGCGGCATAGACGTTCTTGTCGTAGTTTTCGGCGCCGGTGGTCAGGTTGGTGCCGAACCCGTCGCGGGTCAGCCGCGCGAACGAGCCGCCGACCCGGACCACACCGGCGCTGTCGAGCGGGGCCGAAGCCGTGACCACGCCGTCAAGCTGGTTGTAGCTGCCATAGGTGCCACGCAGTTGCAGGCGGAAATCATTGGGCAGGCGCTTGGTCACGTACTTGACCGCGCCGCCAACGGTGTTGCGGCCATAGAGCGAACCCTGCGGGCCGCGCAGCACTTCGATCCGCTCAACATCATAGATGTCGAGCACGGCGGCCTGGGGGCGGTTGAGGTAAACGTCGTCAAGATAGATCCCGACGCCCTGTTCGAAGCCCGAGACCGGATCCTGCTGGCCGATCCCACGGATGAAGGCGGACAGGGTGGAGTTGGTCCCGCGGCTTGCTTCCAGCGTCACGTTGGGGACCTGTTCGGCCAGCGCGGTGATGTCGATCGCGCCCTGATTGGCCAGCTGATCGCCCGACAGCGCGGTGATCGCGATCGGCACGTCGACCAGCGTTTCCTCGCGGCGACGGGCAGTGACGATGATCTCGCCCGATTCGGCCTCGGCGGTATCAGCGGCGTCCTGGGCGTGGGCCGGCATGGCGGTAAAGCCGACAAAAGCGCTGGCAATCAGCGAGGCGCGGCACAGCAAAGCAGTCTTACGCATGGGGTTTTCCCTCCCAAAAAATGGCCGCCCGGGCAGCGTGGCACCGGGCTTGTGCCGTTCCTTATATAAAAGTTGAACCAACTTTCAACTTTGTTATGCTTGCATGGACGAGGGGAGTGCACGAAAGTGGAAAAACGTGGCGCGGTTGCAACACCGCGATCCGGCAAGAGAGGGAATTCCATGGACGCTGCCGGCGCTATCGTATCGCCGCGCGAGCCGCGCACCGAGCGCGGCCGCCGCACCCAGCGCGCGATCCTCGATGCCGCTGCCGCCGAGTTCGGTGAAAAGGGCTTTCACGACAGCTCGATCGTTTCGATCACGATCCGCGCCAAGGTCGCGCTGGGCAGCTTCTACACATACTTCGAAAGCAAGGAGGCGCTGTTCAAGGCGCTGGTGGCGGATATGAGCGGCCGGGTCCGCGATCACGTCGCCCCGGTGCTCGCCCGCCACGGCGGCGGCGCGATCGGCGCCGAAGGGATCGCACTCGCGGCCTTCCTCGACTTTGCGCGGAGCCACAAGGAAATCTACCGGATCATCGACGAAGCCGAATTCGTCGCGCCGGATGCCTGGCGCGCGCATTATCTCAATACGGCAGCCCGCATCCTCGAACGCCTGCAGGCCGCGCGGGCCAAGGGTGAACTGGGGGTCGATCCCAGTGAAGTCCACGCCTGGGCGATCATGGGGATGAACGTGTTCCTGGGGCTACGCTTCGGCGTGATGGACGGCAGCGCGGATCTGGGCGAGGTGGCGAAGGTCGCCAATGCGCTGTTGAAGGATGGGTTGGGGTAGAAGTCGCGCGGCTCTGCGTTGACCTCACAAGCTTAATCACGTGGCCAGCGGCGGCTCGGATCTCTGCCTGCGAGCAGAATAGTATTTTCGTCGCGCTCGTCAAAATTAATAACGTGACGTGCTTCAAACGGCACCTCAATCCCGCTCCAAAACTCGTCGTTGTAAGCGACCGAACTTGGATCATTGTCCAGGATTCCGAAAAAGCCGCTCGAAGTCACTTCGCGAACGAGCACCCACATCCGTTCAACGGCTTCAGGCTCCTCGGCGTTGTCGATACTGATCCGGAAAATGAGCTTGGCGAGATCCCCTTGCTTCAAATTCGCTCGGACTGCTTGATCAGGAATCCAGAATGTTTCCGGCGAAGCAAGATGAAGCTCCTCACCGTCTTCGAGGCACCAGCCATCAATTTCCAAAGTCGGCTCACGCATATCTTTGAACTAGCGATCTATCTCAAGGCCTGCAATTCAAGCGCCCTCGTCGAGAACGCCATGTTGCGCCATAACTGCGATGACATTCCTATCATCCCCCGCTAATGGCCGCGCACCATGTCCAACCGCCGCACCTTTGCCATCATTTCGCACCCTGACGCAGGGAAGACCACGCTGACCGAGAAGCTCCTCCTTCAAGGCGGGGCGATCCACTTGGCGGGTGAGGTCAAGGCCCGGGGCCAGGCGCGGCGGGCGCGGTCGGACTGGATGAAGATCGAGCAGCAGCGCGGGATCTCGGTCACCTCGAGCGTGATGACCTTCGAGCGGGACGGCGTGACCTTCAACCTGCTCGACACCCCGGGGCACGAGGACTTTTCCGAAGATACCTACCGCACGCTGACCGCGGTGGACTCCGCGATCATGGTGATCGACGCCGCCAAGGGGATCGAGCCGCAGACCCGCAAGCTGTTCGAGGTCTGCCGGCTGCGCTCGGTGCCGATCATCACCTTCGTCAACAAGGTCGACCGCGAGGGGCGCTCGGTGTTCGAGACGCTCGACGAGGTGGCCGATGCGCTGGCGCTCGACGTGGTGCCGATGTCCTGGCCGATCGGCATGGGCGGCGAGTTCCAGGGCGTGCTCGATTTCGCGACCAACAGCATTGCCCGGCCCGAAGGCCCGAGCCGCGAATTCCTTGGCAAGGTCACCCCGGCCGAGGGCATTCCCGAAGCCATCGCCGAGGAAATCGAACTGGCCCAGGGCGGCTATCCCAGCTTCGATCTGGCGGCCTATCGCCACGGTGACCTGACCCCGGTCTATTTCGGATCGGCGCTCAAGAACTTTGGCGTGGCCGAGCTGATCGACGCGATCGCCCGCTATGCCCCGCCGCCCCGCCCGCAGCCGAGCGAGCAGGGCACGATTGAGCCGACGGACAAGGAAGTCACCGGCTTCGTCTTCAAGGTCCAGGCCAATATGGACCCGCAGCACCGCGACCGGATCGCCTTCATGCGGCTGGTCTCGGGCACCTTCAAGCGCGGCATGAAGCTGACCCCTTCGGCGCTGGGCAAGCCGGTCGCGATCCATTCGCCGATCCTGTTCTTTGCCCAGGACCGCGAGATTGCCGATACCGCCGAGCCCGGTGACATCATCGGCATCCCCAACCACGGCACGCTGCGGGTCGGCGATACGCTGAGCGAGAACAACAAGGTCCGCTTCACCGGCCTGCCCAACTTCGCCCCGGAAATCCTCCGCCGCGTCGCGCTGAAGGATCCGACCAAGACCAAGCAGCTCAGGAAGGCGCTCGACGACCTGTCCGAGGAGGGCGTGATCCAGGTGTTCTACCCGGAGCTTGGCGGGCAGTGGATCGTCGGCGTGGTCGGGCAGCTGCAGCTCGACGTGCTGATCAGCCGGCTGGAAGCGGAGTACAAGGTCGAAGCGATGCTCGAAGCCGCGCCGTTCGACACCGCGCGCTGGCTCAAGGGGCCCGATGCGGCGCTCAAGCAGTTCGCCGATTTCAACAAGAGCAATCTCGCCAAGGACCGCGACGGCGATCCGGTGTTCATGGCGCGCTCTTCGTGGGATGTCGGCTATCAGCAGGAGCGCAATCCCGAGCTGGTGTTTTCGGCGACGAAGGAACGATAATACTCTCGCGAAGGCGCAAAGGCGCGAAGACCATGCGCCAAGCCGAAGGCTTGCTTTGCCTTTCAGGCCTGGTGGCAGAATGCCGCGTTTGATCAGAAAGCGGCTTCGCCGTGCAGAACGACATCTTCGCGCCTTAGCGCCTTTGCGTGGGCCAATCTTCCTTCTTCCTTGCGACCCATCCGCCCAATGCATAGGTTGGCCGGATGGAATTCACCGACCACATCACCCCCGATCACGAAGCGATGATTGCCAGACAGGCGATCTTCTTCACCGCCACCGCTGCTGCCGAAGGCCGGATCAATCTCAGCCCCAAGGGCCTGAAGGATACCTTCAAGGTGCTCGGGCCCAAGCGCGTCGCCTTTCTCGACCTGGGCGGCTCGGGCAACGAGACGCATGCGCATCTGGCCGCGGACGGGCGCATCACGATTATGATGTGCAACTTCGAACAGCCCGCGCTGATCCTGCGGCTCTATGGTCGGGGCCGTCCGGTGCTGCCACAGGACCCCGACTGGTCCGAACTGGCGGGGCACTTCACGCTGCTGCCGGGAACCCGCCAGATCTTCGATATCGCGGTCGATAGCGTTCAGACCAGCTGCGGCTGGGGGGTGCCGGTGATGCACCTCGACAAGGAGCGGGAGACCCTGCCCAAGTACCACGCCCAGTCCGATCCGGAGAAGTGGCTGGCCAAGGTTGGGGGGCGCACCTCCAGCATCGACGGCCTGCCGACCCGGCCGACCGATCGGTTTATCGCCGGATAAAGGCGCTCGGACCGCTCATGGTGAGGAGGGACTGAGCTTGTCGAAGGCCCGTCTCGAACCACTGCGTTCTGGCGCAAAGGTCCTTCGAGACGCGTCTTCGACTTCGCTCAGCCGCTCCTCAGGATGAGCGGAGATTGGCAAACATGCAGCTTACCTTCGCCAGCTACAACATCCACAAGGCCGTCGGGCTCGACCGCCGCCGCGATCCCGAGCGGATCCTGGCGGTGCTGCACGAGATCGACGCCGATGTGGTCGCGCTGCAGGAGGCCGACCGGCGCTTTGGCAAGCGCGAGAGCGCGCTGCCGCTCCAGCTGCTCGATGATCTGTCGCATTACCGCGCGGTGCCGCTCAACCACCGGCCGGATTCGATCGGTTGGCATGGCAACGCCCTGCTGGTGAAACGCGGGATCCGGATTGTCGAAGCCGGGGTGGTGCCCTTGCCGACGATCGAGCCGCGCGGGGCGGTGCGGGCCGATCTGCTGGTCGAAGGGCGGCGGATCCGGGTGGTCGGCATGCATCTTGACCTGTCGGGCCTGCGCCGCCGCCAACAAATCCGCGCGATCCTGGCCCATGCCGAACGCTGCGGCCCGGCCTGCCCGACGGTGATGATGGGCGATCTCAACGAATGGTCGTTTCACGCCGGGTCGCTGCACGAATTCCATGCCCCCTGGCGGGTGCTTGCGCCGGGGCGTTCTTTCCCGGCGCGGCGCCCAGTCGCGCAGCTCGACCGGATCGTGATTTCAGCCGAGTGGGAGCTTGAGGCAGCCGCGGTTCACCATTCGGTGCTGGCCGCGCGGGCATCGGATCACCTGCCCGTCCTGACCCGGCTCAAGCTGCCCGTTTTTTAGGCAACTGCGCAACAAAGCGGCCCGTGCCGTGGCTGGCGCGTAACCGTATTTCTCCTGAATCGCTGATTCATAACATTATTGCCGAACTGGCACGGCCCTTGCTGCAGCTGCGAAGCCAGCGCTGTGCTGGCCACAAGCAATCAGGGGACAAGGCCGTGAAATTCATCATCGCCATCATCAAGCCCTTCAAGCTCGACGAGGTCCGCGATGCCCTCGGCACGCTCGGCGTGGCGGGCATGACCGTTACCGAGGTCAAGGGCTTCGGGCGACAGAAGGGCCAGACCGAGATTTACCGCGGCGCGGAATATTCCACCAACATGCTGCCCAAGGTGAAGATCGAACTGGCCGTCAGCGACGCGCTGGCGCCGCAGGTGGTCGAAACGATCCTGCAGACCGCCAGCACCGATTCGATCGGCGACGGGAAGGTTTTCGTGCTCGATCTGGCATCGGCCACCCGCATCCGCACCGGCGAAACCGGGGACACCGCGCTCTGAGCGCGGGCAACAGGAGGATACAGACAATGATTCGCAAGTTAGTTGGCGGTCTGGGGGCAACGGGGGCAGCACTGCTTACCGCCACGGCCGCATTTGCCCAGGACGGGCCGATCAAGGCCCCAACGGCTGAGCAGATGGCCGGCATGGTCGACAAGGGCGATACCGCCTGGATGCTGACCTCGTCGGTTCTGGTGCTGATGATGAGCATCCCGGCGCTCGCGCTGTTCTATGGTGGCCTGGTCCGCACCAAGAACATGCTGTCGGTGCTGATGCAGGTATTCATGATCGTGTCGATCGCGGCGCTGGTCTGGGTCGGCTGGGGCTATACCATGGCATTCACCACGGCTGACAGTCCGGCCCCGATGTTCGTTGGCGGCCTTTCCAAGGCATTCCTGTCCGGGGTTTCGGCCTCGACCTATGCCGCGACCTTCAGCAACAACGTCTATCTGCCCGAATATGTGTTCGTGGTTTTCCAGATGACCTTCGCCTGCATCACGCCGGCGCTGATCGTTGGGGCCTTTGCCGAACGCGTGAAGTTCTGGCCGCTGATGCTGTTCATGGTGCTGTGGCTGACGATCGTCTATTTCCCGATCGCGCACATGGTCTGGTACTGGGCGGGCCCCGACTTCCTGGTCGATGCGCCCAAGGATGCCGGTTACCTGTGGGATATGGGTGCGATTGACTTTGCCGGCGGCACGGTGGTCCACATCAACGCCGGGATCGCTGGCCTGGTCGGCTGTCTGATGATCGGCAAGCGGATCGGCTTCGGCAAGGAAGCCACCCCGCCGCACTCGCTGACCATGACCATGATCGGCGCTTCGCTGCTGTGGGTGGGCTGGTTCGGCTTCAACGCCGGCTCCAATCTCGAAGCCAATGGCGTGACCGCAGTGGCCTTCATCAACACCTTCGTCGCCACTGCCGCCGCCGCCTTGTCGTGGGCCGTGGTCGAACAGATCCACCACAAGAAGCCCTCTATGCTGGGTGCCGTAACGGGGGCCGTCGCCGGTCTGGTTGCGATCACTCCGGCTTCAGGCTTTGCCGCACCGATGACCTCGATCGCACTCGGCTTCGTGGTTTCTCCGATATGTTACATGTTCGTCTCCTATGTGAAGAACAAGCTGAAGTACGACGATACGCTGGACGTCTTCGGGGTTCACTGCATCGGCGGGATCGTCGGCGCGATCGCCACCGGAATTGTCGCCGATCCGGCGCTCGGTGGGCAGGGCATCCTTGACTACTATGTCTTCCCCTATGGCAGCACCGAATACGACATGGCTGCCCAGGTCTGGAAGCAGATCAAGGCAGTTGTGATCACCCTGCTGTGGTCGGGCGGTGTCTCTGCGGTGCTGTTCTTCGCCATCGACAAGGTCTTCGGCCTGCGTCCGACCGAAGAAGCCGAACGCGAAGGGCTCGACCTCAACGAGCACGGGGAACGCGCCTACAACTACTGAATACCAAGCTTGGCGGGTCCGGGGTTCCTCCTCCTCTCCTCCTCCCGGATCCGCCTCCCAGCGTTCCTCCTGCGAACGCAAACTGAAAGGGCCGGAGCATCACTGCTCCGGCCCCTTTTTTGTCCGCTGCAGGGCGGATCGATTACATTCCTTCGAGCGCCTTGCTGACCAGCACGTTGACCGAGACCCGGCGGTTCTGCGCCTTGCCTTCCTCGGTATTGTTGTCAGCCAGCGGATCGGACTCGGCCATGCCGGTCGGGGTCAGCATGCGGTAGGGCTTCCACTTGCAGTACTGCTGCAGGTAGTTGATCACGCTGGCGGCACGCTTTTCGCTGAGCACCTGGTTGTATTCCTCGCTGCCGACGGAATCGGTGTAGCCGACCACCAGGATGAAGGAATTTTCGGTCGCTTCGGCACCCGCCGCGGCGGTGCACAGTTCGTTCTTGGCCTGCGGGGTCAGGTTCCAGCGGCCGGTATCGAAATAGACGTTGGTCGTGCTCTTGATGTTGTACTTGTCGATATCGCCCATCCGCCCGCGCAGGGCCTCGGTCGCGGCCGATTGCTCGGCAAATCCCTGGGCGGTGCCATTGCGGATCATCATCGCGGTCTTGTAGTCGCCGGTCTTAAAGGTAACCTGGCTGGCCAGCAGCACGCCGCCGCCCTGCAGGGTCTTGACCGTGACCGGCAGGCCGTTGAGCAGCGCATCGGGGCCGAGCTTGTTCTTGCCGCCGCCGAAGAGTCCGCCGCCGGCCTTGATCTTGGTCGTATCGTTGACGAAGATCACGGTACTGGTGCCATCGGCAGCAGTGACGCGGATCTTTTCGCCGTTGCGGGCACTGATCACGCCCTTGATTTCGGGACCGGCAGTCATGTTCGACAGGTCGGGCAGCGGCTCGCCGGTAACGACAATGGTCGAATTCGCGGCTTCGGGCTGCTGGGCAGACAGACCGGTGGAAAGCGGAGCGGCGAGCAGGCCGATCAGGGCCAGGGTGCCCACCTTGGTGGAAATGACACGCATTCGGGTACTCCTTTGAATTTCAGCGACCGCCTGTTGGGGTAAGCCTTGCTGTCAGATGAACGTCATGGGAGCGAGGGCGATGCGAGCAGCCGGTGCGAGCGCAGGGCGGGACGAACCGATGATCCGGGAGCCGCGGCAGACCGGGCTTCAGCGGCGATAGAGCCCGCGATTCGAGATCGGCTTCAACGGGCCAGGGCGGCTTCGCTCTGCTCCATCAGGCGCTGCATGATCGTCGCGACGGGCTCTTCGGAATTGACCATGCCGACCGACTGCCCGGCCATCAGCGAGCCATTTTCGACATCGCCGTCGATCACTGCCCGGCGCAGCGCACCGGCCCAGAACCGTTCGATTTCCAGCTGGGCCTGCTCCATATCGACCGTGCCGGCATCGAGCATCGCGGCGACTTCGCGTTGCTTGGCAGTGAACTCTTCGGTGCCCTTATTTTTCAGCGCGCGGACCGGGATCACCGGCAGGCGCGGATCGACCTGGACCGAGGCGACCGCATCGCGGGCATTGGCCCGGAAGAAGGCCTGCTTGAACAGCGGGTGCGCAATCGATTCACTGGCGCAGGCGAAGGCAGTGCCAAGCTGTACGCCCGAAGCGCCCATCTCCAGATAGGCGCCGATCATATCGCCATGACCGATCCCGCCGGCGACGAAGACGACAAATTCATCGGCCAGTTCGGGCAGGAATTCCTGGGCCAGCACCGAAGTCGCTACCGGGCCGATATGGCCGCCGGCCTCGTGCCCCTCGATCACCAGGGCATCGGCGCCGGTGCGCAGCAGGCGCTTGGCCAGGGCGAGCGTGGGGGCGAAGACCAGCACCTTGGCGCCGAAGTCCTTAATCGCCTCGACGCTGCCCTTGGGCGGGATCCCGCCGGCCAGCACGACATGGCTGACGCCATGCTTGGCGCAGACCGCGATCAGATCGAACAGCAGCGGGTGCATGGTGATCAGGTTGACGCCGAACGGCTTGGCGGTCAGCGCCTTGGTCGCGGTAATTTCGGCGTCGAGCAGCTCGGGCGTCATTGCCCCGCAGGCGATCACGCCAAAGCCCCCGGCATTGCTGATCGCCGCGACAAGGTTTCGCTCAGACACCCAGCTCATCGCTCCGCACAGCACCGCGTGCTCGGTGCCTAGGAACTCACGGCCGCGCCGCATCAAGGCATGGGTCTTGTTGTACACTTGGAAATCCCCGCTCGTCGTAACGTCGCGCGCCTATAGGCAATGCCGGAGTACCGCGCCACCCCCTCCCTAATAATCGGAAAATCGGCACACTCTATCCAGATTTGATCGATTTCAACGATTAAATCTGTCAGTCATGCTCTACTCAGTTTCCGGGCGAGTCCCGGACTGAAGAGGAGACAGGAAATGGATGCCAAGACCGGATCAAGCGCGGGCGGCGGATGCCCGATCAAGCATGATGGCGGGGTGCGGGCATTGCTGGGCCGCACCAACCGCGATTGGTGGCCCGATGCCCTGGCGGTCGACATTCTCGCCCCCAATGGCGCGGCCGACCCGATGGGCGACGATTTCGACTATGCCGAAGCGTTCAACGCGCTGGACTATCATGCGCTCAAGGCCGATCTGGCCGCGCTGATGACCGATAGCCAGCCGTGGTGGCCGGCCGACTATGGCCACTACGGCCCGTTCTTCATCCGCATGGCCTGGCATGCGGCGGGGACCTATCGCACTGGCGACGGTCGCGGCGGAGCCAATAGCGGCCAACAACGCTTTGCCCCGCTCAACTCCTGGCCTGACAATGGCAACCTCGACAAGGCGCGGCGGCTGCTCTGGCCGATCAAGCAGAAGTACGGGAAGCACATTTCCTGGGCCGACCTGTTCATTCTGGCCGGCAATGTCGCGATCGAATCGATGGGCGGCCCGGTGTTCGGCTTCGGCGGCGGACGCAAGGACGTGTTCGAGCCCGAGAAGGACATTTATTGGGGCACCGAGGACAAGTGGGTCAACGAAGGCGTTCAGACCCGGATCGATCCCGAGCGCGGTCTTGAGGAACTCGACGGGCCGCTCGCCGCGATCCAGATGGGGCTGATCTACGTCAACCCCGAGGGACCGGGCGGCAATCCCGATCCGCTGCAATCGGCGCGCGACATCAAGGCTACGTTCGAGCGAATGGCGATGAACCACGAAGAGACCGTGGCGCTCACCGCTGGCGGCCACACCTTCGGCAAGGCGCACGGCAATGGCGATCCGTCGCTGCTCGGCGCGGCTCCGGCGGGCGGGGACATTGCCTCGCTCGGCTTCGGCTGGACCAGCAGCGCCGAGCACGGCGGCATCGGTGAGCATACCGTGACCAGCGGGATCGAAGGCTCGTGGGTCAATACCCCGACCGAGTGGTCGGAGAACTACTTCCGTCTGCTGCTCGACTATGACTATGAGCTGGTTCATTCGCCAGCCGGTGCACAGCAGTGGCAGCCGGTGAACCAGAAGCCGGAAGACATGGCCCCGGCGGCGTGGAACCCCGCGATCAAGGTTCCGACGATGATGACCACGGCCGACATGGCGCTGAAGATGGATCCCGAATTCCGCGTCATTTCGGAGAAGTTCCGGGGCGATCACGAAGCCTTCAAGGATGCCTTCGCCCGCGCCTGGTTCAAACTGTGCCATCGCGACATGGGTCCCAAGGTCCGCTACCTCGGCCCGGAAGTGCCTGCCGAAGACCTGATCTGGCAGGACCCCATCCCGGCCGGGACCATGCCGTCTGATGCAGACGTGGCAGCAGCCAAGGCCGCGATCGTTGGCTCGGGCCTGACCGTCAGCCAGCTGGTCAAGACCGCCTGGGCCTCGGCCAGCACCTATCGCAAGTCTGACCACCGCGGCGGTGCCAACGGCGCGCGGATCGCTCTTGCTCCGCAGAAGGACTGGGACGTGAACGAGCCGGCCGAACTGGCCAAGGTGCTTTCCACCCTTGATGGCCTGCGCGGTAACCTCTCGCTCGCTGATGCGATCGTGCTGGGCGGCGTGGTCGGGTTGGAGCAGGCGATCAAAGCGGCCGGGTTCAGCGTGCCGGTGCCGTTCATCGGCGGCCGCGCTGACGCCAGCGCCGAGCAGACCGATGCCGAAAGCTTTGCCGTGCTGGAACCGCAGGCCGATGCCTTCCGCAACTACCTGCCGCGCAAGCTGCGGGTGAAGACCGAGGAAATGATGCTCGACCGGGCATCACTGCTGGGTCTGTCGGTGCCGGAATTGACCGTTCTGATTGGCGGCCTGCGCGTGCTCGGCGCCAATCACGGCGGTCGCGGGCATGGCAGCTTCACGCACCGCGCGGGTCAACTGACCAATGACTTCTACGTCAACCTGCTGGGCATGACCAATGTCTGGAAGGCGGTCGATGGCAGCGACGAGGAAGAGTTCGTGGCAACCGACCGTGCATCGGGCGGAGAGACCTGGCGGGCGACCCGCGCCGACCTGGTGTTCGGTTCGAACAGCGAACTGCGAGCCGTTGCCGAGGTCTATGCCGAATCCGGTAGCGAAGAAAAGTTCGTGCGCGATTTCGTCAAGGCCTGGACCAAGGTGATGAACGCCGATCGCTTCGACCTGAACTGACCCGGCAAATATGCAGAAACCCCGCCGTGGCCAGGCCGCGGCGGGATTTCGCATTGAGGGACCGGAGGGGAGGGGGCTTGGGTTCCAGTCCCTCGGGGGAGATCAAGCTTTGAGCTTGGCGGCAATGGCAGCCACCCGCTCGCCATAAAGGCGGGCCGAGGCGAGATCGCCGCTGTGCACTTCGTCGACCGAGGCATCGGACGGCGAACGGACCATCAGCCCGACTGAGCCGCCAAGGTTGTTGAGGTCCGCGCTGGTCGAGGCCTTGGCATTGCTGGGGGCCTGGCCGAGGCTGACCCAGATCCCGCCATGCTGGCTGGCCAGAGTCTGCATCTGGATCAGGCTGACCTGTTTGTCGCCCGAAGGACTGGCCGAATTGGTGAAGCCACCGAACACCTTGTCGCTCCAGTCGCGGGTGAACCAGCGCTTGGATGTCGCGTCCGAGAATTTCTTGAACTGCCAGCTGGCGCTGCCCATGTAGGTCGGAGCGCCGAACACGATGGCATCGGCGGCGTCGAGCGCGGTCCAGTCTTCCTCCGAAATGTCGCCTTCGGGGCTGATCGCGATCAGATCGGCCTTGGCGCCGGCTGCAACGTGCTCCGCCACCACCTTGGTGTGGCCATAGCCCGAATGAAAGATAACCACGGTCTTCGTCATGGGTTTCGTCCTGTCTGTTGGTTTCAAAAAGTAACTAGATGACGAATCGCTACATAGGGGCCATATGAAAGCGGAAAAGAGGGCACTTGCCGGGAACAAGGTTTCCCGGCGGTAACCGCCCGAAAGGATCGGCTATGGCTTACGATGTTTATGATTCCGAATGCCCGGCCCGCGCTGTGCTTGACCATGTGGGCGACAAATGGGCGCTGCTGGTGCTCAATCGGCTGGGTGAAGGCCCGGTCCGTTTCAACGCGCTGCGCCGGGATATCAACGGCCTATCGCAGAAGGTGTTGAGCCAGGTGCTCAAGCGACTGGAACGCGATGGCCTGATCACCCGCACGGTCTTTCCGACGGTGCCGGTGACGGTCGAATATGCGCTGACCCGGATGGGCGAATGTCTCAATGCAAATGTCGGCCCGCTGCTGCATTGGGCCGAGAGCAACATGGACCAGATCCGCGCTGCGCAGTCTGCCTATGACGAGCGGCTGAGCGAAGCCGCCTGAGACCCGGTCGGCTGCATTCCGGCTTGTCCTGAGGCGTGGAAGCGGCCAAGGGGGCGGCAGGGCAGCCCGGGCCAGGTCCGGATCCGTTCGCTCCGATCCCAAGCCGAGGCCGCTTGCTCCATTACCTAAGCACTTCCGCACAAGACCTCGGCGAGCGCTGGCGCGCCCGGGGCTCGCAGCGGGCGATCGGCTTTGTCTTTGCGCTGCTGGCCGAGGCGCTGCTGATCCTGGCGGTGCTGTCGCTCGGCTGGACCCGCGAAGAGCCGAAGCAGCCCGATCGCAATCTGGTCAGCGTCTCGCTTGAGGCATCGGAGCAGAAGGCTCCGGACAAGGCCAAGGCGGCCAAGGTCCAGCCAAAGGCCGACCCGGCCCAGCCGCAGGCCGCACCGCCGCCGGCGCAGGCACAGCAGCCCGACCAGTCACCCCCCGCTGCTGCCACGCCGCCACCGATTATCCCGATCCCGCGCGACCAGATGGCCGGGTTCGATATTTCCAAACTGCCGCGCCAGCCCGCACCCGCTCCGGCAACCGGCAAAGGCATGATGGGCCCGCCCAATCTGGGCGTTCCGGGCGACAGCAAGCGGGTTGGAACTGCGCCGGGCGGCCAGCCGATGTATGCTGCCGCCTGGTACCGCGAACCCTATGACGATGAACTGCGCGGCTATCTCTCGACCGCACAGGGACCGGGCTGGGCGCTGATCGCCTGCCGCACCGCGCCCAATTTCCGGGTAGAAGACTGCGTCGGCCTCGACGAATATCCCGACGGATCCAACCTCCAGCGCGCCGTCCTCGCGGCCGCCTGGCAATTCCAGGTCCGCCCGCCGCGGATCGGCGGGGTCAGCCAGGTCGGCGCCTGGGTGCGGATCCGGATCGACTATACAGAGCGGCGCAATTAGCGGTCCCGCTGTGCATTCTTACCAAACATCCAAATGTGAATCTCAGGAGTGACGCAGCGCAGTTGCGCTTGCGCGGCGATTTCGGTCTGCTTGACCACGGCCCCCTTGCCTGAATGCGAAGATTTGGGGGCCTATGCTCCGCTGGGTCTTGGCTTTGGTTCTCGGCGTGCAAGTTTGACGAGCAGACGATCCGCGACGCCTGGTCGTGACCACGGGCAAACGGCAATGCACACTCCGCAACTTGCGTTCTCGGCGAAGTACGGGATGCACTTGTCGAAATCGACGTACCAGCGTTCTACCCCGCGGACCCATTGCTTGGCCGACATAATGGCGTCAGGCGGACAGGCATCGGAACAGACCTGACAATTTGCGCAGAATAAGTCCGCGCCAAAACTGTCCGCGCAGTACAGATCGAGCGGCATGTCAGTGGTTACTGCCGCCAAACGAAAGTTCGAACCGTATGTCCGGTTGATGATTGAGCCGTGTTTGCCGAGCTCTCCCAATCCTGCGTCAATCGCTGCGGGCACAAGCAGCAACGCATCCGCGCGCGGGCCAGGATAAGGCTGCGCTGCAAATCCCTGGGCACGGATCCAGTTGGCCAAAGCATACGACGCCCGTGTCCCCCGGGCATACTGGCGGCCAATTTCGGCCACGCCAACCCCATTATCGGGCGTACTCGGGACCTGACGCAAGCGCTCCCAATCGTGCGCCATTCCGAGCAAGATCACATTCGGCTCGGCCACGTCGTAGCCGTCAACGATGTAGTGATCTTTGATTGAAGTCGCCCCAAACAGATCCGCTTCATGCGCGAAGGCAAATTCCGTCGCGGCCTCAGTCCAGGTTTTGTCCGATTGCCGACCTTTGCGCTTCGCAACCGGGATCAGCGCTGGATACTCATAAGCTCCAGCGAATGCGTCGCGCGCGACCTGGGTAGCGCGGCAAGAAGCACTTGCGATCTCTTGCACCGCGCCAAAGGGATGTTGATCCGGTGGATGCCAGAACATTGGTGAAGCGCGGCGCTGTTCACGTTCACCAAGACCATTGATCAAATTGCCTGAAACGTCTGGCAGTGCCGAGATCAGCTCGGCCGAAGGTGTGTATGAACTTGGCGACCGGCGGGTCACAGACGCTACTCGGCATCCATGCCATAAGCGGTGTGCAGCACGCGGACGGCCAGTTCGGTTTCGTCCTCGTCGATCAGCACCGAGACCTTGATCTCGGAAGTGGAGATCGCCTGGATGTTGATGCCGCGGTCGGCCATCGCGCGGAACATCGTGGCGGCAACCCCGGCGTGGCTCTTCATGCCGACGCCCACGACGCTGATCTTGGCGACCTTGCCGTCGGTGATTATCCGGTTGTAGCCGATTGCCTGCTTCTGCGCTTCGAGCAGGGTCTGCGCGCGCAGCAGGTCGGATGAGGGCACGGTGAAGGTCACGTCGGTCTCACCCTTGTCGCGCCCGACGTTCTGGATGATCATGTCGACGTTGATGTTGGCCGCAGCCAGCGGGCCGAAGATCGTCGCCACCGCGCCGGGCCGGTCGGGCACGCGGGTCAGGATGATCTTGGCCTCGTTCTTGTCGGCGGCGATGCCGGTGATGAGCTGGCGTTCCATGTCCAATCCTTCCAGTTCTTCGTCGCTGACAATCATCGTGCCGGGGATCTCGTCAGCCGGGGTCGCATCGTCGTCGATGAAGCTGGAGAGCACTTGCACGCGCACCCCTTCCTTCATCGCCAGGCTGACCGAGCGGGTCTGCAGCACCTTCGAACCGACCGAGGCGAGCTCGAGCATTTCCTCGTAAGTGACGAATTTGAGCTTGCGCGCCTTGGCCACGATCCGCGGGTCAGTGGTATAGACCCCGTCGACGTCGGTATAGATATCGCAGCGGTCAGCCCCGATCGCGGCGGCCACGGCGACAGCCGACGTATCCGATCCGCCGCGGCCCAGCGTGGTTACGCGGCCGCCCTCGGTCAGACCCTGAAAGCCTGGGATAACAGCAATCTCTCCCGCTGCCATCGAGGCGAGCAGGGCTTCGGAATCGATCCCCTCGATCCGCGCCTTGGCATGGGCGTCGTCGGTCCGGACCGGCAATTGCCAGCCCAGCCACGAACGGGCCTGGCAGCCCAGCGCCTGCAGCGTCATCGCCAGCAGGCCCGAGGTGACCTGCTCGCCCGAGGCGACCACGACATCATATTCGGCGGGATCGTAGAGCGGATTGGCTTCGCGGCAGAAATTGACGAGCCGGTCGGTTTCGCCCGCCATGGCCGAGACGACCACGGCGACTTCGTGCCCGGCTGCCTGCTGGCGCCGCACAATATTGGCCACCCGGCGAATCCGGTCCGAACCGGCCATCGAAGTGCCGCCGAATTTCATCACGATGCGGGCCACGTGCCGTTCCACCCTTCACGAAACAAAATTGCCGTCAGAACCCCTCGCCCTGCGGCGGGCGCCCTGTTAGGGTTCAGCCATGAGCAATGCAACCTCAAGTGCAACGATCCGGCCCGAAGAAGCGGCCCATTTCGGCAAGCTGGCGGCCGACTGGTGGGATCCCAAGGGCAGCTCGGCGATGCTGCACCGGCTAAACCCGGTGCGGCTGGGCTTTGTCCGCGCGGCGATCGATGGGCATTGGAGCGGGGATTCGCGGCAGATTCGTCCGCTTTCCGGCAAGCGTGCGCTCGATGTCGGGTGCGGGGCGGGGCTGCTGTGCGAGCCGCTGGCCCGGCTCGGCGCGGCTGTAACCGGGGTTGATGCGGCCCAAGAAAACGTTGCCGCGGCCAGGGCCCATGCGGCAGGGGCAGGGCTTTCGATCGACTATCGCTGCGGCGATGTTGCCGGACTCAGTCTGTCCGGATTCGATCTCGTCACCTCGATGGAAGTGATCGAGCATGTGGCCGACAAGGCATCGTTCCTGTCGGCGCTGGCCGGGGCGCTCGCTCCGGACGGACTGATGGTGCTGTCCACCCCCAACCGCACCGCCAAATCGCGCCTGCTGCTGATCGAGGCGGCGGAGCGGATCGGCATGGTCCCGCGCGGCACCCACCATTGGGACGATTTCGTGACGCCGGACGAACTCGCCGATCTGCTTGGCGACGCAGGCCTGACGATGGGCGTTCCACGCGGCATCGCGTGGTCACCGGGCAAGGGGCTGCATCTGTCTGACGATCTGGCGCTGAATTATATCGTCACGGCTATTTCGGCGTGATCGCGATCAGGATCCAGGCGAGCCCGGTGGCAACCGCGAACAGGATCCACGACCAGTAGAAGCTGGTATCAGCCACGTGCAGCCGCTCGATGCTGAGCCAGCCTCCACGCGAGCCGCCTTTGCCCATAATTGCCGAGACAACGAAAGTCAGCAGGCCTCCGGGGATCAAGGCTTTGAAGAAGTCCATGCGTGTGGCCTTCGTTAGTCCAAGAGGGTTTAGAAAACCCTTGAACCGCCTCTAGGTCAAGCCCGCAATTGCGGCGCGGGCATTGCTTTCACGTGCGGCCCAGTTGCCACCTATTGCGAGGTAAGGGACACCAGCACGTCGCAGTACAGCTTCAGCTGTCTGGGCGAAGCGGGCGCGCTCGGCCAGGCTGCCGAAGAACCGCGTGCCGTCTTCGATCCACGGCACGTCGGTTTCGAACAGCAGATAGAGATCGGCCTTGGGGTAGGACAGCAATTCACCCGGGATTTCGCCGAACAGCATTTCGGCCCAGGCTGCAGTCATCAGCGGATCGGTATCGAGCAGGGCCATGTCCGCGCCGCTCGCTTCGACCGCCTTGACCCGCGCTTCATGCCCTGCGGCAATCGCCAGCAGATCGGCCATCGTAAAGTCCGTGCCGAGCGTCTCGGCATATTCCCGCCCGTATTCGCCAACCCACGGCAGGCCGAGTTCCCGGCTGAGCTTTTCTGCCAGCACCGACTTGCCGGTGCTCTCGGCCCCGTGAAAGCAGACCCGGATCATGCTTCGGCGCGCTGGCGGCGTTCGACTTCGATCCATTCCTTGAGGCCGAACAGGCTCATCACCAGCATCCCGCCGTAGAGGCCAGCGGTGGGATAGAGCCCGCGGTTGATGTAAAGCAGTACCGCCGCGACATCGATCACGATCCACAGCACCCAGTTCTCGATCCGGCGATAGCCGAGCAGGATTTGTGCCGCGACGCTGGCCCCGGCGATCGCGCTGTCCGCAAAGGGCATCGCGGCATTGGTATAGCGGTGCATCACCCAGCCAAGGTTCAGGCTGATCGCGGCGGTGACGGTCAGCCAGACCGCACGGCTTTGCCAGTCGAGCCAGCGGACCGGCACGCGGCTGTCATCAAGGCCGGACTGTGCGGCGCGGTGCCACAGCACCCAGCCCCAGACGTTGGCGAGGATGAAGAACACCTGCAGGCCGCTTTCGGCATAGAGCCGACTTTCGAAGAAGATGAACACATAGAGCGTGACCGAGGCGATCGCGAAGGCAAAGTTCCACTGCGAGCGGAAGATCAGCAGCGCGATGTTGATCAGGCCCAGGGCCATCGCCGCCCATTCGAGCGCCTTGAGGGTTTCCGCGCTCAGGATCATCCCAGCGCCGCCGCCCATTCGGGCTCCTTGAACCCGACCAGCAGCTCGCCCGGGTGCTCGACAATCGGGCGCTTGATGCAGCTAGGGTTGGCAGCCATCAGTTCGACCGCCCTGGCGGAATTGAGATCGTTTTTGTCGTCATCGGGCAGCTTCTTGAAGGTGGTTCCGGCACGGTTGAGCACCCTCTCCCAGCCCGCAGCCTCGCACCACGCGGCCAGTTTGGCGGGATCGGCTCCGGCCTTCTTGTAATCGTAAAAGGCATAGGCGATCCCCCGCGCCTCCAGCCAGGTGCGGGCCTTCTTGACCGTGTCGCAATTGGGGATGCCGTAGAGGATCACTTCGCCTGTTCCATTTTCTCCAGATCGCTGCCCACGTTCTGCTGCAGTTCGTCAAGCGCGATCACCGCGTTATTGAGGCGCTGGAAGGCGGCTTCATGGGCGGCAGGGTTCTCACTTTCGGCGGCGCGTTCGTTGGCCGCGTTGAGTTCCGGCAGGTCGCGGGTCAGTTTGATCAGCTGGTCGAGCTGTGCCAGTTGTCCGGCATTGCACCCGGTCCGGTCCATTTTGCGATACGCTTCACCGCCAAAGCCTTCGGGCTCGGACGGTAGTTTCGTTGTCGCTGCAAAGAGACGCTGCTGGCAGGCCAGTTCCGCGTTTTCGCCCACGGCACAGGCGGTCAGCCCAGCGACACACAAGGCGATCAGGGTGTGCTTCACTCTTCGGTCCTTCCAAAGCGCCGCACTTTGGGATCGGTGCAGGAATAGAGCGTGTAGCCATCGTAATAGTCACTGCGGCCCCGGGCCTGAACGCGGGCGTGTTCGGGGTGGCTGCCCCAGGCCCGGGCCATTTCCTCGCTCTGCCATTCGGAGATTGCGACCACTTCGCCATCTTCGGCGACAAAGCCCTTGATCGAGATGAATCCGGGCTGGGCGGCGGCGAGTTCCTCCATCCGCGCATTGTCGGCCTCGTAAGCGGCGCGGTCCATGTCGGGCCTCTTGCGGTTGCGGAACACGGTCAGGTACATGGGGCAGGGCTTAGCCTTGCCGAGGGGGCTTCGACAAGCTCAGCCTGAGCGGGTTTCGGAGGACGGTGTCAGAATTCCCGCTCAGGCTGCGCTTGTCGAAGCCCCCGCGTGCTTGCGCAATGCCCAGAATTTGGCCAAAGCCTTGCGCCATGTCCATCAACACCTTCGGCCGCTTGCTGCGTTTCACCACCTGGGGCGAAAGCCACGGGCCGGCGCTGGGCGCCGTGGTCGATGGCTGCCCGCCGGGGCTGGAATTGAGCGAGGCGGCGATCCAGCCGTTCCTCGACGCGCGGCGACCGGGGCAATCGAAGTTCACCACCCAGCGGCAGGAGCCGGACACGGTGCGGATCCTGTCCGGCGTGTTCGAGGGGCGCACCACAGGCACGCCCATTTCGCTGATGATCGAGAATGTCGATCAGCGAAGCAAGGACTACTCCGAAGTCGCCAAGGCCTATCGCCCCGGCCATGCCGACTATGCCTATGACGCCAAGTACGGATTCCGCGACTATCGCGGCGGCGGGCGTTCGTCCGCCCGCGAAACTGCGGCGCGGGTCGCGGCAGGAGCTGTTGCGCGGCTGGTCATCCCGGAAGTGGCAATCCTCGGCTACGTCTCCGAGATCGGCGGTGACGCCATCGATCCGGCCAATTTCAATGCGGACGAAATTGCCCGCAATCCGTTCTTCTGCCCCGACGCAGCAGCGGCCATTCGCTGGGAAAAGATCGTCGACGATGCGCGGCTGGCCGGATCCTCGGTCGGCGGGGTGGTCGAATGCCTGGCGATCGGCGTTCCGGCCGGCTGGGGCGCGCCGCTCTATGGCAAGCTCGATGCCGATCTGGCGGCCGGGATGATGGGGATCAACGCGGTCAAGGGCGTGGAGATCGGCGACGGTTTCGCAGCCGCGCGGCTGACCGGAGAGGGCAATGCCGATCCGATGCGGCCCGGCAATGACGGCCCGGTATTCACCGCCAACCACGCCGGCGGGATCGCGGGCGGGATCAGCACCGGCCAGCCGGTCAAGGTGCGGGTGGCGTTCAAACCGACCAGCTCGATCCTGACCCCGGTGGAGACGATCGACCGCGACGGGCAGGCCGCCGAAATCCGCACCAAAGGCCGCCACGACCCCTGCGTCGGCATTCGCGGGGTGCCGGTGGTGGAGGCGATGATGGCGCTCGTCCTGGCCGATCACAAACTGCTCCATCGGGGACAGTGCGGCTGAGATGGCCGGCTACTTCGCCGCAATCCTCGTTTTTGTCGGTTTGCTCTGGTGGTTCAACCATCAGCGCCAGACCCGGCTCGATGCCGATCCAGGTCAGCAGCGGCTGGCCGAATTGCTGGCCAGCGCCGCGATGGGCCGGGGCGCAACCCGGCAGCAGGTGCTGGGTCAGCTTGCGGCAATCTCCAAAAGTGCCGCCGATCGCCGGGTCCGGCTGAACCATGCCGTCATGCTGGTCCGCAGCGAAGCCGCGCCGGATTTGTACGAAAAGGTTCTGGCGCTTTCGCGCGGGCTTTAGGCTTCAGGTGCCCGCTGCGGAGCAAGGGCCCTTGCGCTCACCGTCTTCACGCACCACCACGACCAGGTCTTTTCGGCCGGGAACTTCGGTCGTGATCGTCAGCGAATACCGCGTCGGGCTGTGGGTGCCAACATAGGTGATCCGCCGCGCATCGGGATTGCTTGCCGTGCGGCATTGATCGACCCGGCGATAGGGCGCGTCGAAAGGGCTCACCTCGACCACCCGGCAAATGACTCCTGGCGCCAGCTCCTTTTCCCGCCCCACGACAGGAAACGCGGCTTCGGTCAGCGATGGCTTGCACGATGTCTTGGTATAGCCCTTGGCACCCTTGGCTGCTTCAGGAAGCTGCAGCGGTGTGATCGTGACGGCCCATTCCCCGCCAAGCTGGTATTGTGCCTCAGGCTCGGCAGCGCTGCAGCACAGCACAGCGACAGGAATCGTCAACAGAGCCTTTGCCTGCATTACGCCCTCCACGTTGGATTAGCCCCGCAGGACCCCGCCCAGCTTCGCCGCCGCCGCGGTCACCCGCTCGGCAATCGCCTTGAGTTCGACGTCGTCGAAGCTCTTCTCGCCCGGTTGCAGCGTGACTTCGACCGCCAGGCTCTTCTGCCCTTCCGGCACGCCCGCCCCTCGGAAGTCGTCGAACAGGCGCACTGCCACGATGTTGGCCTTGTCCGCACCTTTGACCGTGCGGACAAGGTCTCCCGCCGGCAGCGCGGCATCGACCAGGAAGGCAAAGTCGCGCGTCACCGCCTGCAAGGCGGGGGGGGCATAGGCGCTGCGGGCAAAGCCGCTCGCCTTCTTCGCCGGAATCGCATCGAGGTGGATCCCCGCCACGGCCACCGGCACGCCGATATCGAAGGCCTTCAGCGTGGAGGGATGGACCATGCCGAAGCTGGCCAGCTGCACCTTGGGCCCCAGCCGCAAGGTGGCCGACTGGCCGGGATGATAGGTATCGCCCGCTTCGCCCATCACCTGCAGGTTGTCGACCGGCGCTCCGGCGACCCGCAGCAGTTCGAGGCAGGCAGCCTTGGCGTCGAAGGCGTCAAAACCCTGCGCCTTGCCGCCTTGCCAGCTGCGCGGCGAGCGCTCACCGGCGAGGACCAGCACCAGCGTCGGGTGCTCGCCATCGGCCAGATAGCGGCGGCCCAGTTCGAACAGCCGGACCGAGCTGGCCCCGCGATCCATGTTGCGGCGCACGGCAGAGAGCAGACCGGGCAGCAGCGAGGGCCGCATCACCTTCATGTCTTCGCTGATCGGGTTCTGCAGCACCCACAACCGCTCACCCTGAGCCTGTCGAAGGGCGCCGACGGCCTCGGCCTCGCGCTCGGAAATGAACGACCAGGTGATCGCTTCGTGCAGGCCCAGCGCGGCAGCAGCGCGGCGGACTCGGCGTTCGAGCAGCTGTTCGGCAGTCGCAGTGGGACGGACCACGCCATCGGCGCGGGGCAGCGGGGTACTGGCGATGTTGTCCAGCCCGTGAATCCGGACCACTTCCTCGACCAGGTCCGGGCCGCCGTCGACATCGGGGCGCCAGGTCGGCACCTGAACCCGCCAGGTCTTGCGGCCCTGGCCGATCTCGACCCGGGTGCTGTGAAAGCCCAGCGCGGCAAGGATGCGGACCTGCTCGTCCTCGGCAATCGCGACCCCGCCCAGCCGCTCGACCAGCGCCGGTTCCAAGGCCACTTCCCTGATCCCGGCAGGGGGCGTGCCGGCGCGAATGATCTCGCTCGGCTCGCCGCCGCAAATCTCGACAATCAGCTCGGTCAGTAGCGCCAGACCGGCATCGAGGAAGGCCGGATCGACCCCACGCTCGAACCGCTGGCGGGCATCTGAAGTGAGGTTGAGGTTTCGCCCGGTGTCGCCGATCCGGGTCGGATCGAAGTAGGCTACTTCCAGCAGAACGTCGGTGGTCGCGTCGCTGCAGCCGGAATGTTCACCGCCCATGATCCCGGCGATGTCGTGCACGCCCTTGTCATCGGCGATCACGGTCATCTCGGAGGTGAGGGTGTATTCCTTGCCGTTGAGCGCCAGCACCGTCTCGCCCTCGACCGCGCGGCGCGCGAAAATCGCGCCGGACAGCTGGGCCAGATCATAGGCATGGGCCGGACGGCCATAGGCCAGCATCACATAGTTGGTGATGTCGACCAGCGCCGAAATCGGACGCTGGCCCGCGCTCTTCAGGCGGTCCTGCAGCCATTGCGGGCTGGGACCGTTCTTCACGCCGCGGATCGCGCGGCCATAGAAGGCCGGGCAGCCTTGCGGATCGTCGGTGCGGATCGGCAAGGGGCAGGGGAAGCTACCGGGAACCTGTTGCACCGCGATCGGCTTGAGCGTGCCGAGTCCGAACGCAGCGAGATCACGGGCGATGCCGTAAACGCCCATGCAGTCGGGCCGGTTGGGGGTGATCGCTACGTCGAACACCGGATCGGCGCCGTGATATTCGGCAAAGGCCATGCCGACCGGGGCATCGCCTGGCAGCTCGATGATCCCGTCGTGATCGTCGCCCAGTCCCAGTTCGGCGACCGAGCACATCATCCCGTTCGATTCGACCCCGCGGATCGCGCTCTTCTTGAGCTCGAACCCGCCATTGGGCACTACCGCGCCAGCGAGGCCGAGCACGCCGATCATGCCGGCGCGGGCATTGGGCGCGCCGCAGACTACCTGCAGCGGATCGCCCGAGCCGGTATCGACGGTAAGGACCTGCAGCTTGTCGGCATTGGGGTGGCGGGCGGCGGTCAGCACCTTGGCGACCACGAATCCGCCAAGCTTGTCAGCCGGGTTTTCAATCCCCTCGACCTCGAGCCCGACGCCATTGAGCGCGGCCGAAATCTCTTCGGCCGAAGCCTCGGTTTCGAGGTGGTCCTTGAGCCAGGTCAGCGAGAACTTCATGCCCGTGCTCCCACGCCGGCGGAAAGGGTCGGCACATCCAGCGGCGAGAAGCCGTAATGCGCCAGCCAGCGCACGTCCCCGTCAAAGAAGGCGCGCAGATCGTCCATGCCATATTTCAGCATGGCGAGCCGGTCCACGCCGACGCCGAAAGCAAAGCCCTGCCACTCATCGGGGTCGAGCCCCCCGGCCGCGATCACCTTACGATTGACCATGCCTGAGCCGAGCAGTTCCATCCAGCCGTGGCCGGGTTCATCGCCCGATCCGCCGAGCACGCGCTTGCCGTTCACCAGCGCAAAGCCGACATCGACTTCGACCGAAGGCTCGGTGAAGGGGAAGTAGCTGGGGCGCAGGCGCAGCACGATGTCTTCGCGCTCGAAAAAGGCTTTGAGAAAGGTTTCGAGCGTCCATTTGAGGTGGCCGAGCGTGATATTCCGGTCGATCACCAGGCCTTCGACCTGATGGAACATCGGGGTGTGGGTTGCGTCGGAATCGCTGCGATAGACCCGCCCCGGGGCAATGATCCGGATCGGCGCGCCCTGGGCCAGCATGGCCCGGATCTGGACCGGGCTGGTGTGGGTGCGCAGCAGCATCGCGCGGCCCTCGGCATCCTTGTCCGGGAAGTAAAAGGTATCGTGCATCGCCCGGGCCGGGTGGCTTTCGGGAATGTTGAGCGCGGTGAAATTGTGCCAGTCGTCCTCGATCTCGGGTCCGGTCGCGACCGAGAAGCCCATGTCGGCGAAGATCTCGGCGAGTTCGTCCATCACCTGGCTGACCGGATGGATCGTCCCGCGCGGGGTCTCGGGTGCGGGGAGGGTCAGGTCGATGACTTCACTTGCCAGCTGGGCATCGAGCGCCGCTGTTTCCAGCCCGGACTTGCGGGTGGCCAGCGCCTCGGTAACGCTTTCACGCAGGCTGTGGATCTGCGGTCCGGCGACCTGGCGCTCTTCCGGCGACATTGCGCCCAGGGTCTTCAGCAGGCCCGAGATCGAGCCCTGCTTGCCGAGAAATTCGACCCGCAAGGCTTCCAGCGTGCCCAAATCCTGCGCGGCGGCAATGCGCGCCAGCGCTTCTTCGCGGGTTGCTGCGTGATCCACTGTCGAAATTCCACCTGTTCAGCCGAAAACGAACCCGCCTTTAGCGGGGCGGTGCGTCAAGTCAAAACGGCTTTGTTTCAGGCGACCCGAACGGGTGCCATGCTCGGCTTGTCGAGCGTCTGCACCGGGGCGCCATGGGCCTTCATCCGTTCGTGCAGGAAACGTTCCAGCACGGGGTGCGGCTGGGCCGCATATTCGCGCGGAGCCATGCCCATGAATTCCCGGAAGTCGCGCACGAACTGGGCCTGGTCGTGATAGTTCGGATCCATGGCCCCGATCCACTTGAGCGAGGGATCGAGCATGAATTGGGCCAGGCTGCGCATGAACCGCTGGCGGCGCAAGAGCAGCTTGGGCGAAAAGCCGAAATAACGATGGCACAGCCGCTCTACCGTGCGCTGGCTGGCGGCAACGCGCTCAACCAGATCGTTGACGGTTGCAACCTGCGTGTCGACCAGCGCGGCGTGGACCGCAAGGATGCGGTTCTCGTCAACCGGATCCGGGCGCTCAAGATTGCGGAAGAAGGTAATGATCCGCCGCAGCTCGGCGGCTTCATCGGGTTCATCGCCATAGATGGTGTCGGCCAACGGCGTGAGATGCGCGGTGGCAGGATGGGTATAACCATCGCAAACCCAGTTCGCACATTCCGAGGCCGGCTGATCGACATATTTGGCCCAGCCCAAAGGCAACAGGCCTACGCCCCAGATCCGGGTCTTCGACACTTCGAAATGGAGCGGATGGCTGGACGGGCCGGTCGCGATAAAGCGGGCATCGGCAAGTTCACTACCGCCATCGAACCAGCAGCGTTTCATACCTGGCGAGAAGAACCGCACCCCGGCCCATTCGGGATGCAGGCTGTCATAAATAACGCCGGCTTCACCTGGATCGATCTCGGTATAGTAGAACGTCGTGAAGTACCCACGCAAATCTTCCGGCGGCGGATAGAACCGCACCTCTACTGGTTGAGCGGACGACACGGTTTCAACGACCTTTATGGTTCTTGGTTGCGAGCCCCTTATGACCCGCGCTGTTGGGACAGGCAAGTAGGCAGCCGTAGCTTGGATTGATTCCACACGGTTTGGCGCGGGGCTATTCGCTCTCGTCGGCGACAACGTGCATTGTTTGCAGGGCATCGCCAAACGTCTTGGCCCGGGCCTTGATGAAGGGGATCACCATCGGGTGCGGCATTGTGGCATATTCGCGCGGGCTCATTCCTATGAAGTCATGAAAATCGCGGATGAATTGCGGTTGATCGGAATAGAGGTCGTCGATCGCGCCGGTCCATTTGCGGTTGGGATCGAGGATGAAGCGGGCCAGACTGCGCATCAGCCGCTGGCGGCGCAGCAGCACTTTGGGGGAAAAGCCGAAGGCGGCATGGGTGGTCCGCTCGATCGTGCGCTGGCCCAGACCGGTCCGTTCGCACAGTTCGGCGACCTTGGATACGGCGGGATCGAGCATCGCGGCATGGATCGCCTCGATTCGCTGCTGTTCGCGGTGCGCGCGGCGATTGAGCACGCGGAAGAATTCAATAAAGCGGTCAAGCTCTGCTTCGATATTGTGCGGGGTGCGGTGCAGGTCGGTCAGCAGCGGGGTGAAATGGGCAAAGGCCGGATGGCGGGTGCCGTCCACCAGGCGGTTGGCAAGGTCGCCGGCCGGGGCCCTGACGAACTGCGCCCAGCCAAGCGGAAGCAGTCCCGCTCCCCACAGACGGGTGGTACCCTGGCAGAAGTTGACGCAGCAGGAGCTTGGGCCGGTGGCCACGAAATGCGCACCGGACAAGCGGTCGCCGCCTTCGATCCAGGCCTCGGGAGCGACCCCGTTGAAGAAGCGCAGGTTGCCCCATTCCGGCAGCAGCGCATCGGGAATCATTGCCCCGTCCGGTGCGGAGAAATTGATCAGGCAGAACGCGGTCAGGTATTGGCGCAGGTCTGCTGGCGCGAGGAAAAAATGCACGTCGACGGTCAGGTCTGACGACACCGGCGTTCCCCCTGTTTTTGTTGCGGTGAAACTGCCCCAGCACCGCACAATTTACAAGTTGGGATCAGGGTTGGTGCAGGGCCTGGACGGCGGCTCCGGCCGCGACGGCCCGCGCCCGCGCCGCCGATCGCAGCACCGGGTGATCAAGCGCGGCATAGGTGCTCGGGCTCATCGTCATGAACCGTTTGAAGTCACGCACGAAATGGGCCTGATCGACATATTGGTAATCGAGCGTCCTGATCCAGGTCAGTGAGGGATCGAGCATGAACTGAGCGAGGCTGCGCAGGAACCGCTGGCGGCGCAGCAGCAGCTTGGGCGAGAACCCGAAGGCCCGCAGGCTGAGTCGTTCAAGCGAGCGGGAGGAGATGCCGATTCGTTCGGCCAGATCGCTGACCGAAGCGATATCGTCATCGACCAGGGCTGCATGCGCAAGGCGAATCCGCTCCTCGTCCTCGTGTGCCGGGCGGCGGTCCAGCAGGGCCAGCAAGTAGGCGTCGATCCGCGCAGCCTCGGCATGGGGATCGTTCCGGCCGTTGAACAGGATTGCGTGCAGGCCGGAAAAGTCCCCGAACGGGGATTGCGAAGCGCAATCGACGGTCATGTCTGCCAGTCGCTGGGCCGGTGTATCGACCAGGCGCAGCCAGCCCTGCGGCAGGATGCCGATGCCCCAGACCCTGGTCGGTGCTTCGATCACGAAATGAGTGGCCTGGCTGGTCGGCCCGGTCCCGATCGCCAGGCCCAGACTGTCATAGTCCCTGCCGCCGACGGCAAAACGCCAGGCCGGCGCTTCGGCCAGGCGGATGTTGCCCCATTCGGGATGCAGCCAGTCCGACACCGGTTCACCCGGCCGGATCGCGAACTCGCTCAGGTAATAGGTCGAGATATAGGGCTTCAGCGCTGCCGAAGGCATGAAGAAGCGCGTGCTGACGGCATCGGTCAGGCCCTGCTTCAACATGGGTCGGTCTTTGAAATGTTCACGCGCGCACCATCCGCCCGGATGGCAGGTCCCTCCGGTCGGCAGCGCTAGGTTCTATCAAAGTGCCGCTGGGGACAATACCCAATTGGGGGGCAAAACAGGAAAAGCGCGAAAGCGGCCGAGGCTGCTTCCGCGCTTTTCTGGTCCCGTCAGGGATTGGCTCAGGCCGGCAGAGCTGCCTTGGCCTGGGCGATCACCGCCGAAAAGATCCCGCCTTCGTTCATCGCCAGATCGGCCATGGCCTTGCGGTCAAGCTCAAGGCCCGCCAGCTTGGTGCCGTGGATGAACTGCGAATAGGTCAGGCCTTCGGCGCGGACCGCAGCGTTGATGCGCTGGATCCACAGGGCGCGGAAAGTCCGCTTCTTAACCTTGCGGTCGCGATAAGCGTACTGGCCGGCCTTTTCGACCGCCTGACGCGCGACGCGAATGGTGTTCTTGCGGCGACCCCGGTAACCGGCGGCCTGTTCGAGAAGCCGCTTATGCTTGGCGCGGGTGGTTACACCCCTTTTGACACGTGCCATCTATCCGTACTCCTAGTTTCAGCCGAGCCCGTAGGGCGCCCACTTCTTGATCGTCTTCGCATCTGCGTCAGAGATCGTGTCGGTGCGGCGATGCTGGCGGATGTACTTGGCGTTGTGGCTGATCAAACGGTGCCGCTTGCCAACCGCGCCGTGCTTGATCTTGCCGGTAGCGGTGAGCTTGAAGCGCTTTTTGACGCCGCTCTTGGTCTTGAGCTTGGGCATTTTGGTCTCCTTGTCGAGACACGTCCGATCCGCCATGGCAGCCCTAGTTGGCCAGGCCGATCATCGAATTCGTGTCGGTTGAAGCGCGCGCCCCTAATGGCGAATCGGGTGAAAGGCAAGTCTTTCACGCATTCCGGCGGGTTTGAACGCTAACGATCGGCCTGATTGAGGAAGTCTGCCCAGACTGCAGCGCGCGGATCCTCGCTGGTGCGCGGGTCCCATTGCCTGGCCATCAGCGCGGTCGCTGCCGCATCGTCCATCCCGGCAGCGCGATTGAGGCGATAGAAAAACGCCGAAACCCGCCAGTTCATGATGCAGTGGACGTGGACCGGGCCGTCGGCTGAAGCGAGGGCTGCTTCGAAGGCGGCGAGGTGATCCTCGCCCGGGGCATCGAATGGCACCGGAATGTGAGTGTAGCCGATGCCTTCGGCGGACAGGCGCCGCTCTTCATCGGGCAGGGCTTCAGGGTGATCGTCCAGCGCCAGGTTGATCACGTGACCCACGCCGAGCGCGGCCAGTCGCGCGGGATCGCCTTGTTCCAACCGGCCCGAGGTCGTCGTCGTTGCGTCCAGCCTTTGCCAGCCGCGGATGTCTTCGGGATCGGACATGGCGCGGGAATAGCAAGTGGCACGCACCGTGGCTATCCTGCACGGCATGACCGAATCGGGATCACTCGCCGGAAAGTTCCTGCTCGCCATGCCGGGGATGGGCGATCCGCGCTTTCGCCGTGCAGCGATCGCAATGATGGTCCACGATGTTGAGGGCGCGCTGGGGATCGGGATCGGCAAGGTCCGCGAAGGTCTGGGCCTGCATGCGCTGCTGGAAGATCTGGATATCGATCCCGGCGAAGCGCCCGATTGCGCGGTGCTCGATGGCGGCCCGGTCGAACGGCAGCGCGGCTTCGTGCTTCATTCGCCGGACTGGCAGGGGGGCGGGACGATCCTGGCCGACAGCCTCTGCGCGATGACCGGCTCGCTCGAAGTCCTTCGCGCTATTGCCGAAGGCCGCGGACCAAGCCGCTTCCTGATCGCGCTCGGCTATGCCGGGTGGAGCGGCGGGCAGATCGAGGGCGAGTTGCAGCGCCACGGCTGGCAGGTGCTGGACGGCAGCGAGGCGGTGCTGTTCGGCACACCGGCCGAAGATCGCTGGGACGCCTGCTGGCGCAGCGCCGGGATTGATCCGGCGCTGCTGGCCGGCGAGACCGGACGGGCCTGAACCCGTCCAGCTGCCGATCGGTCAATCGTAGACCGGGCCTTCACTGCCTTTGCCGGTGCTGGGGTTGCGAACCGCCCACAGCCCGAACATGGCGATGATCGCATAGCAGATCACCGGCACGATCAGCCCCATCCGGATATTGCCGGTAACGTCGGCAACGGTTCCGAAAATCCAAGGCACAAAGGCCCCGCCGACAATGGCGGTGCAGAGAATGCCCGAGCCTTGCGGGGTCTGTTCGCCCAGTCCCTCGGTCCCGAGGCTGAAGATCGTCGGGAACATCAGCGAATTGCAGAAGCCGACCACGATCAGCGCATAGCCCGAGACGTGCCCGGTTGAGACTGCCGAGATCAGGATCAGCCCGATCGCTCCGGCGGCAAATGCAGTCAGCACGCGCCCCGGCTTGGCCAGACGCAGGATGAACCCGCCAAGCAGACGCCCCACCAGCGCGCCGAGCCAGTACATCGCGACCAGCTTGCCCGCGGCCTCAAGGCCCAGGCCCATGACGCTGGCATCGCCCAGATAGGCGATCAGGTTGGATCCGATCGCCACCTCGGCACCGACGTACATGAAGATGCACAGCGCGCCGAGCTGGACCCGGCGGTTGTGGAGGAACAGGCCCAGTGTGCCTTCCACCTTCGCGTCGTCGGCCTTGGCGTGATCGATTGCCGAACGGAAGGTCCAGAACAGCGCGGCGATCGCCAGCATGATGATGCCGAGCCAGGTATAGGCCTGGCCGATCGAAGCACCTTCGGCCACGCGATAAGCCTGGATCTGGGCTTCGGTCGCAGTTTCGGCATCGATCGGAGTCGAATCGCCAAGCAGGAACGTTGCCCCGCCATAGACCATCAGGAACACCCCGATCGAATTGAAGGCCTGGGCGAAGGTCAGGCGGCTGTGCGAGGTTTCGGCCGGCCCCAGCGTGGTAATGATCGGGTTCATCGCCACCTGCAGCACGGTAATCCCCGCGCCGATGAAGAACAAGGCGGCGAGGAAGCCAGGGTATGAGGCCGAGGCCGAGGCCGGGATGAACAGGAACGCCGCAGCCGCCACCATCACGAAGCCCAGCACGAATGTGCGGATATAGCCCAGCTTGCTCATCACGATTCCGGCCGGGATCGAGCACAGCGCATAGGCAATGAAGAAGGCCATCTGCACCAGATTGGCCTGGGCGTGAGTCAGGTGGAACATCGGCTTGAACTTGCCGACCAGGAGGTCGTTGATGTTGGTCACCCCGCCCAGCAGGAAGAACACTGCGAAGGCCAGCGCCAGGACGATCCCGGTCTTGCCTCCCGCGCTTCCGCCGCTGCTTGCGCCTGCCGACGCCGGTATTGGTGCAGCCATTGACCCTCTCCCCTTGATTTGTGTGCCGGCAGTCATGCCGCCGCTCGTCGTAATGTCCAGAGGCATACGTATGAGTATGCCCAGCTATGATAACGTTCACATGATAGCCTGTCACCTCTTAAGCGCCTCTCGCTGGCAAGCAGCGTTCGGCGCTGTTAGGATCGGGCCTGACAGGAGAGTGACGATGGCAGGCTTGTGGTTTGACGAACTTTCGGTGGGACAGCGCTTCGAGCACGCGATCCGCCGCACCGTGACCGAGACCGACAACCTGCTGTTCACGACGCTGAGCCACAATCCGGCCCAGCTCCACCTCGATGCCGAATATATGAAGGGCAGCGAATATGGCCAGGTGCTGGTCAATTCATGCTTCACGCTCAGCCTGATGGTAGGGGTCAGTGTGGGTGATACCACGCTGGGCACGGCGGTCGCCAATCTCGGCTGGGATGAAGTGCGCTTCCCCAAGCCGGTGTTTATCGGCGATACGCTGAACATCGTCACCGAAGTGCTGGAACTAAGGGAATCGAAGTCGCGCCCCGATGCCGGGATAGTCACCTTCCGTCACGAAGCCTGGAACCAGCGCGGCGAGCTGGTGGCCAGCTGCAAGCGTTCGGGCCTGCAGCGCAAGCAGCCCGGCTGACAGCCCAGCTTGAGGCAGGCAAGGATTTGCTAGTCTCGCAATTGGCGGCCCGCCCGGCTAGAGAAGCCGCGATGACTGCCAGCCTGACCCATCTCCAGCGCCTTGAAGCCGAAGCGATCCACATCATGCGTGAGGTGGTGGCCGAGGCCGAACGGCCGGTAATGCTCTATTCGGTCGGCAAGGACAGCGCGGTGATGCTGCACCTGGCGCGCAAGGCATTCTATCCCTCGCCGCCGCCGTTTCCGCTGCTGCATGTCGATACCACCTGGAAATTCCAGGCGATGTACGAACTGCGCGACCGGATGGCGCGGGAAAGCGGCATGGACCTGCTGGTATACCAGAACCCCGAAGCGGCGGCGCGCGGGATCAACCCGTTCGATCACGGCGCGCTCCACACCGACATGTGGAAGACCGAGGGGCTCAAGCAGGCGCTCGACAAGTACGGCTTCGACGCGGCCTTCGGCGGGGCGCGGCGCGATGAGGAAAAAAGCCGGGCCAAGGAACGGATTTTCAGCTTCCGCACTGCCAGCCACGGCTGGGATCCCAAGAATCAGCGCCCCGAGCTGTGGAACCTCTACAACGCCCGCAAGCACAAGGGCGAAAGCATCCGCGTCTTCCCGATCTCCAACTGGACCGAGCTCGACGTCTGGCAATATATCCAGCTCAACGACATTCCGATTGTGCCGCTCTATTTCGCGGACAAGCGCCCAACGGTGGAACGCGACGGGTTGTTGCTGATGGTCGATGACGATCGCTTCCCGCTGCGGGAGGGCGAGGTGCCGGTCGAACGCTCGATCCGGTTCCGCACGCTCGGCTGCTATCCCTTGACTGGCGCGGTTGAGAGCGAGGCCGCGACGCTTTCGGACGTGATCCAGGAAACCCTGCTGACCACGACCAGCGAACGCCAGGGCCGCGCGATCGACAAGGACGCCGGCGGCGCGGGCATGGAAATCAAGAAGCAGCAGGGGTACTTTTGATGGACACCCCGGACGCCCCTCAGGCCAACTACGTTACCGACGCGCTGATCGCCGAGGATATCGACGCCTATCTCGAACTGCACCAGCAGAAGGATATGCTGCGCTTCATCACCTGCGGGTCGGTGGACGATGGCAAGAGCACCCTGATCGGGCGGCTGCTCTATGACAGCAAGATGATCTTCGAGGATCAGCTCGACGCGCTGCAATCGGATTCGAAGAAGGTCGGCACCCAGGGGCAGGAAATCGACTTTGCGCTGCTGGTCGATGGTCTGGCGGCAGAGCGCGAACAGGGCATCACGATCGATGTCGCCTACCGCTTCTTCAACACCGAAAAGCGCAAGTTCATCGTCGCAGATTGCCCGGGGCATGAGCAATATACCCGCAACATGGTGACCGGGGCGAGCACCGCCGACCTCGCGGTGATCCTGGTCGACGCGCGCAAGGGCGTGCTGGTCCAGACCCGGCGCCATTCCTATCTCTGCCACCTGATCGGGATCCGCAACCTGGTGCTGGCGGTGAACAAGATGGACCTGATCGGCTATGATCAGGCTGCCTACGATGCAATCGTTGCCGATTACGCCGCCTTCGCCAAGACCATCGGGATCGAGGGCTTTACCGCGATGCCGATCTCGGGGTTCAAGGGTGACAACATCATAGCCCCGTCCCCCAGCACGCCCTGGTACTCCGGGCCAAGCCTGATCGAACATCTCGAAACCGTTGAGGTCAATTCGGCGCGCGATGCGGAAAAGCCATTCCGGCTGCCGGTGCAGTGGGTCAACCGGCCCAATCTCGATTTCCGGGGCTTCTCAGGCCTGATCGCCAGTGGCTCGGTTCGGGCGGGGGATGCGGTCCGGGTTCTGCCATCGGGCAAGACCAGCACGGTCAGCCGGATCGTGACGCTCGATGGCGATCTGGACGAAGCTGTGGCCGGACAATCGGTCACATTGTGCCTGGCGGACGAAATCGACTGCTCGCGCGGCAATGTCATCGCAGCTGCGGACACCCCGCCCGAAGCGGCTGACCAGTTCGAAACGACGCTGGTCTGGCTCGCCGATGATCCGCTGCTGGTCGGGCGGGCCTATTGGCTCAAGCTGGGCAGCCAGATGGTTTCGGTCACGGTTCACCAGCCCAAGTACGCGGTCAACGTCAATACGATGGAGCACATCGCGGCCAAGACGCTTGATCTCAATGCGATCGGGGTGGCGGAGATCGTTACCGACAAGCCGATCGTGTTCGAACACTATGCCGACAGCCGGGCGCTGGGCGGGTTCATCCTGATCGACAAGCTGACCAATGCCACGGTCGCGGCAGGCATGCTGCACTTCAGCCTGCGCCGGGCGCAGAACGTCCACTGGCAGGCGATCGACATCACGCGTGAGGCCCATGCCGCGCTGAAGAACCAGCAGCCCCGGGTGCTGTGGTTCACCGGCCTATCGGGTTCGGGCAAGAGCACGATCGCCAACGCGGTCGAAAAGCGGCTCAATCTGATGAACCGCCACACCTTCCTGCTCGATGGCGACAATGTCCGTCACGGGCTCAACAAGGACCTGGGCTTTACCGAGGCCGATCGGATCGAGAATATCCGCCGGGTTGGTGAGGTGGCCAAGCTGATGGCCGATGCCGGACTGATTGTGTTGACCGCCTTCATCTCGCCGTTCCGGGCCGAACGCGATATGGTTCGCGCGATGCTGCCCGAGGGCGAGTTTGTCGAGATCTTCGTCGATACCCCGCTGGCGGTGGCCGAAGCGCGCGACGTGAAGGGGCTCTACAAGAAGGCCCGCTCGGGCGCGCTCAAGAACTTCACCGGGATCGACAGCCCCTATGAGCCGCCGGAAAATCCCGACATCCGGGTCAACACGGTCGAGATGACCGCCGACGAGGCGGCCGAACACATCATCCAGCAACTGATGCCGCTGAAATGATGACTGACGGAGAGCTCGCCGCGCATCTGGCGCACCACGCCGGGCAGATCCTGCTCGAGGTACGCCGCGCCGGGGTCTTTTCGGGCAAAGCGCTGGGGCTGGCCGGGGATCAGACCGCCAACCAGTTCCTGGTCCGCGCGATCCGCGAAGCGCGGCCCGACGATGGCGTTCTCTCCGAAGAGGAGAAGGACAACTTCGAGCGGCTTGCCCATGACCGGGTGTGGATCGTCGACCCGGTCGACGGCACCCGCGAATATGGCGAGGAGCGGTCCGATTGGGCGGTCCATGTCGGCCTGGCGGTCGGCGGCGTCGCCACCCATGGAGCCGTCGCGCTGCCCGGGCTGGGGCTGGTGCTGCGTTCGGATCAACCAGAAGTCCTGCCGGCGATGGCCGAGACTCCGCGGATGCTAGTCAGCCGGACCCGCCCGGCGGCTGAGGCCGTGGCCGTTGCCAAGGCATTGGGGGCCGAACTGGTGCCAATGGGAAGCGCCGGGGCCAAGGCCATGGCGGTGGTCCGCGGCGAAGCCGAGATCTACCTCCACACCGGCGGCCAGTTCGAATGGGACAGCTGCGCGCCGGTGGCCGTGGCCGCAGCGCACGGGCTGCACGTCAGCCGGGTCGATGGCAGCCCGCTGGTCTACAACCAGTCGGACACCTACATGCCCGATCTGCTGATCTGCCGGCGCGAATGGGCGGGGGTAGTGCTGGACGCCGTCAAAGCGTTTTGATGATGCCCGAAAAGTCGGTGCCGCCGTTGCCCGCGGCGGAGAAGGCCTCGTAGAGTTCCTCGGCCCGCGCGCCCATCGGCACCTTGGCGCCGACACTTGCGGCCGCTTCCATCGCCAGCTTCAGATCCTTGAGCATCAGCGCCGCGGCGAACCCGCCCTGGTAGCCGTTGTCGGCCGGGCTTGCCGGTCCGACCCCGGGAACCGGGCAATAAGAGGTCATCGACCACGACTGGCCTGAGGCCTTGCTGGAAATGTCGTAGAAGGTCTGCAGGTCCAGCCCGAGCTTTTCGGCCAGCGCAAAGGCCTCGCAAGTGGCAATCATCGTCGCGCCCAGGATCATGTTGTTGCAGATCTTTGCCGCCTGGCCCGCGCCGCTGGCTCCGGCATGGATCACCGCCTTGCCCATGGCGGCCAAGATTGGCTCGGCGCGGGCAAAAGCTTCGGCCGTTCCGCCGACCATGAAGGTCAGCGTGCCGGCGTTGGCGGCAGCAATGCCGCCCGAGACCGGGGCATCAACCATGGCATAACCTGCGGCCGCCGCTTCGCCTTCGACGGAGCGCGCGGTATCGACGTCGATAGTGGAGCAATCGAGCAGCAGCGCGCTTTCGGGTGCCTGACCGATCACTTCGGCGCTGTAGACGCTCTCAACAATCTTTCCATTGGGCAGCATCGAAACTACCGCTTCGGCACCTTGCACCGCCTCGCGCACCGAAGTGTAGGCCGCGCAGCCATTCGCGCGCGCGCGGGCGAGGGCCTCTGCGCTGAGGTCGAAGGCGTGCACTTCATGCCCCTCCTTGACCAGGTTCGCGGCCATCCCGCCGCCCATGTTGCCGAGGCCGATGAAGGCGATTTTCATAAATCTCCCCTCCCGCTTGCGGGAGGGGCCGGGGGTGGGCCACTCTCCCAAAGTTGCACAGGACAGGCCGACTGACCCACCCCTAACCCCTCCCGCAAGCGGGAGGGGGATTGTCTACCGTCCCTTCCACACACCCGGCCGCTTCTCGATGAAGGCGGCCATGCCTTCGGCCTTGTCTTCGGTCGCGGTCAGGACCTGGAAGATCCGGCGTTCGATCAGGATTCCCTGATCCAGCCCGGTTTCGAACGCGGCGTTGACCATTTCCTTGTTGGCGATCGCGGCCAAGGGCGGCATCGCGGCGATCTCGGTGGCGGTCTTGACCGCTTCCTCAACCAGATCGGCCAGCGGCACGACGCGGGCGACCAGCCCCGAACGCTCGGCTTCCTCGGCGCCCATCATCCGCCCGGTCAGGCACATTTCCATCGCCTTGGCCTTGCCCACCGCGCGGGTTAGCCGCTGGCTGCCGCCCATGCCGGGAGCCACGCCCAGCTTGATTTCGGGCTGGCCGAACTTCGCGTTTTCGCTCGCGATGATGAAGTCCGCCATCATCGCCAGCTCGCACCCGCCGCCCAGGGCAAAGCCGTTGACCGCAGCGATCCACGGCTTGCGAGTGGTCTTGACCAGATGGCTGGTCCAGCGGCTGAAAAAGTCCGCGGAGTAGAACTCTGCGGCCGGTTTCTCGGCCATTTCCTTGATGTCGGCGCCCGCAGCAAAGGCTTTCTCGCCAGCGCCGGTAAGCACCGCACAGCGCTGACCGGGATCAGCCTCGAACGCGGCGAAAGCCGTGATCAGCTCTTCCAGCACCGCCGAATTGAGCGCGTTGAGCGCCTGCGGACGGTTGAGCGTGATCAGCGTGACCCCGCCGCGCTGTTCTGTAAGGATGTGTTCGAAATTAGACATCGAAGCCTACTCCAGATTCGTCACCCTGAACTTGTTTCAGGGTCCATTTCTCGTTCTATCCCGAAGCCTGGTGAAACCTGCCGCGAGTTCGGGTCCTCATTCCAACGTTTGTCCATGCGGCACGATGGACCCTGAAACAAGTTCAGGGTGACGAGGATTATGGCAGTGGGCGCCATTCTTCATCCGCCGGCAGCGGCGCGAAAATGCTCTCGATCAGATCGTCGCTGACGCCTTCGGGTGTCGCCGGGTCCCACTTGGGATCCATCGTCTTGTCGACAATTACCGCGCGCACCCCCTCGGCGAAATCGGGGCGGGTGAGGACGCGGCTGGCGATGCGGTATTCCATCACCATGTTTTCGGCGAAGTCCTTGCACTCCAGGCTGTCGTGCAGCTGGCGCAGCGCGACCTTGCAGGTCTGGGGTGATTTGGTGCGAAGCGTGGCCAGTTCCTTGGCAGCCCATTCGCTGTCGTCGCCTTCGAGGCTGACAAGAATGTCTTCATAGCGGTCCGTGGCAAAGTGCTTCGCGATCAGCGCGGCATTGGCTTCGATCCGCGCGGGCGGCGGGGTGACAGCCAGCGCGGCGAGAACTTGCGCCGGATCGTGGCCATGGACCAGCCGTTCCTTGGCATCGGCCAGCGCATCGTGGGGCAGGTAATGCGTGGCGAGACCCGTCCACAGGCATTCCGCGCCGTCCAGCCGGGCGCCGGTCAGCGCCAGAAACTGGCCCATCCGGCCCGAAAGCCGTGACAAGTGCCAGCCGCCGCCGACATCGGGGAACAGGCCAATGCCCGTCTCGGGCATGGCAAAGCGGGTGTTCTCGGTCGCGACACGGAACTTTGCCGGCTGGCTGATCCCCACGCCGCCGCCCATGGTGATCCCGTCCATGAAGGCCACCACGGACTTGGGATAGGTCATCAGCAGGTGGTTAAGCTGGTATTCTTCGTAGAAGAACCTGCGACCCGATACGCCGCCATCGTTCAGCGCCGAATTGCGCAGGAACGCGATATCGCCCCCGGCGCAGAAGCCGCGGCCTTCGCTGTGATCGATGATCACCACCTGCACGGCGGGATCATCGCGCCACGTCAGCAGTGCCTCGGTCATAGCATGGTCCATGCCTTGCGTCAGCGCATGAATCGCCTTGGGGCGATTGAGGGTGAGGAAGCCAGCGGCGCCCTCACTGCGGATGATCATTTCATCGGTCATTGGCGCAGCAGGTCCCGGCCGACAATCATCCGCATCACCTGGTTGGTTCCTTCAAGGATCGAATGCACGCGCAAGTCGCGCCAGAAGCGTTCGATCGGATAGTCCTTCAGATAGCCATAACCGCCGAACAGCTGCAGCGCATCGTTGACGATCTTGCTGCCGCTGTCGGTCGCCAGGCGCTTGGCCATGGCGGAAAAGCGGCTTTTGTCGGGCGCGCCCGCGGTAACCTTGGCGGCGGCCATGTAGAGCAGCGCGCGGGCCGCCTCCAGATCGGTTGCCATGTCAGCCAGCATGAACTGGGTGTTCTGGAAATCGGCGACCGGCTGCCCAAATTGCTGGCGCTCCTTGGTGTACTTCACCGCCTCATCCAGACAGCGCTGCGCTCCGCCGAGCGAGCAGGCGCCGATGTTGAGCCGCCCGCCATCAAGCCCGGCCATGGCGAAGCGAAACCCTTCGCCTTCGCCGCCAACGCGGTTGGCGACCGGCACCCGGCAGTCCTCAAACACCACCTGCGCGGTTGGGGAGGAGTTCCAGCCCAGCTTCTTCTCCGGCGCGCCAAACGACAGGCCGGGGGTGTCTTTCTCGACTACCAGACACGAGATGCCCTTGGCCCCGTTGTCGCTGGTGCGGACCATGCAGACGTAGATGTCGTTGTAGCCCGCGCCTGAGATGAACTGCTTGGTGCCATTCAGCACATAGTGATCGCCGTCGAGCTTCGCGCTGGTTTTCAGCGCCGCCGCGTCCGATCCGCTGCCCGGTTCGGTCAGGCAATAGCTGGCGATCTTTTCCATCGAGACCAGCTCTGGCAAGAACCGCGCCTTCAGCTCTGGCGAACCGAAAGTGTCGATCATCCAGGTCGCCATATTGTGGATCGAGATGTACGAGCTGGTCGCGGCGCAGCCATAGGCCATCGCCTCCATGATCAGCGCCGCTTCCAGCCGCCCCAGCCCAATCCCGCCGTTCTCTTCGGAGACATAGATCGCACCAAAGCCCAGCTCGCCCGCGGCCTTCCAGACGTCGACCGGGTAGTGGCTCTGCTCGTCCCACTCGGCCGCAAAGGGCGTGATCCGGTCGGCAGTGAACTTGCGCGCCATGTCCTGGATCGCAAGCTGGTCCTCGGTGAGGGAAAATTGGTCGGTCATCTATTGCTCCGGGAGGACTTGAGGCCACCATCGATGTAAGCTTTCAAGTCTTCAAGCAGTTCTTCGTCAAGCAATGTGTTTGGCTTCACAGATCTCAGTAATCCAAGGAGATTGATCCAGACCGATAGGGGCAAACTGATGGTTTGCAGGTCACCGGCAGCCACGCCGCCCGAAGCCGCCTCATTCATTGCTGCCACGATCCGGTCAGCCTTCATCCTAACTGCAAGCTGCGGGTTCTTCTTTATCCCAACGATCACCATTGCCAACGTCGCACTAACTTCTAGCGGTATAGAAATGCTCAGAGAAGTTTGTTCTGCACGCTCCTTGGTGCGCTGCATGATTGCACCGATTTCTCCTTGAGATTCGATGCCAAAGAACGACGTTATGTCAAATTCGACCTCTTTTCGCACACCTTGATGGCCGATGATGAAGCGCTCGATCACCCGACCGTTCGGTTGCTTATCGATCAAGCGATCATGCAACCGCCAGTCAATGTCACGTTTTCCGAACATTCGCTCAAGGACTGCGAACTCGCTGGAAATGCCTTCGATTGTCCCAGGGGCGTCGATCACTATCGGTCGTCCCTGGCGCCTTCCGAAAATGCTCTTGAGCCACTTCAAGGCAATCACCCCATCGTCGGAATGATAAACGCGTTGCTGCCATCGCCGCCGCCGTCAGGCCAGCGGGCGGTGATCTTCTTGAGCTTGGTCCAGAACTTCAGGCCTTCCATGCCGTACTGGTCGGTATCGCCAAAGCCCGAACGCTTCCAGCCGCCGAAGCTGTGATAGGCAACCGGCACCGGAATCGGCACGTTGATCCCGACCATGCCGACGTTGACGCGGGCCGCGAATTCGCGGGCGGCGTGGCCGTTGCGGGTGAAGATCGCTACGCCGTTGCCATACTGGTGCTTGGAGGGGAGGACGAGCGCCTCTTCGAAATCCTTGGCGCGAACGATCTGCAGCACCGGTCCGAAGATCTCGTTGTGATAGCTGGTCATCTCCGGCGTTACCCGGTCAAGCAGCGTCGGGCCAAGGAAGTAGCCTTCCTCATGCCCTTGCATCTTGAAGCCGCGCCCGTCGATCACGAGTTCGCTGCCTTCATCGACCGCAGTCTGGATCCAGCGTTCGATATTGGCCTTGTGCTGGGCGGTGACAACCGGGCCGTACTGCGCGTCGGGATCGGTCGAAATGCCGACCTTGAGTGCCTCGATCGCCGGGATCAGCTTGGCCTTCAGGCGTTCGGCGGTGTCTTCGCCCACCGGCACCACCACCGGCAGTGCCATGCAGCGCTCGCCCGCCGAGCCGAAGGCCGCGCCGCACAGGTCGCCGACGACCTGGTCCAGATCGGCATCGGGCATCACGATTCCGTGGTTCTTCGCGCCGCCCATCGCCTGGACCCGCTTTCCGGCAGCAACGCCGCGCGAATAGACATATTGGGCGATGTCAGATGAGCCGACAAAGCTGACCGCGCTGATCGCCGGGTGATCGAGGATCAGGTCAACCATTTCCTTGTCGCCGTGAACCACCTGGAAAATGCCGTCGGGCAGGCCCGCCTCAAGCCACAGCTCGGCGATCTTGACCGGCACCGAAGGATCGCGCTCGCTGGGCTTGAGGATGAAGGCATTGCCCGCCGCAATCGCCATCGCGCCCATCCACAGCGGGATCATCGCCGGGAAGTTGAACGGGGTAATGCCCGCGCCGATTCCCAAGGGCTGGCGCATCGAAGTCACGTCGATCCCGGGACCGGCGCCCTGGGTAAACTCGCCCTTCAGCACATGCGGCAGCCCGCAGCAGAATTCGACCACTTCGAGCCCGCGCTGGATATCGCCCTTGGAGTCGGCGATGACCTTGCCGTGTTCGCTCGACAGCAGTTCGGCCAGCGGCTGCATGTCGCGCTCGATCAGGTGCTTGAATTCGAACATCACCCGCGCGCGGCGCTGGGGGTTCATCGCGGCCCAGGCGGGCTGTGCGGCTTGCGCGGCGGCCACCGCGCGCTCCAACGCATCGGTGCCGCCCAGCACGACTTCGGCCTGCTGCCCGCCGTTGTTGGGATCCATCACCGCGTGCTTGCGGGTGCTGGCAAGACCGGCCGTGCCGCCGTGGATGAAGTGATCGACATAACGCATGGCGCTGGTTCCTTCCCGAGTCCGTTTGCGCCAGCCCTGCACCCGCCGGGTATTGCAGGCAAGCGGCAAAAATGCGAGTGAAGCCTGCAATTATGCAGGTAAACGACTGGAGCGACCTTCAAGCCTTTCTGGCGATCGCCCGCGCCGGGCAATTGGCGCGGGCGGGAGCGGCTTTGGGTGTCGATGCCACCACCATGGGCCGACGCCTTCGGCGGCTCGAGGCAAGGCTTGGCGCAACCCTGTTCGAGCAGACCCGCGAGGGCCAGGTGCTGACCGAAGCCGGGGAAGCGCTGCTGGTCCGGGTCGAGGCCATGGCCCAGGCAGCGAGCACAATCGCCGAAGGAGGAAGCGGGACCGGCGGCTTGTCGGGAACGCTCAGGATCAGCACTTCGGAAGGATTCGGTTCGTGGTTCCTGGCGCGGGAAGTGCCGCAGTTCGCCGCGCTTCACCCCGGCCTCACGCTCGATCTCGTCGCCTCCAGCGGGTTTCTCAGCCTGTCCAAGCGCGAGGCGGACATTGCGGTCATGCTGTCGCGGCCCAAGGCCGGGCCGGTCGTGTCGCGCAAGCTGTCCGATTATACCTTGCGGCTCTATGCTGCTCCGGCCTATCTGCGCGAACATGGGGCGCCGCAGCGCCCTGCCGATCTGGCAAGCGACCACCGCCTGGTCGGATACATTCCCGATCTGCTTTACGATCCGTCGCTGCGCTATTTGGATGAAATCCATCCCGGGCTGAGTGCCGGGCTGCGCTCATCCAGCATCAATGCCCAGCACCGGCTGCTGGCGGGCGGGGCCGGGATCGGGGTCTTGCCCTGCTTCATGGGCGATGCCGACCCGGGGCTGGTTGCGGTTTTTCCGGAACGGCGGATCCTGCGTTCATTCTGGCTGGTAACGCACAAGGATACCCAGAACCTCGCGCGAATTCGCGCCGGCAAGGATTGGCTGCTCGATGCCGTCCAACGCCAGCGTGAAGTGTTGCTCCCGCCTGCGGACTAGCGGCCTTGCCGCACCGCCCGGTTGCCAACCATCCGGCGCGGTGCCAATAGCGCGGGCTCAATCGCCCGGGAGCGCATGCTCCCCGCGAACCCATACAGTTTTCCTTGAAAGCCATGTCCATGCAGCCCGAAATCCTGACTCCTTTGGCCACTGAAACGATTGCCGAGATCGAGGCGCGCTATCCGCCGCGCGCATTGCCCGAAGGCGCCTGCGTCACCCGTTTCGGGCCGAGTCCGACCGGGTCGCTGCACATCGGGGGGCTCTATACCTCGATGATCTCGCGCCAGCTTGCGCACCAGAGCGGCGGCCTGTTCATGCTGCGGATCGAGGACACCGACAAGAAGCGGGAAGTTGAAGGCGCGATCGACCTGATCGTCGATTCGCTGCGCCATTTCGGCCTGTCGCCGGACGAGGGCGAGCTGACCGTTGGCCATGAAGTGGGCAGCTATGGCCCTTATCGCCAGAGTGCGCGGACCCCGATTTACCAGGCCTTTGTTCGCAACCTGCTGGAACGCGGCCTGGCCTATCCATGCTTCGCCAGCCCCGAGGAGCTGGCTGCGGTCCGCGACCAGCAGCAGGCGGCGAAGATCCCGCCCGGCTATTACGGCAAGTGGGCGCTGTGGCGCGACCGGCCCGAGGCCGAGGTGGAACAGGCAATGGCCGAAGGCCGGCCCTTCGCGATCCGGCTCAAGGCTCCGGCCGATCGCCCGGCGCAGGTTACCTTGCCCGATGTGATCCGCGGCGACCTGAACTTCCCGTCCAATGAGCAGGACGTGGTTCTCCTCAAGGCCGATGGCACCCCGACCTATCACCTCGCCCATGTCGTCGACGACCGGTTGATGGGCACCACCCACGTGATCCGCGGCCACGAATGGCTGTCGTCCTACCCGCTGCATGCCCAGTTGTTCGGCCTGTTCGGGTGGGAGCCGCCGCTGTTCGCTCACATCTCCCCGATCGAGAAGATGGAAGGCAGCTCCCGCCGCAAGCTCAGCAAGCGCAAGGACCCCGAAGCCTCGGTCTCGTTCTATGTCGAGCAGGGCTATCCCCAGGAAGCGGTGCTGGAATATCTACTGACCCTGGCCGACGGCCGGTTCGAGGATTGGCGCGCGGAGCATCCCGAAGGACGCGAGGGCTTCGCAATCGACCTGGCCCGGATGAGCCGCAGCGGGGCGCTGTTCGACAGCGTCAAGCTGGACAGCATCAGCCGCGAGCGGATTGCGGCGATGACTGCTGCAGAGGTCTATGCCGCGATCCTGGCCTGGGCCGAGATCCACGCGCCGGACTTTTGCGCACGGATTGCGGCCGATCCGGCCTATGCCACCGCGATTTTCAACATCGAGCGCGGTAATGAGCGGGCCCGCAAGGACCTGGCCCATTGGTCGACCGTGCCCGGCGACGTCAGCTTCTTCTTCGACGACCTCTATGCGGCTGACGAAGCAAATGTTCGTGAAGCGCTTGCTGCGGTCACGCCAGCGCCCTCAGCCGAGTTGCTGCGCGCGATTGCCGACGAAGTCGATCCGAACGTTGAGCGCGATACCTGGCTTGAAGCGCTGCGCGCGATCGGTGGCCGCTTTGGCTATGCCCCCAGCATGAAGGTCTTCAAGCAAGATCCGCAGGCCTATATCGGCCACTTCGGTAACCTGACCGAAGCTGTTCGCGTGGTTCTGACCGGTCGGCGCCAGTCACCCGACCTGCACGAGATCATGCAGGTTATGGGGCGCAACCGGGTTAAGGCCCGGCTCGATGCGGCGGCTGGCTGGATCGCCTAAGATAGCGCGCATTGGGGATAGTATCGGGCCCGGCTAGCACGCGGCGGATTACCCGTTAACAGCTCAAGCTCTCAGCCAGCAGGTTGCGCATATTGAGCCTGGCGTGGAACAGCCGGGTCTTGACCGTCCCTTCGGGGCAAGCCTGAATCTCGGCGATTTCAGCGACCGAGCGCTGTTCGAAATAGGCCAGAATCACCGCCTCGCGTTGATCGACGGAGATTCTTGCAAGAGCGAGCCGCAGCCATTCGGCATTGTTGGCGGTGATAGCCCGGTGTTCAGGGTCAGGATCCTGATCTGCTTGCTGCTCGTGCTGGTCGGACAATTGCGCCCAGCGCGCACTGCCATTGCGGCGCAGCCAATCGACCGCCTTGTTCCTCACGATCCGGCGGATCCAGCCCTGACCTGATCCGGACGCGGTGAAAGTCGCCGCCTGTCTCCAGATGTCGACAAATGCCTCGTCGACAACATCTTCTGCGGCTTCGCGATCTCCTGCAAGCAGGCCCAGCGCATACCCCAGCAACGGCCGCTGCTGCGAACGGTAGAGTTCATCGAACGCGCGGCGATCCTCTCGCGCAATGGCCTGGATGGCTATCGCAATGTCCATGTCGATTCCCCTGTGGTTGGGCGGCATGACGCCGCGCTTTGCAGCACGGCCCAGATCATGCTGCCGCTTGAATCCCGGTATGGTGAGATCGTCAGCCCGGCGGCCCGGGCTGCCGCAATCAGGCTTGTTTCGTCGTGACATTCGAGCTCGCGGCCCAAACAGACTGCCTGCCAGCCGGCGCCGAGGTGGCCGGGCACAAACGCGGAGATCAGCAAGCTGGCGCCGGGCGTTAGCAGGCCGGCATAGGCCGACAGTTGATTGGCAAGGTCAGCCGCCGCCAGGCTATCTGCAGTGGCAAGCAGCAGGTCGAATTGCAGGCCTTGCGCTTCGGCAGGATTGAGCACGCGCAAAGGGGGAGCGTGCCTGGCTGCGATGGCTTCTCCGCGCCGACGATCGCGCTGGACAAGGGTGACGTTGTCAACGGCAAGACCGCGCAGGCGGTCCAGTTCGCCCAGCTCTCCGCATTCCAACAGCGCAATTTGTTGACCCTTCTGCCAGGCCGTCTCCACGGCTTTGGCACCAAGTTCGCGCCGCGTGCTTAGGCCACGGACAAAGCCCAACTGGCTTTGGGCGGCGTGAAGTTGGCGCTCCCAGGCGGAAATACCTTGCGGGTCCGGGTCGGCCAGCAAGCGGGGGTCGGACGAGCCGAGGAATCGGCTAACCGGGTGCCCTGCAAGCAGGCGGCGCCAGGCCTCGGCCGCTTCTGGACCGGTCACCGCAGAGTCCAGCATTCCGGCCAGCAGGAGGACGGCCTCGGCGGTGCGACCGGTCTCAAACTGGCCAACAACCTGATCGAGGAGCTGAAGCGAACGAAGGGATTGGAAGTTCATGCAATCGAGCTAGGCCAAGGCCGTCGTCCAAGCGTTCATCCAGCGTCCTTAGAGCGTGAAAAAGAAGGTGAATTTTCGAATGAACGGGTTATTCCGTCAGTCTAACGAGGGGTCGGAGCAGATGGGGGAGTTCCAGGCAGGTTTTGCCTTGCAATTGCTGGGATCGTTCCGCCTCGAGGACTGCGACGGTCAACGGGTCGAGATTTCGAGCAAGCGCGGTCAGGCCCTGCTGGCGATGCTGGCCAGCGCGGGATCGGGTGAACGAACCCGAACGTGGTTGCAGGACCGGCTGTGGGGTTCGCGCGGAACCGAACAGGCCCAAGCCAGCCTGCGCCGCGAACTCTCGAACCTGCGCAAGGCAATTTGCAGTAACGGTGATCTGCTACTGTCTGACTATAACCGGGTCTGGCTCGATCTGACCAAGGTGCGGATTGACTTGCGCGAGCTTGACAGCGCACCAGTTGGCGAGTTCCTTGAAGGCTTGGATATCGCTGGAGAGGAAGGGTTCGAAGACTGGCTGCGTGAAGAACGGCGGCGGATTGCTGACCGTCAAAATGCTGCAGTGGCGCCAGTGCCAGCGGCTCCGACATCGACCATGCCACTTGCTGAATTCGCGCAGCGCCCGGCCCTTGCAGTCCTTCCATTTACCTGGCAGCCAACCAGCTCCGAACGCGAAGTCATGGCCCAGGGCCTGAGCGAAGATTTGACCAATCGTCTGGCCAAACTGCGCTGGCTTCCGGTGATCGCGCGGAGTTCGAGCTTTTCCGCAAGCGGCGATGCCAGAGCCGTCGGGGTGCATCTGGGTGCGCGGTATATTGTTGAGGGAGCGATCCGCGGCGAAGGGCCGCGGCAGGTGCTGACCATTGCCCTGACCGATACCGAAAGTGGGCAAGTCTTGTGGTCCGAACGCATTGCGAAGCCACTGGATGACGAAGGCTGGGCACCCGAACTTGGCGACCTCCCCGCCCAGATCGCGGCCATCCTTGGCCTGAAGATCGATATGCGCGAGCAGGCCAGGGCGGCCGCCAAACCCGCAGACAGTCTGGAAGTCAGCGACTTGATCTGGCGCGGGCGTTGGCATCTCAATCGCCTGACAAAGGCGGACTCGCTTTGCGCGCGGGATTGTTTTGATCGCGCATTGGCGCTGGATCCAAGTTCGTCCGAAGCCTTGATTCAGGCAACCTGGGTTCGCTTGTGGAGCCTTTGGGCTACCCGCGGCGGGGATGATGACGTGCGTGAGGTGCGGCAAATGGCCCAACAGGCTATCGTTGCCGATTATGACGATGCGCGTGGTCATATGCTGGCGGGAATCGCCGAGATGTGGTTGCGCCAGCCCTTGCGCGCCCGTGCCTTGCTAACCCGGGCGATCGAGCTCAATCCAAGTCTGGTCATGGCCCATTCGCAGCTGGGCTGTGCGCTCCACCTGCAAGGGGAGCATGCCCAGGCCATCGAACGCTTGCGCTTTGCGATGCGGCTCAGCCCCAACGATCACGATCTGTTTTTCACGCTGGGTGAGCTGGCGGGTGCTCACCTGTTTTGCGGTGAAGCAGAGATTGCCCTGGACTATGCCGAACAAGCCCTGGCGCGGCGCGCGGCCTATTGGTTGGCGCATGTGATCAAGATCAAGGCCTTGGTTTTGCTGGAACGCCGCGCCGAAGCGGCTGCCGCGCTGGCGGACCTGGTCGCCGCCAAGACCGGATTTCGGGAAGAATTCATCGATTGGATGCCGTTCCTCGATGGCGGGAAACGGACCTTTCTGAAGGACGGATTGAACCAAGCGGCCGCCTGGCCCGACTGAGGCCGAGGATCGAGACGCACCATGCCCAAAAAGATAAAGTATTTTGCCGGAATTGCTGCCGCTCAGGCTGCGCAAAAGAACGAGCGCCTGGGCACGCTTAGCCCGTTCGATTTCGAAGCCATCGCCACTCGCGGACGGATGGCTCGTTTCAAAGAGGCCGCAGCGCGGCGCCTCCTCTTGCTGATCTACCCGTTTGCACGGCGCTTCAAGCCGTTGCTCAAATTTGGCGGCGTGCTGCACGTCACCCGTGCGGAGCAGGTCCGCGAGGTGCTCTCCCGGCCAGATGACTTTAACGTTCCTTTCGGTCCGGAAATGGGCGAACTTGGCGACGGCGCGATATTTCTGCTCGGGCTTGATGGACCCCCGCATGACCGGATGCTCAAGGTGCTGCGTGCGATCGTCAGGCGGGAAGATGCCGAAAGGATGGCCGCGTGGTCGTTCGATTTCGCGGAGTCCCTGCTCGAAAACCATGCCGGCCGGATCGATGTAGTCGGCGATCTGATCAAACGCGTGCCGGCGGAAATCTGCTTGCGTTACTTCGGGCTGAGCTGCGACGAAGTCGATGCCTTTGCCGATTGGACCGTGGCCCTGTCTGCCTTGCTGTTCGGCGACCCCACCGGAAAGCCTGAGGTACGCAAGCTTGCGATGAACGCCAAGCGACGGCTTGGCATCGTGCTCGACGATGCGATTGCCCGTACCAAGACCAATCACCGCCGCGGCCTGCTCGATCCCGTTCGGGCTGAAACGCTGGTCGAGCGCCTCGTGCTGATTCAGGACGAGCATGATCTGAGTGACATAGAACTGCGCGCGATCCTGATGGGCATGGCGACAGGATTTATCCCAACGAATTCGCTGGCGGCATCGAACATGCTGACCGTGTTGCTCGAGCATCCGGAGGCCTTTGCCATGGCAACCCAGGCTGCGCGTAGCAACGATCGCGAAACCATGCGGCGGATTGTGCTGGAGGCTGGCAGGATGAAGCCGGCGCTATCTCCCGGACAATGGCGGCACGCCCCCCGCGATACTTACCTGGCGGTTGATGGGCGGCTCCGCGCGATCAAGGGCGGAACCACCCTGCTGGTCTCAACAATGTCGGCGATGCGTGATCCGCGTGAGGTTATCGATCCTGGCACCTTTCGGATCGATCGAACCAATCCCGACGGGTCGATGCAAGACCCCGATTTGGTGTTTGGGGCCGGGTCTCATGTCTGCATCGGCAAGCACCTGGCGATCGAGCAGATCAGTGCGCTGTTCACCGCCTTGCTGCGCCGCGACGGGCTGCGCGTATCGCCCGGCAAGGCTGGTAGGTTGCGCAGTATTGGTTCGTTCCCGCGCAGCCGCGAGATGGTCTGGGACACGCCCGCCAGCCAGCAGTCGATGTTTCTGGTGATCGTCCCGATCGCCAACAGCGAAAGCAAGGACGTGATTGACCGGGCCCTCGCCGGTTTTGGCAATCCGGCCGGGCCAGCGGTCAAGGCAGCACTGGATGCGACCGGACTTGTCCATTTCTGCTCGCTGGCAACAATCCAGTCCGATGTCGGCTTGCATTTGGTGTTCGAGCTGAGCGTCGACGGAACGCCGGAACGTGCGCTTGAGACAATCGCGGCCGATGCCGGCGATGTGTTGCGGCCGGCATTCGCTCTGGCCGGGCTGGGTCCGGACGAGGACCTTGCCCATTTCCTCAAGCGCCACATCGTGGAATTGCACGGCAAACCCTGGGGCGCAACCGGGCTCAACTACAACGGGCTAAGCGAATTTTCGGTGAAACTGGTCGAGAAGCAGGCCCGGTTTGCCGACTTTGCCGGGCGCGTGCTGAGAGACTATGTCGCCAGCGAGACCGCGCGCGGCAGCCATCCCATGCTTACCCTGGCGCACCTGCGGCGGGTGTTGCGTCACGATCCGGCCTTCGTTGCCGAAGCAACACCGGCGCAATTGGCTCTGATCGACGAGGCCAAGGCTCAGGGATACGATGTCTTTCACCTGATGGCCGAGCGCGGCCGGTTCAAGCTGACCTCCTATCGCGAGACAACCACCGTCAAGGCGCTCGGCAAGTTTCTTGTTTCGCGCGATGGGCGAATCGTGCTTTGGCCGGTCCTGGCCTTGCTTGTGCTGTTTGGCTTGAGCATGTGGCCCATGGCCAAGGGACTGCTGGTTTGGAAAGTTCTGGCCACCTTGGCCAAGGCGGTTCTGGCCACCGGGCTGGTCATCGCCGTGGTGGTGGGCCTGTTTCTGGCGCGGCTGCGCCATGCTGAAAAGACCGATGTGCCCGATACGTCAGAGGCTCCGCTCAGCAAGCTTCGCGCGATCATGGAAAAGGAAAATCCGCCGGGGTTCGCGCAGAATCACATCATGGCGGTGGGCAAGATCAAACCTGGCCCATTCCGCGCCTTTACCCATGCCTTCGCGCTCTGGGGAATTCGCAACCTGATTGCTTACCGGTTCCGTCCGGGCCTGGTCCGCGGTATGGGCACCATCCACTACGCGCGCTGGTGGCGGTTACCGGGAACAGATGTAGCCGCGTTCTATTCGAACTTTGACGGCAGCTGGGAAAGCTATCTCGAAGATTTCATCTCGCGGGCTCATCGTGGGCAGACCGCATCTTGGAGTAACTGGCAGGGCTTTCCCCGGACCAAGTTCATGATCAAGATGGGGGCTGACGATGGGGATGCTTTTAAACGCTGGGAACGTATCCAGCAGCAGGTGGTGCCATTCTGGTATTCCCGTTTTCCGGCGCTCTCGTCAGAGCATGTCCGCAACAATGCGTTGATCCATTCGGGCGTCGCTCTGGCCAAAAGCGCGACCGATTGTGAAGAGTGGCTGCGCTGTTTCGGTTCCATGCCGCGCGTCGCCAACCGGATTGAGACCGATGAAGTGCAGGCATTGGTGTTCCGAGGACTCAAGCGCTTGCCCTATTCGGTGGCACTTGCCGTGCGCTTGCCCGTGGGAGGTGAGGCCTTGGGCGAATGGCTTTGCTGGATCCGTGGCAAGGCGATGCAGGCCGAACTGAGCCTCGATGCAGGTCAGCTCGCGGTCTTGGTCGATGAAGGCGTGCTGCTGCCGGTAGCGCGGTCGTTGGGCCGGCCGGGCGAGTATGCCTTGGCTCATGCAATGACGGTGGCCTTTGGCGACAGGCCGTTGACCGGCGATAGCACCATGGGCAGCGTCGCGCAGTTGAGCACCGACGAATACGATCGTTCCGGCCTTGCTCGCCGCGATGCCAAGGCGGCGATGCGGCAAGCTGTTTTTCTGGGGCTCTCAGCCGCGGGCATGGCGCGTTTCAATGCCCCAAACACGGCACCGGGCACCCTGCTAGAGGCGTTTCCTTCTGCCTACCGCATGGGCATGGCTGCGCGGGCCAGGATCAATGGCGACATCCATGCTAGCGGACCCGAGCATTGGCGCTGGCAGGACGATCCATATACCGTAGATGGTACCGAAGCGGTTCTGATGCTTTACGCCTCGACGCCGGCCGAATTGGCACGGTTGCGCCAGGTCCACGAATTGCTGCTGCTCAATCATGGCGGGACTGTGCTTTCGGCAACCGACTGCGCTCCGGCCTTTTTCGAACCCGAAAAGATCGAGTTCGAGCATTTCGGCTATCGCGATGGAATATCCCAGCCGGTAATCCGCGGGACCAGCCGTTCGATCCGCAGCGTGCCCGAGCGCGACGTAGTCGAACCGGGCGAATTCATTCTTGGTTACAAGGACTCCGCCGGATATTTCCCGCCTTCACCGCTGCTTCCGCGCGAAGCCGATGTAAGCGGGGCGCTGCCTGTTCCGATCGAGGCAAATCTATCACGGTTCCCCGATTTCGGGGAAAAATCACTGAGCGAAGGTCCGCGCGATCTGGGGCGGAACGGCACCTATCTGGTGCTTCGCGAACTGAAGCAGGATGTTGCGGGCTTCGAAGCCTTTGTCGAGGCAGCAGCCGATCAGCTGAACAATGGCGCGCTGTGCGAGCTTTACCGGCTGACCGGACAGGCAGCTGACAAGGATTGGATAAAGGCAAAACTGATGGGACGTTGGCCCAATGGTCGCCCGTTGATTGGCAACCCGGTCAACGTTCCCTCGTCAGCATCGACGCGTGAGGCCGAGCACAGCAACGATTTCGTTTATGGCGAAGATGATCCGCAGGGCCTGGCTTGCCCATTTGGTTCGCACATTCGGCGCACCAATCCGCGTGACAGCCGTCAGCCCGGCGACGTCAAGGAACAAGAGATCACAAACCGGCACCGCCTGCTGCGCAGGGGGCGAACCTATGTCCGTGCCGAAACCGGCGAGAAGGGCCTGCTATTTGCCAGCATCTGTGCCGACATTGAGCGGCAGTTCGAATTCGTGCAGCAATTTTGGGCCAACGCTCCCGCGTTTCATGGGCTTGCGCGTGAACCGGATCCAATCGCCGGCAGCGACCCGCTGGACCCGGCCAGCGGCTGCCCGATCGGCCGCGTCTTCACCATTCCCACTGCCGCAGGGCCGGTGCAACTCAGCGGCTTGAAAAACCACGTTCAGACAATGGGCGGCGGCTACTTCTTCATGCCCAGCCGCTCGGCTCTGGGCTGGCTGACCGAATCCGCGCTGCGCTCGGCGGCAATCAGGAACGCTGCATCATGACCGATCCCGAAGATCTTGCCCGATTTGAGCAGTTGCTGCCATTCTATGTGAACGGAACACTCGACGACGCGGCCCGTTCACAAATCGATGCGGCTTTGCCGGGATCGCCTGCCCTGCAACGCGCGCTTGCCGAAGTGCGCGCGCTTTCCGTGCAACTTAATGACAAAATGCAGCAAGAGCTGGCGGCAAGCGATGCCGGCCTTGCAGCGCGGCATGCCGCGCTGAACGCTCGGCTCGCGGCCATTTCGGCTGTACCTCGGCCAGCAGCCCGATCCGAAAGGTTGACCCAGGCTCTGGTCTTCATAAACCCCCAGCGTTGGAGCCCGTCCATTTCGCTGTCTCTGGCCCTCGCCATTGCAGCAGGTGGCGGCTGGATCGCAGGTGGGGGCATTCGCAATTCCGGCGATAACGCCTATCAAACCGCATCGGGCTGCGACGAGGCGAGCAAATCGGGTTCGGCCAGACTGGTGATCCGGTTCAAAGACGATGCTGCCTGGACCGATGTTGAGACGCTGCTTTCGGACCACCAGGTTGCGATCGTTGCGGGCCCGGATGAAGGACGTCTGATCTTGCTGATCGACGAACCCTCGACCAAGCCCGATCAAGTGAAAGCGAGGTTGGCCAGGTCGCCGATTGTCGCCTTTGTCGGGGAACTGAAATGAAACGCGCGGCAACTTCGGCCCTGCTGCTGATATTGCTCGGCACCGCCTTGAATGCGCAAGTTGGCGTGCCCGATCCGCAGCCCAGGCAACCCCGTTCCGATAGCCAAAGCGGAGGGTCTGGAGGGATGGGCCTTGGCATTTCGATTAAGCTGGGCGGCAAGAAGCCCAAGGCTCCGCCCGCACCCCCATGGGAAATGCGCGATGAAGCCATCCCGGACACGGTGGCCGGACAGGTTGTTGTGGTCATCAACGGCCCTCCGGGCGAAAGCACCCGAATTGCCAGAAGCGCTCGATTGACCGTGATTGAAGTCAGTCCGATCGAGGCTCTGGGAAAGGTGATGCTTGTCGGATCCGTGACTGCACCCGACACAGTCGAAGCAGTTATAGCGCGTGCCGCAAAGCTGCGCGGGGTCGATTGGGCCCAGCCCAACATTCAGTTCCAGCCATTGGCTGCGAAACTGCCGAAGCGCTTCACCTTGATCGGCATTACGCGGGCTGAGCAGTTGAAGGTCAGCGGGACGATCGCGATGATCGATACTCCGGTCGATATCGCCAGTCCGGCGCTGAAGGGTGCCCACTTTGCGCAATCGATCCATGGTGCCAGCTCTGCCCCAGCCGCTCACGGCACGGCAATAGCCTCGCTGCTGGTAGGGACGGGAGAAGTCGCTGGCATGGCACAAGGTGCGCGCCTGGTCAGCCTGGCCGCTTTCGATCCCTCGGCGAAGGCCAGCGGAATCTCGCAGACCCGCTTTCTGGCCAAGGCGCTCGATGCGGCCTGGAAGCTGCGACCCGATGTATTGAACCTCTCATTCGGCGGGCGTGAGGATCGACTGCTTTCGGGCCTGCTCGACGCGCTGAGCCGCAAGGGGGTTTGCATTGCGGCTGCCGCCGGAAACGGAGGGCCAAACAGTCCGGTCTTGTTTCCCGCCCGTCACCCGGCTGCGCTTGCGGTAACCGCGGTGGATGAACGGATGAAGGGCTATGCCCATGCCGCCAGAGGAGCGCAGATCGGCGTTAGCGGGATCGGCGTTGATCTGCTGGCTACGGTGCCGGGAGGGTTTCGCCGGGTTTCCGGCACTTCCTTTGCAACCGCTGCAGTTTCAGGCGCATTGATGCGGATGGGCGAATGCACCGCAGCCCATGATCCTGCGGCAATGCGCCGCAGCGTGGCCGCCCGCGCGCTCGATCTTGGCGTTCCCGGACCCGATCCTGTGTTTGGCGCAGGGCTGCTTCGCCTTCAAAAGAAGTGACTACGGTCCGGGGCCTGACCGATCGCGCAGGCCCAGGACAATGCGCCAATGCTAATGGCTTTGCAGCAGTTCCACTGCCATACCTTGAGGCTCACCGTGATTTGCCATCAAGTCGCCGCGCCACCGGCATCGCCGCGAAAACGGCCAGGACGCAGATCGCGCCCCCGATCGGGCCGATCAGGGTATATCCGCCGAACAGTTGGGCAATCCCCCCGGCCGCCAGTGAGCCAAAGCTTTGCGCGAGCAGCCAGGACCCGGTGGTCATCACCGCCAGCCGTCCGGTCTGGTCGTGGGCATAGCTCAGGCCCAGCAGCAGCGGATAGGTCAGGAACCAGCTGACCATGAAGGCCACGAACGACGCGGCAAACGCCAGCTCACCAGCAACCGTGGTCAGCAAGACGCAGGTCAGCCCGCAAGTGCCCAATGCGGCGGCCAGCGGCCAAAAGCGCGGCAGCCGGTTGATGATCACGGCCAGACCGGCATTGGCCAGCGCGCTCGCCAGCACCGCCATGCTTTGGTAGATTCCGAACTGCGTGGCCGGAATCCCGATGGCATTGGCAGTACGTTCGATAAATGGCCAGATCGCCAGGGATCCGAATGCAAACAAAGCCATCGCCGCGATGATCCGCAGTCCTTCCGGGCCAATCGGGCGGTTGGCTGGCGTGTCATGCATGTCCAGCGTCACGTCCTTGCCCCCTGGCAGTAGCAGCGACATCAGGCCCAGCACCATGGCCAGCCCGCTCAGTGCAAGGAACATCCCAGCGACGCCGTGGTCCGCTCCGATCTGTGGGACAGCGATTGCGATCAACGCATAGAGCACGGTTTGAAATGCAATTCCCAGCGATATCCAGCGCGCCGGATGGTCGGCCCTTCCGGCGGCCAGATTGACCGCGCTGTTCATGATCCCGAACCCAAATCCGGTGCCGATCCGGCCGAGGAACAGCAGCGCATAGTCGCTGACAAAGGCCGATCCGGCCTGCGCTGCGGCAACCAACAGAGTGGCGAAAATCGCCAGAATCCGCGCGTCCAGTGTCCGCGCGCGCGGCGCCACCAAAAACATCGCTGCCGCATAGCTGAGCGTTTCGGCCATGTTCCACGCGCCCATCTGGAAAGGCGAGAAGCCAAACCGGTCGATCAGGCCACCGATAAGATAGGTGGTGAAATTGTTGCCGATGTGCGCCGCCGCAGTGGCAGCCCCGATGCCGATCAGCGTGAACGCGAACGGGCTTGGCTTGCGGGCGGCGACCCGGCTGGCGCTGATATTCAGATTGTCTCTCCCCTTGTCGGCCTTGCCAGCCAACTTGCCGCGACATGGCTTCCCATTTACCCTGCCCACTATGGATCCGAATCACAAGGTTTTCGGGCTTGGCCGGCACAATGGCGGTGCGCCATATGGGAAGGCCCAGGAATGGTGGCCGCCACCGCGCCGCTGATTGTCATCCGCAAATCGCATTTCCTGGATCGAACTGGATTTCCCATGCCTGTATCTGGACTTGAGGTCCGTGCAGACACGCTTGTCGTGATCTGGACGGACAACACTTCGACACCGTTTCCTACCATTTGGCTGCGCGACAACTGCCCTTCGGGGCTGCATCCGCAAACCCATGAAAGATTGCTCGACCTGCTGACGCTCGATGCCTCGCCGCACCTGCTTTCCGCCGAATGTGTCGGAGACCAGGTCAAGCTGATCTATCGCGACGGACATGTCAGCCTGATGCCGCTGATGCTGCTCAGCGCGCACCATCCGGGCCGGCCCGCACCGGATCCGGCGAAGGTCAGCGCCGAGTTGTGGCGCGCTGACCTTACTCCGGGCGGCATTCCGCGGTTTGAAGCGGCCCGGGTGCTGGCCGACGATGGGGTGCTGCGGCAATGGCTGCTGCAAACTGCGCGGTACGGACTGTCGATTGTTGACGGCCTCGATGACCGGCATGGCGCCGGTATCGAAGTAGCCGAACGCGTTGGCTTTCTTCGCGAAACCAATTTCGGCACGACCTTCGAAGTGATCAGCATGCCCGATCCGAACAACCTGGCCTACACTTCTGTTGCCCTTCCGCTGCATACCGACCTGCCCAACCAGGAAATGCCGCCAGGTTATCAATTTCTGCATTGCATTGCCAACGAAGCGGCTGGTGGCGGTTCGGTCTTCGCCGATGGCTTTGCTTTGGCGCAAGACCTGCGGGAGGAAGACCCAGCAGCCTTCAAGCTGCTGGCGGAAGTGCCGATTCCGTTCCGGTTCCACGATGATACGGCGGATATCCTGGTGCGTGCGCCGGTCATCGCCCTCGACTCATGGAGCGAACTGATCGAAATCCGCTACAATGCCCACATTGCTGCGATCTTCGACATGCCGGCCGAGGTCATGCCGGACTATTACCGCGCCTACCGCACCTACATGGCCAAGACTCGCGATCCCGGCTACCGGCTGGAATTCAAACTCGGCCCCGGCGAAATGGTAGTCTTCGACAATCGCCGGATCCTGCATGGTCGCGAGGCCTTTGACCCCTCGACCGGCTTTCGCCACCTTCACGGTTGCTATGTCGATCGCGGCGAGTTCGCCTCGCGATTGAGGTTGCTGGCGCGGGCGGCGGCCTAGCGGTTCTGCCAGATCGGGGGACGGCCTTCGCCGAAGGCCCGCGGGCCTTCCAGCGCGTCCTCCGATTCCAGCATGGCCTGATAGCTGGGCAAGGCGCCGCTGCGCATCAGGCGGTAGCCGTCTTTGGCGTCAAGTCCGGCGGTTGCGCGCAGGATGTCGCGCGCGGCCGTGATCGCCAGGGGTGCGCTGGCGGCCACTGCGCGCGCCAGTTCCAGTGCGGAATCCAACAGGGTCTCGGGCGGGCAGAGACGGCTGGCTAGCCCGTGGTGAAGCGCTTCGGCGGCGGAGAGCCTGCGGCCCGTATATATCATCTCGGCGGCGAGCCGTTCGGGCAGGCACTTGGGCAGACGCAGCAGCCCGCCAGAATCAGGCAGAATGCCCAGTTGGGCCTCGGGCAACCAGAACTGTGCAGCTTCGCTCGCGACTATCAGGTCTGCGGCGAGCGCCAGTTCGAACCCGCCGCCCACGGCAAGGCCGTTGACCGCGGCGATCACTGGCTTGGTCAGGCTGAAGTATTCGGTCAGTCCCGCAAAGCCGCCCGGGCTGTGCACTGCATCGACCGCTTCGCCCTCGTTCGCGGCGTTGAGGTCCCATCCGGCAGAGAAGAACCGTCCGGTACCGGTGACGATCCCGACCCTGAGCGCGGGATCTTCATCCAGCTCCCTAAAGGCCGCGAAGAGCTCCATGCTGGTCGCGACATCGATTGCGTTGGCTTTGGGGCGATCGAGTGTGACGATCAGGACCTGGCCTTCGCGGCGGGTGGTTACGGCGCTCATTGTCAGTGCTCCTTGATCCGGATCAGCGCATCGACTGCCACTGCGCCGTTGGGCAAGGCCAGCAGCGGATTGACGTCGAGTTCGTAGAGGTGGGCCTCGTTCTCGGCGGCGAACCGGGCAATCGCTTCGATTGCATCGATCAGGGCCGGAATGTCAGCTGGGGCAGAGCCGCGATAGCCGGTCAGCAAGGGGTAGAAGGGCAATCCTTCCAGCGCGCGGCCAATGTCCGCGCGCGTGGCGGGCAGAAGGACCTGCGCGGACTGCCGCAGCAGCTCGACCAGTACGCCACCGGCGCCGACGGTCAGGTAGAGCCCGAATTGCGGATCGCGAGACAGGCCGACGATCAGTTCGGCGAGCGCACCGCCGATCATCTCTTCGAGCAAGAAGGTCTCACCCAAGGTACGCATTCGTGTCGCTTCAACAAGGACTTCTGCTTTGCTTTTCAGGTTCAGGCTGACCCCGCCCAAATCGCTCTTGTGGGCCACTTCGGCGCTGACGACCTTGAGCACCAGCGGGAAGGGGACAGGCAGCGCGGCGCTGTCATCGCGGCACAGCGCAGCCAGCTCATCAAAGGAGAGTTTGGCACCCATCGGTACGCGCAGCCCGGCCTGGTGAAGCGCAGTCTTGCTGGCCTTTTCGTCCCAGGTAGCCACGCTTGAGGGATCGAGCGGAGCGGGATCGGCCAGCTCAGCGGGTTCGGGACGGCTGAGCGAATCCGCCAGCATTGCAGCGGATGAAATCGCGCCGAGAGCCTCGGGAAAGCCCATCATCGGCACGATCTCGGCATCAAGCAACTTGACCGCAACATGTTCGGGCAGGTTCTCGGGCAGCGAGCTGACCACGATGCGGGCCTGTCCCGGTTCTGGCGGGACCTGTCGGTGTGCGGCAATGAAGGCGTCGAGCGTGGTGCCCCATTCGCTATCATCGCAGCGATCCGCTCGCGGATAGTCGAGCGCTAGCAGCGACGCAGAGAACCCGGCCTTGAGCATTCCGGCAAAGCAAGCGGTCTGCGCCGGACCATCGCCCCAGATGTGGGTATGGTAATCGAGCGGGTTCGAGACGGAAACTAATGGTCCCAGTACCCCTTCCAGCTCGTCTTGTACCGGCGCGGGGAAATCGGGCGTTTCCAGCCCGCGCCGCTCGGCAAGGTCGGCGATCAGGCTGGCCTCGCCGCCCGAGCAGCTGGCGCTGGTCACGCTGCGCCCGGTCAGCGGCCCGCAGGTGTGAAGCAGCTTGAGCGTCTCGATGAATTGCGCCGGATCGGCGGCCCGGGCCAAGCCAAAGCGATCGAACAGTGCATCGTAGAGCGCATCGGGCCCGGCCAGCGAGCTGGTGTGCGACATCGTCAGCTTCGCGCCGCGTTCGGAAGCTCCGGTTTTTAGTGCGACCAGCGGCACTTCGGCGCGCCGGGCGGCCAGGCAAGCCTGCGAGAAGCGGGCAACCGATTTCAGCCCTTCGATATGCAGGCCGATCGCGCTGACCCTTTCGTCTTGCACCAGTGCTTCAACCAGGTCGGCGGCATCGACATCGGCGGCATTGCCGATCGCGATCATGTAGCCCAGCGGCAGGGCGCGGCGTTGCATGGTGAAATTGAGGCCCAGGTTGCCACTCTGGGTAACGATCGCCACGCCGCGCCCCAACAGCGGGGCACAGCCATGCTGGTCGGGCCACAGTCCGGCACAGTCGAACGCGTTGAGCACACCGTAGCAATTGGGCCCGATCAGCGGCATTTTGTCCGCTGCGGCAGTCAGGCGGGCCTGGCGTTCAGCGCCGTGGTCCCCGGCTTCTGAGAAGTCGGACGCATAGCAAACTGTCCCACCGGCGCCCATCGCGGCCAATTGGCCGACCAGCTCGATGCTGGCTTCGGCGGGCGTGGCCAGAAACACCGCGTCGGGCGCAGCGGGCAGTCTGGCGAGGTCCGGGAAGCAGGCCACGCCGTCCATCTCGGCGCGCTTGGGATTCACCGGCCAGACCTCGCCCGCAAAACCCAGCTTGCGGCACTGGTGCAAGGCTTCCTCGGCATGCCGACCGCCGACGAAGGCGATCGAGCGCGGGCGCAGCAGCCGGTCGAGCGACTTTGCGCTCATGCCTCGTGCGCGCGCAGCATCGCGCGGCTGATGATGTGGCGCTGGATCTCGCTGGTGCCATCCCAGATCCGTTCAACCCGGGCATCGCGCCAGAAGCGTTCGATCGGCAATTCGTCCATCAGCCCCATGCCGCCGAAAATCTGCAAGGCATTGTCGGTGATCCGGGCGAGGGCTTCCGAAGCGAACAGCTTGGCCATCGCTGCGTCGGTATCGGTCATGGTGCCTTGATCGTCCTTCCAGGCGGCGCGCAGGGTGAGGAGTTCGGCAGCTTCAAGTTCGGTCTTCATGTCGGCCAGTTTGAACCCGGTGCCCTGAAACTTGCCGATCGTCTGGCCAAACTGCTTGCGGGTCGCGGCCCACTGCGTTGCCATCTCGATCACCCGCTGCCCGCGCCCGACCGAGGTGGTGGCGACCTGAAGCCGGGTCGAACCGAGCCATTGGCCCATCAGGTCAAAACCCTTGTCGAGTTCGCCCAGCAGATTTCGCACCGGCACCCGGCAGTCCTCGAACACCAGCTCGCATTGGTGATAGCCGCGATGCGAAACGCACTTCGGGCCGCGGCGGCGGGTCAGGCCGGGAGTGTCGAAATCGACCAGGAAACAGCTGATCGAGCGTTTGCCGCCGGGCAGGTCGCCGGTCGCGGCGCAGAGGATCACGAAATCGGCCATGTCGGCATGGCTGATGAAATGCTTGGTGCCGTTGATCACGAAGTCATCGCCGTCACGGCGCGCAAAGGTACGCATCGAGCGCACGTCTGATCCGGCATCGGGTTCGGTCATCGCCAGGCAGTCGTGCCGCTCGCCACGGATCGAAGGCAGCAAGTATTCCTCGATCTGGCCGCCGGTGCAGCCGCGCAGGATATTGCTGGGCCGCGCGACCAGCATTTGCAGGCCGTAGCTCGCCCGGCCCAGTTCGCGCTCCATCAGAGTGGTATCTAAGGTGCCCAGACCGCCGCCGCCGAGGTCCGTCGGCATGTTGACCGCATAGAGCCCCAGCGCGATCGACTTGCGGCGAATTTCAAGAACGAGATCCGGGGGGATATCGTCGGTCTTTTCAACCAGGTCCTCGTGCGGATAGAGTTCGGTCTCGACGAATTTGCGGACCGTTTCGACCAGCATTTCCTGTTCGTGGGTCAGGGCAAAGTGCATGGAAACCTCAAGATCAGTTGCGCCGGATCGCGATGTTGCGACCGGCCTGCGCGGGCACGGGTAATGCGGCGTGCGCCTGACGGATCGCCTCAACCTTGCGGCGAAGTTCAACAGGCATCGGGCAGCTTTTTCCCGCATTCATGTCAACGTGGACCAGCATCTGCTCGCCGGTTGCCAGCAGCTCGCCGGTGTCTCGGTGGTGCATGGAATGAAAGATTTGCAGCCGCTTTTCGTCGGCGTCGATCAGGTGAAGTGAAAGGTCCAGCGGATCGCCCAGATGCGCTTCGGCCAGATTGAAAATCATCGTCTGGACGGTGAACAGCGAATGGCCGGCGGCGCGGTAATCTTCGTCGATCCCGATCAGGCGGAAGAAAGCGTCCGACTGGTCGCCGAAGACCAGCAGATAGCAGCTCTCGCTCATATGGCCGTTGTAATCGACCCAGTCCTGGATGACGGACGGCGTAATCAGCTTCAGCGGCGCCGGGATCGGGGCGGTGTCGTCCCAGGGCACGGCCTTGGTGCCTTCCAGCGGGGTGCGTAGCCCGTGTTCGGGACCGGCATTAGCAGCCATGGTCGATCACCCCTCCAGCTTACCGTTCGATAGCCCTTGCGAAGGCGAAATGCATTCCGATTGCGATGCTGCCAAGGCAAGCTTTCCGGAGGATTGCCGGGCAACTTATGCGGGGTATAAACGCCGCTAATGCTGGTCCGCCGCGATTGACTTGACCCCGCAAAGTGCCACGGTCTGCTTGATGTGCAGCCTTGGCATGAGGTCCGCCTGTTGTTGATGAAGCAAGCAATTGTTTTCAGGCAATAGTCGGGGCCAGTATGGCCTCAGTCGAAATAGTACCAGGCCGGAAGCCCTCCGGCCGCCACTTGCAAGGGAGGGGCAATTGAAACGTCACCTATTTACCACCACCGCCGCCGCACTGGTTATGTCCAGCGCCTGGGTGGCACCGGCTATGGCGCAAGAGGCGCCCGCGGCGGAAGAAGATACCGGCGGCATCGCCGATATCGTCGTAACCGCGTCGCGCCGCACCGAAAAGATGCAGGATGTTGCTGTCACGGTTCAGGCCCTGGGCGGCGAACAGCTTGCTGAACGCGGGATCACCAACTTCGATCAGATGTTGACCGAGCTTCCTCAGGTGCACGCCGGTGGGCGTGGGCCGGGGCAGAAAACAATCTCGATCCGCGGCCTTTCATTGTCGCAGGTTGCGATCCAGACATCTGCGGTGGCAGGTGCCAGTCCAACCGTTGCCCTGTACCTCGACGATGCCTCGGTTTCAGTCCCGGGCCGTAACCTTGACGTTTACGTGACCGACCTTGAGCGCGTGGAAGTGCTGGAAGGCCCGCAAGGGACGCTGTTTGGGGCGAGTGCCGAAGGCGGCGCGATCCGCTATATCACCAACAAGCCCAACCTTTCGAAGTTCCAGGCCGGCTTTACGCTGACCGGGGCGACTACCCCAGGCCATGCCTTCAGCGGTGCAGCTACCGGCTACATCAACATTCCGATCATTGAAGACAAGCTGGCGCTTCGTGCCACCGTATTCGTTGATCGCCAGGGCGGCTACATCGACAATATCTATGGCACGTTCCAGATGCCGCTGATCGGCCGCAATGCCGATGGCACAGTGGCCTTCAGCCTGCCGGTCGGATCAACGCGCCCGGTCATCAACAATGCTGCCTATGCGCGCGACGACTTCAACTCGGCGACCTACACGGGCGGCCGGGTTGCGCTGCGCTGGTCGCCGGCGGACGATTGGACGATCACCGTCCAGGACATGTACCAGACGCTGGATGCCGAAGGCGTGTTCCAGTACGATCCGACTCTGGGTGATCTCAAGGTCATGCGCTTCTCGCCCGACACCAACCACGATGAATTCAATCAGGTGCAATGGTCGGTTGAAGGCAAGCTGGGCGGGCTCGATCTGGTTTACACCGGCTCTTACCTGAACCGGAAAGTCGATCAGAAATTCGACTATACGCGCTATGCCGCCGTTGGTCCGTTCGCGCCGTATTACATCTGCTCTTACCCGGGCTACGCCAGCTGCGCTACGCCGCGGATGACTTATCTCGACAAGTCGCGGTCCAATCGCTTCACGCAGGAATTCCGAATCGCAACCCCTGCGGAGAATCGCTTCCGGATGCAGGCCGGAGTCTACTATGACGATGCGAAGGTGTTTGCCGATGGCGTCTGGTATTATGAAGGCGCTGCGGTGCAGGGCTTTAGAGGGCAGCGGCCGGGTGGCAGCGATATCATCACCGATTATATCCGGCCGGATGGCGGGGTCTATTTCAACGACGCTGAACGCGGTGAAAGCCAGTTCGCACTGTTTGGCGAAGCCAGCGTTGATATTACCGATAAATTGACGCTGACTGCTGGCATTCGTTGGTACAATCAGGAAACCTCACTGCGCGGATCGGTCAACTGCGGTGGCCTGATCACCAAGACTGGCGTTCTGCCCAACGGTAATCCATGCGGCAGCGGCAACTATGCCGTTTCGCTGGCCGGTTTCAGCCCGGCGCATGAAAAGGGCACGACCCCCAAGGTCACGCTTAGCTACAAGCCGAATGACGATATGCTGTTCTATGCCACGTTCTCGGAAGGTTACCGTCCGGGCGGGTTCAACCGCCGCGGGGGTGCCACCCGCGATCCAACATTCTTCATTCCCAAGACCTACCAGTCAGACAGCGTGAAGAACTATGAGTTCGGTTGGAAGCTGCAGTTCGCCAACAACACAGTGCGTTGGAACGGTTCGGCCTTCATGATCGATTGGACCGGAATTCCGGTTTCGATCTATGCACCCAGGATCAGCAACTCCACTTTCGTGCTCAACGGGCCGAATGCGCGAATTAAGGGGCTGACCACCGATCTGGTCTGGCGGGCCACGCCGGAATTCACGATCACGGCAAACCTCGCCTGGAACGATTCAGAGCTAAATGACTACGCCAATACCCCGGCGGGCTTCCGCCCGCAGCCGGGCGATGGGCCACTGGCGTTGACCTTTGTTGAACTGGGCAGCCCGCTGGCGCTTGCGCCGAATTGGCAAGGCGGCATGCGGATGCGTTATGAACGCACCAACGCTTCGGACACGACCTTCTTTGCCCAGCTGGGCGGGCAGTTTGTCGGCACATCGTACACATCGACGATCAAACCGCAGAACTTCAGGCTGCCCGGCTATGCCCAGTTCGATGCGTCGGCTGGGTTCAAGCGTGAAAACTGGAACGCTGAATTGTTCGTCAGCAACCTGACCGACAAGCGGGCGATCACCTACACGTCGAACAGCGATAACATCAATCTCAACTCGACGATCCGCCCGCGGACGATCGGGCTGCGGTTGGGCTACAACTACTGATGAAAGGGCCGGGCTGGTCCCGGATCCTTCTGAAGTGATAAATCAGGTCCCGGCGGGTCGAACATGTCGAACCGCCGGGATCTTGTTTTCAGCGCCCTTGTCGCGCTGTGATCTTGCGGCCATGCTACAAAGCTGACTGACAATCCGGACCATTCAAAACGTGCAAACCGATCCCCTGATTGAAGCCAAAATGGCGCTTGCGCGCGGCGATATGGCGCAGGCCAGGGGGCTGCTGGCCGGGCTGATGGCGACGCGCGGCGACGATCCCGAAGTGCTCTACTTTGCCGCCGTGATTGCGCGGGCTCGCGGCGATCTGGGCGCGGCGCACGGCCTGCTTGACAAGCTGGTCGGATTGCAGCCGGAATTGGGCCGCGCGCACCAGGAACGTGGCCATTGCTATCGCCAGCAAGGCCAGCGCGATGCGGCAATCGCAGCATACGAAAGAGCGATCGAATGTAATCCGCTGCTGACCGCATCGATCAAGCTGCTGGTGGCGCATTACCAGCAGGCCAATCCGGCGCGGGCTGCGGAACTGCAGGGGCGGCTGGCGGACGTCGAAAGCCACCCGCCCGAAGTGCTGGGCGCGCTGGCGGCCTATTACGATCAGGATTACACGCTGGCCGAGAGCCGGGTTCGTGCGTTCCTGCTCAAGGTCCCCGACGAGCCGGTGGCGATGCGGCTTCTGGCCGAATTAGGCACCAGGCTGGGTGAGTATGAGGACGCGGAGCTGGTTCTGGCCAAGTGCAAGGAGTTCAACCCCGACTACCTTCACGCCCGGTTCGACTATGCCGAGGTGCTGGGCAAGCGCTTCAAATACGACGCTGCGCTGCGCGAGGCTGAGGAACTGGTTGCGCTGGAACCGGCCAATCCGCAGTTCCTGATGCAGCGCGCAAACCTGATGCTCAATGTCGGGCGAACCGAAGACGCCGCCGATGAGTATGCGCGGCTGCACCGCGACAGCCCGGACAACCCGACCGTCAGCCTGACTTACGGCCATGCCCTCAAAACACTGGGCCGGATCGATGAAGCGGTGGCCGCCTACCGCCAGGCCTATGGCGTGCGGCGCGACTTTGGCGATGCCTATTGGAGCCTGGCCAACCTCAAGACCTACCGTTTCACCGAGCGCGAAATAGCGGCGATGGTGGCTGAGGAAGCGGGTGAGGGGATCGCCGTGGACGACCGGATCCACCTCTGCTTCGCGCTCGGCAAGGCGCTGGAAGACGCAGGCGACCATGCCCGCAGTTTTGAGTACTATCAGCGCGGCAACCAGCTGCGGCAGGGGGTGGTCAAGTACCGGCCCCAGGCCATCACAGCCGAGTTCGACCGTCAGATCGAACATTGCAACGCCGCACTGTTTTCCGCCGCCGCCGGGGCCGGGTGCCCGGCAGACGATCCGATCTTCATCGTCGGCCTGCCGCGCGCGGGCTCGACCTTGCTCGAGCAGGTCCTTGCTTCGCACAGTCAGGTCGAAGGGACGACCGAACTGCCGGATATCATGGCGATTGCCTCGCGCCTCAACGGGCGGCTGGGGCAGGAGGAGCAAGATCGCTATCCTGCTAACCTTGGCGAGCTATCGCGCGACCGGCTGGCCGAACTGGGGCAAAGCTATCTTGAATCCACCCGGGTTCACCGGACCGAGGGCAAGCCCCGCTTCATCGACAAGATGCCCAATAATTTCCGCCATATCGGGCTGATCCACCTGATCCTGCCCAATGCCCGGATCATCGATGCCCGGCGCGAGCCGATGGCTTGCGGGTTTTCGGTGTTCAAGCAGCTGTTCGCCCAAGGGCAGGATTTCTCTTACGATCTGGACCATATCGGGCGCTATTACGTCGACTATCTGCGCCTGATGGAGCACTGGGATGCGGTGCTGCCCGAGGGCCGTGTGCTCAAGGTCCAGCACGAGGATGTGATCGAGGATCTGGAAGGTCAGGTCCGCCGGATCCTCGACTATTGCGGCTTGCCGTTTGAGCAGAGCTGCCTCGATTTTCACAAGACCGAACGTGCGGTGCGCACGCCGAGCAGCGAACAGGTGCGCCGCCCGATCAACCGCGACGGGACCGAAGTGTGGAAGGCCTATGAGCCCTGGCTGGGCCCGCTCAAGCTGGCGCTGGGGGAGCGGGCTTAGCCAGCTTTCTGCCAGGCGCAGACGCCAAGCGTGCGGCCCTTGGGCAACTTGCCAGGATCGACCTTGCCTTTCACCAGATGCGCCTTGCCGTTGTCGCAGACCAGCGTACTGGCGCCGTATCCCGCCACATCGAGCATGACCTGATCCCAATGGCGATACTGCACATCGTGGCCTTCGCCGGGGTAGGAGCGGAAAGTGGCCGCGCCCTTGACCTTGCTGGCCCAATAGTGGCCATGGCTGGGCGGTACGGCCGGATCGGCCTCGCCATAATAGAAGAACGCCGGGGCGGTCAGTGCCGAGACATCGGCGGGCGGACCGCAGAACCGCTTGTACTCGCGCGCCACTCCGCGCGGATCGCCTTTCTGCCCGGCAATGAAGAACGCGCGCGCGCCTTCGTCGGCTGTGCGATCGGTGAAGCCGCGAACATGGGCGGAGACGCCGTCCTTGGGCATCTCCCACCAGACCCGCGGTGCGGCCACTTGCGGGCCAAGCGCTGCGGCGAACGCGGCCTCATCCTGCTGGCAGCGTTCGGCGTTGCCGGCTGCAGTCGAGACGGCTGCCAGCATGTGCCACGAAGCGATCCGCTGCGGCATGGCCTGAACCACATGCCCGGCATAGGCCCCGCCGCCCGAAATCGCGACCAGCGCGAACTTGTCGATCCCCAGCTGGCCCAGCACTTGCGCGACCTCGCTGTTGTAGTCGGCAAAGGTCCATGCAGGATCGAACGCGGTATCGCCCAGTCCGTTGCGTTCCACCGCCACGATCCGCAGTTTCAGCCGCTTGCGCATGGTATCGAGGAAAGCGACCAGTTCCGGCGCGCGGCCGCTGGTGCCGACCCCGCCGATGAACAGGATCGGCCGCCAGCCTTTCTCCCCGGTATCGGTGAAATGGACGGTGCGGCCTTCCTTGGTGGTCAGTTTCTGGACCGGCGTACCGATCGAATCAAACTGGTCCGGGAACACGATCGGCTGGGCTGGCGTGGGCTTGGCCTGGAGCGGCGCAGCCAAGGTGGCCAACACGGCCAATGCGATCAGTCGCTTCATCGTACCGGCTCCGTTTCCAGGTTGCGATCGAGCACTTCGATCTGCTTCAACTCGGCGGCAAGGTCCAGATTGCGGCACAATAACAAGTAGGCTGCGGCCGAAACCGGCAATCCCACCAGCATCGATACATCCGCCTTGCCCAGCGCTTCGGCCACCGGCCCGGTGTAGAGCGAGGTCTTGAAGAACGGGATCATCGAGGCAAAGCCGATGAAGTAGGACATCAGGCCCCGCCAGTTCCACTTTCCGTAGAGCCCGTCAGCCATGAACATCGCCCGGATCGAGTATTGCCCCTTCCTGACGATAAAGAAGTCGACCAGGTTGATCGCAGTCCACGGGGTGAACAGATAGGCCAGCACACCCAGGAACGCCTCGAAGCCGTGCAGCACGTCACCGCTGACAATCAGCGACAGCGCCAAGGCCACGGTGAATACCGTCAGCAGTGATGCGATCCGCGATTTCACGCCGAGTTTGATGCTGGTCAGGCTGTCGACCACACTGAGCAAGGTCAGCGAAGCGCCATAGAAATTGAGCGAGGTGATCGTGATCAGCCCCAGGAAGCTGGTGACCAGCATGATCACGCCGAAGCCGGGGTAGATGGCGTCCGAACTGTCGCGCAGCGCGGCGACAATCCCGTCCGGGCTGGCGAAAGCAGCGGCAGCAAAAGTGCCGACCAGCATCATCCAGGCCCCGCCGATGAAAGCGCCCCAGAAGGTCCAGAAAAAGGCGTCGCGGATACCCACTTCCTTGGGCAGGTAGCGCGAATAGTCCGAGACATAGATCGACCAGCTGAGCTGGTAGGCTGCAGCCGCGAAGAACTGGACCAGGAACGGGGTGGGCTTGAACTCGCCCGGCGCCAGCAAGGTACCAAAGTCCACGATGCGGGCAGCGCCAAGGGTGTAGACCGCCAGCACTGCCAGCATGGCATAGGCCAACAGGCGCTGGGCCTTGTGGATCAGGTCATAGCCGATCACCGCCACAGCCACGGCCGCGATCGAGAAGATGATCACCGTCGGCCCGTGGGGAAAACCAGCCAGTTCCTTGAGTGTATCGGCCGCCAGCGTCTGGTTGAGGGCATTGTAGCCGATGTAGGTGAACAGCGCGACGATCCAGACCAGAAGCGCGCCAAGGTACCCGAACTGCGGTCGCGACTGGATCATCTGCGGCAGCCCCAGGTGCGGCCCCTGGGTGCAGTGAAATGCCATCAGGACGGTGCCCAGCACGCACCCGCCTATCACCGCAAGCGCCGACCAGAACAGGCTGAGCCCGGCCGCGACGCTGATCGCGCCAGTCGCTAGCGTGGCCATGTGGGCATCGCCGGTGAACCAGATTGGCCAGAGGTGCCAGACCTTGCCGTGGCGCTCCTTCAGGGGAACGTAGTCGATTGACCTCTGTTCGATCAGTGCCACCGGAATTCTCCCCCTGGTTTGGTTCTGCTGTGCCTATCCCGGCATCTTGATCGAGCGACCGGCACCATCGGGTGGTGCCAGATGTTGCTGGGCCGCAGCAAGCCCTTGCATCGCCTGGGCGATATGCTGCGGGGCAGGGGCTGACTTTTCGGCCTTGGCATCGACATGGACCAGCATATGCTCGGCCGTGGCGATCAGCGTGGCACTATCGAGGTTGGTCATTTCGTGGGACAGGTGCAGCCGCTTGCCGTCGCTACCCAGAACCCGGGTGCGCACTTCGACCTTCTGGCCGAGCCGGGCCTGGCCCAGGTGGCGGATGTGGGTTTCAACCGTGTAGAAACTGAAGCCCGTGGCGACATAGTCCGGCCCGGCACCGATCCGTGCCAGCACCACATCGGTCGCATCGCCGAACAGCTTGAGGTAGGCCCATTCGGTCAGGTGATCGTTGTAGTCGATCCATTCGGGCATGACCGGGGTGTGCTGGGTCAGCAGGTGCCCGTCACCGCAGTCGCTGCCTAGCGTGACCGCTTCCTTGCCCTGCAGGCTTGTCCGATAGGCCTTGGCCACCGCGCCCGAGGCGAAGTCGTTGCGTTCCAGCGCGTGCATGATGTCGACCAGGCAGCTGTCGCGCAGCGCCTCGTATTCGCGCAGGCCGATGCCTGCCGCCTGGTCGTCGCTTTGCGCGGCGACGGTATCGATCAGCTCGTCGGTCAACTTGGGGCCGACCAGCTTGGTCCAGGGCCATTCCATCGAGGGGCCGAACTGGTGCAGGAAGTGCCGCATGCCCGCTTCGCCGCCGGCCAGGCGATAGGTCAGGAAAGTGCCCATGAACGACCAGCGCAGACCTGCGCCGAACCGGATCGCATCGTCGATTTCGGCGGCGGTGGCGATCCCGTCGTTGATCAGCCACAGCGCCTCGCGCCAGACTGCTTCGAGCAAGCGGTCGGCGATGAATCCGTCAATCTCATGCCGGACGTGGAGCACTTTCATGCCAACGCGGGTGTAAAGCGCGCTGGCCACGTCGATGGTTTCCAGACTGGTCTGATCGCCGCCGCAGACCTCTACCAGAGGGAGCAGGTACACCGGGTTGAAAGGGTGGCCCACGACCAGCCGGTCGGGCCGCTGCATTCCGTTTTGCAGTTTGGTTGGGAGCAGCCCCGACGTGGAGGATCCGATCACCGCATGGGCGGGCATTGCGGCATCGACTTCGGCGAGCACGCGTTGCTTGAGGTCTTCGCGTTCGGGCAGGCTTTCCTGGATGAAGTCCGCATCCGCGACTGCTTCGGCGACAGAGCCTGCGAAAGTCAGCTTGCCCTCGGCGGGCAGTGCTGCGCCGTGCAGGCGGGTCTGTGCGCGGCGGGCATTGGCGACTACCTCCAAGGTCTTGCGCTCAACTTCGGGATCAAGGTCGAACACGGCCACGTCGATCCCGTTCAGCAGGAACCGCGCCGCCCAGGCCGCGCCGATCACCCCGCCGCCGACAATCGCTACCTTGCGGATCTCGCGTCCCATGTCAGCGCTTCTGCAGCTTGAGCTTCGCGCGGACCGCATCGGGGCCCATGATCTTCGCGCCCATCCCGGTCAGGATCTGCACCGCACGTTCGACCAGCTGTCCATTCGAAGCGAACTGGCCTTTGCCCAGGTAGAGGTTGTCCTCCAGCCCGACCCGCACATTGCCGCCGGCCAGCGCCGCCATGGCCACGAAGGGCAACTGGTTGCGGCTGATCGAAAAGCCGCTGAAGGTTGAACCCGGCGGCAACTGGTGGACCATCGCCATAGTGGTCAGCGGATCGTCGGGCGCGCCATAGGGGATGCCCAGGCACAGCTGGATCATCACCGGATCATTGAGCAGACCATCGCGGATCATCTCTTTGACGAAGACTAGATGCCCGGTGTCGAACACTTCCAATTCGGGCCGCACGCCCAGGCGCTGCACTTCGGCGGCCATGGTCCGCAGCATGCCCGGAGTGTTGGTCATGACATAGTCGGCTTCGGCGAAATTCATCGTCCCGCAATCGAGCGTGCAGATTTCGGGGAGCAGTTCCTGCACGTGGATCAGCCGCTCCATTGGCCCGACCATATCGGTTCCAGCAGGATCGAGGGGCAGGGGGCTTTCGCCCGGACCGAACACGATGTCGCCGCCCATCCCTGCGGTGAAGTTGATGATGACGTCGGTGTCGCTGTCGCGGATCCGTTCCTTTACCTCGCGGTAGAGCGCCACGTCGCGGCAACCTTTGCCACTTTCGGGATCGCGCACGTGGATGTGGGCAATCGCGGCTCCGGCTTTGGCCGCTTCGATCGCGGCATTGGCGATCTGTTCGGGGGTGATCGGCAGATCAGGGTGAATGCCCTGGGTATTGCCCGATCCGGTGACGGCACAAGTGATGAATGGTTCGAAGTTCATGGCGCTCTCCCGCCCGGCAGCTTAGGCGGAAATCGAATGAAAAAAATCACAATATCCGGCATTAGATTGCAAAATGCGTCATGACGCTGCAAGGTCCGTGGCTCATGCAACGCCCCGCCTTCCTGCTCATGCCCGGCTTCTCGGCAATCGCGTTCTTTGCCGCCCTGGAGCCTTTGCGGATCGCCAACCGGCTGTCCGGGAAGGAGCTTTACCGCTGGACGATCCACGCACCGCGCGGCGATCATGCGGAGGCGTCCAATGCCATGCAACTAAGGACCGATGGCCCGGTTCCAGATAGCTCGGATGCATTGATCGTCTGCGCCGGGTTTGAGCCGCTGGCCAATGCCAGCAAGGCGCTGCTCGGACAGGTTCGGCGGCTATGGCGGGCCGGACACCAGGTCGGTGCGGTCGATACCGGGGCCTTTGTGCTGGCCGAGGCGGGGATCCTGGGCAGCGAGACAATCACGCTGCACTGGGAAGCCGCCGACCAGTTCCGCCGCCGTTACCCGCGCATCCCGGTCTCGGGTGAACTCTATGAGCGTCATGCCCGACTGTTCACTTGCGCTGGCGGAACCGCGGCGATGGACATGATGCTGGACGGGATCGCGCTTAGCCACGGCATGGCCCTGGCCACTGCGGTTTCCGACCAACTGATCCATGATCGCATCCGGCCGCCCGGAGCGCCGCAACGGGTGACGCTGGCCGAGCAGGCGGGCAGCGCCGGGCCGGTTGTCCAGCGGGTGATCGCGGCGATGGAGCGGTCAGTGGCGCTGCAAGGCACGCTTGAGGCGATACTGGCCGAAGTGGGGATCAGCCGCCGCCAGGCAGAACGCTTGTTCACCGCGCGGCTGGGCACGACACCGGGCCGCTATTTCCGTGAAGTCCGGATCCGCCATGCGCTCGAATTGATGCGCAATGCCCGGATGCCGGTGCATGAGGCCGCGCTGGCCGCAGGCTTTTCCTCGCAGCCGGTTTTCTCCCGTGCTTGCCGGCAAAGCTTCGGCAAGTCGCCACGCGAACTGGCTGGCAGCGCCGATGCGCCGAGTAGCTGTTAGCCAGGATAGTCGCCAAATTTCACGCCGCCTCCGGCAGGCGGCAGCGTGAAGGAACCAAATGCCATCGCCTGGCGCCGCCAACTAGAGGAGAAACCCGTCGCTACCTTGGTAACCCCTGAGCCGATCAAGCTTTCGATTCTGTATGTGCGCAAGCTGGCTCCACGCAGCTCTCCCCGCACCGACGCGGTTCGGGAGTGATCTCTACAAACTCGACGAGCTCAAAAGAAGCGCAACTCAGCCGGAAAATCCCCTGAAATCCGGGGTTCTCGGGGCCAATCGGGCTTTCCTGGGATGATATAGATGGCGGAGACGGAGGGATTCGAACCCTCGGTACCGGATTTACCAGTACGACGGTTTAGCAAACCGTTGGTTTCAGCCACTCACCCACGTCTCCGGATCGCAGCGGCGAAGCGCGCCTATAGCGAGGGGTTCGAGAGGCGGCAAGGGGACCTGGCAAAGATTCTGAACCACCGCCTGGCCCAGGCGGGACTCGCCCTGCCGCAAAACCGACTCGCCTCGCCGCCCGTTCATTGCCGGGCAAGGCCCCTTGGATTCTCTAGGCGCCAACAAGTTTGGAAGGATGGCTGCAATGATCCAAGGCATGAACCGTTCGGCGCGTGCGGCGCTGGTTTCAGTGCTGGGTGCGGTCGCCCTGATCGGCTCGGTCGCGGCTCCGGCCCAGGTCCAGCCGGTCGATCCCGACCGGGCGATCGACGGCGATCTGTCCGCGCCCAAAGGCACACCACCGGCCACGCCCGGCGCTCCGGCTAACCAGCAGGGGATTCCTGCCGAGCCGCTGCCGGTCGATGGCGTTCCGGCCAGTCCCGCCCCTGTCGATCCCGCTGCGCCCGCAGCGGTTCCTGCGGCCAATCCGGGAACCTACCAGAAGGACGACCTGATCGGCGCCGCCGAAGGCGTGTTCGGCAAGGGTGCGGCGGGACTCGCCGGACTGATCGAGGATCTGCTGCGCAAGCAGGGTGAGCCCAATGCGTATATCACCGGGCGCGAAGGCGGCGGGGCGCTGGTTATCGGCGTACGCTATGGTTCGGGCACCTTGCACCACAAGGTCGAAGGACAACGTCCGGTCTACTGGACCGGCCCGTCGATCGGGTTCGATGCCGGGGCCAATGCCGGCAGCACCTTTGTGCTGGTCTACAACCTTTACAACAGCGAGGACATCTACAAGCGCTTTCCGGCAGGTGAAGGCCAGGCCTACCTGGTCGGCGGATTCAACGTATCCTACTTGCGCAAAGGCGATGTGGTGATGATCCCGATCCGGATGGGTGTAGGGCTGCGGCTGGGAGTCAATGCCGGTTACATGAAGTTTTCCAAGAAGCAGAACTGGCTGCCGTTTTAACCCCAGGGACTGCCCGGCACTCCTTTTGGCGGGGCATGGGCTTCATTGCGGCCACCGGGCTTGAACCCGTGCATGCCCAGCCACCATTGCAGGGCAATCGTTGCACCTTTGGCGGGCTGCAGCAAAGCCAGCATCACCACAGCGGCGAGGGTCATGGCAATGGCTATCATCGCGCCCATCGAAAGCGCCTTGCTCATCCCGATCGCGATCAGGACAGGAGCAATCAGGTGGCCGGTCAGGAATATCGAGATATAGGGCGGAAAGTCGTCCGCCTGATGCAGGCTCCAGTCCTGATGGCAGGCGGAGCAATGGCTGACGGGCTTGAGGAATTTGCCGAACAGCCTGCCCTTGCTGCAGCGCGGACATTCGCCCTTGATCCCGCGCAGAATCGCGGCGGTGAGCTTGGTGGGCAAATCGGGACGGGTGAGCGGAGCCAGCATGATTTCCCACTTGGGCCGATGACGCTTGCCATTCAAGCCCTGATCGAATCAGAGCAGCAGACGCCAGATCGTCAGTCCAATGATCGCCACAGTTACGAATATACCTGCGGCGAGGGCCAGATTACCCTTCCAGTCCGGTTGAATGTTCACTTTTTACAGACCTTTGGCGCAGTTGCATTGCGCCATTCCCCGAACCTGCACTAGCGCACTCACGGCCAAGGGCAAGCGCAAATTTCCGCCATTCTCTGCTTGCCCCGGCGTGTGCCGCAGGGTTAAGGGCCGCGCCATCATGCTCAGCAACCTTGAACAACAGCCCGCCGATGCGCTGCTCGCGCTGATCAAGCTCCACAATGCCGATCCGCGGACCGACAAGATCGATCTCGGGGTCGGGGTCTATCGCACCGGACAGGGTGCGACTCCGGTTTTTGGTGCGGTCAAGGCGGCCGAGCGCAAGCTGGTCGAGTCTCAGGATTCGAAGGCCTACCTTGGCCCCGAAGGCGACATGGGCTTCGTTCACGCGCTGATGCCCTACATTTTCGGCAGCGAAGACCCGACCATGTCCGGGCGAATCGATGGCATGCAGGCCCCTGGTGGAACCGGTGCGGTCCGCCTTGCCGTGGCGCTGGCCAAGAAGGCCGGAGTCCAGCGGATCTGGATGGGTGTGCCGAGCTGGCCCAACCACGCGCAGATCCTGGGTGATCTGGGGGTTGAGCTGAAGACCTTCGTGCATTCCACCAAGTCCGGTCTGGTCGATATGGACGCGCTGCGCACCGCGCTGAATCTGGCCCAGCCGGGCGATGCCGTGCTGCTCCACGGCTGCTGCCACAATCCCACCGGGATCGATTACAGTAACGAACAATGGGACGAGATCGCCCCGCTGCTCGCCGAGAAGAAGCTGTTGCCGATCCTCGACCTCGCCTATCAGGGCCTTGGCAAGGGGATGGATGAAGACGCCTATGGCGTACGCCGCGTTCTGGCCGAGGTGCCCGAGGCGCTGATCGCCTATTCCTGCGACAAGAACTTCGGAATGTACCGCGACCGGGTTGGCGCGGTCTATGTGATGGCCGAGGATGCCGAGGTGTTGAACCGGGTGCTGTCGAACGGCCACGCGCTGGCCCGTGCAGCCTGGTCGATGCCGCCCGATCACGGCGGTGCAGCGGTACGGCTGATTCTGGAAGATCCCGATCTTACCGCAATGTGGCTCGACGAGCTGGAAACGATGCGGACCCGGATGAACCAGGTTCGCGCGCGGCTGGCCGAAGCGGGTCAGCAGGGCGCGGTCGATTTCAAGGTGCTGGGCGGGCAGAGCGGGCTGTTTTCGATGCTGCCGCTCAGCCCCGAGCAGATCCTTCGGCTGCGGACCGATCACGGTATCTACATGGCCGGATCGGGCCGGATCAACGTGGCGGGCCTGACCATGGGCAACATCGACAAGTTCATCGCCGATGTCGCCGCGGTGAGCAGCTGAGCCAACATCACAGCCGGGCACGGTTGAAACCTGGCGATCCGGAACAGGTTCGGATTGCTGAAACGTTTGGGTAAATAGCTGATATACAAACGTTTTAGTCAATGCGCAGGCGTGTGCCGGGCTCGCTGTGGCTGTAAACTTCCGATTTGTCTGCTTCACAAGGTTTGAATTTAGGGGTTGCCTGGGGGCAGTTGGTTTCGAGCGGCAGGTCATTGACCAGCTTAGGGCATGTTTCCGCAATGTAGGAAAGTGCCCCGTGCATCTGCTAAGGCCGGGACATGGACAGACAACCGACCCTCGAAGGTCCGACGCTATTGCTGCGTCCCCTGAGCGAATCCGATTGGCAAGCGCTCTATGCCGTCGCCAGCGATCCCATGGTCTGGGAACTGCATCCCGCCAGCGACCGCTGGAAGGAAGAGGTATTCCGCGCCTATTTTGCCGATGCCCTGGCGCAAGGCGGCGCGCTGGCAGTGATCGACCGGGCCAGCGGCGCGATCGTCGGCTCATCGCGGATGCAGGCGCATGACCCGGCGAACGGTGGCTCGGTCGAGATCGGCTGGACCTTCCTTTCCCGCAGCCACTGGGGCGGGCAATTCAATCGCGAGATGAAGCGGCTGATGCTGGCTCACGCTCTGCGGTTCGTCGAGCGGGTCGATTTCCGGGTGGGCGAGCACAACCTGCGCTCGCGGCGGGCGATGGAGAAGATCGGCGGCCGGTTGACTGACCGCGAAGGCGGAATTGTCGAGACCGTCAGTGGTCCGGCCCGGCATGTGATTTACGAGATTACCCGGCAGAGCTTTGCCGAAGGGCCGTTGCGCCAGCGCTAGTCGGCGTACCACAGATAAGTGATGTCGGGCATCTTCTCTTCGTTGCGCTCGCCGTCGGTCATTTCCTCGATTTCGAAACCGTGGCGCTCATAAAAGGCGCGGCCGCGCATATTCGACTGGAAGGTATAGAGCCGCAGTTCATCCTGATACTGCTGGGGCAGGGTGATCAGCACGCTGCCGATGCCCAGCCGCAGCCGGTCGGGCCGGACATAGAGGTGATCGATCCAGCCCGGCTGCCAGGCGATGAAGCCCAGCAATTCACTGCCCTCGAAAGCGCCCCAGACTTCGTTTTCGACCAGCACCTTGGTGCGGTGAAAGTCCAGATCCTCGGTCAGACTGTGCAGGCTGGTGTCATAGCCCGGGATCAACGCGCCGCTGGCCCGGTGCAGCGCCGCGGTCAGTTCCGCATCGGCCACGGACAGCTGCCTGAGCGCCAGCATGGCGGATCAATCCCGCCGCAGCTTTTCCATCCGCTGGAGATAGCGTGCCAGCACGTCGATCTCCAGGTTCACCGCATCGCCCGCCTGCAGCCCCCCCAGCGTGGTGACTTCCGCGGTATGCGGGATGATGTTGAGGTGGAAGGTGCAGGTACCGTCGGCATGATCGTCAACCGCGTTGACCGTAAGCGAGACGCCGTCGACCGTGACCGAGCCCTTGGGGGCGATGAACGGCGAGATTTCGGTCGGGGTGGTAACCGCCAGGTGCAGCGATCCGCCGACTTCCTCGCGCAGCGCGATCCGCCCGACCGCATCGACATGGCCGGTGACGATATGCCCGCCGAGCTCGTCGCCCAATTTCAGCGCCTGTTCCAGATTGAGCCGGCGTCCGGCACTCCATTGCTGTTGCGCGGTCTTGCTGACCGTTTCGCCCGAGACATCGACCGCGAACCAGGCATCGCCCGGCTGACCGCCACGATCGACCACGGTCAGGCAGACCCCCGAACAGGCAATCGAAGCCCCGATCGCGATCCCGGCAGGATCATAGGGGCAGGAAATCACCGCGCGCAGGTCGCCCTGGTCGCGGATCTCGCGGATGGTGCCAATGGCGGTGACGATCCCGGTAAACATCAGCTCTGCTCGTAGACTTGCAGCGTGTCGTTGCCAAGCGCGCGCGTATCGATCAGCCGCCAGGCCGGATCGGCGGCGAGTGCGGTCTCGGTCAGTTCGGGCAGGCACGGGCCGCTGCCGCCGATGGTGCGCGGGGCGCGGTAGAGCAACAGGCGGTCGACCAGCCCCGCCGCCAGCAAGGCACGGGCGGTGACCGCGCCGCCTTCGACCATCAGGTTCTGGACATCGGCCATGGCGGCAATCCGGGCCGGCTCGGACAGGGCGTGCCAGCCTGCGGGAGCCGCGCCGCTGGTCAGCAGCCAGCGCGCCGGGCTGCGCTGTTCGATTCCGGGCAGCCGCACGTCGAGCCGGGGCCGGTCCGCCTCCAGCGTGCCGCGCCCGACCAGGATCGCGTCCATCCGCGCGCGCCTGGCGTGAACATGGGCGCGGGCCACTTCACCGGTCAGCCACTGGCCTTCGCCCGGCGGCGGGGCGAGGTACCCGTCTTCGGACAGCGCCAGCTTCAACGTAACGTGCGGACGGCCCAAGCGGCGCTGGGTCAGATATCCGGCCAGGCTGGCGGTGCATTCCGGATGCTCGAACTCAGTCACCGCTATCCCTGCCGCGCGAATCCGGGCAGCGCCGGCTCCGGCAGTGCGCAGGTCGGGGTCAGCACAACCAATCACCACCCGCGCGACCCCGCTGGCGGCGACCAGCCCGGCGCAGTCCGGGCCGCGCGCACTGGCGTGGGCGCAGGGTTCAAGCGAGACGTAGAGCGTTGCGCCTTGGGCCGCAGCACCCGCAGCTTCGAGTGCCACTGCTTCGGCATGCGGCCGCCCGCCGGGCTGGGTCCAGCCGCGCGCAACAACCTTGCCATGCTTGACCAGAATCGCGCCGACCGATGGATTGGGGCGGGACAGCGGCTGCCCGCGCGCCGCCAGCCGGGCGGCGGCACCCAGCCAGCGGACATCCTCGCTATTCGGCAACCGGTTCGACCCCGGCCTGTTTGAGGATCGCGTCGGCCTTGGCTTTCTCGGCGGCCTTTTCGCGCGCGCGATCAGCTTCGGCCTGCTTCTTCATCTTGTCGACATCCATGCCCGAGGCCTTGCCGACCGTGGCCCACAGATCGCGGCCTTCCTTTTCGTAGGCTTCGATCGCGGCCTCGCGCTGTTCCTTTTCCTTCTGCTTGGCCTTGATGAATTCCTGGGTTTCAGCCTCGGTCCGGTCCAGCGGCCAGGAATTGATGTAGGTCACCTCGGGCAGCGGGCGGGGCTTCTTCCAGCTTTCCCACGCGAGCGAGGAGAACACGCCGGTAGTGATCGCCAGCGAGATCAGCGCGATCGGCCAGCGTTTGGATCCGGCGTTGCGGAATACATCGACGAAATCGCCGACCGCTCCTGTAGGATTGATCTTTTGCCAATAGGACATGCGCGCAAGATAGGGGCGCGGCGCGCCCAGCGCCAGCGTTCAGTTGTAATCGACCGAAATCGGGATGCGGCCGCGATAGTTGCCGCCGCGTCCGCTCTTGACCACCAGCCGGGCCCCAAAGGTAAACTCCAGCTCGCCATTGGCATCGAGCCGGGGGTGAGGCGGCAAGTTGCTGGTGAAGTCGGTCAATTCGGCGCTGGCCCCGTCGGGCGTGGTCATCGGCACCCGGGCCGGCAGGTCGACCCGGACTTCGCGCAAGGGCGCACCGGTGATCTTGCCGCGCCCGTTAACCGGGGCGCCGCCCAGATCGATCATGTCGCCCTGGGTGCTCTTGCTGCCGGTTTGGGCATCGACTGCCGCGCTGCCGCCGCTGCGGCTGGTCAGCGCCAGCTTGGCAAAGCTGAGGTCAGCCCAGATTTCGATACTGAGTGGCCGTTCGCCCGGCTTGGCCGATGGATCGGCATAGCACAGCCGGCAGCTGTCCTGCCCCTTGGCGGGCGGGACCGGCATCAGCAGGGCCACGGTCAGCAGCAAGGCAAGGCTTCGTGCCATGCTTGCAGAGTGGCCGACTATGGTTAATTCGCGGTTACGGGAAATTACCCAAGCGGGACATAGAGTTGCCGTCCTTCGCGCTTCAGCCAGCGATTCGCGGCGCGGATATCGTGCTCGAAAATCCGGTCGAGGAAGGCGTGAAATTCGGGGCTGTGGTCGAAATGGACCAGATGCGCGACCTCGTGAGCGACGACCGAGCGGCGCACGAACCCCGGCGCCATCACCAGCCGCCAATTGATCCGGATCGTACCGTCATGGGCGCAGGACCCCCAGCGCCGCCGTGCCCGGCTGAGCCCCAGCTTGGGCACCGGCTGCGCGGCGACCTCGCAGTAATGGGCCAGGTCTTCCGTCAGCAGCCGCAGGGCTTCGCCCTCCAACCAGCGGGTCAGACGAGTGCTGAGCGATTCGGCGGGCCCGCCAAGCTGAATCGCCTCGTCACTCAGCACGATCCGGCGCGGCGCGCGGGGATCGTGCACTATCGTGCGGGGAAGGCCCAGATAGGGGAGCATCGCCCCGTCGCCCAGTTCAACCTTCGGCGGCACGGCGGCCAGTTGCCCGGCCAGCCAGCCGGCCCGCTTGCGCGCGAAATCGAGCGCTTCCTCGCTGCGGCCCCAGCGCGGCAGGGTGATCCGCACCTCGCTGCCATCGGGGGCCAGCCGCATCGTCATCCGCTTGGCCTGGGCGCTGCGCCGCAGCACGACCGGGATCAGCTGCCCGGCCACTTCGACCTTGGGGTCCTCCCTGCTGTTCCTGCGAAGCCAGTCAATCATCGGCCAGCTCCACCCCCGGGGGAAGAATGACATGCTGTTCCAACGGGCCAGCCAGCGCTTCGGGAATCGCCTTGCCACGCACCGAGGCCCCGGCGCGGTGAACCGCCTCCGGATCGCCGCAGCGCAGATAGTGCCACTCCGGCAAGGGCTCACCGTCAGCGCGCAAGCGATAGGCACAAGTTTCGGGCAGCCACGGCAGGGTCGCTGCCAGCTTTGGCGTCAGGCGAACGCAATCGGGGACCTCGGCCTTGCGATGCTTGTAGTCGCTGCAGCGGGCCGACGGGATATCGAGCAGGCGGCAGGCGACGTTGGTCATATAGATGTCGCCGGTGTCTTCATCCTCGGCCTTGTGCAGGCAGCACTGGCCGCAGCCGTCGCACAGCGCTTCCCATTCGGCCTTGTCGAGGGCCGCAATCGGCAATTCCCAGAAGCGGTCCCTCACTTGACCAGCGCGGCAAGGTCCGCCGCGACCGTGGCCGGGTCCTTGTCGACCGGTAATGCAGCGATCGGCTCGCCGTTCTTGCCCATCAGGTAGGCCATCCGGCTGTGATCCATCAGGTATCCGCCGGGCGTATCCGCACCGCGTGCGGCCACCGCCTTGAACGCCTTTACCGCCACGTCGACCTCAGCTTGCGAGCCGGTCAGCCCGATCAGCCTGGGGGAGAAGGCGGCAGTAAATTCGCCGACGCGGGTCGGGGTGTCGCGCGCCGGGTCGATCGTGATGAAGATCGGCTGGACCTCTGCCGCTTGCTGCGGATGGTCCTTGGCGAACTCGGTAAAGCCGCGGATCAGTATCGAAAGGTCCATCGGGCAGGCATCGGGGCAAAAGGTATAGCCGAAGTAGACGATCCGGTACTTGCCCTTGAAATCATCCCAGCTGACCCGCTTGCCGTCCTTGTCGGTAAGCGTGAAGGGCCCGCCGATCGCCGCGCCGTCGATCAGGGCGCCGGTCACCTTGGGTTCTTCCTTGCGTTCGGCTTGCGAACAGGCGGAAAGGGCGAGGGCGGCGAAGGCGAGCGTGAAAATCGGCTTGGTCATGGCGCGGCGGTTCATGCTCTGCTAAACCGCGCCGCGCAAGGAGGCTTTCGGGGCAGGGTCGTGATTCCCGCTCCGCGCCAACAGGAGGAATTGTTTCCGTGCCGAAGTTTCGCAAGTTGTCGCTGATTCTGGCCCTGGCTACCCCGCTCGGTGTGCTGGCCTTGCCCGCGCCCGCAGCCGCCCAGTTATCGGAAAGCTACAAGTTCCTTGAAGCGGTCAAGAAGAAGGAAGGTGACAAGGTCACCGAAATGCTGGCCGAGGGCAATCCCAACCTGATCAACACCAAGGACCTGACCAGCGGGGAAACCGCGCTGCACCTGGTTACCCAGCGCCGTGACCTGACCTGGATGTCCTTTCTGATCGGCAAGGGCGCCAACGTGAATGCCCGCGATGCCAAAGGCGTGACGCCGCTGGTGATCGCCAGCAATCTCAACTTCCTCGAAGGGGTCGAATTGCTGGTCGGGCAGGGCGCGCGGATCGACGAAAGCAACAATTCGGGCGAAACCCCGCTGATCACTGCCACGCACAATCGCAACATTCCCTTGATGCGGGTCCTGCTCAAGGCCGGGGCCGATCCAGACCGGGCCGACAATTCGGGCCGCACCGCGCGCGACTATGCCAAGCTGACCGGCAATCCGGCGCTGCTAGGTGTGATCGTCAGCGATGCCAAGCCCAAGGGCAAGCCGGGGCAGGGTCCGCAGATCTTCGGCCCGAAGTTCTGACCATGGGCGAAGCGCAGAGCCTCGATGAACTGCGAATCGCGCTGGCTCCCGGCATCGCCCAGGCTGCGGCGTTCGATGGCTGGAGCGAAGCGGCGGTGCGCGATGCGGCCCAGTCGGCCGGGATCGATCCGGCTGCGGCGCTGTTCGCCTTTTCCGGCGGGCCGATGCAGATGATCGAAGCCTGGGTTTCCAGCGTCGACGCGGCGATGGCGCAGGCGCTGCCGGCCGAGCGGATCGGAAATCTCAAGATCCGCGAACGGATCCGCACCCTCGTTCAGTTCCGGCTCGACGCGATTGTCGGCCAGAAGGAAGCTCTGCGCCGCGCGCAGGCGATCATGGCCATGCCGCAGAACGTGGCGCGGACCGTGCGGCTCGGCTGGCGCAGCGCCGATGCGATGTGGCGGCTCGCCGGTGATACGGCGACCGATTACAACCACTACACCAAGCGCATGACACTGGGTTCGATTTACGCTGCGACGCTCGCGGTCTATGTGAACGACACCAGCGAAGACCATGCCGAGACCCGGGCCTTCCTCGATCGCCGGATCGAAGGGATCATGAAATTCGAAAAGGCCAAGGCCCAGTTGTTGCGCCCGCGCGAGGAAATGTTCAGCCCGGCACGGCTGCTGGGAAGGTTGCGGTACCCGGCGCGTTGAGCGCGAATTTCCCTTGCGACTTCGAGCACGAGCGGCATTACTTGGCGCGTTGACAGATGTTCGACTGGAGCGATCCAGGAGGGGGAGATTTCCATGAACAGTATTATTCGAACAGCCCTTGTGGTTGCCGCATTAGGCTGCGCCGAACCCGCTTTCTCCCAAGCGCAAGCGGTCGACCCGGTCGCGCGCGCCGAAGCGGCGCAAGCACTCGCCGCGGCAAATGCGCCGAAGATCACCAAGGCCACCATTGTCGTCACCGACATCCCCGGGACACCGGCCGCGGCAGACCCCACCGGGAGCGTCGGTAACATGTTGGTTCAGGTAAACGCGACAGATCCAAACGTCGCGGGCTACCTCGGGTTCAAATACGGCGCCGACGGTAAGGGCGTGATCAACATGTGGGTCAAGACCCGTGGCACGAAGATGAACACCTTCGACGCAGTTCGGGCAGGGGACCGGGTGGTTTCCGACTTGTGGCAGGCTGGAACCGGCAGCCAGACTGGGCATGTCGGCGGGACTCGCGTTATCATCGACCAGAATCCGGCCAATGCCGGCGAAGTTGCGGGGCGCTGGCTGCTGATCACCGGCTCCGGCGTTCATAACAGCCAGGCTTCGCGGCAATACCCCAACCGGTTCGGCCCAATCACCGCAATCGCCGCGAACAGCTTTCAACAGGTGCTTTTTCCCGGCGGACTTGGTGGCCCGCTGCCGCCCCCGGGTTCGAACTTTGGCGGCTGGGTTGTGATCTCTGCGGGCGCGAGTTCGCCCGGGTTCGGTCCGCTCAAGTTTCTCTCGTCGAACGCGCAACTGCTTGCCGTACCCGAACCGGGAGCATTCGAGGTCGACGCAGGTGCCATGCCCTATTTTACGAAGGCAGACGGGGTGAGGCGCAGCTTTGTTCTGAACGACACCGCTGCACCGACGGTCAAGCCGCTGGCCGCAGCCGGCACCGGAGCGAGCGTGTACATCGACGCACAGGGCAATTCAGGTATCATTACCCTAACCACCGGCAACGCTCCGGCAGGGGGAGGTCAACTAATTGTGACCTATGCTCACCCCTATCCCACGGCTAGCTATCCAGTGATCGCGGCAGCCAACGCGCCGAGCGTGACTGCGGTGCGAAACGGGTTTGTTGAGGCCACTCCGGCCGGGTTCACGTTCAACGTCCCAGCAGGGCTGGCCCCAAACACCGCCTACGCCATCACCTTTAACGCACCGGGAAAGTGATATCCGGCGACCAATTCGAATGACATGCAATGAGCCAGGGTTTTTGGAGTCCGGGCCGGCGCAACGCTCGACCCGCCTCCAAATTGGCCAACGCGCTATGGTCGCTGCGGTTGCTGGGGCGGCCATGGTATCCGGTCCGCTCGTTCTTCCTCATGCGGGGGAGGAATTTGACCTCGATCAATATTATTGCGAATGACTTGCAACTAGCGCCGCGCTGTGGCAGCGGCGTTCGGGCATGACGATCGACCATCTCCCTATTGGAATGAGCGCCCGCATCGTCGCGGTCGACTGGGCACGGCTGGTGCCGGAAGAGGCGCAGCGCTTGCAGGCGCTGGGGATCGATCTCGGCGCGAAGGTCAGCGTCGCGCATCGCGGGGTGTTTTCCGGGCGCGATCCGATCGCGCTCTCGGTCGGGCGGATGGCGGTGGCCCTGCGCCGCGCCCATGCCGAAGCGATCGAGGTGGAATGGCTGTGAGCCTGCGCAGTGCGGCCCTGGTCGGCAATCCCAATGCCGGAAAAAGCGCGCTGTTCAACGCGCTGACCGGCGCGCGCCAGAAGATCGCCAACTACCCTGGCGTCACCGTTGAGCGGAAGGCCGGACGGCTGGTCCTCCCGGGCGGCGAAGCGATCGAGCTGACCGATCTGCCCGGCTCCTACGGCCTCCACGCCACCAGTCCCGACGAGGAAGTGACCCGCAAGGTCATCATGGGCGAGTTTCCGGGTGAGCCGGCGCCGCAAGTGCTGGTCATCGTTCTCGACGCCTCCAACCTCGAACAGCACCTGGTCTTCGCGCAGGAGGTGATCGCGCTGGGCCGGCCCTGTGTGATCGCGCTCAACATGGTGGACCTCGCCGAGCGCGACGGGCTGACGATCGATCCCGCCGCGTTGCAGGAGGCGCTGGGCGTGCCGGTGATCGCCACCGTCGCGGTCCGCCGCCGCGGACTGACCGAACTGGCCGCCGCAATTGCCGCCGCTGAAGAACGCGCGGCCGAGCATCACCGCCCTCATACCACGCTGACCGAGCGGCGGGTTACCGCCCATGCCATTGCCGAGGCGGCGATCGTTTCGGAAACCGCGCGCCACCGGCTTCACGCGAAGCTTGACCGGTTGTTCCTGCACCCTTGGGCCGGGCCGCTGATCCTGTTCGCGCTGCTGTTCGTCGTGTTCCAGGCGGTGTTCACCTGGGCCACCCCGTTTGCCGACGCGCTGGAAGGCGGAATTGGCTGGCTGACCGCACAGGTCCGCGCGCTGATGCCTGAAAGTCTGCTGCGCGATCTGATCACCGATGGTGTGCTGTCGGGGGTCGGTGCGGTGGTGGTGTTCCTGCCGCAGATCGTGATCCTGTTCTTCTTCATCCTGGCGATGGAAGCTTCGGGCTATATGGCCCGCGCCGCCTTCCTGATGGACCGGATGATGGCGGGTGTGGGCCTGTCGGGCCGCAGCTTCATCCCGCTGCTCTCCAGCTTTGCCTGCGCGATCCCCGGGATCATGGCGACGCGCAGCATCACCGACCCGAAGGACCGCCTGACCACGATCCTGATCGCCCCGCTGATGACCTGTTCGGCCCGGCTGCCGGTCTATGCGGTGATCATCGCGGCCTTCATTCCCAATCGCTCGGTGCTCGGGCCGGTCGGCCTGCAAGGGCTGGTCCTGCTGGGGCTCTATGTCTTCGGGATCATCGCGGCGATGGTGGTGGCGCTGGTGCTGCGCCGCTCGGTCACCAAGGGCGCGGCATCGGGCTTCATCATGGAGCTGCCCAAGTATCAGATGCCGCACCCGAAGGACCTCCTGATCGGACTGTGGCAGCGCGCCTGGATTTTTCTGCGCCGTGCCGGGACGATCATCTTCATGGTCACGGTTGTGCTGTGGCTGCTGCTCAACTTCCCGCGTGCCGCCCCAGGCGAAGATCAGGTCGACGCCTCGATCGCCGGGCACCTTGCCAACGGCCTTGCAGTGGTGGTCGAGCCGATCGGGTTCAACCGCGACATCGCCTTGTCGCTGATCCCGGCAATGGCCGCGCGCGAGGTTGCGGTCAGCTCGCTCGCCACCTCCTACGCCGTCAGCGCCGGCGATGATGAGGCAGCCCAGGCCCAGCAGCTGGGTGACCGCCTCAAGGCCAGCTGGTCGCTGCCAACTGCACTGGCCTTCCTCGCCTGGTTCGTCTTCGCCCCGCAATGCATGAGCACGATCGCGGTGACGCGGCGCGAGACGAACGGGTGGCGCTGGCCAATCTTCATGCTGATCTACCTGTTCGCGCTGGCCTATGTTTTCGCCGGTCTGACCTATTGGACGGCGGTGTGGTTGGGGCTGGGATAGCGATTTCTCTCGCAAAGGCGCAAAGGCGCGAAGAGTTAGACAATGCGCCGTAGGCCATGTTTTTGGACGTCTACGCAAAGCCTTGATCAAACCTAGGATCGATAAACGGCTACGCCGAATTCGACGGTCCTTTGCGCCTTCGCGCCTTTGCGAGAGTCCATGAGAGTGCCTGTGGGAAAATCCGGGGCCGCCAATCTGGAACTCGTCCCATCAAGGCGCTAGGCCATCGCCAAGCAAATCAAAGGGACTCGATTCGATGGCAGGCAGCGTCAACAAGGTTATTCTGATCGGCAACCTTGGAGCCGATCCCGAGGTGAAGTCGTTCCAGAACGGCGGGCGGATCGCCAATCTGCGGATCGCCACCAGCGAAAACTGGAAAGACAAGAACACCGGCGAGAAGAAGGAGCGGACCGAATGGCACACCGTGGTGCTCAATTCGGACGGCCTGGTCGGCGTGGCCGAGCGCTATCTGCGCAAGGGCAGCAAGGTTTACATCGAAGGCCAGCTGCGGACCCGCAAGTGGCAGGATGCCCAAGGCAATGACCGTTACAGCACCGAAGTGTCGGTCGGCGGCATGGGCGGCGTGCTGACCATGCTCGATGGCGCCCCGGGCGGCGGCCAGGGTGGTGGAGCCGGCGGCGGTGGCGGCAGCTATGGTGGCGGCCAGCGTAGTGGCGGCGGAGACTTCGGCGGCGGACAGCGCTCTGGCGGCGGCGGCTTCGGTGGCGGTCAGTCGGGCGGCGCTGGCGGCGGCTTCGCCGACGATCTCGACGACGATATCCCGTTCTGAGGGCTATTCCTTCAGCAACCCCTTCAGCGCGGCAAAGGCCCCGCCTTCGCCGGCGCTGAGGATCCCGGCCTTGCGGCGGAATTCCTCGGCATTCGGCCCTTCGAGATAGGGATCGATTGCCAGCGCCATGGTCTGCGCCACGGCCTCACCCAGGTCAAACCGAGTGCCGTCCATCTCGATTTCGTCGAGATCGTCGGCGGTCAGTTCGATTTCTTCGTCGGCAGCGGTGGGCGGGATTGCGGGGATGAAGCGCAGGGCGACGGGTTCGTCGATGCGGACCGCCAGATCCTCCCCCGATATTGCGCAGCTTTGCACCACCTCTGCCGCTAACCGACCATGGGCGCGGACTGCGGGACCATCGGCGACCAGCGTAATTGTCGCTTCAAGCGAACCTACCGATACCAAGCCAAAACGCCGCGCGAGGGCGCGGCATTCGCCTTCGTTCGCCGTAATTCGCTGCGGATCGGCCGGCAACCGGGCCGCGTCGAAGATCCGTTCCAGCTCGCTCATCGCGCAATCCTCCCGTCGAGCAGCGAATCGTCGTCGATTGCGGCCAGTGTAGCGGCCAGCACGCGCAGCTCAGCGGCGATGGCGGGAGGGCTGGCCTTGTCGGTCAGGGTGACATTGCGTTCGATCGCCGCGATCAGAGCCGCGTCATCGGACTCGGCCAGCGCGGCACGCAAGGCATCAAGCCGGCCGCCGAGCACGCTCATCAGCTTGCCCATCCGCTTGCCCATCACCAGATCGCCAACCCCGGCCTGGCGCAGCTGGCCGTCCATATCGTCGACGAACAGTTCGGTCAGCCGGGCCGACATGCCGCGCAGATGTTCGGTCCGCTCCATCCGCAGCATCGCCGCTACCAGCACCAACGTGATCGCATCGAACCGGCCCTCGACAGTGTCGGCAATCCCGCCCTTGGTATACCAACCCGGCTCGCGCGCGATTTCGACCACGCGGTGCCACAACCGGCGGACCCGAGCCTGATCTTTCGCGCCAGAGGCAAACAGGCGCTTGAGCAGCGACATCGCGGGTATTCCTTCCATTCAGCGGGCATTAAACCGTTACGACCCATGCGGCGGCATTGCGCGCAAGGGCAAGGCGGCCTAAGGCTGGCCGCGATAGATCAGATGGGGCGGAGCGGGCAATCCCGCAAGGCCGCCCGGACGGAGCAATTTGACGATGCAAGGCAAGGTTCGTTTCCTCGGCGTGGCAGTGGCGGTACTGGCGCTTTCGGCCTGCGCTTCGATCAAGGACCGTCGCGGTTACCTCGTTGACAATGCCCTGCTCGATTCGGTTCAACCGGGGATCGACAACCAGATGTCGGTCGAACGCATGCTTGGCCGCCCCAGCTACATCAGCCAATACGGCCGCAAGGACTGGTACTATATTTCGACCAACACCCGCCAGGCCGCCTTCACCCGGCCCAAGGCCAAAGAGCAGTTGATGGTCAAAATCACCTTCGATGAGAAAGGCAACGTCGCCGGGGTCGAACGCTCGGGCATCGAGAAGGTCGTTCAGTTCAACCCGGATGGTGACAAGACACCGACCCTGGGCCGCGAACGGACCTTCCTCGAAGACCTGTTCGGCAACATTGGGCAGGTCGGCGCCGCCGGTACCGGCGGTGGCGCAGGTGGCGGTCCGAACGGCAGCTAGGTTGAAGCCCGCCGGATAAGTCATATATCCGCAGGCATGAACCATTCCAACGACAGCCACGGTCTGATCCAGTGGCACGGCACCACCATCATCGGCGTCAAGAAGGGCGGCAAGACCGTCATCGCCGGCGATGGCCAAGTTTCCATGGGCAACACCGTGATAAAGCCCAACGCCAAGAAGGTCCGGCGGCTGGGTGACGGCAGCGTGATCGCCGGGTTCGCCGGGGCGACCGCCGATGCCTTCACGCTGTTCGAACGGCTGGAAAAGAAGCTTGAGCAGCACCGCGGCCAGCTGATGCGCGCGGCGGTGGAACTGGCCAAGGACTGGCGCACCGACAAGTACTTGCGCAACCTGGAAGCGCTGATGATCGTGGCCGACAAGGACGTGCTGCTGATCCTTACCGGAAATGGCGATGTGCTCGAACCCGAGGAAGGCATCGCCGCGATCGGATCGGGCGGCAACTATGCGCTCTCCGCCGCCAAGGCGCTGACCGATTACGAGGACGATCCCGAAAAGATCGCCCGCCGCGCCATGGCCGTTGCCGCTGAGGTCTGCGTCTTCACCAATGACCGCGTGACGGTGGAAACCGTCTAGTCCCCCTGCCGCCTGCGGGAGGGGTTAGGGGTGGGCCGGTCCCATTCACTCCCCGCAGGCCCACCCCTGACCCCTCCCGCAAGCGGGAGGGGGGAGCAAGAGAATGATCGAAAACCTCACCCCCAAAGCCATTGTCCGCGCGCTGGACGAACACATTATCGGCCAGGCCGATGCCAAGAAGGCCGTGGCCGTTGCCCTGCGCAACCGCTGGCGGCGTCAGCGGCTCGGGCCCGAGCTGCGCGATGAGGTGACGCCCAAGAACATCCTGATGATCGGCCCGACGGGCTGCGGCAAGACCGAGATCAGCCGGCGGCTGGCCAAGCTGGCCGAAGCGCCGTTCGTCAAGGTCGAGGCGACCAAGTTCACCGAGGTCGGCTATGTCGGCCGCGATGTCGAACAGATTGCCCGCGACCTGGTCGAGGAAGCGATCCGGCTCGAGAAGGACCGCCGCCGTGATGCGGTGCGCGATGCGGCCGAAAAGGGCGCGATGGACCGGCTGCTCAAAGCGCTGGTCGGCGATGGCGCTTCTGAGGCGACCCGCGAATCGTTCCGCCAGCGGATCGTCGAAAAGGCGATGGACGACGTCGAGGTTGAGATCGAAGTGGAGGACAGCCCGGCCGGCGGGATGGAGATCCCCGGCATGCCCGGCGGGATCGGCATGATCAACCTGTCCGACATGATGAACAAGGCGATGGGCAAGCAGAACCTCAAACGGCGCAAGCTCAAGGTGCCCGATGCCTGGGCCAAGCTGGTCGACGAGGAAGCCGAAAAGCGGATGGATCAGGACGACGTCGCCCGGGTCGCGCTGCTCAATGCCGAAACCAACGGCATCGTCTTCATCGACGAGATTGACAAGATTGCGGTCAGCGACGTGCGCGGCGGCTCGGTCAGCCGCGAAGGCGTGCAGCGCGATCTGCTGCCGCTGATCGAAGGCACCACGGTGGCCACCAAGTATGGGCCGATGAAGACCGACCACGTGCTGTTCATCGCTTCTGGCGCGTTCCACGTCGCCAAGCCCAGCGACATGCTGCCCGAATTGCAGGGCCGCTTGCCGATCCGGGTCGAGCTGTCGGCGCTGAGCGAGGACGATTTCGTCCGGATTCTCTCCGAAACCCGGGCCAACCTGGTCGAGCAGTACAAGGCGCTGCTGGGGACCGAGAAGGTCACGCTCGACTTCACCCCCGGTGCGGTCCGCGAAGTCGCCAGGATCGCATGCCAGGTCAACGAAGCGGTCGAGAACATCGGTGCGCGGCGGCTCCAAACCGTGATGGAAAAGCTGCTAGAGGATCTGAGCTTCGAAGCCGAAGATCGCGAGGGTGAGAGCGTGACCGTGGATGAAGCCTATGTGACCGAGCGGCTGGCCGGTCTGGCGCGGGACACGGACTTGTCGAAGTATATCTTGTAGCGGCTTCAATGTTCCTTTAATGTTCCTGCGCGAGCTTGAAGGAGACAGGCCATGGAACTGACCGGCGGATGCCAGTGCGGCGCGGTGCGCTATCGCGTAACAGGTGAACCGCAGCACAGGGCGCTGTGCCACTGCGTGGATTGCCGTAAGAGTGCGGGCGCGCCGGTGGTCGGCTGGGCCGCCTTTGCCGAAAGCGACTTTGCGGTTGAGCAAGGCCAGGCTGCGACGTTCAACTCATCCGGTGCCTCGATGCGCAGCTTCTGCCCGACCTGCGGTACCGGTCTCTATTTCCGCAATGCCGAAACCCTTCCGGGGATCGTCGACATTCAGATCGCGACGCTCGACGATCCTGACGCACTGCCGCCCGATGCGCAGATCCAGGTGGCAGAGCGGATCGGCTGGATGAAGGACGCGCATGACCTTCCCGCATTCAAGCGCTATCCGGGCATGCCAGAAGACTAGGTCAAGTCATGGTCCCCTCCCCGCCGGGGAGGGGCAGCGAGACTTGGCAGCTTGCTGCCTAGTCGCAGCGGGGTGGGAGGACCACGCCAGCGTCGAACCCCCACCCCAACCCCTCCCCGCCGGGGAGGGGCTTTCAGCGAAGTCTGCTGCTGCTATAGTCGCGCGATGCAAACCCCTGACGACCGTCCGATCTATCGCCTGCTCACCGGTAAGGACGACCACGCCTTTTGCGAGCGGGTGTCCGAGGCGCTGGAGCAGGGCTGGCGGCTCTATGGTTCGCCGTCGCTCGCCTGGGATGAGGAGGGCGGCTGCATGAAGTGTGCGCAGGCCGTGGTCTGGCATGAAGCCGACGTGGTGAAGTAGCCGTTTAGCGGGTCAGAACCCCGCGCGGTGCCCGGCGGGCGATCCATTCGATCACCTGCTGGCCATGCGCCTCGTCAAGTCCCGCGCCCATACCCACGGTCTCGCCGCGGAAATCGAAACTGACCACCCCGGCCTTGCCGAAGTCCTTGAGCGGCGAAACCAGCTTTTCGAGACTCGCGGCCTGTTCATCGTTGCTGATGCCAAGATCGAACACTTCGGCCAGCCGATAACGCTTTTCCCGCTTGAGGCCGAACAGGCGCCAGCCATGGACCAGTTCGCCATTGCGGATCTGGATTGTCTCGCGGGTCAGCAGGCTGGTGAGGATGATCAGCACAAGATAGAGCGCGCCGCCGATCAGCCCGGCAAAGGCGGTGTATTCAAACCAGCCAGGTTCGTGTTCGAACAGGGCGTGCATCTTAACGATCATGAAGCCGAACCCGGCCAGGGTGCCGCCGACCACTTTCCAGCTGCGCCGGATCGGCATGACCAGCCGCTCGCCCTGTTCGTCGAATTCGGTCCAATAGCGCGCCTTGGCGAAATCGGGGCCGAGCAAGTCCATGAAATGTAGCGTAGGTTTGTCCCCTGTCGGGGTCAACCAGTGCGGTTACTCCGCCGCTTCGCCCAGTTCCTCGATCGCTTCGGCCTGGCGCGCCCACATTTCGGCATAGAGTCCGCCGCGGCGCAGCAGTTCGCCATGGGTGCCCTGTTCGGCCAGCAGGCCGTCGTTCAGCACCAGAATCGTATCGGCATCGGCAATCGTCGAAAGCCGGTGAGCGATGGTCAGCGAGGTGCGGCCTTCGGCGACCGAGTGCAGCGTCGCCAGGATGTCCTGCTCGGTCCGGGTGTCGAGCGCCGAGGTCGCCTCGTCGAGCAGCAGGATCGGCGGGTTCTTGACCAGGGTGCGGGCGATCGCCACCCGCTGCTTCTCCCCGCCCGAGAGCTTGAGCCCGCGCTCGCCCACTTCAGTGTCGAAACCCTGCGGCAGCCGCCCGATCAGGTCCATCAGCGCCGCGCCGCGCGCCGCCGCCTCAACCTCGGGCAGGCCGGCACCGTCACGGCCATAGGCAATGTTGTAGCCGATCGTGTCGTTGAACAGCACCGAATCCTGCGGGACGATGCCCAACACCTTGCGCAGCGATTCCTGCGTAACGTCCTTGATATCCTGCCCGTCGATCAGGATCCGGCCCGACCAGGGATCGTAGAAGCGGAACACCAGCCGCGCGATCGTGCTCTTGCCAGCACCCGATGGGCCGACCACAGCCACCTGATGCCCGGCCGGCACTTCGAAGCTCAATCCCTTCAGGATCGTGCGGTCGGGTTCATAGCCGAACACCACGTTGTCGAAGGTCAGGGTCGGGCGGCTGACCACCAGCGCCGGGGCACCGGGCGCGTCAGCCACTTCGACCGGCGTGTCGATCAGGTCGAACATCTGGGCCATGTCGATCAGCCCCTGGCGGATCGTGCGATAGACCATGCCGAGCAGGTCGAGCGGGCGGAACAGCTGGGTCAGATAGGTCTGGACGAAGACCAGATCGCCCACGCTGTGGCGGCCTTTGGACCACTCCCACACGGTGTAGGCCATGGCCCCGGCCATCAGCAGGTTGGTGATCAGCGCCTGGGCTATGTTGAGCAGGCCCAGGCTGTTCTCGCTTTTGACCGCCGCATTGGCAAAGGCCTGCGCCGATTCCTCATAGCGCTGCGCCTCGCGGACTTCGGCGTTGAAGTACTTCACCGTCTCGTAGTTGAGCAGCGAATCGACCGAACGGGCCAGCGCCTGCCCGTCGAGCCGGTTCATCTGTTCGCGCAGGGCGTTGCGCCAGTCGGTGATCCAGCGGGTCACCGCGCCATAGGCGACCACCGCCAGCGCCGTTGCCGCGACCAGCCCCCAGCCGAAGCTGAAGTAGAAGATCACCGCCACCGCAGTCAGCTCGATCACGGTCGGGGCGATGTTGAACAGCATGAAATAGAGCATCACGTCGATGCTCTTGGTCCCGCGGTCGATCGTCTTGGTTACCTCGCCGGTGCGGCGGGCGAGGTGGAAACGCAGCGACAGCTGGTGCAGGCGGTTGAAGGTATCGACTGCCAGCTGCCGGGTCGCCTCCTGGCCGACCCGCTCGAATACGATGTTGCGCAGGTTGTCGAACAGAACCCCGGTGAATCGCCCCAGCGCATAGGCCAGGACGAAGGCGAAGGCGATCTGGAACGCCGCGCTGCCACTGGTGCCCATCGCATCGACCGCACGCTTGTAGGCATAGGGCAGGGCCAGCGTGATCGCCTTGCTGAGCAGTACCAGCAGCACGGCCAGCACGATCTTGCGCTTCAGGGCCGGGCGATCCTTGGGCCACAGATAGGGCAGGAACCGGCGCAGGCTGCCCCAGCCGTCATGGCGGGCGGCGCTATCGGAGGATGGGGCGTCGGGGGGCATCGCCCCCATGTAGGGGCAAGCCCGCGAAAGGGAAGGGGCCGCGCGCCGCGGCCAAAGATCAGTTCAGCCGCGAGTTCACGTGGTCCGAAAAGCGTCCGGTATAATCCATCGAACTGTCCGGCACGTCGAAATAGATCTTGCGGGTGGCGAAATCGATTGCGACGCGGTCCAGCTGGCGCAGGTCGCGCATACCCAGGAACAAGGCCGGCTTGTCAGCCAGGCCGAGGGCCTTGAAATGCGGCGAATCGGCGTAAGCGATCATCACGTTGCCGAAGTTGACCTGATCGATCTTGAGGTTCCGGCCGAGCCCGATGTCAGCAATAATGGTCTGCCCGGTGACCGAGCGGAGCTCGACCTGGCCGTTGAGCCCGCGTTTGGACAGCTTGTACTGCAATGCCCGGTTGCCGATCGAGGTGTCCGACCCGGTATCGATCACCACCTGAACCTTGATCCCGTCGATCACGGCATCGGCCATGATCAGCTGGCCCGAACGGCGCCGAGCGGTCACCACGATCTCGTAACCGCGGTTTCCGCCCAGGCTGCGGGCATCGGCCACCGCCATCAGTCCGCGCTTGAAATCGATCTGGACCCGCTGCCCCTGCAGGCTGTCGAGCCCGACGATCCCGTCCGCGCCAATGTCGGCCCGCTCGAGCAGCGGGGCGAGCACGCTGTAATAAGAGCGCTTGCCGAGGCCAATCTCGTCGATTTCGACCGTATCGACCATTTCGCTTCCGGCCACCCCGGTAAGCTTGGCCTTGGCCCCGATCGGAATACCCAGCGTGGTGGCCACCCCGGTCGAGACCACGGTGTTCTGCGATCCGGTATCGATCATGAACTGGAACGGCCCGTGGGTTCCGATCCGGACCGGAACGGTCAGGCGCTCGTGCCGGTCATCCTGGGTCTGGATAACATCGACTTCGCTGGCTTGCTGGGCGCCGTTCTGTCCGACCATCACCGGCATGGCCAGCACCAGTGAGACGAATGGGGCAATGAATTGGCTAACCGACATGGCGGTTCTCCTCTCTCTTATGACGGCAGGATACCACGCTGCTCTACACTGCGCCATGTCGCCGGTCGAAGCGGTTGGCGCATTTGCCAAAGCTTAAGGGGCTGCTGCTATGGCCATGGCATGATCGATCTGGCTGACCGGGCGCTGCGCAAGCTGCGCGAGCTGCAATTCAACCGCGACGCGCGGGCCATTCTGGCGACGTCGCCCGTTCGCGCGGCCGACGATGGCGTGGTGCTGTTCTCGATGATCGGCACGCGGGTCGTGCTGCCTTACCTGATCGCGGCGAAAAGCCTGCACGCCCAGCTGGGCAAGGGGCGTTTTGTGATCCTCGATGATGGCACGCTGACCGTTGAGGACCGCGCCGTCCTGGCCGCCCATCTCGACCGGCCAGAGATCTTGGCGATCGGCGATGTCGAACTGGGCGATTGCCCGCGCGGCGGGTGCTGGGAACGCCTGCTGACGCTCCTGGCGCTGCGCCGCGACAATTACGTGATCCAGCTCGATTCGGACACGGTTACACTTGGCCCGGTGCCCGAAGTGCTCGCCGCGATCGATGCGGGACGCGGTTTCACGCTGTTGGGCGGAATCGACGCGGAACTAGTTCCAGTCGAGGCGATCGCCGCTCACCTTTCGTCGGTTCCGGCTGATGCCCATGTACAGCCCAAAATCGAGGCGTTGCTGGCCGAAGTCGCCAGGCGGCAGCCGCAGCTTTCGCACTATGTCCGGGGTTGCGCAGGCTTTGCCGGCTTTGCTCCGGGCGGGATGGGCCGCGAGATTGCCGATGCCTTCAGCCGCGAGGCAATTGCGCTGCTCGGCAAGCAGGTCTGGTCGGAATGGGGTAGCGAACAGGTTATGAGCAATGTTATCGTCGCCAACGAGGGCGAGCCGGTGTTGCTGCCCTATGATCGCTATCTCAACTTCTGGAACGAGCCCTATGGCGATGATGCGGCGCTGGTCCACTTCGTCGGGACTTATCGCTATCATCGCGGGGCCTATGCCCGGGCTTCGCGGCAGGCGATGGCCGGGCTCGGTGCGATCCGCGCTGCGGCCTAGCGCTTCAGCACCAGTTTCAGCATCTCGTCGATCCGTTCGCGGGCGAAGGTCAGTAGCCAGCCGCCGTAGATCGCGCCGCCAACGCTGACCAACAGCGCCAGCCTGGCCGGATGCGGCATTACGGGCAGTGCCCGATCCAGCAGGACGACGCTGGCAGCCATGGCGATCCCGGCCAGCACCGGCGCCTGCAGCGCAGCGATCAATTCGCGCGGCCTGACCCCGATCACCGGCAGCGACAGCATCGCCGAGACCACAGTCAGTACAGGGTAGGTCAGCGCCCAGGCCACAGCCAGCCCGACTACGCCATAGCGCACGCCGACGTAAAAGGCCGGCGGCATCAGCAGCGCACCGAGGATCGATGTGCGGGTGGCGATGCCCGGACGGCCGCAGGCGTTGGTTGCCGGCGCGAACAGGACGTGCAGCGTCATGAACGGCATGGCCAGCGCAAGCAGGGCGACCACCGGAGCGGTGGCAGCCTTGTCGTCGCCCAGCATCGTCCGCACCAGCGGCTCGGCTGTGGCGGCCATGCCAAGGCAGAACGGCATCGCCAGCAACATGATCGTGCGGACCGACTTGAGGAAGCCGGCGGAAACCTCGCGCAGGTCGTGCTGGATCCGCGCATAGGCGCTGAATGCCACTTCGTTGAGCGGCGGCACCACCTTGGTCACGAAGATGTGGGCCAGGAACAGGCTGATCGTATAAAGTCCCAGATCGTCCTTGCCGAGCAGGCGGCCGGCGATGACGATGTCGGCCTGGGTCTGCAGGAACCAGAAGATCTGCCCGCCCATCACGATCCCGCCATAGTCGGCCAGCGCCCGCGCACCGCGAAAGTCGAAGCTCGGCAATATCCAGGCCTTTGCGGCGACCATCATCCCGATCGCGCGGCTGACAAAGGTGGCCAGCGGCGCGGCAACCAGCGTCCACACCCCCCAGCCGGAAAAGGCTCCGATCAGTGCTACGACCGCGCCCAGCAGCGCCGATCCCATATTGACCTGGGCCTGCCGGCGGAAATCCATCTCGCGCGCCAGCACTGCATAGCCGACCCCGAGGAACGGGTTGGTCAGATAGATCAGTGCCTGGACCCGCAGTAGGTCGGCCACGCGCGGCTCGGCGAAATAACTCGCGACCAGTGGAGCCAGCAGCACCTGCGCCAGAGCCAGTGTGCCATTGATCGCGATCAGCAGGCCGAACAACTGGCGCAGATTCTGCCGGTTGAAATCGCGATCCTGAATTGCCGCGCTGGAAAAGCCCGAACCGTTGAACAGGCTGAGCAGGACCAGCATGGTCGAAGTCATCGCGAACAGGCCGTAATCGGACAGCGGCAGCAGCCGCATCACCAGGAAGGTTGAGACCCAGGCGACCAGCTGGCTGAAGATTTGCGTGCCCGAACGCCAGATCACCGCGCTGCGAACCTGGCTGCGCAGCGCGCCGCCTTCTGCAGGCGCCTCGCTGGCGGTGGTCATGATACAGCGCTTTGTAGCACGGCCTTGAGCCCGCTTTCCGATCCGCCGCGACTGTGCTTGCGGCGACGCCAGGCCAGCATCGGGCGGGCGAGTGAAGGAAACAGCGTCCAAAGCGCGAAGGAGAGTGTCCAAACCGGCCCGGTGACCTGCTCCTTGACGGCACGGAGAGCGGCCAGACCGCCGGCGGTATCGCCATCGATCACCCGGTCCATCGCGTGTTCGAAATCGATCGCCTGCTGGGTATCGTGGGCGAGGCGCCGGGCCAGGGCAAGTTCGGGCGCGTCCGAAGGCAGGGTGGCGATCGCCTTGTCATAGACCCTCAGGTTGCCGCGCAGCATCTTCTCGCGGCTGGCCGAGGCCGAATCGACCCGTACCCGGTATTCGCCCAGCACCTCGTCGATATAGCCGGCGAGGCCGCCGAGCTGCATTAACTGGACCCACATGTCGAAGTCTTCGCAATGGGTGAAGGTGGTATCGAACCCTTTGGTCCGTTCGAACTCGCTGCGACGAAAGGTTGTGCCGATATAGACGCCAAAGCTGCGGTCGAGCACTTCCGCCAGCGTGCCATGCAGACCGTCTCCAGCCCCCTGCTTGCCTTCGAAGCACAGCCGTTCGCGCGGGACCGCTCCGAAGATGTGGGCATTCACGGTGACCAGGCACAGGCTGGGATCGGCGTCGAGCCGGGCGGTGGTGCGGGCGAGATAATCCGGCCGGAACCGGTCATCGCCATCAAGCAATGCAATATACGGTGCACTGGTCGCCGCGATCGCGGTGTTGCGCGCTCCGGATACGCCGTGATTGTCGGTAGCGAGGAAGCGGATCCGTGGATCGTGCAGATAAGGTGCGACCGCACCCGCGACATCGTCGGGCGCGCCATCGTCGATCACCACGCACTCCCAGTCGGGCATGGATTGGGCGAGCAGCGAATCGAGCGCTTCGCCGACCAGGTGGGCGACTCCATAGGCAGGAACAATCACCGCAACGCGCGGTGCGGCGGGAATCACGGGGGGGAGGGCGACCTCTGACATGCCGCGCGGTATAGCTAAGGGGCGTTAATCATCGCCTTACGCGGCGAGATTCGGAGGAAAATTGCTGGATTCGGGAACGATTCGATCCTCCGAGGCACAGGATCGAACTCAAAATCCTCAGATTTCTGCGGCTTTCCGCAGCTGCGAAATAAAATTGCAAAAAAGGCGTTGACCGAATCAAAGGTCAGGCTTAGAGGCCCGTTCACCGGACGGGAACGCCGCTTCAAAAACGGCAGAAACGCCCCGGTCGCCAACATAGACGGACAACAGTCCCCCGGTATAAAAATCGGGGTACGATGGTTGTCCGCCTGATTTTGTCGCTTCGGCGGCGAGGTTGACGGCTCTTTGACATTGTCGGTTTTAGATGAAGGGACATGTGGGCGACGGCGCCTGCTCCCGGGGCTTCAGGGCTCGGGGTGGCAGTTTAAAATAGTCGTTACCATTACATATGTCCTAACGTAACCATACGTTTAGATATGTGCAGGGTAATTGACCCCTGAATTAATTTTACGTCAGATGGCAGGCTTCGGCCTGTGCTGTTGTGAGATTGGACACAAACTTGAGAGTTTGATCCTGGCTCAGAACGAACGCTGGCGGCATGCCTAACACATGCAAGTCGAACGAACCCTTCGGGGTTAGTGGCGCACGGGTGCGTAACACGTGGGAATCTGCCTTTTGCTTCGGAATAACAGTTAGAAATGACTGCTAATACCGGATAATGTCGCAAGACCAAAGATTTATCGGCAAAAGATGAGCCCGCGTAGGATTAGCTAGTTGGTGGGGTAAAGGCCTACCAAGGCGACGATCCTTAGCTGGTCTGAGAGGATGAT
>NZ_DJUW01000004.1:0-409 GCF_002440635.1 Novosphingobium sp. UBA6272 | reverse complement strand
AGGCAGCAGTGGGGAATATTGGACAATGGGCGAAAGCCTGATCCAGCAATGCCGCGTGAGTGATGAAGGCCTTAGGGTTGTAAAGCTCTTTTACCAGGGATGATAATGACAGTACCTGGAGAATAAGCTCCGGCTAACTCCGTGCCAGCAGCCGCGGTAATACGGAGGGAGCTAGCGTTGTTCGGAATTACTGGGCGTAAAGCGCACGTAGGCGGCGACTCAAGTCAGAGGTGAAAGCCCGGGGCTCAACCCCGGAACTGCCTTTGAAACTAGGTTGCTAGAATCTTGGAGAGGTCAGTGGAATTCCGAGTGTAGAGGTGAAATTCGTAGATATTCGGAAGAACACCAGTGGCGAAGGCGACTGACTGGACAAGTATTGACGCTGAGGTGCGAAAGCGTGGGGAGCAAA
>NZ_DJUW01000035.1 GCF_002440635.1 Novosphingobium sp. UBA6272 | reverse complement strand
TTAATGGGTCCTGAGCCTAGGTTGCCAAGAGCTGTGCCGTGCTCGGCAAGCCATTCATTCTTTTGGCCGATATCTTCAACCAAATGCGCGGTCAGTTGTACGGCTTCCTGCATCTTCGCCTCAGCGCCAGACAAGTCGCCGCGCAGAAACAGGATATTGCCCAGCCCCTGGAGGCTGAATGCCTGATCCAGAATCCGGTCCGGATTGTCGGGATCGCGCTCCAGCAGTTGGCGCGACGATGCTATCGATTGCTCCAACAGCGCGATCGACTTGCCGGAATTGCCGCGATGGTCTTCGATGTCGGCGAGCAGCTTGAGCACTCGCGCGCGCCGGGCCAGGGCCTCCTCGTTCATCGGGTACTTGCTCTGCACCGCGTAGAACGCCTGCGCCCGGTCGGCGATGCTGCCCAGGACTTCGATCTGGACCTTGGGCTGCAGTTTCTTGCGCAAGTCGCCGATCATGAATTCGACCAGCCCTTCGGCCTGCCCACGTTGAACTTGCGCTTCGTTCCTGGCCTGGATCGCGTACCAGGCCATTCCGCCCATCACGGTTGCCAGGGCAAGCGAGCCGGCCACCACCAGCCGGGTGCGCAGGGTGCGGCGGCGCTCGTCGCGGTTGATAAGTTCGCCGAGACCGACGCCGAGCATGGCCGCCGCAATCTTCAGCCGCGCCCCGCGCTTGCCATCCCCGGTGATCCGCGCATCGGCGGCGAGCGGGGCATCGACCGGGGTGTCGGTTACTGTCAGATCGGGCAGGACCGCGTGAGTCAGTGCCTTTGGAAAGCATTCCAGCTCGCCCCCGCCGGGCTCGCCATCGACGATCAGCGCCAGGATCTTGTCCGGATCGCGGTGGGTCTTGAACCAGGCGACCTCGTGATTGACCCATTGCGATTGGGCCGAACGCGGTGAGCAGACCACGATCAGGAATTCAGACGCGCGGAGTGCCGCTTCCACTGCGGCGCCGATGCTGGCTCCGGCAGCTTCTTCCTCTCGGTCCTTGAACAGCGGGTGGAGCCGTTCGGGCACCGGCCCGTGTGCGCCGTCCTTGCCGACCATCGCCCTGGGCGTGCGGTAGGTCTCGATCGCGTGGAGCAGCCAGTTGCCCCATTCGGCATCGGCCCAGCTATAGCTGACAAAGGCCTTGTAGCGAAAATCCGGCATGGCCGTTCCCCCTCCGGCCAATCAGCCGGTCGCGCGACCCCTTGGCAATGCAGCCTACAGCAATTCCATCCGTGCGGAAGAGCCGATCATCCGAGTCAGGATCGATTGCTCCGGCGCCAGCGCGAATAGGCGCTGAGGCTGGAAAAGCCGAACAGTCCAGCCTGTTCGGTCAGGCTCCGGCCCGGCGCGGCGGCGAGCGCGGTGAGCAGATCGCGCCGGGCGCGTTGCAGCAGGGAAGTATAGCTGGTTCCGGCAGCGGCCAGGCGGCGATGCAGCGTGCGGCGATCGATCCCGAGCCGGTTCGCAATCCGGTCAGCCCTGGCCTCGCCGCGGGGCAGGGCATCGCGGATCAGCATCAGCACCCGGTCGGCCTCGCTCGGCGAAGGGCCGGGGCCGACTTCGCCCAGCATCCGCGCCGCCAGCGCTGCTGCCGCCGGATCGGCGCCTTCGATCGGGCGACGCAGTTCCGCGCTGGTCAGGACCAGGGCGGTCATGTCCTGCGCGAAGACCGGGACCCGCCCGAAGCAGGCGATGTGCCGCGCCAGGCTGGCCGGGCGCGGGTGCGTGAACAGCACCATCTCCGGCTGCCAGCCCGGCCCCATGAATTCGCGCAGCAGCCCGGTCAGCGAGGCCAGGGTCAGTTCGCTGGCTTCGCGGCTGGCGCCGATCAGTACCGGGTCGAGCGACAGCCGCAGCACGGCGATCTCGCCATCGTCGTTCAGCGCCAGCCCCAATCCTTCGATCTGCGCCCAGCCAAAGCGGGCCAGCGCGGCGAGCGCAGCGCCGACCGTGGCCTGCTCGCGCAGCAGCATGCGCAGCGGGCCGAGCACCGAACTGTGCCGCAGCAGCGCCATCCGCAGCCCCAGATCGTCGATCCCGGCCTGGCGTGCGGTGGTTTCCAGCAAGGCGGCGACCTGTTCGGCCGGGATCCGCAAGTCGCGATCGGTCAGCGCCCGCTGGGGCACGCCGCACTGCCGCAGCAGCGCGCCGGGATCGAGCCCGCGTTCGCGCGCGACTACGCCGAGGCCTTCGAGCACGGCGCTGCGCGCAAGTAGGGTCACCGGCGGCGTTCCATGTCCCCAAATATCAAATTAATGTCCCGAAATGTCAAGCAGGCGTCAACTGGCAAGCTAGCTTGGTCTCAACAAGGACAAATGGGAGAGAATGCCATGACCGACCGGCTTGAAACCCGCGACTATGCTCAATTCCGCGTCATCCCCCGCACCCCGGTGATCGGGGGCTGGATCGAAGGCTGCAACCTGGCCGATCTCGACGATGCCGGCCTGGCCGACCTGCGCGAAGCGCTGTGGACCTATGGCGTGCTGTTCGGACGCGGCCAGCATTTGCCGTTCGACGCGATGAAACGGGTTGCCCTGGCTTTCGCCGACCAGCTCGAAAAGCACACCTTCGCGCCGACCAGGGCTGACGAAGGCCACCCCGAAGTGGTGGTGATCCAGCGGCTCCAGACCGAGAATGCGAAGTCGACCACCGATCTTTGGCATCATGACGTGACCGCGCGGCAGAATCCCAACGTTATGTCGATCCTCCAGGCAGAGCAGGTGCCGTTCGGGGCCGACACGATGTGGGCCAGCATGAGCGCGGCTTACGAACGCCTGCCCGAGGCGCTGAAGGCGTTGTTCAGTTCGATCGAGGTAGAGCACGATTCGCTCTATCTGATGCTGCGCCACGATTTCGGCGATCCGGCGATCATCGAGCGAATCATGGGTTCGCGCGAACATGCTGTGCACCCGGCTGTGATCCGCCACCATGCCACCGGCAAGCCCTGCCTGTTCGTCGGCAATGCCTATGTCCAGCGGGTCCACGGCTATGAGACCGAACTGTCCGAACCGCTGATCAAACTGGCCAATGAGATGTCGAAGATCCCCGAGATCCAGGTCCGCCACCAGTGGGAACCGGGCGACGTGGCGCTGTGGGACAATTTCGGGACCACCCATTACGGCGTTTCGGCCGATATCGGCACCCAGCTGCGGCGGCTGCACCGGGTCGCCTCGTGGTCGCCGGCGATTCGGCCCGAGCCCTTTCTGGCCATGGCCGCCGAATGAAGGTCGACGGCGCCTGCCTGTGCGGAGCAATCCGCTACGAGGCAGAGATCGACCCGGCTGCGGTGCTGGTCTGCCATTGCAGCGATTGCCAGATCGGCGGCGGCGGGGCGTTCCGCTGGGGGACGCTGGTGGACAAGGACCGGTTCACCCTGCTGGCCGGGACGCCCAGGTACTTCCACAAGATCGCGGCGAGCGGGCGTGAGCGGGCGCTGGCCTTTTGCGGGACCTGCGGCACCTCGCTCTATGGCACCCAGGCCGAGGAATCGCGGACGCTGTCGCTACGGCTCAGCACCGCGCGGCAGGCCCGCGAGCTTCGCCCCAGCCTGCAGATCTGGCACGGCTCGGCCTACGCCTGGACCGGTGACCTGGGCGATGTTCCGGCAATCGAGCAGCAGCCGCAGATCGGCTGAAGCGCCGAACACGGCCGCTCAGAGCGGCGACCCGTCCTTGTCGCGGTAGATGTCGCGGCGGCCGACGTGGTTGGCCGGGCCGACGAAGCCGTCGGCTTCCATCCGTTCGACCCATTTGGCGGCGGTGTTGTAGCCGACCCCCATCTGGCGTTGCAGCCAGCTTGCGCTGGCCTTCTGGCTTTCGAAAACGATCTGGCAGGCCTGGCGGTATTTGCGTTCTTCGGGGGCGTCGCTGGCGGTCGCGTCAAGGTCGTCGAAGCCGAAACCGCCGTCCTCGGGCTCTTCGGTGACGCTGTCGACATATTCGGGGCTGCCCTGGGCGCGCCAGAAATCGGCGATCCGTTCCACTTCCTCGTCCGAAACGAACGGCCCGTGGACGCGTTTGATCGGATCGGTGTTGGGCTTGTAGAGCATGTCGCCCTTGCCCAGCAGTTGCTCCGCACCCTGCTCGCCCAGGATCGTGCGGCTGTCGATCCGGCTGGTCACCGCGAACGAGATGCGGGTCGGCAGGTTGGCCTTGATCACCCCGGTGATCACGTCGACCGAGGGGCGCTGGGTTGCCATGATCAGGTGGATGCCGGCGGCGCGGCTCTTCTGGCTGAGCCGCTGGATCAGCACTTCGACTTCCTTGCCGACCGTCACCATCAGGTCGGCCAGCTCGTCGACGATCACCACGATCTGCGGCAGCGGCTGGTAATCGAGCTGTTGCTCTTCATACAGCTCCTCGCCGGTTTCGGGGTCGAACCCGATCTGGATCCGGCGCCCCAGCGGCTTGCCCTTGGCGGCGGCCGTGGCGACCTTTTCGTTGAAGCCGGTCAGGTTGCGGACCGACAGCTCGCTCATCTGGCGATAGCGCCGCTCCATTTCCTCGACCGCCCATTTCAGCGCGCGAACTGCCTTGGCCGGTTCGGTCACGACCGGCGAGAGCAGGTGCGGGATATCGTCGTAGCTCTTGAGTTCCAGCACCTTGGGATCGACCAGGATCAGTCGGCACTGCGCCGGGGTCAGGCGATAGAGCAGCGACAGCAGGATCGTGTTGAGCCCGACCGACTTGCCCGAGCCGGTGGTCCCGGCCACCAGCAGGTGCGGCATGGTCGCGAGGTCAGCGACGATCGGCTCGCCCGCGATATCCTTGCCGAGGATGATCGGCAGCGCGCCCTTGCTGGCGGCGAACTGTTCGCAGGCGACCAGTTCTTTGAAGCTGACCATCTGGCGGTGCTGGTTGGGCAGTTCGATCCCCATCACCGTGCGGCCCGGAATCGAAGAAACGCGGGCCGAGATCGCGCTCATGTTGCGGGCGATATCGTCAGCCAGGCCGATCACCCGGCTGGCCTTGATTCCCGGCGCGGGTTCGAGCTCGTACATGGTCACGACCGGGCCAGTGCGGACCGCGTCGATCGTGCCCTTGACGTTGAAATCGTCGAGCACGGTCTCGAGCAGGCGGGCGTTGCGCTCCAGCGCCAGCTTGTCGATCTTTGGTGCCGAATTCGGCGCGGGATCGTTGAGCAGGTCAAGGCTGGGCAGCTCGAAGCTGTCAAACAGGTCGCCCTGGCGGCTACGCGAAGAAATCTGCGCGGGCTTGGCCGGGCGCGAAGGGTCGGTGATCTCGGGCGCCTTGCGCGGCTCGCCCAGCTGCACCGGAGCGGCGGCGGCAGCGCGTTCGCGCCTGGCCCGCACCGCGGGGATCGCGTCGGCGACCCGGTCGGGCAAGGCCGGGCGGCGCTTGAGGAAGATGGGCAGGGTGAACAGGCTGCCCCAGTCGATCGCGAAGACCCGGCCGGCGATGATCGCGCCGGCGCTGAGCGTCAGTAGCCCGGCAATCGGGGCGAACAGCCAGCGATAGCCTTCGGGCGCGAAAGAGGCGGCATAGTCGACCGCGCCGGCACCCATCAGCCCGGTAATCCCGCCCCAGCCGGCCGGCATGTCGGTATCGGCGCTGATCCACAGCGCAATGGTGGTGGCAATCAGGGTCATTGCGAACAGCAGCAGACCGACCGGACGCCACCAGGCATGATCGGCGTGCGGCAGATCGCTGTCTTCCTCCTCAACCAGCCGCCACAGCTTGCGCGCCATCACATAAAGCATCGGCAGCAGCAGCACCGCGGTCCAGCCGAACAGGAACAGCGCGCGTTCCGCCACCCAGGCGCCCGCGCCGCCCATCCAGTTCTGTGCCGGGCCTGCCGCCGCGGTCGAGGCCGAGGGATCGGTCTGGTGATAGGTCATCAGCGCCAGGGCCAGGAACAGCGTCGCGCCCAGCAGCGCGATTGCCCCGCCGATCTCGGCACTGCGGCGCAGGGCGCGCTTCATGGCCGCGCGCCAATCGACGCGTGCGCCGCGGTGGCTGGCCGAAACCGGACGTGTTGCCATGGTGCTCCCCTTTGGTCAGTTCGCGTTATGCGCTCTGGGGTGACTCCGCGTCAAGAATCCCCCTTCGACAAGCTCAGGGTGAGCGGGTCTTTTTGCTTCGCTTCACCGCAAAAAGGCGTCGATCGCAGCCCAGCGTGGCCAGCCGAGTTCCGCCGCGCGCGCCGCGTTCATCCCGCCCAGCGCAATCACCGGGCTGTTCGACAGCGCCGCGAGTTCGCGAAATCGGTCCACACCCAGGTGCGGTGCGCCGGGGTGGCTGCGGGTCGGGAACACCGGAGAGAGCAACTGCCCGTCGACCCTCGCAGCATTGGCGGCAGCGATTTCCTGCGCGTCATGGACAGTCGCGAGGCGGAGCAGGTCGGTTGCCGGGTCAAGCCGGTCTACCGCGCCATAGATCCCGTCAGCGTCCCAGGTCCGGGCCAGTCCGGCATCGCCGGAGAGAACCGCGACATGGCCAAGGCCGCGGCACAGGGCCAGCAGCGCGCCGAAGCGTTCCCGCCGCGCTTCCTCCTCCAGATGATAGTGCCGGAACACCAGACCGCTGCCGCGCGGCAGTTTACGCAAGGCCTGTTCCAGCACCGCATCGTTGCGGGCGTCTGAAATCACCCAGATGTTGGGCAGGGGCTGGCGCGGGTTCATCGCATCGCTATAGCAGCGCGCCATGATCGATCCAGCCACCGCCCTGTCAGACGTCAACGCCCGTATCGCCCAGGCGGCCCGCATCGCCGGGCGCAAGGCCGAGGAGATCACCCTGATCGCGGTCAGCAAGACTCACCCGGCCGAGGCGATCGCGCCGTTGATTGAGGCCGGGCAGCGCGTTTTCGGCGAGAACCGGGTGCAAGAGGCCGAGGCCAAGTGGCCCGCGCTGCGCGATGCCCACGGCGCGATCCAGCTGCATCTGGTTGGCCAGCTCCAGTCGAACAAGGCTGAGGAGGCGGTGCGGCTGTTCGATTGCATCCATTCGCTTGACCGCCCGAGCCTGGTCACGGCGCTGGCCAAGGCGATGGACAAGGCCGGCCGGCAAGTGCCGTGCTTCATTCAGGTCAACATCGGCGCGGAAGAGCAGAAGGGCGGCTGCGCAATTGCCGACCTGCCGGCCTTGCTGGGCGAGGCCCGCAGCGCCGCGTTGCCGATAGTCGGTCTGATGTGCGTGCCACCCGCCGATATCGAACCGGCGCCGTTCTTCGCCCTGCTTGACAAACTGGCCCGCGATCACGGCCTGGCGGGGCGCTCGATGGGCATGTCGAGCGACTACGAGACCGCCGTGATGCTTGGCGCCACGCATGTCCGGGTCGGTTCTGCGTTGTTTGGCGGACGCACTTAGGCCGAATGCTTGTGAAGCTCGTCCCCGCTCAGCGTCACCACGTGAAGCAGGTTGGTCGATCCGGGTGTGCCGAAGGGCACCCCGGCCAGCGCGATCAGCTTTGAGCCGGCGGTTCCGAACCCGTGGCGCAGCGCCATCCGCTTGCCCTTGGCGATCATCTCTTCAAAGCTGCCGATGTCCTTGGTGCTGACCGCGTGCGTGCCCCACAGCAGGGCCAGGCGGCGCGCGATCCGCGATGACGGTGTCAGCACCAGCATCGGCGCGGCGGGGCGCTCGCGGGCCACGCGCCGGGCGGTACTGCCCGATCCGGTGAAGACGATGATTCCGGCGATCGGCAAGCTCTCCGCGATCGAGGCGCAGGCGTGGCTCAGCGCGTCGGCGGTGGTGGTGTCAGGCATTACCTGGGCAAAGCTGACCTGTTGGCGGTAGCCCGGATCGCTTTCGACCTGCCCGGCGATCCGGTGCATGATCGAGACGGCTTCCTCGGGCCAGGCGCCGCTGGCAGTCTCGGCCGAGAGCATCACTGCGTCGGCCCCATCATAGACCGCATTGGCCACGTCGGATACTTCGGCGCGGGTCGGGGCCGGGCTCTCGATCATCGATTCGAGCATTTGCGTTGCGACCACCACCGGCTTGCCCGAACGGCGGGTGATCGCCACGATCCGCTTCTGGATCGGGGGCACTTCCTCGGGATTGAGCTCAACCCCCAGATCGCCGCGCGCAACCATGATCCCGTCGGCCAGCTCGATGATCTCTTCCAGCCGCTCGACCGCTGCCGGCTTTTCGATCTTGGCCATCAGCGCGGTACCCGATCCGCCGATCAGCCGGCGGGCCTCGGCCACGTCTTCGGGCCGCTGGACGAACGACAGCGCGATCCAGTCCGCCCCCTGATCGAGCGCGAACGACAGGTCGCGGCGGTCTTTCTCCGTCAGCGCCGGGATCGGCACCACCGCGTCGGGGACGTTGACGCCCTTGCGATCGGAGATGACGCCGCCGACTTCGGCCGAGCAGAGGATCTTGTCCTCGTTCGCCTCGATCACCCGCAGCCGCAGCTTGCCATCGTCGATCAGCAAGCGCTGACCCTTGCGCAGCACGCCGAACAGTTCGGGATGCGGCAGGCAAACCCGGTTTTCATCGCCCAGGGCGGGATCGCGGTCAAAGCGGAAATGGCCCGAATGTCGGATCACCGCGCGGCCGTCCTTGAACTGGCCGACACGCAGCTTTGGACCCTGCAGGTCGCACAATACCGCCACCGGGCGACCTACCGCCTTTTCGACCTCGCGGATCGCGGCGATTGTCTGGGCGTGGGTCTCGTGATCGCCGTGGCTCATGTTGACGCGAAAAGCGTCGGCCCCGGCACGCAGGAGCTTTTCGATCATCTCCGGGCTGCGGCTGGCCGGGCCCAGCGTCGCCAGGATTTTCACTTTGCGTCCGCGCGGGTCGAATTTTGCCACTGTTACCTCTTCCTGCTTTGACCTGCCCTATGGCAAAGAAGCTGAGAAAACCCAAGGAAACCCCGATGAGCTGCTCTGAAAATACGAATGCGACTGCCGGCGATCCGCTCGAAACCCTTGACGATGCCGTCGCCGCCGCCGCGTTCCGCCGCCTTGTCCGTCATTTGCGACACCGTCATGACGCTCAGAACATCGACCTGATGGGTCTGGCCGGGTTCTGCCGCAATTGCCTGGCCGACTGGATCCGCGATGCAGGAGCGCCTTACGACAAGGAAGGGGCCCGCGAAGTGATCCACGGCATGTCCAGCGGCGACTGGAAAGCACGTTTCCACAGCGAAGCGACTCCGCAGCAGCTCGAACGCATGGCTGAGAGCTTGAAGAAGAACGCGCCCCAACCCTAAGAGCGCGCTCGACTGATTCTCATTCCACCGGAGTTTCCCCAATGGCCAATGCCACCGACGACCGCCTGCGCCTGCTGATCGAGCGTATCGAACGCCTCGAAGAGGAAAAGAAGGGCATCGCCGACGACGTCAAGGACGTCTACGCCGAGGCCAAGGCGGTCGGCTATGATGCAAAGATCATTCGCCAGATCGTCCGCCTGCGCAAGATGAAGCCCGATGATCGCGCGGAAATGGAAGCGCTGCTGGATACCTACAAGGCTGCGCTTGGCCTGGGTTGACCGGGGCGGTGGGCGCTCTAACTTTGCGGGAGTGAACCCCCGCGAAAAGGACGCCCGATGATCTCTACCACGACACCCAGCATCGAGGGCCAGCCGGTCCAGCGCTATTGCGGCATCGTCACCGGCGAAGTGATCGCCGGGGCCAATCTGGTCCGCGATATCTTCGCCTCGTTCTCCGACATTTTCGGCGGCCGCTCGGGCAAGTACGAGGAGGTGCTGACCCGCGCCCGCGAACAGGCACTGGCCGAAATGGAAGCCAAGGCGCAGGCGCTGGGCGCCAATGCGGTGATCGGGGTCGATATCGACTATGAAGTGCTGGGCAAGGCCGGATCGATGCTGATGGTCAGCGCCTCGGGCACGGCAGTCATCGTCTGACGGTGGACCTGCGCCTTGCCGATCCCCTCCGCGACGCGGCGCGCTGTGCGGCGATTTACCGACCCTTCGTGACCGACGGCTGGACCAGTTTCGAGACCGAACCGCCTGATTCTGCCGAAATGGCGCGGCGTATTGCGGATTATGGCGCCAGCCACGCCTGGCTGGTCGCCGAGCGGGACGGAACGGTGGTCGGCTATGCCTATGGCTCGCCGCACCGCACCCGCGCGGCCTATTCCAGTTCCTGCGATGTCGCGGTTTATGTCGATCCGGCCTGTGCGCGGCAGGGCATCGGACGCGCGCTTTACGAGCGGCTGTTGCCGGAACTGGCTGCGAGGGGACTGCACGCGGCCTTTGCCGGGATCGCCTTGCCCAACCCCGGATCGATCGCAGTGCATGAGGCGGTGGGCTTCACGCCGGTCGGAATCTACCGCGAGGTCGGCTGGAAATGCGGCGGCTGGCGCGATGTCGGATGGTGGCAGCGGTTGCTTTGAAGGCGGATCGCGGTGTAAGGGCCCGCCAATTCCCAATCTTAGCGGCAAGACAAGAACATGGCAGGCCATTCCAAATTCAAGAACATCATGCACCGCAAGGGCGCGCAGGACAAAAAGCGCGCTGGCTTGTTTTCCAAGCTCAGCCGCGAAATCACTGTTGCGGCCAAGATGGGCATGCCCGATCCGGACTTTAACCCGCGCCTGCGCGCCGCGGTCAACGCGGCCAAAGCGCAGTCGGTCCCCAAGGACAATATCCAGCGCGCGATCGACAAGGCCAGCAAGGGCGACGCCGAGAACTACGAAGAGATCCGCTACGAAGGCTACGGCCCGGGCGGGGTCGCGCTGATCGTTGAGGCGCTGACCGACAACCGCAACCGCACGGCCACCAATGTCCGCACCGCCTTTGCCAAGAACGGCGGCAATCTGGGTGCATCGGGAGCGGTCAGCCACGGGTTCGAACGGCTTGGCCTGATCGAATATCCCGGCAGCGCCGGCGATGCCGACAAGGTTTTCGAAGCCGCGCTTGAGGCCGGGGCTGACGATGTCGAAAGCGACGAAGACGGCCACGCGATCTGGGTTGCGGTCGAAAATCTCCACCCGGTTGCGCGCGAGCTTGAAAAGGTTTTGGGTGAGGCCGTGGGGGTCAAGCTCGGCTGGAAGCCCAGTCTCAAGGCCGATGTGGCCGAAGGCGATGCCGCTACGCTGCTCAAGCTGATCGACGTGCTCGACGACGACGACGATGTCCAGACCGTCTGGGGCAATTACGAGATCTCCGATGACGTGATGGCGAAGCTGGGGTGATCGCGGTCGCGGCCAGCGGAGCTCCGGAATAATGTGGGGCCTTGTTGCCAAGGCTCTTCTATCTGGCGCGCTGATCGTGGCCGTTGCCGAGATCGGCAAGCGTCTGCCGACCGTGGCGGCCCTGGTCGCTTCGCTGCCGCTGGTTTCGGTGCTGGGGATGATCCTGCTGTGGCAGTCCCGCCCCGACGCCGAGAACATGGCGGTCCATGCCGAGGCGACCTTCTGGTACGTGCTGCCCAGCCTGCCGATGTTTCTGCTGATCCCGTGGCTGCTGCGCAGCGGCCACTCGTTCTGGCTGGCCTTGCTGGCGGGCTGCTTGCTGACCGTTGCGCTGTACCTGCTGATGGCGCAGTTCGGACCCAGGCTGGGGATCAGGATTTGACGTGATTGGGAACCTTCGCCTTGGTTTCGAAATGTACTCTCGCAAAGGCGCAAAGGCGCAAAGGCACCACGCAATGCGCCGCAGGCGTGCTCCGTTTAAACCTGGTATTCGGTTCCTGCGTTCGGATGGCAATCAGCTTCGCCGCAATCATGGCACCTTTGCGACTTCGCGCCTTTGCGTGAGCCAATCTTTTTCTTGTTGCCAATGCTGATTATCGGCCTCGATCCCTCGCTCTCCTGCACCGGCTGGGGGATCGTCGCCAAAAGCGGTAACCGGCTCAGCCACGTGGCCAACGGCCAGGTGAAGACCGATCCCAAGGCCGCGCTGGCCGAGCGGCTGGTCATGCTGGACCGCGAACTTGCCGATGTGATCGCGCGGCACCAGCCCGATCAGGGCGCGGTGGAAGAGGTGTTCGTCAACATGAACCCGCAGTCGACGCTCAAGCTTGGTCAGGCCCGCGGGGTCTGCCTGCTTGCCTTGGCTCGGGCCGGAATGCCGGTGGCGGAATATGCCACCCGGCTGGTCAAGAAGGCGATCGTCGGCACCGGCGGGGCGGAAAAGGCCCAGGTCCAGGCGATGCTCGGGGTGCTGCTGCCCGGAGTCAAGCTGGCCGGCGCCGACGCGGCCGATGCCCTGGCCGTGGCGATTACCCATGCGAATCTGTTGCGGGGATAGCAAGGCGCGGTTCAGCCAGCTCTGCTATGCGGGCACTTCCGGGGGCACAGCCGGAGTCGCACATGCATTTGTCCAAGACCCTAACACTCGCCGCACTTGCCGGGCTGACCCTGTCGGGTTGCGTCGCCAGCCGCTACCAGATTTCCGATGCGCTGATGCGCTATGGTCTCAACCAGAACGAGGCGAGCTGCGCTTCGGAGTTCCTGCGCGGACACCTCTCGACCGGTCAGGTCCGCCGGCTGGCCGATGCGGCGCGCTATTACGACACCGGACAGCGGCTGACTTTTGGCGATCTGATCCGGGTCGCGGGCCGGGTCGATGATCCCGAAGTTCTGGTCGAAGTCGGTGCTGCAGCGCTCGCCTGCAAGATCGGCGCGGACATGCCGCTGCCAAGGTTTTAGTCCAGCTTCATCACCACCCGGGCACCGATGGAATCCATGCCCGGGTTCTGTCCGCTCAGCAGGGTCGCGTGGCTGATGTGCTCCCAGCTCAGCTCGGCCGCGACCTTGTCGTTCACCCGGTAACCCAGTGACAGGGCGGGATTGAAGGTAATGCGCGAGCCCAGATCAATCCGGCGGCCCTGTGCGTCGAACTTCGGAACCTTGCCGTTGTGAATTGCCAGTCCTAGCGCAGGGCCGAGATAGACCGGACCCTTGCCCAGCTTCCAGGTAAGACCCGCAGCGGCGAAACTGGTTTCGCCATCCAGACTGACTTGCCCGTGCAGATAGGCTTGCGGCTTGCCGATCGGCTTCAGCGCTTCGATCGGCTCGCTGCGGACCCCGGCTTGCAAATCGTGCCCGCGCTCGCCGGTGTCAAAGCTGGTTGGCAGGTTCACTCCGTGAAAGCTGGCGCCGAGATAGACTTCCTGTGCATTGGCGGGCAGGGCAGTCAGGGCGCAGACCCCCATGGCGGCAGCAAGCAAACGGGTAGCGGTCATCCGGGTATCCCCCAAAGCAGATATTTGGCGCGCTTCTAGGCCATTGCGGTTGCGCAAGGCTGAACAAAGCTGTTCGCGCCTTGTTCCCTTTTGCTTGCCCCAGCCCGCGCGGCGGGTTAACCCCTCGGGCATGATCGCCAAACTGACCGGCACGCTTGACGATTTCGGCCCTGACTGGGCGGTGATCGACGTCGCCGGGGTCGGCTATCTGGTCCAGTGTTCGGCGCGGACGCTCAGTGCCCTCGGTGTGCGCGGAGACCGGGTGACGGTCCACACCGAAATGCAGGTCAGCGAGAACGACATGCGGCTGATCGGCTTCACCAGCGGCGGTGAGCGCGAATGGTTCCGCCTGCTCACCGGCATCCAGGGCGTCGGCAGCAAGATGGCGCTGGCGGTGCTTTCGGCGCTGACGGTCGACGAACTGCAACGCGCCTGCGCCGGCGGCGACGCGGCGATGGTCGCCCGCGCGCAAGGCGTGGGGCCCAAGCTGGCGGTGCGGATCGTCAATGAATTGAAGGACAAGGCCGGCGCGCTGCCCAGCGTGGCGGGCGCGGCGCTGGCGTCGGCCCCGGCGGGTTCGGCCAGTTCGGATGCGGTCTCGGCGCTGCAGAACCTGGGCTTCAAGCCAAACGTGGCGACCGAAGCGGTGGCCCGCGCGCTGGAGGAACTGGGTGACGGGGCGGAACTCAACGCGCTGGTGCGGGTGGCCTTGAAGAGGGCGGCGGGGTGAATTGCCTCCAACAACTCCTTGATCGTCACCCTGAACTTGTTTCAGGGTCCATTTCTCGGATTGCCCGGAGCAAGCGGCGGCAAACCCAGCCCCACGGCAAGGTCGGTCCAATGCGGGTTGTGCTCGTTGATCAGGTTGATCTTCCACGGTCGGTGCCAGCGCTTCAGCCGCTTCTCGCGCAGGATCGCGGGTTCCATCTCGCCGAAAAGTTCGTAGTGAACCAATCTGTAGATCTTATGCCGACTGGTGAAGCCTGGCAGGGCATTGTTGCGATGTTGCCAAAGGCGCGCGATCAGATCGGAAGTAACGCCAATGTAAAGCGTGCCGTAGTGCCCGCTCGCCAGAATGTAGACGCAAGGGAGCCGTTCCTGCCGCATGCGGTGAAGCGTGCCGCGAAATGGACCCTGAAACAAGTTCAGGGTGACGGAAACGGGATGGGAATGGAGGCATCGTTCGCATGACCGATAACCCCATCCTCACCCCCCAACGCCAGCCGGATGACGCTGACGCTGCGCTCCGGCCGAAAACCCTGTCCGAATTCGTCGGCCAGGCTGCCGCCAAGGACAACCTGCGGGTCTTCATCGAAAGCGCCAGGTCGCGCGGCGAGGCGATGGATCATGTGTTGTTCTTTGGGCCGCCGGGGCTGGGCAAGACCACGCTGGCGCAGATCGTTGCGCGCGAACTCGGGGTCGGCTTTCGTGCCACGTCCGGGCCAGTGATCGCCAAGGCCGGTGATCTGGCCGCGCTGCTGACCAATCTGGAAGAAGGCGACGTCCTGTTCATCGACGAGATTCACCGCCTCAACCCGCAGGTCGAGGAAGTGCTCTATCCGGCGATGGAGGACCGCGCGCTCGACCTGATCATCGGCGAGGGGCCCTCGGCGCGCTCGGTGCGGATCGATCTGCCGCCGTTCACGCTGGTCGGCGCGACTACCCGCGCCGGGCTGCTGACCACGCCGCTGCGCGACCGTTTCGGGATCCCGGTGCGGCTGAATTTCTATACGGTGCCGGAACTTGAACGGGTGGTGACGCGCGGCGCGGGGCTGCTCGGGATCGGGATCGATCCAGCGGGGGCGCAGGAAATCGCCCGCCGCGCGCGGGGGACGCCGCGGGTCGCCGGCCGTCTGCTGCGCCGGGTTCGCGACTTTGCCCACGTCGCGGGCGACGGGGTGGTGACGCGCGAGATCGCCGATGCCTCGCTGACCCGGCTGGAAGTCGATGCGCTGGGGCTCGATGCGATGGACCGGCGCTACCTGATGATGATCGCCGATATATACAAGGGTGGCCCGGTCGGGGTCGAAACGCTCGCGGCGGGTCTTTCCGAGCCGCGCGATACGATCGAGGATGTGATCGAACCTTACCTGATCCAGCTCGGCCTGATTGCCCGCACGGCGCGGGGCCGCTGCCTAAACGACCGGGCCTGGCAGCACCTGGGAATCGCCCCTCCCAGCGGCGCAGCCGGGCCGCTGTTCGATTCTCCGGATCCCGGGGTAAAATAACCATCTCGGCAACATCGCGTTGGGGATTGGCGCGATATGAGTTCCAGAATGGGACACAAGCTGCCCGGCCTACACGCAATCTGCATTTTTCCCGGATCGGGACCCCCGAAACACGGTTAATATGATTGTCGCTTTAACGTTCCTCTGTCCTTTTGGCTTTATCGGGGCGTGCAGATGGCGTTGGGCCGTCAGCATAACAGCCCCCAGGGCAATAGAGAGCAGAGCTTATGTCGGTTCGGATGGCACTTGCGAAACTTGCGGCTTTTACGGCTGCTGGCGCGGTTGCGGGCGGTGGTGCGGTGCATGTCGCCGAGGCTCCAGCAGCGCAGACCACATACGTCAAGCACGCGAAACCGACCAAGCGCGTCGCGGTTAGCAAGCCGCGCGGCAAGGTGACCGTGCACAAGCGGCGGGTGCTGGCCAAGGGCCCGGTCAGCAAGACCAAGAAGATCCGGCGCGTGGTCACCAAGTCCTACACCTGCGACGCGCCACAGCAGATGGCCATGGCCGTGCCGATGATGCCCCAGCTGCCGCAGCAGCCGATGCCCGAAGGCGGCAGCGGCGGGCAGACCGTGATCGTCGGCGGCAGCGGCGGCTACGGGATGGGTGGCGGCTTCTTTGGCGGCTTCTTTGGCGGATCGAGCAGCGGCGGCGGCGGTTCGGTTGTCGTCACCAGCACGACCACGGGATCGACCTCCAGCTCCTCGTCAGGCGGTTCGACCTCGACCGGCGGCAGCTCCACCTCGACTTCGACCGGCGGCAGCTCGACCTCGTCGACCACGGGCGGCGTTTCGACCTCGACCGGCGGTGTCTCGACCTCGACCGGCGGTGTTTCCACTTCGACTGGCGGCGTTTCGACCTCGACCGGCGGCGTGACCAGCACGACGACCACCTCGTCGGGCAACGTCAGCACCTCGTCGGGCAACGTCAGCACCTCTTCGGGCAATGTCACCAGCTCGTCTTCGACCAGCACATCGAGCTCGACCAGCTCGTCGACCTCAACCTCGAGCTCGACGTCCACTTCGGGCTCGTCTTCGACCAGCTCGTCGACCTCGACCAGCACCGGCGGCCATACTTCGGGCGGCCACACCTCTGGCGGACACTCGACCGGCGGCCACGACGTTCCGGCTCCGCCGATGATGGTGCTGTTCGGTGCGGCCGCAGCGGCCGTGCTCGGCCGGCGCCGGATCGCCCGCAAGGCGGACTGAACCAACAGTAATTCAACCAGATCTTGGGCAGGGGCGGTCCGCAAGGGCCGCCCCTTTTGCTTGTTCGCTCAAAGGCCGCGAGCGGGGCCGCGCACCCAGTCTTCGCCAAGCTGCCGGGTGCTGACCACATCAGCCAGTTCCCACACGTTGCTATACCCATAGCCGTGCAGGTTGACGAAGGTCGGGATGTTGAGCGCCATGTCGACGCGCTTGGTCACCACCGGCGCGGCGTTGTCAGCGAAATTGTTGTTGCAATAGATGTAGATCGGTCGGTTCGGGTGCTTGCCGATCACTTCGCGCAGCGCCTCGTCAGTGAAGTCCGAAAACGGCAGGTTCACCGCGCCCTTGATATGCCCCTGGTTGTAGGCCCGCTCGGACCGGGCATCGAGCAGCAGCGCGCTTTCGCTACGGGCCTTGGCGATGAACTTGTCCCACGGCAGCCGGTGCGCCTCGCGAACCGGCTCAAGCTCCTGCGCGAGCTTGAGGAAGCCCTTGTAGTCGATCTGCGGATTGGCGGTCTGGGCCAGCGCCGGGGCGGCGAGTGCCAGAGCAATCGCGGTGAACAGCAGGCGGGGCATCGCGTTCCTCCCGTTGTGGAAACGGAAAGGAAGGCTGCGCCCCGCCGGCTAAACCGTGGCTGAACGGATCAGGCCGCCAGCTTGCGCAGAACGTAGTGCAGGATCCCGCCGTTCATGAAGTACTCGACCTCGTTGGCGGTATCGATCCGGCACAGCGCGGTGAAGCTGAACTGGCTGCCGTCGCCGCGGGTCACCTGGACTTCGACGTCCTCGCGCGGGGTCAGGCTGGCGACGCCCTGGATGGTATAAGTGCAATCGCCATCGAGGCCGAGCGACGTGCGGGTTTCACCGTCCTTGAACTGCAACGGCAGCACGCCCATGCCGACCAGGTTCGAACGGTGGATGCGCTCAAAGCTCTCAACGATCACCGCGCGCACGCCCAAGAGGTTGGTGCCCTTGGCGGCCCAGTCGCGGCTGGAACCGGTGCCGTATTCCTTGCCGGCGACCACCACCATCGGCGTGCCATCCGCCTTGTGCTTCATCGCGGCATCGTAAACCGGCATGACTTCGCCGTTGTACTTGCTCATGCCGCCTTCGATGCCCGGGACCATTTCGTTCTTGATCCGAATGTTGGCAAAGGTGCCGCGCATCATCACTTCGTGGTGGCCGCGGCGCGCGCCGTAGCTATTGAAGTCGGCCTTGGCGACCTGATGCTCCATCAACCACTGGCCCGCCGGGCTGTCAGCCTTGATGTTGCCGGCCGGGCTGATGTGGTCGGTGGTGATCGAATCGCCCAGGATCAGCAGCGGCTTGGCATTGACAATGTCCTGCACCGGGGCGGGGGTCATCGACATGCCCTCGAAATAGGGCGGGTTGGCAACATAGGTCGAACCGGCGCGCCACTGGTAGGTTTCGCTGCCGGTGACGTTGATTGCCTGCCAGTGGGCATCGCCCTTGTACACGTCGGCATAGCGGGCCTGGAACATCTCGCGGGTGACGCAGGCGGCCATGGTGCTCGCGACTTCGAGGTTGGTGGGCCAGATGTCCCTGAGGAACACGTCCTGACCGTCCTTGCCGGTGCCGATCGGCGTGGTGACGAAATCGTCGATCACCGTGCCCTTCAGCGCATAGGCCACCACCAGCGGCGGGCTGGCAAGGAAGTTGGCGCGCACATCAGGCGAAACGCGGCCTTCGAAGTTGCGGTTGCCCGAGATCACGGCGGCGGCGACCAGGCCGTTTTCGTTGATCGCCTTGCTGATCGGTTCGGCCAAGGGGCCAGAGTTGCCAATGCAGGTGGTGCAGCCATAGCCGACCAGGTTGAAGCCGATATTGTCGAGGTGCTGCTGCAGTCCGGCCTTGACCAGATAGTCGGTGACGACTTGGCTTCCGGGGGCCAGCGAAGTCTTGACCCAGGGCTTGGGCTTGAGGCCCAGCTCGTCGGCCTTCTTGGCGACCAGCCCGGCGGCGACCAGCACGCCGGGGTTGCTGGTGTTGGTGCAGCTGGTGATCGCCGCGATCATCACGTCGCCGTCGCCGATATCGAAGTCCTTGCCGCTTACCGGCACGCGGGTGTTGGCGCGCTTGTAGGTCTCGGCCATGTCCTTGGCGAAGACATCGTCGACGTCTTCAAGGTTGACCCGGTCCTGCGGGCGCTTCGGCCCGGCGAGCGAGGGGACCACGCTGCCCATGTCGAGTTCGAGCGTTGAGGAGAAGATCGGATCGGCCGCATTGGCATCGATCCAGAAACCCTGCTGCCTGGCATAGGCTTCGACCAGCGCAATCTGGCTTTCCTCGCGGCCGGTCAGGCGCAGATAGTCGATCGTCTTGTCGTCGATCCCGAAGAAGCCGCAAGTCGCGCCATATTCGGGGGCCATATTGGCGAGCGTCGCGCGGTCGGCGAGGCTCAGCGAGGCGAGGCCCGGGCCGAAGTATTCGACGAAGCGGCCCACCACGCCGTGCTTGCGGAGGAGATTGGTGCAGGTCAGCACCAGGTCGGTCGCGGTCACGCCTTCGCGCAAGGAGCCGGTCAGCTTGAAGCCGACCACTTCGGGGATCAGCATCGAAACCGGCTGGCCGAGCATCGCGGCCTCGGCTTCGATCCCGCCGACGCCCCAGCCCAGCACGCCCAGGCCGTTGATCATGGTGGTGTGGCTGTCGGTTCCGACGCAGGTGTCGGGATAGGCCACGGTCGCGCCGTTCTGGTCGGTCGAAGACCAGACTGTCCGAGCAATGTTTTCCAGGTTTACCTGGTGGCAGATCCCGGTGCCCGGGGGGACGGCGTAGAAATTGTTGAGCGACTTGGAACCCCACTTGAGGAAGTCATAGCGCTCCATGTTGCGGTGGTATTCGATCTCGACGTTTTCTTCGAAGGCCTTGGGATGGCCGAACTCATCGACCATCACCGAGTGGTCGATCACGAGGTTCACCGGGACCAGCGGGTTGATCTTGCTGGTGTCGCCGCCCAGCTTGGCGATCGCATCGCGCATCGCGGCGAGGTCAACCACGCAGGGCACGCCGGTGAAATCCTGCAGCAGCACGCGGGCCGGGCGGTACTGGATTTCGTTGGTCGATTCCTTGGGGTTCTTCTGCCAGTCGACGACCGCCTGGACGTCGGCGGTGGAGACCGTGAAGCCGCCGTCCTCGAAGCGCAGCAGATTTTCCAGCAGGACCTTCATCGAAAACGGCAGGCGGCTGATATCGCCGAGCTTGGCTGCGGCCTTGCTGAGCGAATAATAGGCGTAGTCCTTGCCGCCCACGTTGAGCGTGGAGCGGGTGCCGAGCGTGTCCTGTCCGACCTGGGTCATGCGAATGTCTCCTGAACTGTGGAGACCTTACGTATCCGGCGAAGTGTTTGGGCGCGCCCCTATTCGCGGATGCAGCAAGGCCGTCTGTCGGCGCCGCCGATGCGCGCGAAACGGGTTCAGGTCAAGGGGCGGAAGGTCCGGATTAGACTAAAGTACGGTCTGTTCGGTATGGACGGGTTGCCGTTTCGCCGCGATCCAGCAGCCGATCACGATCAGCACCGCACCCGCGATGGTGGGGAGGGTCAAGGCTTCGTCGAAAATCAGCCAGCCGAACAAGGCGGCCCAGACAAAGGCGCTGTATTCCAAGGGCAGCAGCACCTGGGTTTCTTCGCGGCCATATCCCCAGGAAATCATCATCAGCGAAATCGCCGCCAGCACCGCCGATCCGCTGACATAGCCCTGCACCGCTGTTGAGGGCTGCACCGCCAGCCACGGAGCCAGCAGGCCCAGAAACAGTGAGGCGAACAGCGCCTGAAAGGTGGCGACCTCGATCGGCGCGGCGAGTTTCGCCTGCTGGCGCTGGAGAATCAGGTTCCAGGCATAGAGCACGGCCGAACCAAGGATCGCGGCGATCCCCCAGGCGGCCTGGCTGCTGTAACCGCCCTCGCTCAGGCGGGCACCGGCGATAACCGCTACGCCGGCCAGGCCCAGCACCGAGGCGAAGATCGCCCGGCTCTCGATCTTTTCGCCCAGCAATACGGCTGCCAGATAAAGAGCAATCAGCGGAGCGATGAAACTGATCGCCATGCCTTCGGCCAGGGGCAGAAACTTGAGGCCATAGAAGAACATCGTGGCCATGATCGCGCCGTTCAGACCGCGCAGCCCATGAAGCCGCAGAGCTTCGCGCTGCGGCCAGACTCCGCCCGAAAGTCGCCACAGCGGAACCATCAAGGCGGCCCCCAGCAGCGAACGCCACAGCATCGCGTTGTAGGCACCGACTTCCAGGCTGGCGCCTTTCATCAGCGCGTCCATCACCGAAAAGCTGGCGATCCCGGCGGCAACCGCCAGGAACGGCATCATGTGGTGGTGCTTGCTTGGCTGGCCGGATGGCACGCTGGTTCTCCCCAAAGGTCCGGGTAAGGTAGGGGCATGGACGGCGCAAGAGGCGGCAACGCGGTGTAACCAATCGCGCAGTTGCGCCGAACTTCGTCTGGCAATAGGCAGGGTGCGTAGCGGAGGACGGGGATGGCCGAGCAGTCACACGGAACGAATGGTTCCCCGCGCGGCGGCGATCTCGTCCGCCGCCATGGCTGGCTGACCAGGGTCTGGCACTGGTTCAACGCCGTGGTCGTCACCGTCATGCTGATGAGCGGGCTGATGATCTTCAACGCTCATCCCCGGCTGTACTGGGGCCACTACGGGGCCAATTCCGATCCGGCCTGGCTCGATCTCGAAAAGGTGAACGACGGCATTCCCTTTCCCGGCGCGGTGACGATCCCGTCGGCCTACAGCCTGGCCGATGCGCGGCTGTGGCATCTGGCTTTCGCCTGGCTGCTGCTGGCGGCGCTGCTCGTTTATCTGCTCTGGACGCTGCTGAGCGGGAGGCTGCGCCGCGAGATTGCCCCGCTCCCGGCTGAACTCGCTCCGCGCCACTTGTGGCACGATCTGCGCGAGCATGCGCGGCTGCGCTTTCCTACCGGAGCCGCCGCGCTGCGCTATAACGTGTTGCAGAAGCTGGCTTACAGCGCTGTCCTGCTGGTGCTGCTCCCGGGAATCGTGCTGACCGGGCTGGGCATGTCGCCGGCGATGGATGCGGCCTGGCCGTGGCTGTTGGACTTGCTGGGCGGGCGGCAATCGGCGCGGTCGCTGCACTTCCTCTGCGCCTTTGCCCTGGTCGGATTCTTCCTGATCCACATTGCGATGGTGGTTCTGGCCGGACCCGTCAACGAACTGCGCTCGATGATCACCGGCTGGTACCGCTTGCCCGCCGAGCGGGAGGACCGGGCATGACGCTATCGCGCCGCAAGCTGATCGGGATGGGCGCGGCCGGAGCTGGCGGGCTGCTGCTCGGCGGGTGCGACCGGCTTAATGCCAGTTCCGGCTTTCGCGATAGTCTGGCCAGCGCCGAAGGATTGACCATGCGCGCGCAGCGGCTGCTGATGGGCGATGCCCTGGCGCGGGAATTTACCGAGCGTGAGATGTCGCCCAGTTTCCGGGTCAACGGCAATTCCAAAGTCGAGGACACTGCCTATCGCCGCGCGCTCGCCAGCGGCTTTGCAGGCTGGACGTTGCGGGTTGACGGGCTGGTCCAGCGTCCGCTGGCGCTTGGCCTCGATGCGCTGAAGGGCCTGCCCCAGCGCACCCAAATCACCCGGCACGATTGCGTGGAGGGCTGGAGCGCGATCGGGAAGTGGCAGGGGCCGCAATTGGGTCCGATTCTCGCCGCGGCCGGTTTACTGCCCGAAGCGCGCTTTGCGGTGTTCCACTGCGCCGACGCTTTTGACGGCAAGCCGTACTATGAATCGATCGACCTGATCGACGCGTTCCACCCTCAGACGATCCTTGCCTGGCGGATGAACGATGCCCCGCTCAGCGAAGGCCACGGTGCCCCGGTCCGGCTGCGGGTCGAACGCCAGCTTGGCTACAAACAGGCCAAGTTCGTGATGCGGATCGAACTGCGCGCTACCCTCGCCGGCCTATACGGCGGCAAGGGCGGCTATTGGGAGGATCACCGCGGCTACCAGTGGTACGCCGGAATCTGAGCTACATCAGCTTGCGGACTTGCTCCGCCGAATAGAGCCACAGGTCGGCGCCCTCGCGCTTGACGCTGCCCATCGCCTTGTTGAATTCGGCCATGTGCGCGCTAGCGCTGTGAGCTGCGAGCGCTTCCTGGCTTTCCCAGCGTTCGGAAATCCGGATCAGGTCAGGGTCGGAAATGTCCTGCGCGAAGGAATAGTGCAGGCAGCCGGCTTCTTCGTTGGTCGCCTTGACCATGGCGATGCCTTGTTCACGGACCTTTTCGAACTCGCCTGCGCCCAGTTTGAGCCAGCCTTCGATGAGCAGCATATCCCTCTCCCTTTGTTTGGTGCGGACAGGCCATCCGGCCGGTGTTGCACTGTCTCAGCGAAAGCTGAGACCGTCAACAACATGCGTTTAACACCACGGAACGCGGGGGCCGCGCAAGTAGGGTCGGACCACTTTCGCGGCGACCAGATCATCGGCGATCGACTGGACCGTGCCGTCGGGGCGAGCCCGGACCAGATTGTGCAATTCGCGGCCATATTCGTCGCGGGCGGCGGGATCGGGTCCGGTCAGGAAGAACGGGCCCTGATTGAGCAGGGCGATCAGTGCGGCGCGGGCCGCTTCTCCCTGGGCCTGCTCGGCCGGGCAGCGCGGCGGATGCAGTTCGGGCGCGTCGATTCCAATGATGCGGATATGGCGCGTGCCCAGAATGATCGTGTCGCCATCGGGTGCGCAGGCATTGGAGCCGCCCTGGCCGCAGACCACGAAGCGCGCCGCGATCCGCTCGCTATCGGCCTGCGGCGGTTCGGGCGCGGGCGGGGCGGAGAGAAAGTACCACGCCGCGGTGACCAGCAGCGCGGCGCCCAGCCACCACTTCAGCGCGGCCCAGAACGCGGCCCAGCGCGAGCGCCCTTGCCAGCGGTGCGTCGGCAGGATGCGTCCATATCCTTGGGTGCGGCGGGGCCAGGCCATGGCCCGGCGGTAAGGCTTCGATCACCGCGCGGCAAGCAGCACGCACCAGTCGCTGCGCCTGCCCCGCCAGGGTTCGGCCAGTCCTTCGCGGACCAGCTGTTCACCCAGCGAGCGGCCACCGCGTCGGGCTACCCGCAGCGCGCGGCCATAGCGGTCGGTGGCGCGGCCTTCCGCTTCGAGTGCAAAGGGGCCGGCGTTGACCAGGACAAGCAGACGCCGCTTGGCCTGTTCGCCCAGCGCGCGTTCGGCGGGACACCCTGCCTGATCGGTTTCAGGGGCGTTGATATCGGCGAGGCGGACCTTCTCGCCATTGACCCACAGGGTATCGCCATCGACAACACAATTGGTCCGAGGGCCTTCGGCGCAGAGCGTGAAGGCGGCGGCGAGGGTGAGCAGCGAGAGGGCCATGCGCCAGGCATGGCCGGTGCCGCCGGTCTCCGGCCATCCGTGAAACCACGCAGTTTCCCTCGATTCCGGAGGCTTAGAGGCTGAGGAACAGCCCGGCCAGCGCGGCGCTCATCAGATTCGAGAGGCTGCCCGCGGCCAATGCCTTGAGCCCCAGCCGGGCGATCAGCGGGCGCTGGTTGGGGGCGAGGCCGCCGGTTACCGCCATCTGGATCGCGATCGAGCTGAAGTTGGCAAAACCGCACAGCGCAAAGGTGACGATGCCGATGGTCTTTTCCGACAAGCCCTGCGCCGCGCCGAGATCGATGAAGGCGACGAATTCGTTGAGCACCACTTTGGTGCCGAAAAATCCGCCGGCCGACATCGCTTCGCTCCAGCTCGGCGCGCCCAGCAGGTAGAACACCGGGGCGAAGACATAGCCAAGGATCAGCTGGAACGAGAGCTGCGGATTGCCGAACCAGCCGCCGATCCCGCCGAGTATGCCATTGGCCAGCGCGACCAGCGCGACAAAGGCCAGCACCATCGCGCCGACCATCACCGCCAGCTTGACCCCGGTCTGGGCGCCTTGGGCGGCGGCCATAATCACGTTGGCGGGGCGTTCTTCCTCGTCGGGGATCTTGATCTCGCCAGGCTCCACCAAGGCTTCGCCCTTGGGATCGGGCATGATGATCTTGGCCATCAGGATGCCGCCCGGTGCCGACATGAAGGCGGCGGCGACCAGATAGTCGATCCGGATGCCCATCGAGGCATAGGCCGCCAGGATCGTGCCCGCGACGCCGGCCATGCCGACGCTCATCAGGCAGAACAGCTGGCTGGGGGTCAGCGCGGCGAGATAGGGCCGGATCACCAGCGGGCTTTCCGACTGGCCGACGAAGATGTTGGCCGCAGCAGAGAGGCTTTCAACCTTGCTGACCCCGGTGATCTTTTCCAGCGCGCCGCCGACCCAACGGATGATCAGCTGCATCAGGCCAATGTAATAGAGAACCGAGATCAGCGCGGCGAAGAAGATGATCACCGGCAGCGCGGCGATGGCGAACGAATTGCCGCCGATTTCGGGCTTGGCCAGCGGCCCGAAGATGAATTCGGTTCCCGCGTGGGCATAGCCGAGCAACGCGGAAACCCCGCCGGCTATCGCTTGCAGCACCCGGTTGCCCCACGGCACATAGAGCACCAGCGCGGCGAATCCGGCCTGCAAGGCAAAGGCCGCGCCGACCACGCGCGGGCGAATCGCCTTGCGGTCCGACGAAAGCAGAAAGGCGACGGCAAGGATCAGAGCGATCCCGAAAAGGCTCATCAGGTGCGGCATGGTGTGGTGCGTCCCCCGGGGAATTGCAGTTGCCGGATTGGTAGCGGGCTTTGCCCGACAGTCAAATCCGGCGCTTCAGCAAGCTGTGGGAGGATCGCCCGCAGGGCATTTACTTGCCCGTTCACCGCGTTAAGCCTTGGCCGATGCAGAACCAGTCCGCCGCCTTCCCGCGTTCGCTCTTCGTCTATTCGCTGCTGTACGGCGGGCTGTGCGTCCTCGCCGGGGTGATGGGGGTGAAGCTCGCCTCGCTTGGGCACTGGCCGGTGCTGGGTGATCTCGCGGTGGAAAGCGGGATCTTCGCTTTCCTGTTCCTGGTGATTATTTCCAGCGCGGTGGCCGAACTCTACGGGCAGGACCGCGCCAATCAGCTGGTCCGGTTCGGCTTCGTGCCGCTGATCGTCTCGATGGTGATGCTGACCTTGGTGATCCGGGTGGTCCCACCGGCCTCGTTCTGGAGCGATCAGGATGCTTTCGCCAAACTGCTCGGCCAGGGCGTGCGGATGCAGTTCGCCGGGCTTATTTCCTATGGCACTTCGCAGACGCTCAACGTCTACCTGTTCAGCCGGATCGCCGGGGGGCAGGGCAAGGCGCTGGTGCTGCGGGCCTGGGTGGCCAGCCTGCTCAGCCAGATCGTCGACACGATCCTGTTCATCACGATCAGCTTTTACGGGCAGGACATGCCGCTGGGGCAGATCATGGAAGGCCAGATCATTTCCAAGCTGGTGCTTTCCACCATCATGGTTCCGCCGCTGATCGTGGTCTTCGTCAAGCTCGGGCGCTGGCTTGACCGGCCGCAGCCCTGAACCTGACAGCGAACACCGGTTCAAACGGCCGGATAATCGTTCCAAGCTACTGACATGGCGCGGTAAATTCGAAATCGGGTGTAAACTTCCGATTCCGGCCTGATCGGACCTGAGATCTTTCGGGGAAGGTCGGCTCATTCCGGCGAGGGTAAGCCGCGCGCGGCATGTAGGACAGCGCGGATTTGCCCCGATGCACGAAAGCGCTTCAAATCCCGCCAAACCGGGCTAAAGCGCGCTCACTATGCCGCACAACCACGATCCCGCGATGCTCGCCAAGGCCGAAACGCTGGTCGAGGCGCTGCCCTATCTCCAGCGCTATGCGGGACAGACTTTCGTGGTAAAATATGGCGGCCACGCGATGGGCGATCCCGATCTGGCGCATGACTTTGCCGAGGATGTCGTGCTGCTCAAAGCGGTCGGGATCAATCCGGTGGTGGTCCATGGCGGCGGGCCGCAGATCGGCGCGATGCTCAAGAAGCTCGGGGTCGAAAGCAAGTTTGTCGATGGCCTGCGGGTAACCGACAAGGCCACCGCCGAAGTCGCCGAGATGGTCCTGTCGGGCGCGATCAACAAGGAGATCGTCCGCTGGATCGCCGGTGCGGGCGGCAAGGCGATCGGGATTTCGGGCAAGGACGGCGGGCTGGTTACGGCCAGCAAGGTTCAGCGCACCACCAAGGATCCGGGCAGCAATATCGAACAGGTTGTTGATCTCGGCTTCGTCGGTGAACCCAAGACCGTCGATACCTCGGTGATCAAGACCATCTCCGATGCCGGGATGATCCCGGTGATCGCCCCGATCGCGGTGGGCGAGGATGGCGAGACCTACAATATCAACGCCGATACCATGGCCGGGGCGATCGCCGCAGCGCTGGGTGCGGCGCGGCTGTTCCTGCTGACCGACGTTGCCGGGGTGCTGAACAAGGACAAGCAGCTGCTGACCGACCTTCGCCCCGCCGACATCGAAAAGCTCCAACAGGACGGCACGATCAGCGGCGGGATGATTCCCAAGCTGGAGACCTGCATCCACGCGGTCGAGGCCGGGTGCGAGGCGGCGGTCGTGCTCGACGGGCGGGTGCCGCACGCCATGCTGCTCGAAATCTTCACCTCGCGCGGGGCCGGTACGCTGATCCGGGCCTGAGGCCAGGGAACCCGCTGCAGGCGCGGTGGTTCTTGTAACGATGCGCATTGGCAATTTCCTTCTCACCGCAATCCTCCTGGCCGGAGTGTCCGGCTGTGATCGACCGGGTCAGCAGGGCGGCAATCCTCCGCTGGACGCGACTGACTCGACCTTGCCGTCCCAGGCCAGCGAACCGCTCCCACCCGCGACCGCGCTGCCCGATCCTGGCAGCTTCCCTCCGATGACGACTCCGGTGCCGACACCCGAGGCCGCGAAGGGAGAGAAGGGCGCGCGCAACGTGCTGATCGAATGGGCCCGGGCTGTCGAACGGGGCGATTTCGACCGCGCCGCCGCGCATTGGGGTGAGCGCGGGACGATGTCCTCCGCCCAGCATGCCGAACGCTTCGGACCACTGGGCAAGCTCTCCGTTTCGCTCGGCGACGGACAGGTCGAAGGCGCGGCCGGCTCGCTGTACTACGAAGTGCCGGTGACCGTCTCAGGCCCGAACGGAGCGTTATCGGGTGATATCGTCGTTCGCCGTGTCAACGACGTCCCGGGAGCAAGCCCGGCGCAGCTGCGCTGGCATATCGAGCGGCTGGATCTGTCGCGCTAAAGTCTGCCAAGACGGGCCAACTTCGTGATCGACATTCTATGATCGTCACCCTGAACTTGTTTCAGGGTCCATTGCTCAGCTCAGACTATTGCCTGGAATCGCAAGCTGTCCGCGCGGTTGGCGCGCGACACGGCGCTTTGGATAACCGGCCCAATGGACCCTGAAACAAGTTCAGGGTGACGGGGTATAGTGGGAGAATGGGACCGAGGTGGGCGACAAGCAGGCGCGGCTTAATCATCTTTCGCCTGCCAAGAATGTAAGCAATTCATACAAAAAGATTGATGGGAGAAGCTCCGGTTGCTCCGCTGCATGGCCTTGGCTATCAGCGCCGCACCAACCGGAAGAGGATATATCTGTGCTATTGGTCCTGATCAGCGTGATTTCGCTCCTCGTGCAGCTCGTCATCGCCCTGGTGATCGTCCAGTTCGTGGTCAGCCTGCTGTTCGCCTTCAACGTAGTCAATCCGCACAACGAGATCGCCGGGGCGATCTATCGCACATGCAATATGCTGCTCGATCCGGTCCTGCGGCCGATCCAGCGGATCATGCCCGATACCCGCCCGATCGATCTTTCGCCGATGGTCCTGATCTTCGGCCTGACAATACTAGAGCGGCTCCTGATCCAAGCCGCTAGCCAGGGGATGTAAATGACTGCCGCGATTATCGACGGAAAAGCCTTTGCCGCGGGCCTGCGCGCCCGCATTGCCGATTTTGCCGCTACGTTCGAACAGAGCGCCGGGCGCAAGGCTGGCCTGGCCGTGGTGCTGGTCGGCGAGGATCCGGCCAGCCAGGTCTATGTCGCTTCCAAGGCCAAGCAGACGGTCGAATGCGGCATGGCCAGCTTCGAGCACAAGCTGCCGGCTGACACCTCGCAGGAGGTGCTGATGGCACTGATCGACCAGCTCAACGCCGATCCCACGGTCGACGGCATCCTGGTCCAGCTGCAACTGCCGGGGCATCTCGACGAGCAGGCCGTGGTAGAGCGGATCAGCCCTGAAAAGGATGTCGATGGCCTCACCCCGCTCAGTTCGGGGCGACTCGCGCTGGGTCTGCCGGGTCTGGTCCCGTGTACCCCGCTGGGCAGCCTGATGCTGCTGAAGGATCGCCTCGGCAGCCTTTCGGGGCTGGAAGCCGTTGTGATCGGTCGCTCGATCCTGGTCGGCAAGCCGATGGCGCAGCTGCTGCTGGCCGAAAGCTGCACGGTGACGATCGCACACAGCCGGACCAAGGATCTGGCCGATGTGGTGCGCCGCGCCGATATCGTGGTCGCCGCGGTCGGCCGGCCGGAGATGGTCAAGGGCGACTGGATCAAGCCGGGCGCGACGGTGATCGACGTCGGGATCAACCGCCTTCCGCCCGCCGAGGGTGCCGCCAAGGGGCGGCTGGTCGGCGATGTCGACTATGCCGGGGCGATGGAAGTCGCCGCTGCGGTCACGCCGGTTCCGGGCGGAGTCGGGCCAATGACCATCGCCGTATTGCTGCGCAATGCGCTGGTCGCGGCGCACCGCAACGCCGGTGTCGCGCTGGCTGACGGGGCGCTCTGACCAATCGACTCGCCACCGGAGCACGGGGGCGCTAGATTGGCGGGCATGAAGCGCTTGATTCTCGGGGGGCTGGCGTTCGCGCTCGCCTCCACGCCCGCCCTGTCGCAGGACCGCCGCAACGACGGCACCGCCGGCCATGCCAATCCTGGCGCTGTTGTGGCGGAGGAACTGGCCTTTGCCCGGCTGGCCCAGGAAAAGGGGCAGTGGACCGCCTTTCGCGAAACCGCGACCAAGGACGCGGTGATGTTCGTGCCGCAGATGGTCTATGCGCAGGAATTCCTGAAGGACAAACCAAACCCACCCAAGCCGGTAACCTGGCAGCCGCATCAGGTCTGGTCGAGCTGTGACGGATCGCTGGCAGTCACCCGCGGGGCCTGGCAGCGCCCCGACGGGACCAGCGGCTGGTTCACCACGGTGTGGCAAAAGCAGAAGAACGGCCGCTACAAATGGGTGCTCGATCAGGGCGATGCCTTGCCGATGCCGCTCGATCCGCCCGACATGATCGTCTCCAAAGTGGCCGATTGCCCGCCGGGCTATCGCGGCCGTGCGCCCAAGGCAAAAGACTTCAAGGGCAAGCTTGCGCCGCTCGATCCGGTGCGCCGCATTGGTCAATCGCTTGACGGCACGATGGGCTGGGAAGCGGTGGTCCAGCCCGATGGCGCGCGCCGCTTTACCGTGGCGATGCAGGTCGATGGGCAGCGGGTGACCGTGCAGGACGTGCAAGTGGAAGCCCCGGCCAAATAGCCATGTGGGAGCTGTTCCTTTCTGCCTTCGTCACCCTGTTTGTGGTGATCGACCCGCCGGGCTGTGCTCCGATCTATGCCGGGCTGGTCAAGGGTGCCAGCAACCGTCAGGCGGTCGGCATGGCGGTGCGGGCCACGATCATTGCCACAATAATCCTGCTGATCTTCGCGCTGTTTGGTGAAGACCTGCTGGGCGCGCTGCATATCGAGCTCAACTCGTTCCGGATCGCCGGCGGGATCATGCTGTTCGTGATCGCGATGGACATGGTCTTTGAAAAGCGCACCCAGCGGCGCGAGGAGCGGGCCGAGAAGGTCCGTGCCGAAAACGCCCAGACCCCGGAGGTCGATGACGTTTCGGTCTTCCCGATGGCGATGCCGATGATCGCCGGGCCGGGATCGATCGCGACGATCATGCTGCTGACATCGCGCGCGCAGGGGACCGAGCAGACGCTGGTCGTGCTTTCTGCAATGGGTGCAGTGCTGCTGCTGACCCTCGCCGCGCTGGCGGCGGCAGGTCCGCTGATGCGCTTGCTCGGGACCCGGGTCGAGGCAGTGATCACCCGCCTGCTCGGCGTGCTGCTCGCCGCGCTGGCCGCGCAATATGTCATCGATGGGATAAAGGCTGTGCTGGTATGATGCGTGCAATTCCTCTTGCTGCGGCGATCCTGCTGGCGGCCTGATCTGGCGGCGAAACCGCCGCGCCCGCTCCAACCGAAACCGGCGATGCCGCAGCGGCCAAGGCCAATCCAAGCCCGTCTCAAACCGCCAGCGATGCGCCGATGACTGCCGAGCGCTGCATCGAGGAAAACAAGGGCCTCGGCACCGGCACCCGCGGTGAAGTCACCAAGGACTGTCTGGTCGGCGCCTGTGACGCAGGCGACAAGAAATCGTGCAAAATGGTCGAAGGTTTCGCGCCCGAGGAAGGCCAGCCGGTCGACGAAGCCCCGGTCGAGGAATAGGTCCGGCTGACGAGGGTATTGCGCTATTGCAGCGTAACCCTCGGATCGTCGCTGTCTCGCCGACCGAAGAACTGCATCAGCTGCACCAGCAGCTCGCACCGCGCGGTCAGGTTCGGCGCTTCAAGCAGCGCCTGCTTGGAGGCGATGTCGAACGGAACAATCTGGCTGGTCCCGTCGATAAGCGATTCGTCGTCGAGCCGGGTCACGGCTTCCCAATCGACCGCATAACCCTGCATGTCGGCAAAGCGCCGCGCCTCACGCTCGAACCCGGCGCGTTCGACCGGGGACAGCGCCGGATAGTCCTGCTCGTCGAGCAGCTCGCCTTCGATCTGGCGGAACGGGGTGGCGGCATCCAGCTCGCGGATCAGCTTGAACCGGGCTTCGCCTTCGAGCACCAGATTGAAGCGGCCATCGTCCAGCGCCTCGACCTCGCCGATCTTGCCGAGGCAGCCGATCTGGTAAAGCGGCGCGCCTTCCTCGGCGCGCTGCGGCTGGATCATCCCGATCCGCCGATCGCGCGCCAGCGCATCCTTGACCAGCGCGCGGTAGCGCGGCTCGAAGATGTGCAGCGGCAGCTGCAATCCGGGAAACAGGATCGCGCCGGGCAGCGGGAAGATCGAAATGCGCATCAGGATGCGGCCGCCTTATCCGAACAGGATCAGCGATAGCCGGCGGCGCTGGCCGGCCACCCACGGATCTTCCAGTCCGACGGCCTCGAACATCTGCAGCAGCTTGGCCTTGGCCGCGCCTTCGTTCCATTCGCGGTCCGCAGCGATCATCGCCAGCAGCGTTTCTGCGGCGGCATCGCGGTCGCCGGCGGCAAAGGCGGCTTCGGCATAGGCCAGCTGGCCTTCCGGATTGTCCGGTGTCGCCGCTGCCTTCAGCGCGGCGAGCTCGCTGTCCTCGGGCCGGTTGCGGGCGAGTTCGAGCAGTGTCCGGGCCCGGGTCACTTCTGCGTCGCCGGCCAGTTCGGCCGGCAGGGCTGCCAGGATCGCATCGGCCTGCTCGACCTCGCCCAGCGCGGCCATCGCCCGGACCAGTCCGCCAAAGGCGGCGCCGCTGGTCTGGTCGATCTCGACGATCTGGGAAAAGATCGAGGCGGCCCGCTCGGCATCGCCGCCGGCCAGCACTTCCTCACCCATCGCCAGCAGCGGGGCGATATCCTGCGCCGGCGCCGCGCCGCCCCTGATTGGCAGCTTGGCCAGAAGCTGGTCCAACATGGCCTTGAGTTGCGATTCGCCCCGCGCCTGAGTCAGATCGGCGACCGGCTGGCCCTGGAAGATCGCATAGACCGTCGGGATCGAGCGGACCTGAAACTGCCCGGCGATAAAGGCTTCCTCGTCGACGTTGACCTTGGCCAGGACCACGCCCTTGTCGGCATAGTCGGCCGCGACCTTTTCCAGCACCGGGGTCAGGGCCTTGCACGGCCCGCACCATTCGGCCCAGAAATCGAGGATGACGAGGCTTTCCATCGAAGGCTCAACCACCGCCTTGCGGAACCGGTCAACCGCCTTCTGTTCTTCCAGGTTCAGCCCCATGCTTGCCACGTAATCCACTCCATCTGCGCCAATTCGGCCCCAATGTGGGCCTTTGTCGCCATTTGTGAAGGGATAATCGTTTCCTTGCGCGTCGCGGCAATTTTCCCCTTGGCAAGCCGCAGGGCCGGTGCTAACCGCGCGCCTCACCCCGGCCCGGGGCGCTAAAAACGCAAGGGCCGCAAACGTTCGAGCGGGCGTAGCTCAGGGGTAGAGCACAACCTTGCCAAGGTTGGGGTCGAGGGTTCGAATCCCTTCGCCCGCTCCAAGTTTTTCAAACATTTATACATGCTTGCTAGGCCTAGATGGCGCTTTGCGCCGCTTACACTCGTGCTCCGAGGAGGGTATGTAAGCACACTGTAAGCGCGACAGACCGTTCCTTTGGTGCGACAAGCTGTAGACACAGCACCTGCCCTATCATCTAGCAACATCCGTGGGCGATTGCTGCCGGCGGAGCGCCTTGATTTTGAACTTCCCTACAGGCCCTCGACCTTTGGGATAGGCAGCCAGCCAGTACCAATCGAGCGATTGATAAGGTTGGGTGAAACTGCAATACCAGTCTTCGAAGCTCCTCAGCTACTGACTGCGCCGAGGGTTGAGAGGGAATACAAGATGTTGCGACGTTTGGACAATTGGCTGAGGCCTAGCGATCAAGTGGCTTCACTTGTTGATCCAGCTTTTCGGGTTCTGACGAGTTTGATTTTCATTGTTGGCGGGCTTGGTCACTTCCGCCAGCATGAAGTAATGCTCAAGCGGATCGGCGAATCCCCATGGCGCGAGTTCGTTAGGGGCATTGGGGACCCCTCCCTGCTGCTCTGGCTTTCAGGTGCGGCGTTCGTAGTTTGCGGTGCGACGCTTGCAATCGGTTGGATGACGCGGATTTCAGCGCTTGTTTTGTTTGCAACCCTGGTGCCGGTCACCATTGCAATTCATGTTGTTCCCGACACCTCGCACATTGGACCGCTGTTCAAGAATGTGGCGATCCTTGGGGCACTTCTGTATTTCTGGGCTCGCGGTCCAGGTGCTCATGCGCTGGACGGTCAAACGGGATAGGGCCGTTCCCGCCGGAATGAACCAACGAGGCCCAGAGGCGTCGATCCCTATTCCGGTGCCCACATTCGGGTCACAATTCATGGGAACCGATTTGGAGCTTTGCGTCGGCCTATAGTGCTGCTGCTCGCGCTCGGGTCTCGGCTAGTGTCGGCTTCCGTTGCTTGGCGCTCGACCAAAAGCAGATAGGCCAAATTGACGCGTCCAGGGTAATGTCCTGTGCACAACCGCTCGACCGCACGGGGGGAGTGGCGAGTAACCAGGCAAAGCTTGTGCGGCACGTCAGGACGGTGCTCACAGCATTGGAATAGTCGGTTGCGGGTAAGGAGCCTGGCACTGTTGCGCTTTCCTTTCACAATTTCGGGCAGCGATGAGCTTCGGCCGAGGGCGAAATCTACATAGAGGTCCATTCGACAGTGAGGTGTGACGTTCGGTTGATGTGGAGATAGTTCTGGGTTGGCCGACATGCCTGCTGAAGGAACTGGCGCCGAGATTGCAATCTCATTCGCACATCTCCGCTCTCGCGAGGATGGTTGACCTTGAAGGGAGCCACGCGTGAGCGGTCTCGGCATGCGTTCCCACCGCGCTGCCGAACAATGGCAGCCAATCATTTAATTTCGGCCACGCCTCGGTTCTGCAGGTCCCCATTGCGTTCGTTCGCCTCGATGGTGAGATGTGCAATTTCGTGGACCGGTGCCAATCGAAGTCGCACAGCCTCCCGACCAGGGCCCGTCACGCCCACGATTGCGGCATGCGCGCCCGGGCCGACGCGCCAGACATGGAGATCGGTAATCCGCGCATCACCGGGACCCTCGACCAACTCGCGGATTTCCCGGTCGAGCGCAGGTTCATGGCCATCCAGAAGGACGTTGGCGGTGTCGCGAATGAGGGACCATGACCAGGCCGCGATCACAACCGCTCCAACGAGACCCATTAGCGGATCGAGCCAAGACCAGCCAAGAAACCGGCCACCGAGCAGGGCTGCGATTGCCAGCACCGATGTCAGCGCATCTGCCAAGACGTGCAAGTATGCCGAGCGCAGATTATTGTCGTGTTCGGGCTGTCCCTTTTCGTGGTTATGACCCTCGTCGTGGTGGTGCACGTGGTGCGAATGACTGTGCCCTTGGCCGAGACCATGACCCCCGCCGAGGAGGAACGCGCTCACAAGGTTTACCAGAAGACCCACGACCGCAATGATCGTAGCCTCAAAGAACGCGACCGGCCGCGGTTCCATCAATCGCTGAAAGCACTCAACCGCGATACCGACCGCCACTATTCCCAGAACAATGGCCGATGCAAATCCGGCAAGGTCTCCGACCTTGCCGGTGCCGAAGGAATAATGGCTGCTGTTCGCGTGCTTCTTCGCGTAGGAATAGGCGAGAGCCGCGATCCCAAGCGCTCCGGCGTGGGTGGCCATGTGAACGCCATCGGCCAGCAGTGCCATCGAGTTGAATGCCATGCCGGCCACTATCTCGACCAGCATCATACCGGCGGTCAGCAGAACGACCCACAAGGTCCGGCGCGCGCTTTCATCATGGGTATCGCCAAGGAAAACATGGCCGTGGGTCAGTTCGTCAAGCTCGGAATCGAGAGACATCGGGTCTGGTCCTATTTCGCGTAGCGGCGGATCGCCGCTATCAAATCCTCAGCCGCCTGCGTCCGCTCCTCATCGGTCAGCCCAGGCGATGCCAGATGCTGGCGAACGTGATCGGCCACCAGTTCGTCGAGCAATCCGCCAAGCGCGCCGCGTACCCCGGCGACCTGATGCAGCACCGTGCCGCAGTCGGCATCGCGCACGATCGCTTTTTCGATGGCGCCGACCTGCCCGGCGATCCGCCTTACGCGGGCAAGTAACGGATCCTTGTTCGCCTTGATATGTGCCATAGCATACCCCCCTATCCTATAAACGTGTCAGAGGGCAAGGTCACATTCTCCGGGGGGGGCTCATGACCATCATGCCACCGCCTTGTCCTGTTGCGCTATTCGTGGGTCCTTCTGCCGATGGACCAGCAGGTAAAGCGCGGGCAGCACCAGCAGTGTCAGGATGGTCGAAGAGATGATCCCGCCGATCACCACGGTGGCGAGCGGGCGCTGGACTTCCGAGCCTGCTCCGACATTGAGTGCCATCGGAACAAATCCGAGCGACGCGACGAGGGCCGTCATCATCACGGGGCGGAGGCGGGTGATCGCACCTTCTCGGATCGCGTCGAGCAAGTCGGCGCCGCGCTCGCGCAGGTCCTTGATGAACGAGAGCATCACCACGCCATTGAGCACTGCCACGCCCGAAAGGGCGATGAAGCCAATACCCGCCGAGATCGACAGCGGAATCCCCCGCAAGGCCAGGGCTGCTACGCCGCCGGTCAGGGCAAGCGGGACGCCGGAGAAGACGATCCCGGCGTCCTTCACCGATCCGAACAGGGTGAACAGCAGTCCGAAGATCAGCAGAAGAACCAGCGGCACGACGATCGCCAGACGGGTCTTGGCAGACTGCAACTGCTCGAACGTGCCACCATACTCGACGTAGTACCCGTCAGGCAGCTTGACCTCCTCCCCGACCTTCTGACGAAGTTCGGTAACGAAGGAACCAAGGTCGCGGCCGCGCACGTTGGCGGTAATCACCGCCCGCCGTTTGCCATTCTCGCGGCTGATCTGGTTGGGCCCGGCTTCGAGCGAGATGTCCGCCAGCTCAGACAGCGGAACCGTCCCGCTCGACGCGAGACGGATCGGCAGGTTGCCGAGCGCCGCCAGATCGGTTCGGGTAGCTTCAGGCAGGCGGACGATCACGGCAAAGCGGCGATCGCCTTCATAGATCTCGCCAGCCTTGGCTCCTCCGGTCGCGGTTGCAACCGCATCCTGCACGTCGGCCATGCTCACCCCGTAGCGCGCGAGCATGTCGCGCCGGGGCGTGACCGAAAGCATCGGCAGGCCGGTAATCTGCTCGAGCTTGACGTCCTCTGCTCCGGGAATGGAGGCAGCGACATTGCTGATCGCGTCGCCGCTCTTCAGCAGCTGCTCGAGATCGTCTCCGTAAAGCTTGATTGCGACATCGGCGCGAACTCCGGCAATCAGTTCGTTCATCCGCATCTGGACGGGCTGGGTGAACTCGTAATTGTTGCCGGGTATCTGGGAGACGGCTGCTTTCAGTTCGGCCACCAGTTGGTCGCGCGGCTTGCGCGGGTCCGGCCAATCCTTGCGGTCCTTGAGCATGATGAAATTGTCGGCGACCGAGGGCGGCATTGGGTCCGTCGCCACATCGGCGGTACCGATCTTGGCGAATACCCGCTCTACCTCGGGGAATTGTCGAATGCGTTTCTCCAGCGCCTCCTGCATCTGGATCGCCTGGCTGAGGCTCGTGCCCGGAATACGCAGCGCGTGCATGGCGATATCGCCTTCCTCGAGGTTCGGAATGAATTCCGATCCCAGCCGGGTTGCCCCGAAGCCGCTTACGGCAACGAGAAGAATCGCGACGGCGACGAAGCGCTTGGGCATCGCGAAGGCCTTGTCGAGCATCGGTGCGTAACGTGCACCGATCCAGCGCATGACCCGGTTTTCCTTTTCCTCGACCTTGCCGGTGACGAAAAGGGCAACCGCCGCGGGCACCAGTGTGAGCGAGAGGATCAGCGCGGCCGTCAGCGCCACTACCACCGTAAAGGCCATCGGGTGAAAGGTCTTGCCCTCGATCCCTTCGAGGGCGAAGATCGGCAAGTAGACCGCCGTGATGATGATAATCCCGAAGATGGAGGGTCGGATAACTTCGGCGCTGGCCTTGGCCACCAGGCCAAAACGCTCGTCGCGGTCGAGCAGGCGCCCCATGCGGTGCTGCGCTTCGCCCAGGCGGCGCAGACAGTTCTCGACGATGATGACGGCCCCATCGACGATCAGGCCGAAGTCGAGCGCCCCCAGACTCATCAGGTTGGCCGAGGTGCGGGTTGCGAGCATGCCCGACAGCGTCATCAGCATGGCGACCGGAATAACCGCCGCGGTGATCAAAGCGGCGCGAATGTTTCCGAGCAGCAAGAACAGCACGACGATCACGAGCAATGCGCCCTCGGCGAGGTTCTTCTCGACTGTCGCAATGGTCCGGTCGACGAGCTCGGTCCGGTCATAGAGCGGGTGAGCTACGACTCCTTCGGGTAGGGATGCTGTTGCCTGCTTCAGCTTCTCGGCTGCCGCCTGGGCGATGATCCGCGGGTTTTCGCCGGTGCGCATGAAGATCGTTCCGAGCACGATCTCCTTGCCGTTTTCGGTCGCCGCACCGGTTCGCAATTCGGAACCGATCACGACCTCCGCCACATCGCCGATCCGGATCGGCACCCCGCCGCGGGTGGCAACGATGATCTGGGAGAGATCGGTTTCGTTTGATGCCTGCCCCGGCACGCGGATGAGAATCTGCTCGCCGCCGCGCTCGACATAGCCGGCGCCGCGGTTGGCGTTGTTGCGTTCGAGCGCCTCGACCAGATCGGTCAGCGACAGGTTCATGGCCGCCAGCTGCGTGGCATTGGGGGTCACATGATACTGCTTTTCATAGCCGCCGATCGTGTTGACCTCGGCGACGCCGGGTATGGTGCGCATTTGCGGTCTCACCACCCAGTCGGACAGGGTTCTGAGGTCGGTCGCGGTCCATGGGCCGCCATCCGGTTTGGTTGCACCCGGTTTCGGGACGACGGCGAACATGAAGATCTCGCCAAGCCCTGTCGCGATCGGTCCCATCTGGGGCTCGATACCCGCAGGCAATTGCGACCGGACCGACTGAAGTCGCTCGTTGACCTGTTGCCGGGCGAAATAGATGTCGGTGCCGTCCTCGAACACCACGGTGACCTGGCTCAGGCCATAGCGCGAGATCGACCGGGTGTAGGACAGCCCCGGAATTCCCGCGATGGCCGTTTCGATCGGGAAAGTGACGCGTCGCTCGGATTCGAGCGGGGAATAGCCCTCGGCCTCCGTATTGATCTGGACCTGGACATTGGTGATGTCCGGCACAGCGTCGATGGGAAGCTTTGTCGCGCTCCAAATTCCGGCAGCACAAAGCAGGGCGACCACTGCCAGCACGAACCAGCGCTGACGGATCGAAAATCCGATGATACGGGGCAACATTGTCTGGTTCCTCCCGCTCAATGGTCGTGGCTCGCGCCCGACTTTTCGATGTCGGCGCGAATGAGGAAGGAACCCTTGGCGACATAGGGCGTGCCTGGTTTGAGGCCGCCCAGGACCTCGGTCCATTCAGGCGTAGACCGCCCCAACTCCAACATGCGAACCTCATAGTCTTCGCCGTAGTTGGCAAAGACGACTTTGAAGTCACGGAACGACTGGATCGCCTCGGTGCGAACGGCCAGCGGCACGGTAACGGCATTGACCGTGACCTTCCCGCGCAGGGCCATACCCGCGCGCAGACGACCGGCGCGGTTGGGAACCATGGCCCTCACAAGGGCCGTGCCTGCTTCCGCATTGCCCTCGGGGAGATAGTCGCTCAGCCGGCTTGCGGCGACAGGGGTGCCGTCCATGGCTTCGATCTCAACCCGCATGCCGGGCTGGATCAGCGCCAGGTCCTTGGGGAAGATGTTAAGCACGACCGAGGTCCGTGCCGGATCGGCAATGACATAGAGCGGGCGATCACCGGTCACGTCGCCGGGATTGGCGTTGCGTTCGGCCACGACGCCGCTCACTGTGGCAAAGACCGGGTAGACCTGCAGGCTCTCGCTCGATTCGATGCGCGCAAGAAGCTGGCCGCGCTGGACATAATCACCAACCGCCTTCGTGACGCTGACGACCCGGCCCGGGAACTGCCCACGGATCTCCGAACGTGCGGAAGGGTCAAGCGCAACCGTGCCGTAAAGCTCGCGGGTCTCGCCGATCGTCGCCGGACCGGCAGTCAGCACCCCTATGCCGCCGTCCTTTGCGGCCGCCGCTGTGATCCGCGTCCGTCCCTCGGGGCTGGCATATTTCCAGACATGGCGTTTGCCATTTTCGAGCGCGACCACCTCGACGTCGAAGCTGTGCGGCTCCGTCACCACGCCCTGCCCTGCCAGATACTTGCCTTCAGGCTTGAAGGCGAAGGTATTGACCTCGCCACCAAGGCGCTTGAGCGTCATGGTCAGCTGGACGGTTTTCGGATCGACCGGCTCGCCCTCCCGGCTCGGGAAGACACGAAACTGCGGCTCTTGCCCCGTCTCGAAAATGGCCACTTCGACAGAGAAGTTGCCATCGCGCAGCAGGCGCCCGCCATTGGGGCCCTTGGCGACTTCGCCGCCCCCCTCGCTGCCGACTTCGGTCGCCGGATTGGAGCCACATCCGGCCAGGGGCACGGCAAGAACAAAAGCGGTGAGAGCGGTGGCGATATGGATCTTCTTCATGGTGCTTCCTCCCCGATGACGGCGTCGAAGCGCCCGGTCAGCCGGTCAATCTTGGACTGGACGTCGCGATAACGGGTCATGGCCTCTACCCATTGCGACTGGACTTCGATGATGGCGTCGGCAGCATCCTGAACGTCGCTGAAGCGGAAACCTCCGCGCGCATAGCCCTCACGGACCTGCTGCAGCGTGCGCAGGGCCTTGGGATAGACATCCTGCATGATGCCATCGGCGCGCATCCGTGCGGCTTCCGCCTCGGCGCGCAACGACGCGAGCTCGCGCAGACGTTCGAGCCTTGAGGCCTCGGCCAGGAGTTCAACATGTTGGCGATCAGCTTGGGCGCGCTCGATATTGCCTCTGTTGCGGTCGAAGCGCCCCAACGGAATGGATATCCCAGCAACCACGGCGACATCGCCGCTTTCCCGCAGATGCCGAACCCCTCCGCTCAGCGTATAGTCCTGGATACCGCGCGACTGCTCGACGACCACCGCCGCTTGTGCCCGGTCGACCGCGGCATCGGCGAGACTTGCATCGGCCGCCGCCAGTGGGTGGTTATGATCATCAGGCCGCTCGATTCTGCGCGGCACTTCGATGTCCTCGGCGCGGCCGCCCCAGTACGAGGCGAGTCTTGCCCGCGCGGCGTCGCGCCGGGCACGTGCCTCATTCAAGGCAAGTTGGGCCTGGCTGACCCGGGCATCCGCGCGGGTTTCTACGAAAAGAGGATCCCGGTAGCTTCTGACCCGGCGCACGGCCTCAGTCCGCATCGCCTGCTCGGTCTCGAGCCGCCTTTCGGCGAGCCAGACGACTTCCTCGGCGATCTGCACATCCATGAAAGCCTGCTGCACCGCCTGCGCCAGATCGAGGCGGGCAAGACGGGCAGCCGCTTCGGAGACGGCGATGTCGCGTTCCGCATAGGCAATCCGAGCTTCGCGCTTCCCGCCCCGCTCGACTATCTGCGAATAGGTGACCGTGGTCTGGGCCTGGCGAAGGACGTTGTAGGCGCCTGTGCCGGCGACATTCTCGGCTTCCACGGAGAGCACAGGATTGGGCCGCACTTCGGCCTGGGTGCGGCCAGCCTTAGCTGAGCGAATGCCAGCCTCCTGGGCGGCCATAGCTGGTGAAGCAGCTACGGCACGCCGAACAGCCTCATCGAGGCTGATTGGTTCGGCACTTGCCACTGCGGGCAAGCACAGCGCCAACCCGGCCAGAAGGCCGGCGCGCAATTTCAATGACATGGGGAAAGCTCCTGAAACGAATCAAATCACGGGCCGGTTTTGTTCCCGACCGGGCGAAGTGTCGTATCAGGCGAGAGGCGGTTCGATTGGCGGGGCTGAGGTCACCGAGAAAAGTGGGTCCGCCAGGCCCGGTCGGCGCGATTCCCCGCCGAGATAGACCGGCTTCGCGGCCTCGACGCTAAAGGACAGTATCGTCAATGGGGCGTGTTGATGATCGACGATCGGTTGCGTTCTGTCCGATCCGTCATCTTGTGACGATTCATCGGGGCCATGGGCATGATACACGTCAGAATGCTGAGCAGCCATGTCAAGATCACCAGGAATCTGGTGGGCCTGCGCGGGCGAATGTATCCCAGTACAAAGCATCGCAAACAGCATCAGGAAATTGAGAGCAAGACCCCGCATGCCGGGCTCGTAGCAATGGGCGTTTATCTTGGCAAGCAAACTCTCGGACACACCCGTCGAGAATGAATTCGTGGCATTCGGCGGTGCGCCGCGCAGGCCGATCTCGCATCGCATGTACAGTACCGGCCAACTGCAGACTGTTCTCGCGCATCATGTCACGCCTGGAACATCAAGACTTTCGCCGGAGGCGCGGCAAGGGGCTGGAGCCTCGCCTCCGGCGTGGCTGCTCCCTCCGGCGCATTCGGGGTCTCACTCGCTGGAGACTGCTTCCTTCGAACACGTGGGGCGGCCAAGTTCAAGCATGGAGCGCATCCTCATCGCCGCAGGGAGTGGCTTCGGCCTGGATGGTCGAATGATGGATGCCAAATTTCTTCTCGAGCATTTCCGCAATAGCGTGGCGTGTTGCAAATGGCTCGGCGCCGGCAGCCAGCACGACGTGCGCGGTCAGGCTGGCATCATCGCCGGCCACCGACCAGACGTGAAGGTCGTGGGTACTCTCGACCCCGCCAATATCATTCACTGCCCGACGGATGTCATCAAGGTTCATGGAGCTTGGAACACCTTGCAACAGGATGTGGGTGGTGTCCTTGAGCAGTGTCCAGGTCCGTGGAAGCACCCACAGCCCGATGGCGATGGCGACAATCGGGTCGATCCAATTAGCCTTGGTCAGGTAGATGAGGGCTGCGGCACCAATCACGCCAATTGAGCCCAACATGTCGGCCCACACTTCAAGGTAAGCGCCCTTCACATTCAGGCTGCTCTCTTTCCCACCTGTGAGCAAGCGCATTGCGACCAGATTTGCCAGCAACCCCAAGGACGCCACAACCAGCATTCCGAGCGAGCCAACGGGTTGAGGGTCAATTAGGCGATTGATGCCCTCCCAAAGCACATAGCCAGCAACAACAAACAGGAGGAGCGCATTGAACGAGGCGGCAAGGATCTCGAAGCGCCTGTAGCCATAGGTCCGCCGCCTGTCTGCTGGGCGTTGACCGACCTTGATCGCCACCAGCGCGATCGCAAGCGCGGCGGCGTCGGTGAACATATGCGCGGCGTCTGACAGAAGAGCGAGGCTGTTGAATACGAATGAGCCGACTAGTTCGGCAACGAGGAACGAGCCGGTGATTGCCAGAGCAATCGAGAGGCTCCTCGCATTCGAGCCAGCCGCGTGATTGTGGCTGGGCGTGCCGTGGCCACTATCCCGGTGATTATGCGCTTCGCCCATAGTCAATCTCTCCTGTCAGCGACTTGAATCGCCGGTGTCGGTTGGAAGGTCCAGAAAAGCAGAAGCGCATTGCCCGTGACCAGGATTGTGGCACCGGTGTCAGCCAGGATGGCGGTCCACAAATTGGTCAGGCCCAGGACTGCGAGCACCAGGAAGGCCAGCTTGAGACCAATCGCGATCACAATGTTGATGATGATCGTCTGCCGCGTTTTTCTTGCCAGACGAATGGCATCGGGGATGCCGCTCAGCCGATCCTTGAGCAAACCGACGTCGGCAGTCTCGATAGCGACATCTGTCCCGCCACCCATGGCAAGACCGAGCGTCGCAGACGCGAGCGCCGGGGCATCGTTCACCCCGTCGCCCACCATCAGGATCGGCTGTTCGGCTTTGAGCCGATTGATCCGATCAAGTTTTTCGGCCGGCATGAGTTCGCCGAAGGCTTCCATGCCGAGCGGCTTGGCGACAGCGCTGGCGGTACGCTGGTTGTCACCGCTCAGCATCAACGTCCTGATGCCAAGGGCGGCAAGCGCGCGTATTGATGGAATGGCATCCTCACGCGGTTCGTCCCGACAGGCGATGTAGCCCCGAACCACATTGTCAACGACGAGTACCGCGACTGTCTTGCCCTCTTCTTCCAGCTCTTGAATGCTCGCCGCCCGGGCTCCCCCAAGCGCTGCTGTCGCGCGCGGGCTGAGAAGCTCGACACGCGATGTGCCGACGGTTCCTTCAACGCCTTCGCCCTGGCGGATGATCACGCCGGATGCGGCGGGAACCGTAACACTCCGTTTCGTCGCTTCGGCAACAATCGCCCTGGCAACCGGATGGGCAAGGCCGGTTTCCAGTGCTGCTGCAAGCGGCAGCACATCACCTAAGACATCTGTCACGACCGGATGCCCCATGGTGATCGTGCCGGTCTTGTCGAATGCCGCCACACGGATGCCGGCGAGCGCTTCGAGCGCCGCACCGCTTTTGATCAATATGCCATGGCGCGCGGCCGTCGCGATCCCCGTCGCGATAGCCGCCGGGGTGGACAGGACGAGCGCGCACGGACAGGCGATGAGCAGAACGGTCAGAGCCCGATAGAGCCATACGGCCCAGTCACCGCCAGCAACCAACGGCGGCAGCAAGGCAATCAAACCGGCAGTGGCTATGGCAATCGGAGTGTAGTAGGCGCTGAAGCGATCGATGAACCTGGCGGTTGGCGCGGTACTTTCCTGTGCTTCCTCGACCAGCTTGGCAATGCGGGCAACCACGCTGTTCGATGCATCTCTGGTTACTGCGATCCCCAGAGTTCCGTCGCCGTTGATACTCCCGGCGAAGACCGGGTCGCCCGCGCTCTTTGCGACCGGACGCGACTCTCCGGTTATGGCCGCTTCGTTCAAATCGGAGCGTCCATTGACGATCGTGCCGTCGGCTGGAATGCGATCGCCACCTGCGACCAAGACAGTCGTGCCAACCGTCAACGTGACCACCGGCACTTCCACCCGCATGCCATCGCGCTCGATTATTGCGGTCGCAGGCAACAGTTTGGCGAGCGCCGTCAGTCCCGAGCGTGCGCGGGCCGCAGCGAAGCCTTCGAGCAGTTCGCCAAGCGAGAACAGGGCAACGACAACCACGGCCTCGGCACCGGCATCGATAGGAAGCGCGCCGATGACCGCGATGGTGACCAGCGTTTCGATGCTGAATGGCGAGCCAGTCCGTGCCTTGGCGAACGCCTTGCGAGCAAAGGGCAAGACCGAGACGATCGCTCCGATCGCGAAAGTCAGGCGCGTATGCGCGGGAAAGACCCAGGCAATGCCATATGCGAGCGCGGCACAAATGCAGGCGAGCACAAAGGTGACGCGCCCCTCGCGATCACTCGCGGAATGCCCCGAAGTATCGCCTGTGCCGCGATCCCCCGTTTCGCGGTGCCTATCGACAGCCTTATCCATTATCTGGCTCCGCGGTCAGGCGCTGTTCGGCGCGCCGGGTTTGGGTGACCTGGGCGCTGCGGCGAGGTCTGGCGGCAATCGACTTCGGAAACGTCCGTCGGCCGGAAACTGCCCGCTTCATGGAGTTTGACGGCTCCAGCGGACCATCGACCCGAAAACCATAGCATGACCCTAAGTCTTCGGCGGTAACCGCCCGAGTCGATGCAAGCACTGTCGGTTCCATGATGAGAGATGCCGTCATTGCCTTCCCTTTCGCTGAATTTCGGCCCACTCGATCAATCGAATAATTCTGCAAGAAAACTCTTGCGGCGCTTTTGCCCGTGGTGGCTGGAGCGATAGGAATCGCCATGGCCGCGTGGCTGCGCTTCGGGCCGAACTCCGGCATCAGGCTCCGATCTTTGCGGTGCAGCGCGTTCCGATCGCTCGATGATCTTGTCGAGCTCTCCCCGATCAAGCCAGACACCGCGACATTGGGGACAAAAGTCGATTTCGACACCTTGTCGCTCCGACATGGACAGGGGCAAGCGGCACGCTGGGCAGAGCATGCCTTGTTGCGAAGCTGTGGGCTGATTCATGTCGCGTTTCCTCTCTATTTGTCCACGATGGGTTCACCAAGCACCGAGACATCGCTGTAATCCCCCGGCACGTGCTTCTTGTGGCGGCCGCGCAGCAGCAGATGGCTGATCGCGGGCAGCACAAACAGAGTCAGCAGGGTCGAGGTTATGAGGCCGCCGATAACTACAATCGCGAGCGGCTTCTGCACCTCGGCACCGGTGCCAGTCGCAATTGCCATCGGCACGAAGCCGATGGCCGGAACAATCCCGGTCATCAGCACGGCGCGAACGCGTTCCATTGTCCCTTCGGCGATCGCCTCGTCGACAGCCTTGCCTGCATCCAATCGCTGATTGATGCTGGTCATCACCACCAATCCGTTGAGCACCGTAACACCCGACAGAACGATAAAGCCAACGGCAGCCGAGACCGAAAACGGCAGGCCGGTCAGCAACAGCGAGAACACCCCGCCAGCCAATGCCAACGGAATCGCCGAGTAGACCGCGAGCGATTGCCGCACTCCGCCAAGCGCCATGAACAGGATGCCAAAGATGGCGGCGAAGATGACCGGGATGACAAGCGACAGCGTCTGCGATGCCGCCTGCAGGTTCTTGAACTGCCCGCCCCATTCGATAAAGCTTCCACTTGGCAGCTTCACTTGCGCATTCACCTTTTGCTGCGCTTCGGCGACAAAGGATCCGAGATCATTGCCGCGAACATTGGCCTGGACCACAACGCGGCGCTGACCGTTCTCCCGGCTGACCTGATTCAAACCTTCCGAGAAGACAAATCGCGCGACCTCGCGAAGCGGAACCGAAGCCCGGTGCGCATCCTCGCCCGGCAGCATGACCGGCAGTGCGCCGACGGCATCGAGATCATTGCGGGTCAGATTGTCGAGACGAACCACAATGTCGTAGCGCCGGTCGCCTTCGAAGACGATCCCGGCTTCGCGCCCGCCCATTGCGGCGGCCACGGTGTCGCTAACGTCCTGAAGGCTGAGCCCGTAACGCGCGATCGCATCCCGGTCGAACTGCACGTCAAGCACCGGAAACCCAGCGGTCTGTTCGACTTTGACGTCAGCCGCACCCTTGACCGTCCTGAGCACGGCCGCAATCTGCTGGGCGGTCTTGCCCATCGCCTCGAGGTCGTTACCATAGATCTTGATCGCGATGTCGCCCCGAACCCCGGCAATCAGTTCGTTGAAGCGCAGTTGGATCGGCTGGCTGATCTCGACCGCATTGCCGACGAGCGGCTCAAGCCGCTTTTCGACACGCTCGATCACATCGTCCTTGGTCTCCACGCCGTCCGGCCAGTCCTCTTTTGGCTTCAGGATGATAAAAGTATCCGAGGCATTTGGCGGCATCGGATCACTTGCAACTTCGGCCGTGCCGGTCTTCGAGTAGACGAACGCCACCTCTGGAAGCGTCGCGACCGCAAGCTCGACCTGCCGCTGCATTTCGACAGATTTCGCCAGCGAGGTGGACGGGATACGCAGCGCCTGCATCGCAAGATTGCCCTCGCCAAGCACCGGAAGAAACTCGCTTCCGAGCATGAGGAAAACAAGGATCGCGGCGGCAAATGTGCCACCACCGGCGCCTATCCATGGCCAGGGCCGGGCAATGACGCGCTTGAGTACGGGCTCGTAGCGCTCCTTGACCCATACAACCGCCTTGACCTCCTTTTCCGCGACCTCGCCGCGGATCAACAGCGCGATCATTGCTGGGACGAAGGTGAGCGAGGCGACGAATGCCCCCGCCAGCGCCAGCATGACCGTGATCGCCATTGGCGAGAAGGTCTTACCCTCGACCCCGGTGAAGGTCAGCAAAGGCACGAAAACCAGGAAGATGATTGCCTGACCGTAGAGCGTGGGCTTGACCATTTCGCGTGAGGCTTCGAAGACCTCGTGCAGCCGCTCATTGAGATTGAGCACACGCCCCAGCCGATGTTGTCGATGCGCCAGGCGTTGAAGGCAGTTTTCGATGATGATGATCGAGCCATCGACGATCAAGCCGAAATCGAGCGCCCCCAGACTCATGAGGTTGCCCGACGTGCCGGTGATGTTCATGCCCGTACCCATGACCAGGAACGAAATCGGGATGACAAGCGTGGCGATGATCGCGGCGCGAATGTTTCCGAGCAGCCAGAACAGGACGGCGGCAACCAGCAAGGCGCCCTCGGCCAGGTTCTTCTCGACCGTTCCAATCGTGGCGTCGACCAGTTCCGAACGGTTCAACACGGTCTTGACAGTGATCCCGGGCGGGAGCGATTTGGCAACGCCGTCGAGCCGTTCGGCAACTGCTGCGGCGACGATCCGGCTGTTGCCGCCAGCGAGCATCAAGGCCGTGCCGACGACAACTTCTTTGCCGTTTTTGGTGGCGGCCCCGGTCCGAAGGTCGCCGCCGATTCTCACCGTTGCAATGTCTCGCACAGTAACCGGAACGCCTCCGCGGGTGTCGATAGCCGCACGGGCAATCTCGTCGAGCGTGCGGATACGTCCGTCAGCGCGGACAAGAAACGCTTCACCGCCGCGCTCGACGAAGTTCGCCCCGACCGAAATGTTGGCGCGTTCGAGCGCATCGGCGAGCTCGGTAAACGAAATGCCGTAAGTCGACATTTTCGCAACGTCGGGCTGCACGACAAATTGCTTTTCATAGCCGCCGATCGAATCGATCCCAGCAACCCCGCGCACGGTCTTCAACTGCGGCCGTATGACCCAATCCTGTACTGAGCGCAGATAGCCTTCCTTGGCCACGTCGTCGGTCAGTAGCTCGCCGGAAGGCGTCAAGTATGAGCCGTCGGGCTGCGGCCCGGGTTTCCCGGCAACTCTCGGGTTGGTCTTCGTCCCGGCGGGCGCGAAATCGACGACATACATCAGAACTTCGCCAAGCCCGGTAGAGACCGGCCCCATCGACGGTTCGACTCCGGCCGGCAGCGTGCCTTTGGCCTGGCCAAGCCGCTCGGCAACCTGCTGGCGTGCAAAATAGAGGTCGGTGTGGTCCTCGAAGACGACAGTGACCTGGCTGAAACCGTTGCGCGAAATCGAGCGCGAGCTTTCAAGTCCAGGGATCCCGGCCATCGCCGTTTCGACCGGGAAAGTGACCAGTCGTTCCATATCGAGCGGGCCGAGATTGGGCGCGACCGTATTGATCTGGACCTGCTTGTTGGTGATGTCAGGAACCGCGTCGATCGGCAGTTTGAGGAGCTGTGTTACGCCATAGGCCGAGACGATGAGCGTGGCGATGACCACAGCCCAGCGGAAACGGATCGAAGCATCGAGTATCCGGGAGATCATTTACCACCTTCCGATCGAGCGTGATGGGAGCGAAGCGCTTGGACAGGCAAATCGCTGATCCGATCAGCGAACGCATGCGGGACTATTGGTTGCGTCATGATCAATGCTCCGCCTCGCCCTTGCCAAGCTCGGCCTTCAGGAGAAACGCTCCCTTGGTCGCAACAACGACACCCGGCTTGAGACCCTCGACGATTTCGATCCGTCCACCGCTGCGCTGAGCGGTTGTCACGTTGGCTGCCTGGAAGCCCTTGGCGGTCCTCACGAAGACGACATCGCGGCCCTCGAACGACTGAACAGCCTCTTCGGGCAATGCAATCGTGCTACTTGCGGCACCCGCTGCAGGCTTGATCCGCACCCGCAAACCCTGCCCCGGTGTCAACCCGGCGGTGCCCTGGGACTGAAGCACTATCGTTGCCGATTTGCTTTCGGGGTCGAGACTTGGCGTTGTCGAGCGCACCACCGCGCTGACGGTTTCTCCGCCTAGCAGTTCGATCACCGCCGTATCGCCCGGCTTAATGCGCCGTGCATCGGCAGCCAGGACTGACGCGTTGATCTGGATCCGGTTAGGGTCGGAGACCCGGAAGAGTTCGGTCCCGGCCAGCACATAGGAGCCGAGTTTGGCGTCCGACTTGGTGACGCGGCCCGAGATCAGGCTGACGACCGCCAGCGAGCGGCCATCGCCGCTCACTTTTAACGCTGACGCCGCGCCTTGCGCACGGCGAGCTTCCGCTTCGGCTTCGGCCAGGGCGGCCTGCGCGCCCTCAAGATCTTGCCGGGCCGTAACCCGGGCTTCGAACAGCCGCTTTTCCCGGTTGTAGGTCGAGCGCGCGAGCGCAAGCTTTGCGGCTGCGGTACTACGGTCCGATGCAATCGATGCCGCGTCGCGGCTTTCCATCACCGCAACCACTTCGCCGGCGCGCACGAAATCACCGAGCCGACGATTGATCCGCACGATTGCGCCATCCGCACGGGCGGTGAGTACTGCTTCGCCTTCGGGGGTCGCCGCAACGACACCCTGGGCAAGGATTTCAGCGCCGAGCCCGCCAGCCTGAACTGTTTCGGTCGCAATGCCGGCCGCTTTTGCACGGGCCGCGTCCATCTCCACGAACCCTTCAGGCCCGTGGTCTTTCTTGGTCTCAGGCCCAGCTTCGCCTTGAGTCTCGGCCACCGAAGGGGCCAATGCTGTCCGGCCAAGGAAGACGCCGCCAGCCAGCACCAATGCGCCAGCCGCGACCGCGGCGATCCGAGTTTTCCTGTTCGTTGCAAATTCCATGGGACTATTCCTTACTGCGCGTTCGCGCGCGCCAGCGCCGCGAGCGCGCGGGCGCGGTCGAGTTGCGCTTCAATGATTTTGAGCCGGGTGTTGGTAAGCGCCTCCTGGGCGTCGATCAGTTCGAGCAGCGAAAACTTGCCTGCTCGGTAGCCAATTCCAGCGACCCGCTCGGCTTCGATCGCCTGGCGAAGCCCCGGACCGGTCAAGGCGGCGAGCCGTTCATCCGCCGCCGAAAGCATCGTTTGGGCTTCTTGCCGGCTGAAACGGGTATCGAGCCTTGTCTGCGCAAGGACCGCTTCCGCCGCCTCCCCTTCCGCCCGGGCGGCGGGCACGCCGCTGCGGACACTCCGGTTGATCGGTAAGGGCACCGAAACTCCCAGCACAAACGCGGTCGATCCGCTCTCCCGGAAATTGCGGAAGCCGCCCGATGCGGTGACATTGGGCACTGCCTCCGCGCGGGCCAAAGCGATGCGCGCATTGGCAGCATCCCGTTCGGCGGCCGCAATCCGCTCATCGAGGCTCGCTACATTCGGCGGCAAGGGTGCGGTCGGAATAGGGTCGCCACCCACAGCTGACAGTTCAGGGTCATCGCTGCCGATCAGCAGACCCAATTTGCGCCTTGCGGTCAGCAGCAAGCCGAAGGAGCGCAAGGCCTCCGCTTCGGCTTCGGCCAACAGCGCGTCAGCGCGAAGCTTGCGCAGCGGCGGGTCGCGTCCTGTATCGACCAGAGTGCCCGCGATCCTCGCCAGTTCCTGCGCGCGGGCGAGATTGCTGCGCGCAAGTACCGCCCTGTCTTCCGCCGCACGCAGCTCGGCATGCGCCACTGCGATATCGTAGGTCAGATCAGCGACAGCCCTTCTCAAGCTGAGACGCGCAAACTCCAGCTGAGCTCCAGCCACCGTCTTGCGCGCACGGCGCTCGCCGCCAAGTTCGAACTCCTGGCTGACCGCGACGGTTACTTCGCTCTGGCGGAAGGTGCGATAGGGACCGGTGCCGCTGAAATTTTCGACCTGAACACCTATTTCGGGATTCGGTCTCAGCCCCGCCTGCAGCGCTCGCGCTTCCGCAGCTCTGAGTTCGGCCTCGGCGCGAGTAACGCGCGGAGAGATTTCGCGCCCTCGGGCGAGCGCGTCGTCAAGGGTAACAGGCTCAGCCAGCGCCGTGCTGGCCTGTAGTATAAGCGCCCCTGCAAGCAGCAGGGCGCGAAATCGGATCGGCATGTAAGACTCCTGATCAATGCAAGTTGGCGCGGGCAAAGCGTGCCCGCGTCAGGCAAGGATCAGGCTGAAGGCGGCTCAGTAAGCGGAGCAGAGCGCCAGGACGGCATCACGGATACGAGCGTCGGCTCGAATATCTGGACGAAGAAAAACGTACTGATCTCCGGCGCGACGAGACCGACCACGGTCGCGCAGGCACAATGATGCTGGAGTGCAGCCGATGGCGCGGCACCACTATCCTCTTGGCCGGTTTGCTTATCCATAACAGATTGAGCGTCGGGCGCGTCGAATTCATGCACATCGATCACTTCGCTGGCGTGCATAATGCTGTCGCCACCGCTATGCGCCAATGCTGGCGACACCGCGCTCCCGAAAAGCACGGAGATCAGGACCAGAAATGCCAACAGACGACGGCGCATGGTGACGCCGCTAGCATAGGTTTGTTCAAGGACCAAATAATTCATCGCACGCCGATCCAACGCGGAACCTGCGCCTGATAATCCTGGTAAGATTGCCCAAACATTCGGGCGAGATGCTGCTCCTCCAGTCGGACCTGGATAGCGCAGGCTGCAATAAAAACCAGCCAGGCAAGCCAGCTCCACCAGTCACTCGCGGCGATCGCCATTCCCAACCCCAACAGAATCATTCCGAAAAAGACCGGATTCCGGCTAAACCGGAACAGTCCGTTGTTGACGAAGAGCGGGGCATCTCCGCTTCGGATGCCAATCCGCCATGCACGCCCCATCTGATGCTGGGCAATGACGATAATGATCCCGCCTCCGGTTGCGACGAGAGCAGCGACAGCGGTAAAAACAGAAGCCAACCTACCGGTCGTCCTTACGCTTGTGAGCGCAAGCAAGCCAATGCTCAGTGCAAAGACAACGCTGGTCGCGCGCTGCAATCCGCTTGCGCCAGCAAAGGCCCAGACATTGTCCCCGGTTCGACGGCGCAGAACCAAGCCTCTTGCTATCGTCGCGGCGAAGACAACCACAAAGGTCACAAAGGGAATGAAGTTTAACATCACTCGGCCTGCTCCAATGATGGCGATCCCGGTTGCTCTAGCTCCTGCAGGGCCTGGCGCACGACTTGCCACCCGCCGCTGATCCCGAACGCGGCCATGATAAATGCGACAATGAGATCGGGCAGGTTGCTACCCGACCACAACACTGCGGCTCCCGCACCGATCACCAGCAAATTGTTGATCGCATCGTTGCGCGAGCAGACCCAGACCGATCGCATGTTCGAGTCACCCGCTCGGAAACGATAAAGCAGCACTGCCACCGAGACGTTCGTCACCAGAGCGAGCGCGCCGATGCCTGTCATTGCCCAGGGATCGGGCTGGGTTCCAGCGAAGATACCCCAAACAGCGGAGACCATCACACCAAACGCGAAGGCGAGAATGGTCAGCCCTTTGACCAGGGCGGTCCGCGCCCGCCAGACAAGCGCCAAGCCGGCGACGCCAAGGCTGATCGCATAGTTCGCGGTATCCCCCAGGAAGTCGAGCGCGTCAGCCTGAAGGGCACGGGATCCCGATGCGGCTCCGGCGATGATCTCGACAAGAAACATCGCGCCATTTGCGATGAGCGCTATCCACAATACCCTCCTCCAAGCAGAATCGCTGCCCGCGGAGTTGTCATTGCTGGGAGCGGCGCAGCAACTGTCCGCCATGGCCGAAACTCCTTGGATCGTTCGAGTCGGCCCCCTATATGCACCCTGTAGCAACTACAGGGTCAAGCGATGAAAATCGGTGAACTATCGAGGGCGACCGGAACCAACGTCGAGACCATCCGCTATTATGAGCGGATCGGTTTGCTCCCGGCACCTGAGCGGACAGCGAGCAACTACCGCTCCTATGGCGAAGCGCATCGCACGCGGCTCGCCTTCGTGCGCCACTCCCGCGAACTCGGCTTCACCATCGAGGAAGTCCGCTCGCTGCTCGATCTGGCTGACCACCCCGAGCGCGAGTGTTCCGAGGCCGACCGGATCGCCACCAGGCATCTGGCGCAGGTCGCAGAGAAGATCGATCAGCTCGTTGCCCTGCGAGACGAACTGTCACGTATCATAGGTCGCTGCCGCGGTGGATTGGCCGCCGATTGCCATGTGATCGAAGCGCTGGGCAATCATACCCTGTGCGGGAATGAGCACAAATCAGTTCATTCAATGTCCTGTTGACGCCGTTGCCAGTTTAAGTGTATGCTCTAGGGCCAAAATGGTGTCGTCTGATCCGCTCGCAACGTTTGTGGCTCTGGCTGCGATTTAACCGTTTCATCCGTTGCGAGATCGTCATGGAAGGGTGGCGGCAAGGGGACGTCCGTCGATGATAACTCAAACGGCGTAAAAAAATGAAGGGGCCTACCCCTCACGCTCGTCGGCGAATGATGGCAGCCTGATTCTAGAGACTCAAAGTCGCTTGGCAATGGCCCGGATCGCCTTCATTCCGGTGCCGAAGCGGGCTATTTGTTCGCGATGTGAAGCAAGCTCACCATAGGGCAGATACGCCATGTTGAGGTCAGCTATTCGGCTGAAGGCGGGGCGGGCCATTTGTGCCCGAACATCACGCTCTCGGGCGTCGGGCGCAACCAGGAACATATCCGCTATGCCGTCCAGGTTGCCGCCGCTAAGAGCCAGATCGAGCATCCGCACGATGCCCGAGTAGATCGACGTCGAATGTTCGACTTCGAAGGCGGCGCGGACGCAAGGCTCCTGTGGGTCGATCCATAGTACATCGATCAAGCGCACAGCATCGGCACCGGGCGCTGTCGCAATCTGGTCGGGCAAATGCTCAAGGCAATCGCATCCGAGCGGAACGCCATTAAATAGTCGTCCGCGATCGTTTGCTGCGATCCAGATGCGGAAGCCCAAGGCAATTCCCAGATCACGCAGCCAGGCTTGAATTTCGCTGTGGCTGCGATCTTCTTCGTCGCGGGCTAGTTGTGCTTTGGAGAGATGCCGGGCCTCTTCTCGTACCGCATCTAGTCGAGCATACCAATCGGCGGCAGCATCCTCGATAGGTGGCGGAGCCGGGTAACGACCAGAGCCGATATCGAACAGCATGCCGCCGATGGCCCCGAGATCGTTCGACAGGAGATCGCGGAATTCGTCGTTGAGGTCGAGAATTCCGCTGCGCATGGCGAGGAACTGTTCCCAGCTTCCGAGTTTCACCTTGGACGAAGTCAGAGCGTTGTAACCTTTGACAATGGCAGTGTTGAACGGCGGGATCAGCGTGGGGTGGAGAAAGTAGAGCATGTTGGCCACAGCTGGCCCGAGTCCCTTGATCTTCAGGCCGTCGATCTCCCGGATGTGGCCGATAACATCCTCTGCGGTGTCGCAGCAGACACAATTGTGGAGCAAGCGCCCGAAGGCACGTTGGTTTGTCGGACTCTCATAGATGTCGGGGATGCGCAGTTTGGGCTTCCACAAGAATGCATGATCTGCACCCTTGAATATCTGACGCTGCTCGGCGATCGAGTGGACGACGGTTTCAAGCGATGAGCCTCGATAGGCGACGCCGAAAGTCCCGGCCTCGATTTCCGCAACGACCTGCTGGATCCCGCGTCTGATCGAGCGAAAGTTCTTGATCCGCTCATCCCAGAGAAACCAGCTATGATAGGTGGCGCCCGCATCCTCGCGCCAGACCTCGATCAGTTTGCGAACCTGGTCGGAACGACCGCTCGCTCCTGTCACCGGACGGCGGCCTTTGGCTTGCGCGACGAGCTATGGGTCGAGACGATCTGCCACGCCTGTCCGTTCCACTTCAGCACAGAGCTGGCGACGCCAAGCCGTTCGACGACTTCCTCGTTCTTGAGAACGATCCGGTAGGTGTATGTTTCCGTCGCGATGGCAATTGGGCCTTCGACCCGGATCTCCACCCTGTAGTCTTGAAACGAAAAGGATTTGAATTCCTTGAGTTCCGGGCCGAGATGATGGTCAAGGTATTTTGCAAATGTACCCTCGACTTTTCCCGATTCGATCACGACGGCATCGGGTGCAAACAGGCTGTCAACGCCCGTCATATCAAGGCGCTCGATCGCCGCCTTGTAGGATGCCAGCACCGCTGCTGCCCCATCGCGGTCCGGCAACTGTGCGACCGAAACGGAAGTGAGCGAAAGGGTGAAAGCGGCGGCGATGGTTTTCACCGCGATTATCGTCGAGCGCATGCAAGTACCCCCTGGAGTTGGCCCGGTCCCTATGGTCGAGGCTGGCGATCGGAATGGTTGTGGCCGTGCGATCCGTGGAACAGATGCATCAGCGGACAAAGCAGTAGGATGGCATATGGCAGCACACCAAGCGCGTGCGCCCAGTGCTCGCGCAGCACGAAAAACAAGGCAATGGCTGCCAGCGAAGCGAGCGCGAACCTTATGCCGCGACGACTTGCCATATCATATCTCCACGCGCTTGAGCCGCAGCGCATTGCCAATCACGCTGACCGATGACAGCGCCATTGCAGCTGCGGCAATGATGGGAGAGAGGAGTATGCCAAACACCGGATAGAGGGCCCCGGCCGCAACGGGGATTCCGGCGATGTTGTAGGCGAAAGCGAAAAACAGGTTCTGGCGGATATTGCGCATTGTCGCGCGGCTGAGATGCCGCGCCCGCACGATCCCCGTGAGATCGCCCTTGAGCAGCGTTACACCCGCACTCTCGATCGCGACATCGGTACCTGAGCCCATCGCAATCCCCACGTCCGCAGCGGCAAGCGCCGGTGCGTCGTTGACGCCGTCGCCGGCCATGGCGACGACACGGCCTTCGCTGCGCAGCCTCTGGACGACCGCACTCTTCTGGTCGGGCATGACATCTGCTTCGATGTCAGTGATCCCGAGACGGTTGGCGATCGCTTCCGCGGTGATGCGATTGTCGCCGGTGAGCATGATGACCCGGACGCCTGCTTCGGCCAATGCCTGCAAGGCAGCTGGCGTTGTCGACTTGATCGGGTCCGCGATTGCGATAACCCCGGCGACGACGCCATCGATACCGAGGAAAATCGCGGTTGCGCCGTTGGCGCGCAATTGATCGGCGCGAGCCGCAAGGGCGCCTATGGCCAGCCCCAATTCGTCTAAGAAGGCGGCCTTGCCGACAGCAACGGTGCGGCCGTCGACAGTGCCGGTGATACCTTTGCCGACAGGCTGATCGACATTCGTTGGGTTTGCGAGGGAGAGCCCCTTGGCCTCGGCAGCCTTGACCACCGCCAAGGCGAGCGGATGTTCGCTCATCCGTTCCAGGCTGGCGGCGATGCGGAGCACTTCGTCCCCGGTATGACCCGATGCCACCTCGACCGCGACCACTGCAGGTTTTCCTTCGGTCAGCGTCCCAGTCTTATCGACAACGAGCGTATCGACCTTTTCCATCCGCTCGAGCGCCTCGGCGTTCTTGATCAATATGCCCGCCTGAGCACCCCGGCCAACGCCGACCATGATCGACATCGGGGTCGCGAGGCCAAGCGCGCATGGGCACGCGATGATCAGGACAGCGACAGCCGCGATAAGGCCAAAGCCCATGGAAGGCGCGGGGCCAAACAGCGACCAGATCACGAAAGCGGAGATCGCAACCGCGATTACTGCCGGGACGAACCAGGCGGACACGGCGTCGGCCAGCCGCTGGATTGGTGCTCGGCTTCGCTGCGCTTCGGCAACCATCTGAACGATCCGGGCCAGCATCGTGTCACGCCCGATTTTTTCGGCGCGCATGACCAGCGCGCCGGTCTGATTGATCGTCCCGCCGATCAGTACCGCGCCCATCGCCTTGGACACTGGCATCGATTCTCCGGTGATCAGCGACTCATCGACGCTGCCTTGACCTTCGAGGACAATCCCGTCGACCGGAACTTTCTCGCCGGGCCGGATGCGAAGTGTGTCCCCAACGAGAATATCTTCGAGCGCGACTTCTTCGTCAGTGCCGTCGGCCCCGACCCGGCGTGCGCGTTTTGGGGAGAGATCGAGCAGGGCGCGGATTGCGCCGCTGGTCGTTTCCCGCGCGCGAAGCTCAAGGACCTGGCCCAGCAGGACGAGGACCGTGATAACGGCAGCGGCTTCGAAATAGACCGCAACCGACCCGTCCGGTGCCCGGAATGCTGAGGGAAAGATCGACGGGGCAAGCACCGCGACCATACTGTAGGCCCAGGCTACTCCGGTCCCCATCGCGATCAGCGTGAACATGTTGAGACGCCGGGTCGTGAGCGACAGCCAGGCCCTTTCGAAGAACGGCCAACCGGCCCAAAGCACCACCGGCGTGGCAAGCAGCATCTGGAGCCAGTTGCCCGTCTGGCGGGCGAGCAACTGGTGCAGTCCGGTCAGATGGCCGCCCATTTCCAGCGCAAACACAGGAAGAGCAAGTGCCAGACCGATCCAGAAGCGGCGGACCATATCGCGATACTCGGCGCTCGGGCCGGAATCGGTGCCTGGCATGACCGGTTCGAGCGCCATCCCGCAAACCGGACAGCTTCCCGGCGCGTCTCGCAGAATCTCGGGGTGCATCGGGCAGGTCCAGACCGCGCCGTCAGGTGCGTCGGAAAAGTCCTCCGTTCCGGCAGTTGCCCCATGAGCGAACCGATGCGGATCGGCAGCAAATTTTGTCCGGCAGCCCGGACTGCAGAAATAATAGGCCTCACCGGCATGAACGGCCTTCGGGGTCGAGGCGGTCGGCGCGACGGTCATTCCGCAGACCGGATCGGTCACGGTTGCACTGCTTTGACTGGCATGATCAGACATTTCGGGCCTGCCTTCGGCAATAGCGGATGCTCACTGCGGGCCCCGCGCCAATCCACCGCCAATTGCTTGACCGGTTTCGGGCCATCACGCAGGGCCTCTCAAAAGCCGAAGCGACGCATCGCAATCTCTCGACCATAACAGCAATGCTGATCTTCGCTGCAAAAATGAGGCGGGAGGCCATGTGTTGTCTCCATGGTTATCCTCCCGCCTCCACCGCCGCGGGCGGGGCGACCCGGCGGGCAAGGCATGAAAGAGGTTGGTCTGCTTCAGCCTGTTATACGCAAGGCAACCGCCGATCCCTCAAAAAGAGTCCAAATTCTGGTTGCTGTGGTTCAGAATGCTTCCTTTGTTCCGCTCAGGATCGAAATCGAGCCGGTAATGGTGTTGAATTGCCGCCGCTCGGACACCTCTGAGAAACCGGCCTCGATCATCAACGGGATCAGCACACCGTCGGCATTGGGTTGTGTATCCGCATAACCGTCCAATTTCTGGATGGTCGCCCCGAACAGCTTGCGCATCAGCCATGATCGCTGTTCGCCATAATCGGCGATGTACAGTTTCCCGTCTGGTTGCAGCACCTGGTGAATTTCCAGGAGCAGGCGGAGTTTCTCGGCAAGAGGAACCTGATGGAGGACGAGACACAAGGTCGCCACGCTCGGCGCTGGCCAGGCAGCTATCGCTTCTGCTGAAAATGGCGCGTGGATGAATTCGGCCCGTATGCCGCGCGCACTCGCTTTGTTGCGGGCGATCGCGAGCGCGGCTGCATCGGGATCGACCCCGATATATTGGGTTGCTGGGTTTCTCTTGGCCAGGATAGGCGCAAGGCTTCCGGTTCCGGCCCCGATATCGAGCAACACGTCGCTGTCTTCGGGAGCTATCAGGTCAACAAGCGCGGCGCGCCAAAGCATCTCGCGGGTCGATAGGCGCACTCCGACATCATAGAGCGGTGTCAGAAAATGGTGCCCGGCGGGGGGAGTATAGGCTAACTCTTGCGGCATCAGCCGACTCCCTTGCTTGCCACCTGCGCAGCGCCTGGTTCAGAAGGCCACTGCTTGAATGGATCAGCAAGCTGATCGAGGTAGGTCTCGGGATAGTCGGGGCGACCTGCGATCCCAACCCGGCTCGCGCGAATATGGTCACTGGAGCGGAATTGCGCGGTGCCGAGAAGCGCATCCCAAACCGTCAGGAACAATCCGAAATTGACATCGCCTTCGGTCTCAGAGGCCAGATGGTGATGGCGGTGGACCGGCGCGACCGCCCAGACATAGGCGAGTGGACCCAAACGCATGTCGACGTTCGAGTGCTGCAGCTGGAGCTGGATGGCTACGGCAAAGGCGCCAACCATAGCGACCTCCTGGGGAATCCCCATCAGCAGCCATGGGAGCGTTCCAACCGAGATCTCGATCAGTTGATGGACCGGGTGCTTGAGCAGCCCATTGAAGCCATACATCCGGCGAACCGAATGGTGCACCGCATGAAAGCGCCACAGGATGGGGACACGGTGACTTGCGAAATGGGTGAGGCTGATGCCCGCATCCAAAAGGATGATGGCGAGCGTCAGTTCGGCCCAGAATGGCAGCGCAGCGGGCCAAATCGAGGACCATGGGACCAGACTGGCGAAGAGCGGCAGCAGGAGCACCAGAACAAGGATTGATCCTTCGTTGACCAGTGCATGGGCAAGGTCGCGGCGGGCATCGCCATGATCCCTGTTCCATTGGCGTTCGAACGGGGCAACCCGCTCCGCCACAAGCGATGTCGCTATCGCGGCAAACAACAAGCCGACCAGCCATATTGGTGCGGCGCCCGCCGAAACGAGCAAGGCTGCACCGCCAACAAAAATCAGGAAATAGGCAGGAGCATAGACATAACGAAAGAGAAACATGGCCGCACTCCGGAGAATGGATGGCACACCATGCACTGCGCAGGCCGGTCGATCTTGAACGAATCGCTGGCCCGATCAGCGGATGACCGAGATTTTCAGTCGGGCCAAGCCCTGCGAAGGGGTTACGCCGAACCACTGAATAAGCCTTCTGGTAAAATGTGCCTGGTCGGAAAAGCCGCCGGCCTGAGCCGCGTCAGCCAGGCTACCTGAGCGGTGGAGCGCATCGATCGCATGCTGAAGCTGGAGCCATTGCAGCAGCTTGACTGTCGGCACCCCGAAATCGCGGACCGCGATCTCGCGCAGGCGCGTCGGCGACAACCCGATTTCGAGCGCCAGGGTCGAGGGAGTGATACCGGGCTCCAGACTGACCAGTGCGGCCTGTAGCCGTTGGTCGATGGGTCTCGCTGGCCCTTTGCCGAGAAATACGCCGATCCACCGCTTCGCCGCAGCACCGCAATCGACCGATCTCAATCCGCTCGCTTCGCGTTTCGTCAGCGCGACTATCGCCTGAGAGTGGACGAAGTCGCGCATCCCGCCAAACATCGGATCGACATAAATGGTCCGAAGCGCGGCGCCGGCTGGTGCAAGGCTGTGCAGTAGTCCGGCTGGAATGAGCGCGGCTTCACCCGGCGCAAGCCGCACCGGGCGATCCCCGCCAATCTCGCATGGGGTATCAAGCGCGAGACTGATCTGGTGAGCAACATGGCGGTGAGGCCGATTGTCGCCCGCGTTTGCATCTAGCATGGCCCAACCGACACCCAGGAGCATCGTCCCGGACCAGGCGGAGGTCTTCGGGTTCAAGGCATCGCCAGGCTGGCTGTGGGCTCAAGTGTCCCCAGCCATGCAACGAGAGCCAGAATTGCAAATGCTGCGGACGCCTCCAGCAGCAGGCTCGTTCGCAAGGCTTTGGCAGCTGATTGAGGATCGTCGTCTTCGAGCGCCGTGCCCAGTGACGGCGTCAAGCGCCAGCGGTTGTTGGCTGCCAGCAGCAGCATGAGGGCGACCGCGAGGAGTTTCAACATCAGGAGCAGCCCATAATCGGAACCGGACAATGCCGTAAGATGGTCGAACCCGACGAGGATCTGGGCATTGATCAGCCCCGTCACGGCTATGATCGAAACGCAAATGGCGCCGATGCGCGAGAACTCCTCGAGTGACCGATGTGCGATTGCCAAACGATTCGCCGACAAGGGTTCGGGCACCGCGCGCAGCAGCAGCAAAAAGCCGGCAATTCCGCCAAGCCAGACTGCCGCTGCCAGCATATGCAGGATATCGCTCACCCGGTGGACCAGGCCAAGGTTACCCTCGCTGGCACCCGCATGTCCGGTCCAGACAAGCGACGCGAGGGCCGCTGCGCCGGCCAGCATCACGCCGATCAGCCTCAGCTGGCTCGACTTGGCGTAGATCGCAATCAGCACGGCGAGGCCGAGGGCTGCCATCCGGACCATCCAGGCGGTGCCTATCGGGGTTTCAACCAAGATCGCGCGACCGGTCTGCCAGTCGGGGTTGCCAATGGCGCTGCCCGACATGCTTGCGAGCAACACAAGGAAACCGATTCCAGACAGGACAAATCCGAAAACGGCAAGTAATACAAAGGTCGAGCGCAAAGGAAAAATCGCGTCATCGGCCCGTTCGAGTCTGCGCAGCGCGTACAAGGGGAATGCCGCGAGGCCGGGAAGCAGGATCAGGCTCAGGTACAACCCGAGCCTGATCGCGATCATTAACCAGTCGGCTTCCACGGCCTACCGGACCGTGAAGACGAACTGGCTACCCATGCGATGCGTGTCGGCACCGGCAGCCGACCACGTCACCTGGTAGGTGCCCGGAGCCAGCGCGCGTCGGGGCATCAGCATGATCGACTTGCCGTCCTTGCCCATCATCGAGCTGAAGGCGACTTTCATAGGCGGATGGTCTCGCGTTCCGGGCATGGCGGTCATGACGAGATCGACCTTCACAGTCGCTGCAATTACCCGTTCGTTGAAAACGAGGTTGATGGATCGGGCATTTGCGCCTGGAACCACGGAATTGGCTGAAGGTGTCGATGACATGAGCTTGGCGTGAGCAAGTGCCGTGCCTGGGATTGAAAGCAGCGCCAGCGAGGCAAGAGTCGCGGCCACAGCAGAGTTGCGCATAATAAGTCTCCAAAAAGTTGCGTTCGATGCTAGATACGCACTCGCTGGATCAATCCCTTGGAGCAGAACCAAGATAAGGGATTCCTTGCGTACATGCGTATAAGCAGGAGGCAACACGATTGGATGAGGACGCCATGGACGACTATTTAAGTCAATTGAGATGGATGCCGCAGACAGGGCTGCTCGATGGTTTGGATGATCGCGTGATGAACGCGCTTGCACTGCGCCGGAGAGAGAGCAGCATGGCGCAGCGTTTCATGGTGCTGTCGGCTTTCATTTCGCTTGGTGGAGGCGCTCTGGCAGGTATTTCCATGAGCGAGGCGGCGGTTGCGGCTCGCCCGTTGTCACCATTCGCGCCGGCGATGGCATTGGCGCCATCCGCGCTCCTGGACCCGCGATGAGCATGGGGCCGCGTCAACTCTTGCTGCTTGCGCTGGTGGCTTTTGCTTCCGCGATCTGCGGCGTGTTCATTGGGCGGCTTGTTGCCGACCGGCCTCGTGCAAGTGAAACAGAACTCCACGCACTGTTGCACAGCGAACTCGAGCTGACTTCACAACAGCAGGTCAAGATTGACGCCATCGAAGCGCGGTTTGCGGTTCGGCGCAAGGCACTTGAGCTCGAAATGCGCGCAGCCAATGCGCGCCTCGCCGAAGCTATCGAGATCGAACATGGCTATGGCCCGAAAGTCACTGCCGCCATCGATCAAAGTCACCTGGTAATGGGTGAAATGCAAAAGGAAACGCTGGAGCATTTGTTCGCGATGCGCGCGGTCCTCAATCCTGAGCAGGCGAAGATGTTCGACAACACAGTGGTCAAAGCACTGACCGCCGATGCCCGGTGACGCTCAACTATACGCAATGTGACGATCGGGAACTGGCCACTCTCGCTCTTGTCGGTCAGGCCCAGGCGTTTCGCGAATTGACGCAACGCTACAAGGGTCCGATTTTTCGCCTGATCAGGAACAATGTCGGCGATACGCACGAGGCGCTGGACATATTGCAGGAAAGCTTCGTGTCGGCTTTCGCCAGCATCCATCGCTACGACCCGGAACGCCCTTTCCGAGTTTGGCTGGCGCGCATCGCGCTTAACAAATGCCGGGACTGGGCCCGACGGCGTGCGGTCCGCTCGTTCTTCTCGTTGGCGCGACCGATCGAAGCCGGTGAAGATTTTGCAAGCGATGCCCCAAGTCCAGAGCGCGAAGCCGAGGGACGCGCCGAACTCGCTGAAGTCGAACGCGCGATCGCCACCTTACCACTTGCGCTGCGAGAAGTTCTGACCCTGCGCACCATCGAAGAGCTCAGTCAGGCAGAGACGGCAGCAATATTGGATATCAGCGAAAAAGCTGTCGAGACGCGACTCTACCGCGCCCGCGCGCAACTGAAGGCCAAGTTGACGGGAACAGCGGAGGCGGAATTGGCTTGATAGCATAGGCAATCAAAGCGCTTGGCGACGAATTCCGGATCGCGACCGGTGCAGACGCAAAAATACTTTCGAAGCCCCCCGATTACCAAAATGCTGCTCCACCGTCTGATGGCTGTAGAACGATTGGGCGCGAAGTTTGGGCTCGGTGCTGCATACAAAGATAATCCTTCGTGAGGGCCGAACTGGTGCGATGCGTATATTCGGGTACCAGGCCTCTTCTCAAATCCGGACGGACCATGATAACTGATCGACGAAAATTTATCAGAGTTGCCGCAGCGGGCGGCTCTGCTGCCGCACTCGCCAACTGGTTCCCGGCGTGGGCGCAGCCGGTTTCGCCAGGGATAATCGCGCCCATCCCGACGGTTTCGGGTACAGACATCAGTCTCCGGATCGCACGCCAGACGATGCGGGTCGATGGTAAGGTCAGCCGAGCGATTGCAGTGAATGGCACGGTTCCGGCACCATTGATCCGGTTGCGCGAGGGACAAAATGTGCGCCTTTCGGTGACCAATGACCTTGATGAAGACAGTTCGATTCACTGGCACGGGCTGATCCTCCCCTTCCAGATGGACGGTGTTCCGGGCGTCAGTTTCCCGGGCATCAAGCCCCGATCGACCTTCGTCTACGAATTCCCCGTCGTCCAGTCGGGGACCTACTGGTATCACAGCCATTCCGGATTGCAGGAACAACTCGGCCACTATGGGCCGATCGTGATCGATCCCAAGGGAGCGGATCCGATCGGCTATGACCGCGAGCATGTCGTGGTGCTGTCCGATCACAGCCAGCTCTCACCCGAGGCGATCTTTCGCAAGTTGAAGGTCAATCCTGGGCATTTCAACATGCAGCGGCAAACGCTTGGAGGCTTGCTTGCAGGCAAGGATCAACCGCTCAAGGAACGGCTCGACTGGGGCAAGATGCGGATGGATCCCACCGACATCGCGGATGTCAACGGGTCGACCTATACCTTCCTCGTCAACGGCTATGGCCCCAAGGACAATTGGACCGCGCTGTTCCGGCCCGGTGAGCGGGTGCGCCTGCGCATAATCAATGCATCTGCCATGTCGATTTTCAATGTCCGCATCCCGGGACTGCGGCTGACCATCGTCCAGGCTGACGGACTCAACGTGCGACCGGTTGAGGTCGATGAATTCCAGATTGCCGTTGCCGAGACCTACGACGTGATCGTTACCCCGAACGAGGATCGCGCCTATACGCTGGTTGCCGAAGCCAATGACCGTTCGGGCATGGGCCGTGCGACATTGGCTCCGCGCCCCGGCATGACCGCGGAAGTGCCCCCGCTGCGCGAGCGGCCGTTGGCCACGATGAAGGACATGGGCATGGGCGACATGGACATGTCCGGAGCCGATCAGGCAGGTTTGGCAACGGGTGCGGCAGCTGCCGAATGCCTGCCCGAGCATGCGAAGATGGGTCACTGCACGCCAGCAGGAAGCGCCGGGACGTCCGTTGCCGAGTCGATGCCCGGGATGGACATGTCCGCCACCGCTGCGCCTGCTGCAGGCGCGATGGCTGGCATGGATCACGGCAGCATGAAAATGCGCGATTTCTCGGTCGCGCCGCAGGTCGACAAGAACCCGGGCGTCCAGACCATCTCACCGATGCCGGTCGACCGCATGGCAGAGCCCGGTCAGGGCCTCGAGGATGTCGGCCACAAGATGCTTACCTATCACGACCTCGTGGCGCTCGACCGCAACCCCGATGCGCGCGCCGCGGATCGCTCGCTCGATATCCATCTCACTGGCAACATGGAGCGCTTCATGTGGTCGTTCGACGGCATGAAAATGTCGGACCATCACGAGCCCATCCCGTTTATCGAGGGCGAGCGGGTGCGGATCAACCTCATCAACGATTCGATGATGAGCCATCCCATTCACTTGCATGGTCATTTCTTCGAGCTGGTGACAGGCAAGGGCGACTACGCGCCAAGAAAACACACCGTGCTGGTTCAACCAGGAGGGAAAGCAAGCTTCGACTTTACCGCGGACGCACTGGGCGACTGGGCTTTCCATTGCCATCTGCTTTACCACATGGAAGCAGGAATGATGCGCGTTGTCAGCGTTCGTCCGCGGGGAGAAGCGGCATGAGCCTGCCCCGCCTGATGCTTGGCTGTGCTGCGGTATCGGCTTTCGCGGTGCCTGCCCAAGCCCAATCGATGCCGGGAATGGACCGTTCGGCCATGCCCGCAGCGCCTAAGCCGCTAGCGCCTGTCGCGAAGCCGGAAGCCGAAAAGGCCTCCCCTGCGTGTCCCCCCGAGCACGCGAAAATGGGACATTGTACGCCAGCAACCGACCGTAGCCCGGAAGCTTCAGCATCCGGTGCCACGCCTGAGCCCGGCAGCGGCGGCGAGGCAATGCCGGGCATGGACATGGGCGCTACCTTCCCGGCTGGAGATGCCGTCGATCCGGATTGCCCGCCGGAACACGCAAAGATGGGTCACTGCACTCCGAAAGTCTCGTCCGCACCGCAGGCGAAAGCCCGAGGGACGGCAACAGGCACCGACCTCGATCCGGGCAACGCGCCCGCGCCCGCGCCGCCATCGGATTGGTACGCCGACCGCATCTTCACAAAGGAAGAAATGGAACGCGCCCGCGAAAAGATGATGAAGGCAAGCGGGGGCATCAATGTCCATTATGTTGCCTTCGATCTTGCCGAATATGTGGTCCACAAGAACAAGAACAGCTACCGTTGGGACGGTGAGGCGTGGTTTGGCGGAGACATCAACCGGTTCGTCTTCAAGTATGAAGGCGAAGGAGAGTTCCGTGGACCGCTCGACGACCTTGAGTTGTCCGGGCTCTATTCCCGGGCAATCTCGCCGTACTGGAATTTGCAGGCTGGTATCCGGTACGATGTGAAGCCTGACCCATCGCGGACCTATGCTGTGATTGGCATCGAAGGCCTCGCGCCCTATTGGTTCGAAGTGACCGCAGCGGCCTTTGTATCAAACAAGGGCGAAGTCCGGGGCCGCATTGAAGGCTTTTACGATCTGCGGATCACACAGAAGCTGATCTTGCAGCCGCGCTTGGAGGCGAACTTTTCAGCGCAAACCATTCCCGAACTGGGAGTAGGCTCCGGTCTGTCCAACCTGGAACTTGGTGCGCGGCTCCGATACGAAATCAGGAAGGAATTTGCGCCCTACATTGGCTTCGAATGGGTCCGGCAGTTTGGCGATTCCGCGCGCTTTACGCGGGCAAACGGCGGGCAGGTATCCGATCCGCATTTCGTCATGGGCGTGCGGTTCTGGTTCTGATCAGGACGTAATATTGAGGGGAAAACGATGCGTTCGATGCGTCGTCTCCATATCGGGGCAAGCAAGGTTCACAAATGGCTGTCGCTGATCATCAGTGCGCAATTGCTGATCTGGTTTGCGAGCGGGGCGTTGATGAGCTTCCTCCCGATCGAAAAGGTGCGCGGCGAGCATCTGGTCGATCGGGCGGCTTTCAAAGCGGTTCCGGCAGACGCCGCCATGGTCGCTCCGGGCAAGATAATCGCGCAGGCCGGGGCGCCGGTCGAAACGATTACCTGGCGGATGCTTGGCGATCACCCTGTTGCTGAAGTGACGACGAAGCGAGGAACACTGCTGTTCGACGCTGCGACCGGCGGGATCAGGGACTCGATCGATGCGCGAACCGCGACGCAGATTGCGCGCGATGCCTGGAAGAGTGCGACAAAGCCCTCATCGACTGCGACGCTTATCACTGCAGAAAGCTCAGACTACCGGGGGCAACTTCCGGCTTGGCAAATTGCATTCTCCGACCTGGATCAGACCAGTGTTTTCGTGGCGGCAGATAGCGGCAAGATTTCAGCCGTTCGGACCGAAACTTGGCGGCTTTATGACTTCTTCTGGGGGCTCCACATCATGGACTGGAAGAACCACGAGGATTTCAACAGCTGGTGGCTTCTGGCTTTCGCCATCGGCGGGCTAGCGATGGGGATTGCTGGTTCGGTTCTGCTGTTCATGCGCTGGCCGCTTCGACGAAAAAGGCCGAAACCGGCCTCGAACCCAACTTTGAGCTAAGGGAAACGTTTATGCGCAAAATTGTTTTGGCACTGCTGCTGGCGGGATCGCCCGCAATGGCATCGACTGCAGCAATCATGCACCGGGATCCGGGATGCGGCTGTTGCGAGAAGTGGGCGGCGCAAGTGCGCAAGGGGCTGGGGAAGACCATGCGAGTGGTTGACGAGTCCAACCGCTCGGCGCTTCAGGCAAGGTTCGGGATCCCACCTCATCTTCGTTCCTGTCACACCGCGCTCATCGACGGAATGGCCTTCGAGGGTCATGTTCCCGTTGAAGATATCAGGCGCGCGCTCGCAGCCAGGCCAAGGGGAGTAACAGGCCTTGCGGTTGGCGGCATGCCACTCGGTTCGCCCGGGATGGAAGTGGCAGGGCAGCCATCCCAGCGCTTCGAGGTTTATTCTGTCGGAGCGGCAGGTCCGAGAATCTATGCCCGGCATTGACCGCGATTGGATTTGAATCCGGTCCGGCAGCAATTGCAATCGTGGCTCCAAACCAGCTGCATATGACGGCCCACCCCCCGGGGCCGCCGTCCGAACTTGACTGATTTCTCAGAGAGGCCACCAGCAAGATTGCGGATGGCCATGGGCGGGGCCGTTTGGCTTGGGTCCAACGAGCGCCGATGTGCCATCGGCGCTCGTAATGCTGGCCGGACAGTTTGGCATTTGCCGCAATTTCCGGAAGCCAGGCTCGAAATCCAAAAATGTGAGGGGTGGAGCCGCAGGGTGCGTATTCCGATGTGACGGCCCGAAGGCGTGAACAGGTGGAAGCCATTCGCCATGCACCCCATGACTAAACGACCATTGCTTCTCCACGGCACGGTCAGATTCTGCTGTAGAACCGACTGCGAGTCCATATCGAAATGACGGACGATCGGCACATACCCGACGCGTTTGCCGACCAACCGGAACTATCCCGGCTGGCCTGCCTCGCCTTCCAGAGCGCGCCGGGACATATCTTTATCCTGCTCGATGACGTTGGCAGAATCCTAGCGCTCAGCGACGATGAAGGGGGTGCTGAACACTGGAGCCTGGCCGATGTTAAGGGCCAGAATCACGAGATCTTTTACGCACCCGACGAAATAGCCTCTGGTCAGCCCGCGGCAGACTTGGATGCCGCTCGGCGCGGCCCCTCGTTTGAACGCAACGGCTGGCGCGTTCGCCAATCAGGTATGGAGTATCTGGCCCATCTTTCCATTGCAGCCCTTCATAATCAAGGTCGATTGCTGGGCTATTTTTGCATCGTTCGCGACGTCACCGAGGAAGCCGCGATCCGCGCGGCAATGGAGGCGCGCGAACAGCACCTGAACTCGATCCTGGCGACCGTTCCTGATGCCATGATCGTGATCGATGAACGTGGCCGGATTTCTTCCTTCAGTGCCGCTGCTGAACGATTGTTCGGCTATGAGGAGAAAGAACTGATCGGGGCGAACGTTTCGCGCCTCATGCCATCTCCGGATCGCGAACGCCACGACGACTATCTCAAGCACTACTGCACGACCGGTGAGAAGCGGATCATCGGGATTGGCAGGGTGGTGACCGGTCAACGCAGCAATGGAACAACGTTTCCGCTCGAACTTTCGGTCGGTGAAGCAGGCAAGGATGGCGAACGGATATTTACAGGCTTCATCCGCGATCTGACCGCGAAAGAACAAGACGAGCTGCAGCTCAAGGAGCTGCAAGCGGAACTGGTTCACGTCTCGCGACTCAGCGCCATGGGCACAATGGCCTCTACCCTTGCCCACGAACTTAACCAGCCTTTGACAGCAGTCGCAAACTACCTGGAGGAGGTGCGCGATATGCTTGTCGCGGCGACGGACGAACCCGCAACGATCATGCGCGAAGCACTGACAGAGGCTGCGCACGAGACGTTCCGGGCGGGCGACATCGTCCGCAGGTTGCGTGAATTCGTCTCACGAGGTGAGGTTGATAAGCGCCTCGAAGAACTACCAGGCCTGATTGAGGATGCCGGGCGTCTGGCGCTGGCTGGTGCGAGAGAACGCGGCGTCCGTCCATTGTTCACCTTCGATCCTAGGGCAACGCCGGTGCTAGTGGACCGCGTCCAGATCCAGCAGGTTCTTGTCAATCTCATGCGAAACGCGATCGACGCCATGCGGACGGCGCAAATCCGGGATTTGTCGATCGAAACCAGGCTCCGGTCCGATGGGTTCGTAGAGGTCGTCGTACAGGACACCGGTTCGGGTATCGCTTCAGAAATCCGGCCACGCCTGTTCGAGGCATTTGTCAGCAGCAAGCAAGACGGGATGGGGTTGGGTCTGTCGATTTGCCGGACGATCGTCGAGGCTCATGGCGGGAGTATCTGGGCCGAGTATCCGGAGAACGGCGGCACCCGGTTTCATTTCACCTTGATTCATGCTTCCGCGGAGGAATTAGATGGGGGATAGTCGCATCGTTCACCTCGTCGATGACGAAGAAGCCATTCGCAAGTCAGCCGGATTTGTGCTGTCGCGCGCAGGCTACAAGGTGCTGCCATACCATTCGGGAACCGAATTTCTGAAACGGGCCAAGGCTGAGCCGAAAGGGTGTGTCCTGCTCGATGTCCGCATGCCTGAAATGGACGGCTTGCAGGTTCAGTCCGCCATGGCAGACTGCGGCATCGATATGCCGGTCATAGTTCTTACGGGGCATGGAGACGTAACCGTTGCCGTGCAGGCGATGAAGGCCGGAGCAGTCGAGTTCCTCGAAAAGCCGTTCGAAAAGGCAGCTCTTCTTGCGGCACTCGAGCGAGCATTCACGCGGCTAGAACGGAGCGACAACCGCGAACTGGAAGAGCGCGAGGCACGTACGCGGATAGCGGCCCTCACTCCGCGCGAACGCGAGATCCTAGTGGGTCTAGCCAAAGGCTATCCGAACAAGACAATTGCCTATGATTTGGGGTGCTCGTCACGAACCGTCGAGGTTCACCGCGCAAGTCTGATGCACAAACTGGATGTGCACAGTCTGTCCGACTTGCTTCGGATAGCTTTTGCGGCAGGCCTATAGCGCGGGACCGGACTATCTGCGATATTTACGTAAAGACGCTTTCCGTCATACCTGTGATTTCTGCGGGAGGCTAACTCTCGAATTTCAGCATCAGGGTCCATGTCCACAAGTCTGAGCGAATCTGGCGAAAAGCGGTACAAGGTCCTCGTCACCGACGACGAGGCCAGCGTACGCCGGTCGTTGCAGCTCTTGCTGCATGCGAAAGGCTATGAACCGCATAGCTACACCTCGGCTTCGGCCTTGCTAGCCGATCCCGGTGCTCTGTCGGCCGACTGCATGATTGCCGACTACAGCATGCCGGACCTCGATGGGCTGAGCCTCCTTACTGCTATCAGAGCCAGGGGTTGGAACGGTTCCGCGATCCTCATAACCGCATCTTGTACCAAAGGTCTGGAGTCGCGGGCTCATGCCTGCGGCTACGCGCAGGTCATCCAGAAACCGTTCATTCGCGGGCCCATTCTCGAGGCGCTGTCCCGCTTGTGCGGATGCGCCAAGGCTGGAGATTGTGTTGAGTCAGGCGACATCGTCCCAGACTGCGGTTGCTAGGAAGGCGGGGCGGATCAGGTTAGGAGCGCCGTCCTTCGCCAGACCAAATACACTGCGGGTAACAAGACGAGGCAAATGAGGCTTGTGGTCCAGAGCACCGTTCGATGCCATTCGCTGGGCGATAATGCCATCGCCAAAGGCACAGAAACCTGACCGACGCTCGCAACACCGTGCTGGATGCCAAGGCGCAGGCCTGCGTCGCCACGAGGTGCGCTGATCCAGAAACTGGCGATGAGGCGCAAGGAAGCGGCGCTCCAGCCAGCGGTAAAGACGGTGGCGGCAATCATCGGCTTCGACTGGGCGAGAGGGAAGAGCGAGAGTGCGACTCCGAGCAGAAGCAACATGCCTCCGGCTAAACGAGCCGGTTTGGTTTCCAGCCACCCAAGCTTGGCGTGGAAGGCTTGCGCCGCCAACATGGCAAGCCCGCAAAGGCTAAGCATCCACGCGATCTGCTCGCGGCCTGGTAATGCCTCGGGATGATGCATTACCAGGCTAAGGTGGACTGCGGACAAGCCGCCGGTGCCGACAATTGTCAGGCCCAATAACGTCAGCACCAGTATTCTTGAATCTTGGCGGCCAGTCACAAGCGCAGGCTCGACTTGCCAGTGAATATTCGGCGCGGGGGCCAATGCGAGTGCGAAGGCAACGCCGGCGACAGCAATCCCTAATGACAGGAGCGGCAGCTGCGGCGAAATGCGCGCGGATGCTTCAGCAAGCAACGGGCCAGCGAAATCGCCAAGAAAGAGGGATGCAGTCAACATCGTGAACTGGCGAGCCCGCACTTTGGAGTCGAGAGCGGCCTGTTTTCCGACAAGCAGGCAGAGGGGAACCACAGCTCCGAACGCTATACCCGCGAATATGCGCAACAGGTACAAAGCATTAAGCGAAGTCGCACCCGTAAGCGCCGTTGTCGTAGCAAGCGTGGCGACCGCGATGACCAGGATCGCGCGTAAGTTGCCACGATCGGATAGCGCGCCCCACAAGGGCGCCGTGAGCATCCCGCCAAGTGGAAAGATCGCGCCCAAAACGGCGAGATGGACTTGGTGACTGCCTGGCTGGGGCGTTCCGGGAGCTTCAACCAAGCCAGAAAGCAACGGCAGAAAGGCGGTTTGTGCCGCAGCAGCGGCCGCGATCGCCAGCATCGCCGGCATGATGCGGACGGTTGTTGAGCGTTGTAGCGCCGTTACTGCGATCAGTTGCTTGCCTACGTTGGTGTTGAATATAGGCACAAGACCATCAGTCGCCACGACATCTTCAGACTGACCAGAAACCCATGCTCGGCCGCTTCATCGCCGCGCGCGGGCCGCAAAGTTGCTAAATTCATTGAGCCAGAACCTACATGTCCTCCATCGGCATTGGCATTGGCTTGTCCGGCGAAGGCATCGGCATGGGCTTGTCAGCCGATGGCATCGGCTTGGGCTTGGGCTTGGCTGCGGGCTTCATGCCCTTGCCGGCGCAACAATCCTTGCCCGGCTGCATCGGCATGGCGGCGGAGCCGCCTTGCGGCGCCATCCCGCCCATGTCCTGCTGCGGCATGTTCTGCATTCCCATCTGGTGGTCCTGCATCATTTCGCCGTGCATCTCTTGCGCACCGTGCTTCATGCCGTCCATGTGGGCACGGTCTTCAGTGCCAGAAGTTGGCGCGGGTGCCGGTGAGGCAGGGACCGCAGGTTTCGGGGCTTCAACAACCTTCAAATCCGCCGGAGCTTCGTCCGCCAGCACGTAGCCCACGCCGACTGTGCCAGCAAGAAGCGCGAGAACGGCAGCGTATTTTTGATTTCTGGTCATTTCACATCTCCTGCGAGTTGCAGAACCACGCACGATTGTCCGGCATTTCTCGGGAGCGAGATGCAATCATGCGGCATCTTCGGATATACGTATTGTGCGAAGACGGGGCGTTCAGTCGCCCATCGCCCCCATTTCGCGGCAGCTCGACGCGCACCGCCTGCACGCGGCAGCACAAACAGCCAGCTGCTGGTCCCCGCTTTGCCGTTCACATTCGCGGGCGCATCTCTCGCAGGCTTCGGCACAGGCGCGGCAAAGAATGGGGTGAAGCGCCGAACTTCTGATCATGGAATTCGCCGTCGACTGGCAGATCTCCGCACAATCGTTGAGTAGAGCGATCAATTGGGCCGAGGCAGCCGAGCGGACCGTGCTGGCAACATGGTTCGCCGTCTCCAGACACATCACATGCGATGCCGTGCAAAGCTCGATGCAGTCCTTCATAGGCATCGCCTTCGCCATGCTGTGGGTCGAACGGTCGCTCGCCATTGCCTGACTTGCAGCTCCCGCGGCGAGAAAGGCGGTGCCACTCGTCAATACGGCTCTTCGTTCCATCATTTTTGTCTCCATACCTGATTACTCTCGATGTTTTCCAAGACGTTTGGTTTCGTCGGACTTGCCGTCCGATAACGCAGAAATCGACTTCTGCCGCGCCATGACGGTGTCCTGCCACGGCCAATGCCCGTTGATCTCAACGCCCAGTGAAATGCTGAGAAACGTGCGCACCAGCACGAGGCCCGCCAGCACGACCAGATCAGCGATCGTCGGATTAATTACGAGGGACTTGACGATGTCGCCGGCGACCAGGAATTCGAGGCCGAGGAGAATGCTGCGTCCAAGGGTCGAGCGAAAGGCGACGTAGGCTTGTGGCCGATCGCCTCGCGGGAAGGCTCGGGCAAATTCCCAGCCGGCATATGCCGCGCCGATCAGGATCGCCAGGGTGCCGGTTACATCCAGCACGACGACGGCCAGATGGAAGAACTGGCTGAGCCAAGGCGCATTAATGGTGATCATACCAGCCCCGGTTTCGAATGTTGTTGAAGCTGTCCGTCGTGTGACAGGCATAGCACTGATCGACACGGGCCTTACTACGGGCAGCGCGCTGCGACACCATGCTGAAGTGCTCCATGAAGTGGCTGGGCGGGGCCTTGTGGCATTCCACGCACTGGGTGGAGTTGGTCGAAGGGTGTCGATAGTCACCGATTTTCCAGGAGTTTGTACTGTGACAGGTCGCACAATCGGTACCGAACAGGCCCAAGTGCTTGTCTCTGACCGAATGGCAGCTCGAACAATTGAGTGCCGTTTCGGACATCGGCCCTGGCTTGCTGGACGGTGCTCGCGGGGGCGTCTGTCGCCAGACCTTTGGATCGAGCAAGGCGGCATGGTTGATGTTGACAATCCCCCGATCGCCCTGATGCTCGACATGGCAAGAACTGCATTCGGCGGCCTGAGCGTGAAACACAGTCGATTGCTTGTCTCCGAAATCGGTACCGGTGTGGCATGACAGGCATGTTTTTGCTTCCACGCCTTTCACGGGGGTATGACAGCTGGCACATTTCCCGGCCAATGAACGATGGGCAGTGGAGAGAGGGCCCGGAGCAACAAATCGCTCCATGATCCCTGCTTCGGATGGTATATCCGTACGCAACGCGACCGGCAGGCCCAGGAGGAGCGTCGCAGCGGCGATCATGAAGAGAACGTAGAGGAATCGCGCAAGGGTCATAGCCAGCGCAATCCGAAATAAATGGCGGCACCGATGTGGACTGCCAGCACTCCGTAGATGACGCAGCCGAGCACAATGTGGAACCATCTCCACATCCTGAACAGCGCATCGGTCGCGGTTTCCGCCCGCACGGCGAACTCGGTGTCCGCCATTGCCGCAGCGAGTGATTGCTCGTCGCTGGCGGCGGCTTCTGCGGGTGGCTCTCCGGAAACGAACAAGAACCTTAGCCAGTTGCGCAACGGAGGCGCTTCGGCCTCTGCCGGGGATGAGGCGTCCAGACCCAGGAAGGCGGCCTGAAGGGAAGCAAGTTCGGACTTCCGTCCGCGCAGTGCCTTTGCCAGCTGACCGAGAAGATAGCGGCCAATGTAGCCGCTCAACACGGTCAGCAGGAGTGAGCCGGTCAGGACGAGCCCCGCAGGACTCTCCAGGGTATGCGCCGCATGTATGAGACCGAGGATCGATGCCAGTACGCCCGCGTATATGTGGACTGCGAGAAGTGTCGGCTTGCTGACAAGGTGCGTACTGGCATTGGCGGCCCATTTGAGGTGCTTGACCAACACATAGGGCAAAGTCAGTATCATCAACACGGCGGCCACGATGCCGGTGATCCCGCCAGCCAGGCTACCCGGAAATCGAGGAGAGACGTGGATCAGATATCCAAGGGGGAAAAGAAGAATGAACGCGACCATGAGGCCGACCAGGATGTCGCCACGCTCGCGCATCAGGCTTCTACCACCAGCGGCTGGCCTGTGCTCTTGGCCTGACAGGCCAGAACATAGCCTTTCTGCTTGTCCTCCGGAGCGAGACCGGTCTCAACGTCCATCGTGACCTCTCCGGAGAGCAGCTTCGTGACACACACGCCACATGCGCCAACCCTGCACGCATAGGGTATTTCCACACCGGCTTGTTCTGCAGCTTCCAATAAGGTCTCATCCGCTGGCAGTGCCGCCGATACCCCGGAAATCGAGAAGGTCACCGTGGTCTGAGCCACTTTCGACTTCGATCCAGCGCGCTTCGCGGCGGCATCCGCAGGCGCTTCCTTGATTTCGAGCTGCGCTGCATCGGCAGGCAGGGAGGCTGGCCCGAATGCCTCGGTATGCAACTGCGCCTCGGGCACACCAAGCTCGGCCAGCTGCGCGCGCATAGCGGCCATCATGCCGGGCGGACCGCAAAGGTGGACCCGGCGCTTGGCGATGTCCGGAACGGCGGAGCCCAGCAATTCCTTCGTGATTGGCCCTTCTGGTCCGAGCCAGACGGTGCCGGCAGACCGCTGCATCGCGGCCATGATGTGAAGATTGCTGTAACGCCGTTCGAGCCGCTCCAGCTCGTCACGAAAGACAAATTCCTCGGTTGATCGAGCGCCGTAAAGGAAGAAGATCTGCCCCGGCCAAGCGATGTCAGTCAAATAGCGCAGCACCGACATCATCGGGGTGATGCCTACTCCCCCAGCGATCAGGACAATGCTTTCAGCGTCGGTGCCCGTGAAGGTAAACTCGCCGAAGGGACCCGCCACCTTGAGCAGATCGCCAACCGTAAGTTGATCGTGGAGGTATTTGGAAACGGCGCCTTGCTCTTCGCGTTTGACTGTCAGTTCGACATAGGCCCGTTGCGTCGGCGACGAGGCGATCGTGTAAGATCTTCGCGCCGTCTTTCCGGATTCCGGCGTCACCTCGACTTGCAAGAACTGACCGGGCAGAAAGTCGAACGGCAGTCGATCCGTCCCGGGGTCAGCCAACCGGAAAGTCTGGACCGTCGGAGTCTCGCGGACGATCTGGACGACCTTGAGTTGGCCAGACCATCGCTTCGAAGGCCGCCGGGAGGCCGCAGGCACTGCTACAGTTTTTAACCCAGGCTCCAGCGCTGGTGAGGCTGACGACGCGGCTGGTTGCTCAAGCGCCTTGGGAAGGGCGGATCCAGCAGTGTCCACACTAGGTCTGCTTGGGATTTTCGTCGTTCCGACAAGCGTCCTGACGCGGCGAAACCGGAGCATTTGGAGCACCATCAGGCTGGCGCTGACCAAAGCAAGGACCAGCATGAGCAAAAGGTGCGAAGGCGATACGCCGAACAATTGCCGGCCGGCGTCGTGTGTCGGTGTCGCAATCCCCAGCTCTTCGCGAAACCAGGCCTGAGCCGCGACCGGTGCCTGGCCCTCGTCCTGAAGCGCTGCCTGCGCAGCCGCGCCGCCTTTCAGAAGATCAAGGCCTTCCCGCAATTGTCTTGCGGCATCGAGCCGCGCCTGCGGCGTCGGCGCATGCATAGCCGCAGCGTTTCCGGCATCGATAAGCGCCAGACCGTCGGCGATGCGCTCGTTTGCCTTTCGATCAAGCGCCTGCTTCTCCTCGTTGGAAAGCGATGGAAAATCAAGTAATTGCGTAAAAAACGGACCACGGCGGTTCTTCTCACCGTGTTCACTCTCGCCGCCCATCATACTTTGCATCATGGATGACATATCGGCGCTGGCGGCTGGCTGGGGAGCCGCCAGCACGCCAGCGGTGGCAGCAGGCGGAGGCACTGCCGCCGACTCGGCACCGGCTGGATGATGCGCGCTATGCTCGTCGGCTTGCTGCGCGTGTACCGGCATTGCCAGCACACACGCAGTGAGCAGGGCTACAGAACATCGACTATCCCACCGGGGCATGTTAGAACCTCGGCGGCCACTCACATGTCTGGCATCCCGCCGGCCGGCATCGAACTATTGGCGCCGGTCGGCTGGGGACTTGGGGCCGGGGAAGCGGGATGGTTCATTCCAGGGCCCTTCCGCATGTTGTCGTGATCCATTCTCTGACGCTGATCGTCCTCCATCCGGTTGTGCATTTCCTCGGCGGCGCCTGATGCGCTCGCTGCCGCGGCTGGATTATCGGATGCAGATGCAGCAGCGCTTGCCGAATTGCTCGGAGTCGCTGCCGGAGTGGTTTCCTTGTTGTCGCATGCTGACAACGCGAGAATGCCGACGATTGCCAGACTGGTGCTCGTCAACGACAGCGCCTTGCGATTTTGGTAGTTCATTGGTCGATCCTTTCTTGCTCGTTGGTTTTGACAAAATTTGACGCAGGGTAACTAAACGGCACGCTCTCCAAAGTTTTCGTCGCGAAGACAGGTCCACAGGGGCAGAGGACTTGATGCCGCTGGCTTTTTGGACAAGTTGGCCAAGACACGTTCGACCTGAAGAAGGCGATCGATATTGCTCTTGGCAGTATCGAGCTTCGATCTGACGATACCAAGAAGCGCAATTAGTCGTGTTGGTTTCAGATTCGACGCCTCGATCAACTCGCGGGTTTGCTCGAGGCTGAAACCCAATTCCTGCACTGAGCGAATGAATTGAAGGCGTTCGAGTGTGTCGATCCCATAGATCCGGTAGCCGGCTGCATTGCGTGCCGCTGCCTGCAGCAGGCCGAGGCGTTCGTAATAGCGGATTGTGTCCCGACCGACGCCCGCTGCGGCTGCAAGTTCTCCGATCTTGAAGTTCGCCATGGCACCCTTTCCCAATCAACTGGTGGAACATTGCAACTTCTGCGGATGCGGCTCCCGTCTCGAACTGATCTTCATCTGCAAAGTCTTCCTGAGCGACGTGTCCGATGGCCAATGGCCAATCGAGTCGGCCACTCCAAACGGAGTGGCCGACAGCGATCATGTCAGGCATCGAGCGACGTACTGCCGGCCATCAGTGGTTGCGCTGCAGTTCAACGATATCGTTCCGCGCCGGCCTGCCTTTGGTAACCGTCACGTGCGCAAAATGGTCGTCGAAGACATGGTCGATGCGAACCTCGCCGACCTCCTGGCGATGGAAATCCGGACCCGCGCTCTTGCGAGGGCCGGGATGACGCACGATCCGGTAAACTTTGAGCGTCTGCCCGACTTCGGCGCCGTCGGCCTTGCCGATGCAGACAACGGTGCCGGTGGAATCGACCTTGACGATGTTTCCGCGCATGAACCAGGTGTGACCGACTCCCTGCGACAGGACCGGCGTTGCACCAAGCATCGAAATACCGACAATTGCGGCCATCAGGGACTTCTTGAGCATGCTTGACTCCTTCGCGACATTTTAGAGACCGTCCCCAGGCCTCAAGGGGAAGAAGCATTCTTCGAACCTTGGAGTAAGGACCCGGGGCATTGCTCTAAATACGTAATGGTCACATTAGCGACTTGAGTTCTATGCTGGCGGCGAGATCACCCCAGCTCCCCAACCGTGGAGCGGTGCATTCCCAACCCAGCTCGCGGGAGATTCTCGCGACCAGACTTGTCGAGGCAGTGGCTTCGCCATGGGTCACAAACGTCATGCGTGGCGCGTGCTTCATCCCTGAAAGCCAGCGCATGATCTCGTTGCAATCGGCGTGTGCCGACAGCATCGAGAGATTGATCACCTCGGCCAGCACCGGAACCACTTCCCCGTAGATTTTGATCGATGTGGCACCAGCGACGAGCGCGGCACCCCGGGTGCCTGCTGCCTGGAAACCGGCAAACAGCACCAGGTTCCTGGCGTCCGGGGCGAATTGCCTGAGGTGATGGAGCACCCGCCCACCGGTCGCCATGCCGCTTGCCGAAATGATGATCTTTGGATTTGCGTCAGCGGTAAGTGCTTTGGATTCCTCGGCATCGCGAACATAGTGAGCAACCGCGCAGGCTGCCTTGCATTGCTCATGAGACAATCGATGGTCCCTTGAGTTCGCGCACATGATCTCGCTGGCATCGATCGCCATCGGACTGTCAAGATAGACGGGCACGCCCTGCAGACGACCGGCCTTCTTGAGAAGGGAGAGGTGATAAAGCAACGATTGCGCCCGGCCGACTGCGAAGGCCGGAATCACAACCGTTCCCCCGCGCGCTACACAACGCTCGATACTTTCTCCCAAAGCCTGCTCGGGGGGGCGCGCATCGTGCTCGCGATTGCCATAGGTGGACTCGACGATCAGGTAGTCCGCTTCAGTTGGGGGAGAAGGGTCCAACATGACCGCATCGCCGTAACGACCCAAGTCGCCCGAGAAGAGGATCTTGGTGCCCTTCCAGTCGATCTCGATCGCTGCCGCGCCGAGGATATGACCAACGCGGTGGAAGCGTGCAGATATGCCCGGCGCGACCTCCACCGACTCGTCGAAATCGACACCCTCGAAGCGCTCCAACGCAATCAGGGCATCATTCTGCGTATACAATGGCAATGCGGGTTGATGCCGAGAGTACCCCCGCCGGTTGGCAAACTGGGCGTCCTTCTCCTGCAAGTGGCCGCTGTCGGGTAGCAGCAGCTCGCAGAGCTCGGCTGTGGCTCGCGTGGCAATGACCCGACCATTCCATCCGCTTCGCACCAGGCGCGGAATGGCTCCGGAGTGATCAAGATGCGCGTGCGTGAGCAGGATGGTCTCGACGCCATTCAGCTCCGCTGGCGGCGGTGCCCAATTGAGATTTCTGAGCTCGCGCCCACCCTGGAACAGTCCGCAGTCAACCAGGATCCGGGTGGAATCATCTTCAAGGAGGTAACGGGATCCAGTCACCGTACCGCTGGCACCAAGAAAACCGATCGCGAGACCCTGGCCAGCTGGACGAGGCTCCACCTCAAGCCGTGCCTGCGGCTCTGTGGCTGGCAGAGAACGTGCGCGGGTTTTGTCCCTCGAATGTCGCCGCTTGTGCCCATGCATGGACATCGCCTCCCGCTCTTGTGGATTCCTGCATCCACTTGGCCGGCGTTGCCGAACGAAGACCATACGTAATGGTCGCAGCAACAAATCACCCAACGATCGGTCGGGATGTGAACTTTACATATGGCGCAGCACCGCGCGGCCCCGCAGTTAGATCAACTCTGCGGACTGCGTGGAGATCCAGACTGCGTCTTGCTGGTTCGCGCCAAAGCCGATTGGGACAGCGAGGGGAACTTACACCATGCAAATCGGAATTGTCGGACTGGGCCGCATGGGCGGCAACATCGCGCTCAGGCTTATGGCCGGAGGGCATGTCTGCGTGGCTTTTGACCACGACCCGCTTCAGGCAAGCAAACTCGCCGCAGCCGGCGTTGCAACTGCGCAGGACCTGCCTGGACTTGTTGCCGCGCTAGCGCGACCGCGTGCCGTCTGGGTGATGCTGCCCGCTGGCGATGCAACAGAGACGGCGATCCATTCCTTGTCGCTGCTTCTGAGCCCGGGCGACATCATCATTGATGGTGGCAACACCTTCTGGGAAGATGACGTCCGCCGGGCTGCACAACTGGCGGAACGCAAGATCGCCTATGTCGATGCAGGAACAAGCGGCGGGATCTGGGGCCTTGAGCGAGGCTACTCGCTTATGATCGGGGGATCGCCGGAGACTGTGGCCTATCTCGATCCGTTGTTCAAATCGCTGGCACCCGGGGTCGATTCCGCCTCCAGAACACTGGCGCGTCAAGCTGGCGACCAGCGACCCGAGCAGGGTTACGTTCACGCCGGACCGCATGGCGCAGGGCACTTCGTCAAGATGGTGCACAACGCCATCGAGTACGGGATGATGCAGGCATTTGCCGAAGGCTTTGATATCCTGAGAAATGCTTCTGGTCTGACAGATCGAGGTGGCGATCAGTTCCAACTCAACCTGGCGGATATTGCGGAAACCTGGCGGCGGGGCAGCGTTGTGTCCTCATGGCTGCTCGATCTGATTGCAGATGCCTTGGCAAAGGATGGTTCGTTGCAGCACCTCGAAGGTCAGGTAGACGATTCCGGTGAAGGACGCTGGGCGGTGTCGGCTGCCATCAAACAGGGTGTCCCGGCCAATGTCTTGGCAGCTGCATTGAATGCGCGTTTCAGGTCCCGCCACGAGCACACGTTCGGGGACAAGCTTTTGTCGGCAATGCGCGAAGAATTCGGAGGGCATCGAGAAGCGATCCCGGCATCTTCGTTAGGTGCTGACCGCCTAGGTGTCGCCCAAACAGGAGCGCACCGATGACGGCCGATGACGAGCCTTATTGCAGCGCCTTGGCCCCGCATCCGTGCGAGCATTGCTTCCCGAATTCGCGGGCGGCGGATTTGCCCTCCTACAGGTTGGCGGCGCTGGATCAGGATTTCATCCTCGGGGATTCGATGCGCGGTGTGCGCTTCCTGCTCGAGTACGAAAAAGTCGAGGAAGCCCTGCGCAATTGGGGCGTCATGTCGACCATTGTGGTCTTTGGCAGTGCGCGTGTTCGGGCCGGACAAACGGGACGGGGCGGCTTCTGGTATGATGAGGCACGCAAGTTCGGCAGATTGGCATCCGAACAAGGTGGCGCTCTTTCAAGCAACGGTGGCGAACGGGTGAACGTCATTGCTACCGGAGGAGGCCCAGGGATCATGGAAGCAGCCAATCGCGGCGCTCACGATGTCTGTGCGCCGACGATCGGGTTCAACATTACGCTCCCGCGCGAGCAGGTGCCCAACCCGTACACAACCCCTGAGCTGACATTCCGGTTTCACTACTTTGCAATTCGCAAGATGCACCTTGCGATGCGAGCCAGCGCCCTGGTCGTATTTCCGGGCGGCTTCGGGACCATGGACGAGATGTTCGAGATCCTGACGCTTCGGCAAACCGGGAAAGCGCCAAAGGTGCCCATTGTGCTGTTCGACCGGACCTACTGGCAAAAGGCGATCAACCTCGATGTCTTTTGCGAGACCGGCATGATCGACAGCGCTGATCGCGACTTGTTCTCGTATGCCGATACTTCGGACGATCTTTGGCAGTATCTCCTTGCCCAAGGCCTCGTTCCGGTCGCCTCCGACTGAGTTTGGCCTCGCTCGATCGTATTGCGGACTTGCGACCATTCTGACTGCCGATTGCCGCTGAACCCTGTAGCGGCTGAAGGCTGATCGTGACTGCAGAAGCACACAAGACGAGGCGCCATTTCGCAATCTACGTATTCCGTCGGCCGATTGCCGTCGTCATCAGGAAGGCGAGATTGGCCGAGCAGCGGCAGTCAGAAAAAGGAAAGACCGAATGCGCAAGACATCAATAATCATTGCAGCGATTGGGCTCCTGGCAACGGGCATCAGCCCAGCTATGGCAGATGAGATGCCACCCGGCATGAAAGATATGCCCGCTCCAAAACAGAAGGTGAAACCTAAGCCGAAGCCAAAGCACCCGGCTCCTCATCGGCAACGCTCCACGCACAAACCGGCTGCGCACAAGATGCCCCCCCCGCCTGCATCAACGCCGTCACCGTCGCCATCGCCGACCGCGATGCCGATGAAATCCGGCGGCTGCTGCTGAAGCCCCAGGAGGCGTGCAGCTGCAATTCGTTGCTCCGGCAAGTGTGGCGTTTACGGATGGTGCCTCAAACCCTCTCGCGCCAGCCTGTTTGCTGCGATGAGTTAGGAAGTCGCCATGGAGTGCTGCAAGATTGAAAAGGGCAACGGCCGGGCTCTGCCCGGTTCCAGGCAACCCGATCCATGGCGACAGCGGGCATACCGGCACAGAAAAGCTGTCAGTGTCGATGTTAACGCCGACCCTATGGCGCTGTTCGAACACCTCGACGATCACGAACGACTGGCGTCGCACATGATGCAGTCCTCGGCGGTGATGGCTGGCAGTTCGATGAGCTTTAGGTTCGATAATGGCCGAGGACGGATGCTTGGCTCAAGGATCGGGATGAGTGGCAAAGTACTCGGCCTAGCGTTAGAGATGAGCGAGACCATCATCGAGCGGGATCCTCCTCGCCGCAAGGTCTGGCAAACCGAGGGAACCCCGCGGTTGCTGGTGATCGGCGCCTATCGAATGGGGTTCGACATAGCCCCTGAGGGCATTGGCTCGCGACTCAGGGTCTTCATCGAATACGATCTGCCGGCTTGGCCCTGGCGCTTGGTGGGTCTGATTGCGGCGCGCTTCTATGCGCGCTGGTGCGTCAAAAGGATGGCGAACGACGCGGCACTCGGGTTTGCCGATTGACTGGTCACTGCGGCAGGGTTCCTCATCGAATACCAAGTGCTCCCGCGCCGCCCCTGTTGTTTTCAACGCGCCCAATTCAGGATTTCCATGCAGCCCCGGTGCGATGAGTTGACGGGATTCACGCCGCAGCCCTTCATCTCATCCTGGTCGCGACGAGTGCTCAAGCCCATCTTGCGCTCCATTTGCCCGCAGTTCATCGAAAGCGGCGATATTTGGCGCAGACACTATCCAACCGGGCGCTCCAAGCAGGGGCCGCATAGAAAATCCGCACGGCAAATCGGTTCACCGTTCAGGGTGCTCCTTTTGCGGATATGCCTTTTGGGGACCAATGGACGAGCAAGAGAGTTCATTGTCAACTGGCTCGGCCTCCTGCCTCATATCGCGGCACGCTTATGCCATTACTGCAAGCAGCCGATCCACCGACATGGTGGCAAAACGAGTGTAACTGTCGGCAACAGCATAAGGCATCACCAAGGTTCTCCCGTGAACCATCGCACCACAGCTGTACATCACATTGGGAACGTACCCGTCCCGTTCGTCTGCGTCTGGCCGCAACAAGGGCTGCGTGACGCGGCCGAGCAATTTGGAAGGATCGTTTCGGTCGAGGAGGCAGGCGCCAATACAGTAATTGCGCGCCGATCCGACACCGTGGGTAATGAGCAGCCAGCCCTCGTCGATTTCGATCGGCGAGCCGCAATTGCCGATCTGGACGAATTCCCAGGGCCAGCGCGGCCGCACGATTTTGACTCCACCGTTCCATTCATAAACGTCGTCCGAGACCAGGAGCCAGATATTCTCGTTGTCCTGCCGGCCGATCATGGCGAATTTCCCGTCGATGCGCCGCGGAAAAAGGGCCATGCCTTTGCTATCGGTCGCGTCGCCACGAAGCGGCAGCAGATCGAAGGTTCGGAAATCCGGTGTCCGGAAGAGCTCCTGGCGAATGGCTTGACCACTGAAGGCGGTATAGGTTCCGAAGTAGGTGACCGTCCCGTTCTCCTCCTGAAAACGAACGAGCCGCACATCCTCTATTCCATTGCGCTGGCTGGGCGTCGTTGGGAAGATGACTATCTCCGATAGATCATGGCTCCCGTCGCAGAACATCCGGACGCCTGCTTCTGACGTGCCGTCGCAATCGATGATCTCGGTCTGCAGCACAATTGGTCTCGGACTTGGCGGGTCGATCGAGACCGCTCCGGCGGAATTGCACACGCCTGTGCGAAATGTCACCGAGGAAATGTGCCCCTCACCAACTCCCCGCAATGAGAGAACGAAGCGAGTGGAGTCCGCCGGTACACCCGATTGGTTCGGGTGGGGTACAATGCTCGGGTTGAACAATGCCGCCGCCTCATAGGTGTATTCGTTGCAGAAATAGGAGCCGATCAGAAGCGCGCGGTCACGGCTTACCTTGCACGGACAGATCATCAGCCCGTTGACCTCTTCGAACCTGCGTAGAAAGACCATTTCTACGTCGCGATGGCGACTTGAAAAGGCGAGCAGGAGTCGTTGCAGCTCGTCCTGGAGCGATAATTCGTCGAGTGCGAGTACGCGGTCGGCGATGCGCTGCGCGCGCGAATGGTCGGCGACTTCAAATCTCTGCGGATCCGAAGGGGTGTAAGGCCGGATCACCATTCGAGCGGGATCGGGCCGAAGGATGACAGGCAAGCGGGTTACAAATTCGGCCTTTGACACTTTGCCCTCCTGACGAAAAAAGCCAAATCAATATCGCGACACATGGCGCACTTGGTCCCAGGCCTCAAAGGTCGGCGTTGCCTCGCCAATCATGCAGACCTTGCACCAAGCCTTGGCGAACTCGTGCATTGCGAGACATCTGCGCTCTGCAGCGAAAGGCTTTGCTGTTCCTCGACGAGCAGCATGGCCGTCAGCGCGGAGAGATAGGACAGGGTCGATTCAGCGCCCTGATTCGCATTGCGCCGGTCGGGGTGAAGGCCGTCAAAGCATGCGCCGGTGTCACTTTCCGCGACAGCGATGTGCAGATCGTTGTCTCCGGTAAACCAATCGAAAGCGCGCCGCGCTTCCTGCCGCCACGAAAGATCGGCGGTAATGCTGGCGGCGGCAAGGCATGCATTGACGGTCGCGGAAGCCTCCAACGGCTGCTGGTCAAACGGTTGTGGATAGAGGCGGTCGACTCCGAAAGTGTCGGTCCCGACCGGCCGGAAATGTCCGGCATCGGCAGTCTGGTGCTTCGACAGCCATCGAAGCGTTTCCAACCCTGCTCTTACCTGTTCGGAATTGGACTGTGCATGGCCACTCACCAGCAGGGCTTCACAAAGCCTTGCGTTGTCGTAGCCGAGCCGATCCTCGAACCAGTTCCAGCCCGGTGCTGCCGTATCGAGCCAGCGTCGGTGGAGCCGATCACAAAGCTCGCTTCTCAAACGTTCGAAGCCGAGGTGGCCGGGGAACCGGGCTAGGAATCTATCGATCCCCAGAAGACCATAGGCCCAGGCGCGCGGTGAGATGAGTTCGGTCAAGGGCGGCGCGAACTCCAGCAACCGCGCAGCCGCCCAGTCAGCGAGATGACCCAACTCCTTGCAGTGGGCAAGCGTGCCGAGGGCCCATACCGCTCGGCCATGCGCATCATCGGCGCCAGGTGGATCGAGCCACTCGCGATTGAACCCCATGAAATTATGGACCCGTCCTTGGGCGGAGGACCAAGCGTGCTCGACAAACGCAGCGTATGCGAGCGTATGGCGCTTTTCCTCGGGCGAAAGCGGGCGAAGCCGCGCGATCTCGGTCATGAGCAGCAGCGCACGGGCATTGTCGTCAAGGCAATAGCCGTGTTTGCGATCGGGGACGGAGAATTGGGCATGCTGCATGACACCAACCGTGTCGGTCAGCTCTGCAATCCGCGCCATAGCCAGCGGAGGAAGCTCCCGGTCCTTCGATCCGAAGGGGACCAGCGGGACAATCTCAGCACTCGAACGTGGCCGTTCCAACCTCACTTCGGAGAAAACCCGAAGGTACTGGTGCGCCACGTTCGACCAGGTCATCCCCCGGCCTCGAGCATAGGCGTTCGTTCGAACCTCGCTGCGCAGAGGGTCATTGGTTATCAACTCGCTGACCGCCCCCGCCAACTTGTCCGGTGCGCCGAACGGCACAAGCAGTCCGCACTTATCGGCAAGAAGCTCCTGGGCATACCAGAAGGGCGTCGAGACAACTGCTTTGCCAAGGGAAACGGCGTAGGCGAGCGTTCCCGATGCGATCTGGGCCTCGTTTGGATATGGCGAGAGGTAGATGTCGCAAGCAGAAAGATATTGAAGCAGGTCCTCGAGCGCAAGAAACCGGTCGATGAAGCGAACATGTTCGGCGACGCCCAGTTCATGGGCAAGCGCGACGAGACCTTCACGGTAACGCTCGCCTTCGTGATGCCGGAGCGTTGGGTGCGTCGCGCCGACGACGAAATAGAGAATGTTGGGATGCTGCCGGACCAGATCGGGCATTGCCCTTATTGCCGACTCGATACCCTTGCCAGGCCCGAGCAGGCCGAATGTCATGAGCAAGGTTCGATCCGCAAGCCGGAGATCGTGCTTGGCCATCGCGGGATCGACGAAAGCCCGATCCGGTGCACCATGTGGCACCAGGGCAATGCGCTCAGGGGGGACATCATAGATGTCCTGCAGGATCTGCCGCCCCTTTTCAGCCATGACCACGAGGCGCGCCGAGCGCATGACGATCTCATCCATGACACGGCGTTGGGCATCGTCCGGCGTCGTCAGGACGGTATGAAGGGTTGTCACAACCGGCGCGCGGAGCCGTCGCAAGAGTTCGAGAATATGGCTTCCGGCTTCGCCGCCAAATATTCCGAATTCGTGCTGCAACGACACGACGTCGACATCTGAAACATTCAGGAAGTCGGCTGCAACTGCATATGAGGCGGGGCGGGCTGCGTCGATCTCCAACGGAACAAAATTGGGATAAGGATAGCTGCCGCTATCGGTGATCGCGACAGTGCTGCAGGAAATTCCGGTAGCCTCCCGGAGAAGGGCACTGCGCAAGTCGCTTGTGAACGTCGCAATGCCGCATTCCCTTGGAACGCACGTCCCAACGAGCGCGATTTGCGTCAATGCGGAAGGGGTCTTGGTGCTTTGCATGGCTACTTCAGGCTTTCTGCTCCGTCTTGGCGATCATGGATCGTGCTTGGGACAACGATTATCTGTGGAAGGCGAAAAGGCAGGTGCCGTGGTTCTCGACATCGCCTGGGTTGCGGCATCAGGACAGAGTGCCGAAATGACTGGCTCGTTCTGGAAAAGGGCCCGCCGCCGGGGGGCAAGGGCGGCGGGCCTGTGGCTCCAGATTTTTCCGTGAGCCTTGTTCCAGTGCTTACTGCTCTTGCCGCGATCTGACCGCGGACTTGATGCTTTGCGGACTCAGCAGCCTCGACCGGTTTGCATCGGCTTGCCGGCTTCAGGGGCCATCCCGGAATGCTGCATGGCGTGCATCCCCATCCGGTGTCCTTGCATCCGGCGATCGCGCGTTTCTCGAACGCCACCAGTCATGCCATGCAACCGGGCATGACTGCCTGGGTCGTGACCGGCGTTGGGCTGGGGCTTTGATGCAGCGACAGCCTTCATGTCCGGCGGCATTTCGTCGGCCAAGGCAAGCCCGGCCCCGGAAACGAGAACGCCGAAAAGTGCGAGATAGACAGCAGTTTTTGGCATCATCATAGGACTCCATTCCTCGATTCTCGACTGACCTTCGAAGCGTTGCCACTCGAGATGGCCTAGACTTGGAATGAAGTCTTTCGATCTAGACGGGTATACGTAATGTGCGAGGAAGCTTCATTGGTACCAGGCCCAAGTGGATTACCCGTTCCGGCGCAGATCGGGCATGTCCCAATTGCCTTAGCCAGCACAGTGCCGCCGGATCTGCGCTCAACATCCTTGGCCATCCACCCCGCAGGGACCCTCACGGGCGACTTTCCCAGGATGGATTGGGTCTCGTAGTCTTGTTTGATCGAGGATGAAGTTCAAACCGCCCTAGACTTACAATCATTATTCTGCGCTGAGGACCAAGATGACTTCGCCATTCCGTTTTCCGGTGGAAACGGCGCCGACTGGCCGCAATCGCTGCAACAAAACTGGTGGCGGAGCCGCCCAATCAGGACTGCCCCGCCATCTTATCAATCCTTGCGAAGCTCGACGATATCGTGCTTCTTGAGCTTGCCATCGGTCACCTGCGCACGCGCGAAGTGGTCGTCGATGACCTCGGTAATCGTGATCGATCCAACCTTGACGCGATTGTAACTCGGCAAGTTCGACTTGTGCTTGTGTCGGTACTCCACCCTGTACACATCGAGAACCTGTCCAGGCTGAGCGCCATCAGCCCTGCCGATGCAAACAACCGGGCCTGCCGATTCCATTGCGACAACATGACCGCGCATAAACCAAGTGTGATCGACACCTTGGGCAATGACCGGCGTTGCCGCAAGCAATGCGGCTCCGATGAGCAGGGGCGCAAAAAACTTCTTCATGGCAAATCTGTCCTTTTGACTGGAGCCGCTGGCTTATTGCCATGCAGCGAGTTGATCATTCCTCCTGCGAGTTCCCGGATAGGACCGAGCTTCTGCCAATCGGCCGAAATTACATTCCCAGAAGCAGCAAAATTGAGTGGCGTGAGCCAGCAAATGTCGCTTCTAGCCGCGCCCATTTGCTAGTGTTCGCGGAACCGTCACAATACGTAGAATGCACATGGTAGTGCGTGTTTGGTGACAAGATTTCTCCTACGTCGCCGACTACACGCAGAGGTTCGCGGGCCTGCTGGTGGTTTGGTTGGCGCCGAGATCAACTGGTCGGCGGTCTCATTTTTGCTTGCCCAACCAGGCCACCAAGTCGTCAAGCTTCCTGGGATCACGAAGGCCGGCATAGGGCATTCTGTTTCCCCTCATGCTTTGGGCAGGGTTGGCGAGAAAGCGTTTGAGCTGTTCTGGCGTCCATGTGACCCCTGAATTTTTCATGGCTGGCGAATAGGCAAAGCCTGGCAAAGTGCCAGCGCGGCGCCCGACAACTCCCGACAGTCGAGGACCTGTTATGGGGCCTCCTCTGGCCGCCACGCTGTGGCAACTTGCGCATTGGGTCTTGAATACCGCCTCACCCGCGTCTGGCGCAGCGGCTGGAGCAGGGGCCGTGAAAATCATGCTGGCGCCGACCGACGAGACTGCGGCCGTCGCGAGCAAATTCAAAAAGCGAGCCATGTGGCCTGCTGCCGGTTTGG
>NZ_DJUW01000020.1:11399-11747 GCF_002440635.1 Novosphingobium sp. UBA6272 | reverse complement strand
CAGCGCGGTCGCGGCGGCCAGGGCGGCGGCCTGCGCGCTGACCTCGGCCTCGGTCCGGCGGACCAGCGCGTTCTCGTAAACCCGCAGGCTCAGCGCGGCGACGCCGGGCAGGGCGGCGGCGAACAGCAGGACCGAAAGCAGCAGCCAGCGCAGCCGCGGCACTGGCCACAGCCGCCGCGCGGTCGGCCGCAGCGCAATGACCAGTCGCCGGATCAGGTCGCGGCCTCGCCCATGCCGGCGCAAGGCCCGAGCCGGTAGCCGACCCCGGCCTTGGTCTCGATCACGTCGCTACCGCCGGCTTCGCCAAACTTGCGGCGCAGATTGCGGATGTGGCTGTCGATCGTCCGG
>NZ_DJUW01000020.1:0-11301 GCF_002440635.1 Novosphingobium sp. UBA6272 | reverse complement strand
GATGTGGCTGTCGATCGTCCGGTCGGTGATCGCAAAGCCCGGTCCGTGGAGCTGATCGATCAGCTGGTCGCGGCTGAGGATCCGGCCCGGAGCCAGGGCGAGCGCCTTGAGGATGTTGAACTCGCTGACCGTCAGCGCGACTTCGGCCCCGCCCCAATGCGCGGTCCAGGCTTCGGGATCGAGCCGCAGCTGGCCTTTGGCGATCACGCCGCGCACCTCTGGCTCAGCCTCACGCGGGGCGGCGCGGCGCAGGATCGCGTTGGCGCGGGCGACCACTTCGCGCGGGGAAAACGGCTTGGTGACGTAGTCATCGGCGCCAAGCTCGATCCCCAGCACCCGGTCGAACTCGTCGTCGCGGCTGGAGAGGAACAGCACCGGCAGATCGCTGCTCGCGCGCAGGCGGCGGCACACCTCCAGCCCGTCCATCCGCGGCATGTTGATATCGAGCACCACCAGATCGGGAGCCTGCCGCGCGACCGCGCCCAGTGCCTCTTCTCCGTCGCCCGCTTCCTCGACCGCGAAGCCGGCCTTGTCGAAGGCAAAGGCCAGCAAGGCTCGAATATGGGGGTCGTCATCGACCAGAAGAACGCGGCGGGTCATGGCGATCATTGTCGCGGTTTCGCGGGGCAGGTCAATCGACATAGCGCAGGCAAAGCTCCTTATAGGGTTGGGCCTGGGTGAAGCGCGGACCGAGCAGCGCCTCGGCGCGTTCAAGCCGGCGGTTGTTGAGCAAGGTCCAGCCGCCATCCTCGCGCTCGGATTCCATCCGTTGCTGGATCTGCCAGCGCAGCACCCCGGCATTTTCGCTGTGTGGGCCCTGCTGCGCTTCCAGTTCAGCCAGCGGGACATAGGCCGAAGCACCAAGTTCGCGCAGGTAGCACCAGTCGAGGCCTGCGCCAGTGCTATCGAACTCGCGGGCATGGGCCAGGTTCCAGCGCGCCGCCACAGTGCCGAGATCGACGAAGCACAGTGCGAACAACAGCGCGGCGGTGGCGGCGAGGTTGGCGTTGATCAGCCAGGCCGCGTTCTTGCCCTTCAGCATCCGGACCAGCACCAGCACCAGCCCCACCGCGACCAGCCCCATCCACAGCAGCGCCGCGATCCGGAATATGGTCAGGTCATAGCTTTCGACATAGTCCCAGGTCCGCATCGCCGCGCTGCCGACCAGGAACAGGTTCTGGCCGATCCAGACCATCACCAGATTGCGGACCAGCGGGTTGCGGGCGGTCTGTGATCCGGGGCGCAGCGCGATCAGCACGAAGGCTGCGGCGAGCAGCGCGGTGACCAGCAGCGGATAGGCGCCGCGGTGGGCATAGTCGGCGAGCGTCATGTCGCCCGGCAGCTTGACCCCGCCCCACAGGAACGCGCTGTCCATCACGTTCTGCATCGCAAACAGCGCGTTGAACAGCACCAGCGAAATCGTGACCGAGGCGAGGCTTACTCCTGGTATATTGGCGTCGCCCCGGCCGTCGAAGGTTCCCAGCAAGTGGCGCGGGGGGCGCGGGCGCAGCACACCCCAGGTGATCAGGCCAAGGAAGGTCCACAGGATCACCCGCAGGATCAGGGTTTCCTCGGGGACGGTGATGTCGAGTGCGGTGAAGAACTGTTCGATCAGCGGATTGGCGGCGGAAAACAGCGCCATGATCAGGGCCGATCCGATCAGCGGCAGGGCCAGCGTCCTGATCCAGTAACGCGCGCCCTTGCCTGATGCGGGGCGGCGGCGTTTGACTCGCGTGATCTTGAAAAAGTCGATCAGCGGACCGACCAGCGACTTCAGACCGTGGACGAACAGCCGCTGAAACCAGCGCCAGCCATCATCGAATGCGGCGGTGCCGGGGAGCATGGTGGCAAGGCCCAGGCTGACCCAGAACAGCAGGAACGGCAGCGGTGCGGCATCCCAGATCATCGCGAAGGCAGCGGTCAGCGCCAGTGCAAGTGCGAACAGCGCGCGCCGGTCACGCTGCACTGCCGGCCGGGTCAGCCCGAGCGCCGCCGCAATTGCCAGTCCAACCAGTCCGAAGGCGCCAAGGTAATCGGTGCGCTGATAGAACAGCCAGTCGCCCAGCGCGATGACCGCCAGTGCCCCTGCCACCTTGAGCGCGAAGGCTCCGTCCCAGCGCTTGCCCAGTCCCTGCATCTGATCCCTCCTGTCGATCGCTGATCGGCCTATCGCGCGGCGAAGTGGAGACCATGATTGCGGGCCATGGGGATTGCTTTGGCTTGCTGTGCAGAGCCGGTGCAGAATGCTAGCGGGTAGGGATGATCGACCCGCGCCTGACTGACGCCGTGCTCGCCCGGATCGCGGCAGCCTCGCCGCAAGGCTTGCTGGTCGTCGGAATATGCGGCGCGCAGGGCTCGGGCAAAACGACGCTGGTTGCCCATCTGGCCGAACGGCTGGAAGCGGCGGGCCGGCGGGTTGCCACGCTGTCGCTTGACGATTTATACCTGACCAAGGCCGAGCGGCTTCAGCTCGCCGAACAAGTCCATTCACTGTTCGCCACGCGCGGGGTGCCAGGGACGCACGATGTCGCGTTGGGGCTGGAAACAATTGCGGCGCTCGAACGCGGTGAGGCGGCGGCCTTGCCCTGGTTCGACAAGGCGCGCGATGACCGTATGCCGGGGGCCGACTGGCCGCGCGCACCGCAGGATACGCAGATCCTGCTGCTTGAAGGCTGGTGTCTGGGTGCCGTGCCGCAGGTGGACCTGTCAGTGCCAGTCAACGCGCTGGAGGTGGAGGAAGACACCGATGCTGTTTGGCGCGGCCATGCCAATGCCGCGCTGGCGGGTGCATATCGGGATCTGTTCGCCCGGATCGATCTGCTGGTCCTGCTCGCCGCGCCGGGCTGGGAGGTGGTGGCGCGGTGGCGCGAACAGCAGGAGGCGGAGCTGCGCGCGCAGGGCGGCCCAGCGGTAATGAGCCCGACCGAGGTGGCGCGCTTCGTCCAGCACTACGAGCGGCTGACCCGGTGGATTCTGGAGGAAATGCCGGACCGGGCCGATCTGACCGTGCGGCTTGGTCCGAACCGCGAAGTGCTCAGCCTATAATGCCTGCGCAGCGGCGCTATAGTGCCTGTGCGGCGGCGTTATAATGCCTGCGCGGCGGCGTGGGCGCTGGCCCAGGCCCACTGGAAATTGTAGCCGCCGAGCCAGCCGGTCACGTCGACCGCCTCGCCGATCGCATAGAGCCCCGGCACCTTGCGCGCTTCCATGGTTTGGGACGAGAGACCCGCGGTGTCGATCCCTCCAGCGGTGACCTCGGCCTTGGCGAAGCCTTCGCTTCCGGTGGGCTGGAATGCCCAGCCGCCGAGCCGGTCCTGCGCCGCGCGCAGGGCCTTGTCCGCGCAATTGCCCAGTTCGCCGGGCAGACCGATCCGCTCGCTGAGGGTCGCCGCCAGCCGGTCAGGCAGCGGCAGCACCTTGCGCAAGCCGGCGCGCGGCTGGTTGCGCTTGGCCGCCAGCAGCCAGTCCGGTTCCGCATCAGGGAGGAAGTCGATCCGCACTTCCTGCCCGCGTTGCCAGTAGGAGCTGATCTGCAGGATCGCCGGACCGCTGAGGCCCCGGTGGGTGAACAGCGCCGCCTCGCGGAACGCGGCCTTGCCGCAGCGGGCGACGACTTCGGCCGAGACGCCCGACAGTTCGGTGAACAGCGCGTCCTCGCCAGCCAGGGTCAGCGGGACCAGGGCCGGGCGCGGCTGAACCACCTTGAGGCCGAAACGCCGGGCGAGATCGTAGGCAAAGCTGGTCGCCCCAAGCTTGGGGATCGACGGTCCGCCGGTGGCGATCACAAGCGCCGGCGCGCTCGCGCCATCGACATGGAACTGCCCGTCGCGGTGCTCCACCTCGCCCGCCGAAACGCTGTAACGCAGCTCGACCCCGCCCTTGGCGCATTCCTCCACCAGCATGGCCACGATCTGCCGGGCCGAGCCATCGCAGAACAATTGCCCCAGGGTCTTTTCGTGCCAGGCGATCCCATAGGCCTCGACCAGGTCCAGAAAATCGCGCGGCGTAAAGCGGCTCAGCGCCGACTTGGCGAAATGCGGATTGGCGCTGAGGAAGCGGTCGGGCGCGGTGTGCAGATTGGTGAAATTGCACCGCCCCCCGCCCGAGATCAGGATCTTGCGGCCCGGCTCGGTGTTGTGATCGATCAGCAGCACGCGCTTGCCGCGCTGTCCGGCTACGGCAGCGCAGAACAGCCCGGCCGCGCCCGCGCCCAGCACGATGGCGTCGTAGTGGCTCAAGCCTTCACCAGATCGAGCGCCAGTGCCTCTGCCACCTTGATCCCGTCGACCGCGGCGGAAAGGATGCCCCCGGCATAGCCCGCGCCTTCGCCGGCCGGATAGAGCCCGCGGGTGTTGATGCTTTGCAGGTCCGCGCCGCGCTTGATCCGGACCGGACTGGACGTGCGGGTTTCGACCCCGGTCATCACCACATCCGGATGATCATAGCCCGGCATCTGCCGCCCGAACACCGGGAGCGCTTCGCGGATCGCGTCGATCACGAAAGGCGGCAGACAGGTGCCCAGATCGGTCAGCTTGACCCCCGGCTTATAGCTCGGCTCGATGCTGCCGAACGCTGTGCCGACCTTTCCGGCCAGGAAATCGCCTACCTTCTGCCCCGGCGCGTGATAGTTCGATCCTCCGGCGGTGAAAGCCCGGGCTTCCAGCCTGCGCTGCAATTCCACTCCCGCCAGCGGCCCGCCGGGGTAATCCCGTTCGGGACTGATATCGACCACCAGGCCCGAGTTGGCGTTGAATTCGGCGCGCGAATACTGGCTCATCCCGTTGGTGACGACCCGCCCTTCTTCGCTGGTCGCGGCGACCACGCGCCCGCCCGGGCACATGCAGAACGAATAGACCGAGCGGCCGTTGGAGGCCTTGTGGGCCAGACTGTAGGCCGCAGGCCCAAGGATCTTGTTGCCGGCACTGGGTCCATAACGGGCCTTGTCGATCCAGCCCTGCGGGTGCTCGATCCGTACCCCGATGGCGAACGGCTTGGCTTCGATATAGACCCCGCGCCGGTGAAGCATCTCGAAGGTGTCGCGGGCCGAATGGCCGACCGCAAGCACGACGTGGCTGGCCGGAAGGAAGGTGCCGTTCGAAAGGTGCAGTCCGGTCAACTGGCCGTCTGCAACTTCGAAGTCCTCTACCCGCGTGCCGAAACGGTATTCCCCGCCCAGTCCCTCGATCGTCTCGCGGATGCTCATCACCATGGTGACGAGGCGGAATGTGCCGACGTGGGGATGGGCCTCGGTCAGGATCTCCTCGGGCGCGCCGGCCTTGACGAACTCGGTCAGCACCTTGCGGGAAAGATGCCGCGGATCCTTGATCCGGCTGTAGAGCTTGCCGTCGGAAAAGGTCCCGGCGCCGCCTTCGCCGAACTGGGCGTTGCTTTCCGGTTTCAGCACTGCGCGGCGCCACAGGCCCCAGGTGTCCTTGGTCCGCTCGCGCACCGCCTTGCCGCGTTCGATGATGATCGGCCGCAGACCCATCTGCGCCAGGATCAGCGCGGCGAGCAAGCCGCACGGCCCCGCCCCGATCACCACCGGGCGCTGGCCGGTCCAGCCCTCGGGCGCCATGACCGGAAACCTGTAGGTGGTGTCTGGCGCGGGCCGGACATGGGGATCGCCGGCGTGGCGGGCGAGCACCGCAGCTTCGTCCTCCACCACGGCATCAAGCGCATAGACCAGTTTGATCGCATGCTTCTTGCGCGCATCGTTACCGCGCCGGGCGATGCTGAAGCGGACCAGATCAGGGCGGCCAATCCCCAGCCGGGCGCACAGCGCGGCCTCCAGCGCCTCGGAGGCATGGTCAAGCGGCAGGGCCAGGTCGGTAACGCGGATCATGTCCGCGCCCCTAGGGCAGAAGGCCCGTTCGGGGAAGGTGCATCAGAGCCAGCGATCGACCGGAACATCGGCGGAGCGCTGGCACTCGGCGCGGAAATCATAGGGTACCTGGTCGACGCAATCGGGCCAGTGCCCGCTTTGCAGCCAATAGCGCACCAGTCCCAGCCTTGCGCAGACTGAAACGAAACGCGGATCGGACCGGAGCACCTGGTAGGCATGAGGGAACAGCAGCAGGGTGCGATAGGCATGGGTGCCCAACACGTCATGCGGACCGCCGCAGGGACCGAACCGGCTGCGTGCCAGCAGATCGAAAGTATCATCGACAAAGCCCAGCTCGGCGGCAACCACCCCGACTTGCGGATCGATGCAGCCGGATGCCTCGGCGCGCTTGGCGATCATATCGAACATGGCGCGGCGATGGCGCGGATCGCTGCTTTTCATCACCCGCGCGAAGGCCACCACGCCGACATGTTCGCGCAGGGGATGGACCGCCAGCCGCACCGGGTCGGTGAGCCGCTCTACCGTCTGCCAGTCCTGCCGGTGGACATAGGCCTGGATCAGCACCGCCACGCTGTGGTGGCTGTCTGGCCATTTGTTGCGAACAAATTCCAGCGTAGCGATGGCGCGGTCATACTGCCCGGCAAACCACAGTGCCTGGCCCAACAGACCCATAGCAAAAGGGTTGAGCGAATCGAGCCGGGCAGCGCGGGCGGCTTCCTCTGCCGCTTCTGCGCTGCGCCCGGCGCATTCGAGGAAATAGGCCCGCGTGGTCAAAAGGTCGACGAAATCGGGATTGATCGCTGCTCCGGTTGCCAGCAGTGCCTCTTGTTCGGCCAGCGCGCCGAACGGCGGCGACAGCACCCAGCGGGCGGCCAGCAGATCGGGGTGCCCGGGATCGAGCTCGTCGCAGCGATTGCGTTCGGCATCGACCTTGCGGCGGAATTCGCCGCGCCGGTCATAGGGGCAATGCATCATCAGTTCGGCGCGGCGATAGGCCAGTGTGGCCCAGCCCGGTCCGAAATCGGGGGCCTTGCGGGTGACCTGCTCAAGGCTTGCAAGGTTGCGTTCCATCGCCTGCGGATTGGACACCCGTTCCTTGGCGCGCAGGTAAAGGTCGTAGATCGCGGGGTCGACGGGAGCGAGCTCGTCGGCGGCAAATTCCAGCTCGAGCGCCTGGGCGATTGCTTCGGCGATCTCGTCCTGCACCGCGAAGATGTCTTCAAGGCTGCGGTCGAACCGCTGCGACCACAGGCTGGTCTGATTGGCGCAGTCGATAAGGTGCGCTGAAACCCGGATCCGTCCGCCCGCGCGCTGGATCGAACCATCGAGCAAGTGGCTGGCTTTGAGACTGGCGGCGGCCTGCGCCTTGTCGCTCCCGCGGAATTGAAAGCTGGAGGTGCGGCCGATCGCGGTCAGGCGCGCGTGGCGGGTGATCCGGGTCAGGATATCTTCCGAAACCCCGTCGCAGAAATAGGCCAGCTCGCTATCGCTGGAAAGGTTGTCGAACGGCAGCACGGCCAGCACGATCTGCCCGGCGGGATGATCCGGCGCGATAATCGGCTCAGCGGCAGACGGGCCCATTTCGAGCCGGTAACCCAAACCCCGGATCGTGGTCAGCCGCGGGGCTTCAGCACCCATCGCCTTGCGCAGTGCGGCGATGTGGACCTGGATCGCGTTCTCCTCGACCACCACGCCGGGCCAGACCGCTTCCATTAGCTCGTCCTTGGTCACCATCTGTCCGCGCGCTTCGGCCAGCGCGGAAAGCAGTGCGAGCGCTTTCGATCCCAGCGGCACACGTTGACCTTGGTCGAGTAGCTGGCGCCCTGACTGGAGAACCAGGCGGCCAATTCTGAACTGCGCAGAATCTCCCATTCATGCCCCCCGGCGCGACCCAGCAGACGGCTAGGGCCTAATGCATAGATGGCAGCCCGTCCATTCAGACTTGGTCGGGCAAGATTCAGGAAACTTCAGGTTCGCGCCAAGGCTTTGCGCCGCGCGAGCGGCCATAGCTGCGCCATGGCACCGGGACTGGCGAATTCGCAGCCTCGGTGCCAGGCGCGGGGCAGGCCAAGCGACCCGACCTGTCCCGCGCCACCTCAACCAAATGGGAGAATTGCTATGCCTTGGATTCTGAGCAGCCTTGATGGCACGGTTTCAATCAACTTCAACGTCGATGGCGATGGCGGCGTCAGCGGCTCGATGGTCAAGAGCGGCGAGAGCTACGGTATCTCCGGGCGCTGGGCCGCTTCCGGCTCGGTGCCGGGCCGCAACTTCTCGGCCTTCGAAGTCTCGGGCCAGGCCCCGAACGTGGATTCGCACTTTATCGCTGCGGCGGGGAACATGTCCGGCCCCGGCGATTGGCCCTTCGCCGTCCAGATCGGTGGCGCGGCCTGTTCGGTGACCGACGGGGTGGTCAATGCCTTCAACCAGACGCTGCTGCCCGTGGCGCTCGATGCCCCCGGTTATGTCAGCCAGGCCTATGGCCAATCGGGCTGCATCATAGTGCTGGATGCATCAACCGATACATTGACCTGCACAGCCTGCTATATCGGCGGACAGTCGGTTTCGACTGCAGGGATTTTGACCGGAACCGGTCCGATCACGATCAACATTCCGGCCGCAGCGCCCGATGGCAGCCCGGTCTGCATCGTCTTCGGCGCCCCCGCCGATCACTTCGCCAACCCGCCGCTCAAGGAAGCGCACCACCAGATTGCCAAGGTACTGTTCGATTCGACCGGTCAGGCCCCGGGCAACACGGTCGGGCTGGTGCTGCAGTACTACAATGGCTGGACCGGCGTGGGCCGCTCGCAGACCCAGGTCATTACTTTCAACCATGGCCGGGATCGGACCCATGCGAGTGTGATGATCCGGCCGGGCTAGGCCCAATCGGCCAGCCGAGCCCGCGCTGCCTTTTGTTCAGGCCAGCGCGGGCTTTCGGCTGCGGGTTTGGAGCCGGGACTGCACTTCCTGACCGGCCCTACGCGATCACTTCAGCTGTGGCCCGACAGACTTCAGGAAAGTTCAGTATTTGGCCAAGGACCGCAGGCCAGTTGTGGCGTAGAGTTCCTCCATGGAATCGGGACTGACGAATTCACCGCTCCGGTTTCACGCGCGGGGCAGACCAGGCAATTCGATCGGCCCGGCGTCCTTCTTGTCCAGCCTTCGTCACTTGAAACCCGGCGAACACGCATATGGGAGACTTCAAATGAGATTGAATTGGAACCTGGAAAGCGTTGATGGCAACATCATCCTTCAGACCAGCGCCGGAAACCTTGGGCCGATGGCAGGCACCCTGACCGTCAACGGGATCGCATTCGAGGTGTCGGGTTACTGGGCAGACGGCAAAGGGGTGCCGGGCCGAAACACCTCGTGTTTCGAAATTTCCGGTCAACACGCCATCGCTCCCAACCTGCCAATTTATCTAGGCGCTGCTGGCAAGATGATCGGCACACAGAATTGGCCGCAAAGCGTTGAGATCACTGGTGGGTACTGTTCGTCGGTTGACGGGACAGTCGTATCTTTTCACACCACCCTGCTGCCGATGATGAGCACCGAAGCATCGGACATCGCCCAGGTCTATGCCGAATCGGGCTGTATCCTGATGATCGATACAGAATCGATTCCGGCAAAGTGCACCGACGGCTTCCTGCTCAAGGGCACGACCATGACCCCGATGAGTGGAGCCGACCTTCAAAAAGTCTGCACAGGAACCGATCCGGTCACGGTCACAATCCCCAAGAGCACACCCGCCAGCAAGCCAGTCAGCGTAGTGATCCTGGGTGAGCCGGGTCATTTCATCAACCCGCCGCTCAAGGAAGCCCACTACCAGATCGTCAAGATCCTTGAGGATGCAAAGGGCTATCAGAACAATGCCAGCTACCAAGGCCTTGTTCTGGAGTACAAAAACGAATCGAACCGCACCGCCACGCAAACCATTGTGTTCAACGAGCGGCCAGATCCGATGACCCACGCTAGCGTTATGATACGCCCGGGTTGATTGAACGATGTCTGGAGGCGGTTCGAATCTGAATTGGAACGTCTCCAAACTTCTTCTCATCCCATACTTGACGCCAAAAGCATTTCATTAATCCATCGTCCGTTCCTGTATCAATAATAGTGGGAGATGGATGATGAAACATAAAATGCTTGCTGCAGTCGCGGCAATTTCGGTGTTCTCCTATGCTGTTCCGGCGCAGGCGGGTCATACCAGTGTTGTGATCAAGCCATCTATTGCTTCGAGCGGTTCGTCGATCGATTCGTCGTTCTGGCTATGGCTCGATGCGATACTTCACCGGCATGGCTGATCCAAAGCAAAACGCTTGAATTGTGAAAAATCCTAATCCCCAAGCCCGACTGTCCTAAGCTTGTCGAAGGATCGTTTTTCTCCAATCGGTTGCGCACGGCGCACGAAGAAAAGAACAATCCTTCGACAGGCTCAGGATGATCGGGTTTTGGGGCGGAGTGGTTCATATCAAACGCACACCGCTCTAAACCTGAAAGACGCTACCGGCAGATTCCTGCGCTGGTACCGACAAGAAATGCCGCGCGTGGCATGCTTTGCCGCTGCTGAATCTGCTCCATCAACCGCAGTCCGGCCGGATCCCTGATCGGACCACCCGTTCTGTAGGCAGAGGTCAAGGTCGCTGCGGCCTTGCGCCAGCCGGCTTCGGCGGTGGTGAAGTCCCCTGACAGCGCGCTCAGGTCGGCGCGCATGATCTGACTTCGCGCGGTTACCAAGCCCAACTTCAGATTGCTTCTGTCGGCGGAAAAAAGCGCGTCGAGCCGGATTGATTCGGACTCAACCGGGGCAAGTGCCCTTCGGCAGGCTTGGCCCGAGGCACGCCGCGCTCGTATTGTATAAGCAAGTAGGCGCGCTTGCCCTAGCATAACTCCATTCCATTTCGGGATCGATCGATCAACGGCGGCCAAACGCTCCGAAAGAGCCAACGCCCGATCCGCCGCAGTTCCAGCCTGCACGAGGTTGCCGCTCTGAAGGGCGGCCTTCGCCAGGATCGTTGCCGCGTTGGCAGCATCTTCCAACAAAATGGGGTCTGCAGGGTCGGTTTGGAATGACTTGGCCGCTCTTGAATCAGCCTCACGCGCAATGCTGAACGCTTTGTCGGTTTCGCCTTGCAGCAGCATGGCTTCAGCCTGCTTGAAGCGACTGACAGTCAAGGTTGAGGTCACTAACTGATCGTCCGGATCATCGGCCAGCATGCGTCGATAGATGTCCTGCTCTTCCGCTCTCAAATTCTGCGCCGCAGCGACATTTCCCAGCCGCTCTTCAGCCTGGGCCGTCCACGACAGGGCAATGGCAAAATCGAACCAGCCGGTGTGCGTACGGTCTGTGAGCCGGATCGACTTGCGCTTGATTGCGATAGCCGTGCTCAGATTGTTCTGTGCCAGCTCAACGTGGTTTTGTTGCAGCTGAATGACACCTAGGCTCAGGACTCATTGCG
>NZ_DJUW01000001.1:102307-122558 GCF_002440635.1 Novosphingobium sp. UBA6272 | reverse complement strand
CGCCAAACCGGCAGCAGGCCAGAAATCCATTGCCTGCGCCTCTCCACAACAAATTTAATCGCGCGATTAATGAGCGGCGGTTCTGCGCTTGTCAAACTGGAAGCGCGGCATAAGCTGCCCGCTAAGAGCGAAGAGGAGAGAGACTGTGGGCGAAGCGATCCTGGAACCCGAAGAAATACTCGAACCCGATCTGCCGATCATCGATCCGCACCACCACCTGTGGGATCTGCGCCCGCTGGTGGCGGCCTTCCCCGAGCCGCTCCACCCGTTCATCGCCAGCATCGCGCTCTCCCCCTATTACACTTTCAACGAGATTCACGCCGACGCGACCAGTGGGCACAACGTGATCGGCACGGTGTTCATGGAATGCGGTGCGTTCTACCGCGCCGGGGCCGACGATGCGCTGAAGGTTGTCGGTGAGGTCGAATACGTCAACGGCGTCGCCGCACAGAGCGCCAGCGGGCTCTATGGCCAGATTCGCCTGTGCGACGCGATCATCGGCCACGCCGACCTGACCCGCGGCAGCGCGGCCGGGGCCGTGCTTGACGCACTCAGCGCCGCCAGCCCGCGCTTCAAGGGCATCCGCCACGCCGCGGCTTGGGACGCCGATCCCGACGTGCTGGGCCCGCCGTTTCACCATCCCGCCGGGCTTTACCGCGATGCCAGGTTCCGCGAAGGCTTCGCCGAACTGGGCAAGCGCGGGCTGACCTTCGACGCCTGGCTGCTCGAGCCGCAGCTCGATGACGTGCTCGATCTTGCCCGCGCCTTCCCCGATCAGCCGATCTGCCTCGATCACTGCGGCACACCGCTGGGCATGGCAAGCTATCACGGCAAGCTGCACGAACGCTTCGATATCTGGCGCAGCAAGATCCGCGAGATCGCCCAGTGCCCGAACGTCACCATCAAGCTTGGCGGCCTGGCCATGTCCTTCTCCGGAATGCCCGATCATGGCCCGGCGGCGGGGCTCTCGTCCGGGGTTCTGGCGGCGATGTGGCGGCCCTATATCGAAACCTGCATCGAAGCCTTCGGTCCGCAGCGCGGGATGTTCGAAAGCAATTACCCGGTCGACAAATGGGGCGCCAGCTACGCCACGCTGTGGAACGCCTTCAAGCACCTGACCATCGGCGCTTCGGCGGAAGAGAAGGCCGCGCTCTATGCCAGAACCGCGGCGCGGTTTTATGGCATAGAACACCTGCTGGCCTGATCTGCAAAGGACCTGACAATGAAGTTGCTGACCTGCACCGCGCTATGCGGCCTTGCGATCGGGGCTGCCTTGACCTTTTCGGGCCAGAGCGCTGAGCCAGCCAAGGCGGAAACCCTGGCGTCGGTCGTGCCGCCCATCAATATCGTGACCTATCCCGATCGGGTCCTGTGGGGCGACACTCACCTCCATACCACCAATTCGTTCGATGCCTTTGCCGCCGGCAACCGGCTGAGCCCGGATGACGCGCTGCGCTTTGCCCGGGGCGAGGAAGTGACCAGTTCGACCGGGATCAAGGCCAAACTGGCCCGCCCGCTCGATTTCCTGGTGGTGGCCGATCACTCCGATGCGATCGGGGTAACCACCGACCTTTACAACACCCCCGAAGACCAGCTGAAGGACCCGATCCTCAAGCGCTGGCGCAATGGCATGCACGGCGACCGGACCCAGGCCTACAAGACAACCCGCGAGATCATCGCCGCTTTCCAGACCGGCAAGGTGCCGGAAGAGCTTAACAACCCCGCCCGGATTGCCGCCACCACCCGGCGGATCTGGGACGCGCAGATCGATTCGGTCGAGCGTTACAACGAGCCAGGCCAGTTCACCGCGCTGCACGGGTTTGAATATTCGCTGCAGCTGAAAGGCAATTCGCTGCATCGCAACGTCATCTTCCGCGACGGGGCCGATCGCGCCCGCACGGTGGTGCCATTCGCCTCGGCCGGGAACAAGGGGCCTGAGCCGCTGTGGGACTATATGGAAGCCTACCAGAAGGCGACCGGCGGCAAGGTGCTGGCCATCCCGCACAACAGCAACCTCTCAAACGGAGCCTACTTCCCGCTCGAAGGCCCGGGCGGGCAGCCGTTCAGCGCCGAACAGGCCCGCCGCCGCGCCGCGATGGAACCGCTGATCGAAGTGACCCAGTACAAGGGCGACAGCGAAAGCCATCCGTTCCTCTCGCGCAACGACGAGTTCGCCAGCTTTGGCGACGCCGGGTGGGAAAACGGCAATGCGCCGCTTTTGCAGGTCAAGCAGCCCGGCATGTTCGCCGGTGAATATGCCCGCGAGGCGCTCAAACGCGGGCTGCAGATCGCCCGGCAGACCGGGGCCAATCCCTATGCCTTCGGGCTGATCGGATCGACCGATTCGCACACCGCGCTGTCCACCGCCGACGAAGACAACTTCTATGGCAAGATGGTCAGCGACGAGCCCAACCCCACCCGGATGGAGCGCGAGGTGAATCCCGGGATCAAGGAAACCCGGTTCGGCCACCAGTACCTGGCCGGCGGCATGGCTGCGGTCTGGGCCCCGGAGAATACCCGCGCGGCGATCTTCGATGCGATGATGCGGCGCGAGGTCTATGCCACCACCGGCCCGCGCATGACCGTCCGGATCTTTGCCGGCTGGGATTTTTCCGCACGTGAGTTCAAGGGCGACTGGGTCGGGGCCGGCTATGCCCGCGGCGTGCCGATGGGCGGGGTGATGAAGCCCGGCCCGGGCAAGTCACGCGGCGCCGCGCCGACCTTGCTGATCTCGGCGCTGAAAGACCCGCAGGGCGCGAACCTTGACCGGGTCCAGGTGATCAAGGGCTGGGTCGATGCCCAGGGCATCAGCCACGAACAGGTCTTCGACGTGGTCTGGAGCGCGCCGGCCAAGCGGCGGATCGTCAAAGGCCGGCTGACCCCGGTCGGCGATACGGTCGATCTGGCCACCGCCACCTATCGCAACACGATCGGCGCGGCGACGCTCAGCATGGTCTGGCGCGACCCTGCGTTCCGGCCGGACCAGCGCGCATTCTACTATGTCCGCGTGCTCGAAATCCCGACCCCGCGCTGGACCGCTTTCGATGCGGTCCGCTTCAAGGTCAAGCCGCCCGCAGGCGCCCGGCTCAAGGATCAGGAGCGCGCCTATACCTCGCCGATCTGGTACGAGCCGACGGGCTGATCGCCGTGGCCGCCATCCACCTCCCCCGCACGATCCGCATTGGCGGGGGCGTGCTCAATGAACTGCCCGAAGTGCTGGCCGCCGCCGGGCTCAGTCGCCCGCTGATCGTTACCGACAGCTGGATCGCCCAGTGCGGCATTCTGGAGCGGGTCGAAAGCCTGCTGGCCAAGGCCGGCATCCCCACCCGCACCTTCACCGGCGTGGTTCCCGATCCGACCGTCACCGCGATTGAGGCCGGCTGCGCGTTCCTCGCCGAAGGCAACCATGACTGCGTGATCGGCCTCGGCGGCGGCAGCCCAATTGACAGTGCCAAGATGATCGCGGTGCTGCGCGGCCGCCGGGTCAGCGAGCTCAAGGCCCCGCATCAGGAGGACGCGCCCGGCCTGCCGATCATCGCGGTGCCGACTACTGCAGGCACCGGCAGTGAAGCGACTCGCTTCACCGTTATCACCGACGCCGAAACCGACGAAAAGATGCTCTGCGCCGGGCTGGCGTACCTGCCGCTGATCGCGGTGGTCGATTACGAACTGACCCTGACCAAGCCCGCGCGGCTGACCGCCGATACCGGGATCGACAGCCTGGTCCACGCGGTCGAGGCCTATGTCTCCAAGCGCGCCAATCCCTTCGCCGATTCCATGGCGCTATCGGCGATGCGGCTGATCTGGCCCAACCTGCCGCTCGCCTGCGCCCAGCCCGACAACCGAGCGGCGCGCGAGGCACTGATGCTCGGCGCGCTGCAAGGCGGGATCGCCTTCTCCAACAGCTCGGTCGCGCTGGTCCACGGGATGAGCCGGCCAATCGGCGCGCATTTCCATGTGGCCCACGGTCTCAGCAACGCAATGCTGATGCCGCTGGTGACCAAATGGAGCGCCCCCGCCGCCCTGCCCCGCTATGCCCAGTGCGCGCGGGCAATGGGCGTGGCGGACGCAGCGGAAAGCGACCAGAGCGCCGTGGGGCGCCTGGTCGAGGCGCTGGAATGGATCAACGCCGAACTGGCGGTGCCGACGCCAGCGGAATACGGCATCGAAAAGGCCCGCTGGGACGCGCTGATCCCGCTGATGGCCGAGCAGGCACTGGCCAGCGGTAGCCCAGGGAACAACCCGCGGGTGCCGGAGGTGGAGGAGGTGGAGGGGTTGTATCGGGCGGCGTGGGGGTGATGAGGCGAGCGCAACCCCTACCCCCCTTGGTATTGATCAGTCCTCAATTCGCGCAATTTGCGATTCATAAACCCAACCCTGCGAAATTTGATCAGTTAGAGGATCACGAAAAACGACAAGATTCCAATGATTTTCAATTCGCAAAATGGCAATCTGAGTGCCCGCATCTGCCCTTAGGATTCGAGGCGACGATTGAGACGGAGCGGCACGGATGTTTGCTTTCCGGATAAATTCTGCTCTCGGCAAACTGGAAACATAATCCTCACTTAGGGCGCCTTCCGCCTCGATAATTTCGCGGAGGCCAACTTGAATCCTGTCGACTTTCTCCTGAAGTTCGGAGTAAGCCCGTTGCTCGTCTTGCGACATCACAGGGTTACTTTGAAACTGCGGCAATGAAATGATCGCCAGAGCAATGAGTAGTAGACCAAGTAGTCCTTGACTTCGCAGTTCATCAACGGTGTTTTCTTTAAACCGACCAAATATGCTTGCGAGCAACGTAACAAACGCAACAAAGAGTTTTGCGCTCTCTTCAGGAGATTCCGCATTTGCCATCGCTTCGGCAATTTTTTGTGCTTCTACGGCTTGTTCTGCGACCATTCTGGCGGTTGAAGTATGGAACTGCGCGCCGGTCGCTCTGAGAGCGGCCGTATCATGCATGATGGCTGACTCGGCGGTAGCGCGAAGTGCGTACAAGTTCGGCGATAGCGAACCCATCAATGCCTTCCACTGATCCTGCAGCCTCAAAGCCCCCATCGTGGCAGTCAGAATCGCTCTGTTGTCCTGCAAAGCCTTCGCGGCTGCAAAAATTCCTGTGTCAAATGATCGGGATAGGTTTCTGTTGTTACCGAATTGCGCGGCGTTGAATAGACTTAACGCTGCCGCAGATTGCGCGACGCCAGTCAATCTCTGCGCAGAGACCAGCTTGTCAATTGACTTGGACTGCTCTGAACCAAGCCTTCGGGCTTGCTCCGCAACTCCGAACGCACCGGAATTTCTCAAGTCCGAGATCATATTCAACTGCGGGCTAAGCGAGCCCACAATTTGATGCATTGAATACGTTGGGCCTAGAGCCCGCTTCAAAAGTTCGCTGCGTTCCTTTTCACGTCGATAGAAATCTTCAATTATTGAAGTGGGGCGCCGACCAAATGGATCATCTGAGTTCATACACATTCAAATGGCCCAAACGACTTATGACTGCAAAGCTCATTTTTGTGATCCAGACGCAACCACCGTCTCAACCGGCAAAAACAAGGTCCGGCTATCCTCCGGAAACGCGATGAACTCCGCGCACCGTAGGTAGAATGCCCTGGCCGCTGCGTCCTTCGCCTGGATCAGCACGGCGGCGATGGCGATGGTCCGGGCGGCGAGGGCGATGCGGCGTAGCGCGTCGGACAAGAGGTCTGCGCCCAGCCCCTGCCGGGCAAAATCCCGGTCCACCGCCAGCCGTCCGATTATTGAGACCGGGATCGCATCGGGGGCGTTGCGGCGGACCTTGCCGGGGGCCTTGGCGCGCTCGACCGAACCGGCGGCCACGCAGTAGAAGCCAACCACACGTACACCCTGGCAGACCACATAGGTCCGCGAAAAGCGGCTTTCGTTCTTCAGCGCACGGTGGCGGAGCCAGTCATTGAGCGCGGGATCGCCGCAATCGAATCGGGTCAGATCGTGATCGGGGCTTAGCGGCGCAGGTGCCGACAGGCCGGGTTCGGGGCGATCCGTCTTGCCGCCTATTTCTGCCATGCCGGCGCCCGGCGCAGCAGCGATTGCAGTTTCGGACCCGGCGCGGGCGGATGGTCGAGCGCATCGACAAAGGCATCGTATTGCGCCGGACCGAGCGTGAACAGCCGCTGATCGAGCAGCACGTCGATCGCCTGGCGCCGCGCGCTTTCGATCATGAATTCGGTGCGGGTCTTGCCCAGCACGGCAGCGGCATCGTCAATCAACTGGCGGGTCTGCCCCTCAACCCGCAGGTTGATGCTGCCTTTGGTTTCCGCAGCCGGGTGATCGCGTTTCAGCAGGGATTGGGCCTTGGACATGGGTACGCACTATCGGATTGTATCCACAATGTCAATACGCAGCCCCTCCCCGGCGGGGAGGGGTCGGGGGTGGGGGAGCGAGGCGAAGCCGAGCGTCAAAGCCAACGTAGTACCCCCATCCCAACCCTTCCCCAGAGGGTAAGGGCCATTAGAGTTCAAACCACCCCCAGCGCCTCAAACTGCATCGGCATCGAGGCCAGTTCGATCCGGTCCCCTACCCGCACGTCACCGCTGGTGATCACCACGGCCATTACGCCGCTTTTGCGGATCAGGCTTCCGTCGGGGGCCTTATCGAGCGTGGCGGCCATCAGGCCCTCGGCAAAAGCGTTGATCTGGATGCAAGGGCTGCGCAGGCCGGTGATTTCGATCAGCGCCTCGTCCCCCAGCCGCAGGCGGGTGCCGCGCGATAGGCCGAGCAGGTCGATCCCGCGGGTGGTCACGTTTTCGCCGAGCTGGCCGGGGCCGACGCTGAAGCCCTTTTCCGCCAGTTCATCGAACAGTTCGGCATGCATCAGATGGACCTGGCGCAGGTTGGGCGCATCGGGGTTCTTCCACTTGTCATAGCGGTGCTGGACTGTCCGCCCGGCGTGGGCATCGCCCTCTACCCCAAGGCCGGCCAGCAGGGTCAGGCTTTGGACCGGCTGCTTCGAAAAGCGGTGCTCGCTATCGCGGGCGAGGTGGAGAACGGTCGGGCTCATCACGGAGCTGACCCTAGAAGCAAATCGCGGCTTGTCGAGCGGCAAGGCCGGGCGATTTTCCTACTTGGCCGCGTGCCGCTATTCTGGCCGGATGAAAGTTGCCATTGCCCCGTTCCAGATGCCGCTGCGCTGTTCCAAATTCTTGCGCCAGGCCGGTCACAGCCGCCTGACACAGGGTGCCATAAGGCAACATAGGGTGACAAACAGCGACACAGGGTGCCGCCGGGTGACGCAAAGCGATTTCCGATCCCGGGACCCTGTCAGGTTTGTCAGGTTACGGCACTCGACAGGTCCGGTTGCGTCTCATATGAAAACCCAAATCACTTGAGAGGACACCCCCTGCCGATGCCGCTTCCCGCCCCGTTCGATCGCCTGCGCCTGCCCGTTATCGGTTCGCCGCTGTTCATCATTTCCGGGCCGGAACTGGTGATCGCGCAGTGCAAGGCCGGGGTGATCGGCAGCTTTCCGGCGCTCAACGCGCGGCCGTCTGGCGTGCTTGACGAGTGGCTGCACCAGATCACCGAGGAACTGGCCGCACACAACCGCGACAATCCCGATCGCCCAGCCGCGCCCTATGCGGTCAACCAGATCGTCCACAAATCGAACAACCGGCTTGAGGAAGACATGGAGGTCTGCGCCAAGTGGCAGGTGCCGATGACGATCACCTCGCTCGGCGCGCGTGAGGATATCAACGCTGCTGTCCACGCCTGGGGCGGGATCGTGCTGCACGACGTGATCAATGACCGCTTTGCCCGCAAGGCGATCGAAAAAGGTGCCGACGGGTTGATCCCGGTCGCAGCCGGGGCTGGCGGCCATGCCGGCACGCTCTCCCCCTTCGCCTTGATGCAGGAAATCCGCGAGTGGTTCGACGGACTGGTCGCGCTGTCCGGCTCGATCGCCTGCGGCCGCTCGATCCTCGCCGCGCAGGCGATGGGGGCGGATTTCGCCTATATCGGCAGCCCGTGGATCGCCACCAAGGAAGCGCGCGCAGCCGATGGGTACAAGAGCGCGATCGTCGAAGGGCGCGCCTCGGACATCGTCTATTCGAACCTGTTCACCGGGGTGCACGGGAACTATCTGCGCCCCTCGATCGTGGCGGCCGGGCTCGATCCCGACAACCTGCCCGAGAGCGATCCGAGCAAGATGAACTTCGGTTCGGGCGGCAATACCGAGGCCAAGGCCTGGAAGGACATCTGGGGTTCGGGCCAGGGAATCGGCGCGGTCAAGTCGGTCGATAGCGTGGCAGACCGGGTCGACCGGCTCGAGGCCGAATACAACCAGGCCCGCAGCGAGCTGGCCGCCAAGGCCGGGATGACGCTGGCCTAGGGCACTGGGACTTCGGTGGCCGGCCAAAGCAGGTCGGCCATCGCGTCCAGTTCAGAAAAGTCCACCCCCGCCCCCAGCGGGTCGCTGCGGTTGAGCCGCAGGCGACGCTGCTGGACGAGCAAGCGGCGGCGCAGCGCCCGCTGGAGCAATTCCAGCCGCTGCAGCGCATCGACCAGCGCCACTTCCGGCGCGCGCAGCCGGGTGGAGGACCAGCCGGCCTCGATCTGCCCAACCCGCTCGATCACCATGGCATTGTAATCGCGGTGCGGCCCGCGGTGCAGCGGCAGCCCGATCCGCACCGCCGCCCGATCATTGGCAGGCAGCAGCAGGCCGTTGCGGCGAAAGTCATCGAACCGCAGCCGCGCTGTGCCGATGGCATCGAGCATCGGCCCAAAGCAGCTGCGGCCGAGGATCTGGCGGGGCAGCAGGTGATGGCGCTGCAGCCCGGGGTCATAGCCAGGCCTGTCGCAGCGGTTGACAGCGCGGAAGGGCAAGAAGGTGCGCTGCCAGTGTAGCGCATTCGAAGGACCGGGGTTCGAGCTGTCCACCCAGCACAGCGCCCCTTGGTAGTCAGCGCTTCAGCGTAAGCCGGATCTGCCGGCCTTGACGGACCGGTTCGGCCTTCAATGCCTCTCCATCGGGCCCCGCAAACTCGATCTCGCGCTGGAGGGGCCCGGTGCCAACCAGTTCATTGGTCAGCCGCGCCGCGACCCGCGCTGCCGCTGCTGGAACCAGTCGCCGGTCGGGTTCAAACCGCAATTCCTGCCCGATCAGGTAATCAAGGCCGGCCGAAACGATCGCCCCGTCATTCTCCCGCTGCAAGGAGGTCAAACCCAGCGAAGGAAAGGCCCCGCCTTCCAGCCAGGTCTCGATCACGCCGCAAAAGTACTTCGGAGTCATCCAGCAGCGCGCTGGAATCCAGTTGACCGCCAGCAAGCCTGGCAGCGTGGCAAGCCCGGTTCCCAGTCCGGCCAGGACCCTAACAATCGGCAGCATCCCCCGCCCCTCGGCAAGGTGCGGCGATGGCTGGAGGGTAATCGTCTCTCCGGCCGGAATCTCATGCAAGCCCAGCATGGCCCCGCTGCCTGGGAGTGCCGCGGGATTGCCGGGGGCCAGTCCGCGGCAGTCGAAACTCATCCCTGCCGCCAGCAGTTCGGCCCAGTTCTCACCCGCCGGGATGTGGCTAAGCGCAAATGGCGTGGCAAGGCCGCTCCGAGCCGAAAGTTCGGCCAGAGCTTCAATATTGGGGCGATCATCGAGCGCAAAAACCAGCGCCAGGATAGCTCCATCAACCTTGCCTGAATTGTCAGCCGCTAGAGCGATAGTCTTTCCCCCGAAACTGTTCCGTTCGACTCATCGGCATTTGCCACTTTTCCAAGTGATTAGTCGAGTCTTGCTGAAACAATTGGACCCAAAATGGCTGCTTCCTTGCAGAATCGATCAAAAGATCCCCTGCGCCAGCCCTTCAGCAAGAGCCCCGCCGAGCACCTCAGCCTGCTCCAACGACGTCGTCGGAACCTGCTTCTCGGCAAGTATCAGTTCCGCCGTTTGTGCGCCCGTGTTCACGATCATCGGCTCTGCCACGCGGCGCAGGCGCCAGCCGGTGGCGATCTGGTCCAGCTGCGCCTGGGCGCCGCGGCCGTCGCTGCCGGCGGCAATGATGCTGGCATAGGGCCGGCCTTCGATCCTTCCAAGCAGGGGATAGTAACAGCGGTCGAACATCTCCTTCATCGCCCCGCTCATCGTCGCGAGATTTTCGGGGCAGACAAACAGGTAGCCGCTTGCCGCCAGCAGATCGGCAGGTTCAACCGCTTCGGCCGGGATCAGCCGCGCGCGATCGCCCGCCCCCAGCCCCGCTGCTGCGGCTAGGGCCCGGCTCGCGCCAGTGCGGCTATGCCAGATGATCGCGAGCATGCGCCGCGACTAGCAGTCCTTGCCGCCGAGCACACCCCCGACGATGCCGCCGAGACCACCTTTCTTCTTGCACTTGGGCTGCTGACCATCCTGCGGCTGCTGACCCGACATCTGCGCCATCCCCGGCATGTCCATCCAGCTGGTCATCGAGCGGTGACGGATCCGGGCGGTCCATTGCAGGTTCCACGCGGCCCTGGGATCGACCGGCCGCTCGGGATAGGCGAAGTTCTCTTCCGGACCAAAGGCGGTCAGCATGCCCATCCGGAAATCCGGCCCGGCCTTGCGCACTTCGGCGGGGATTGTGCACTGGGTTGTGGCAGGGGCCATCACCGTCCGGTCGCGCACCAGGGCGGCGACCTGGCCCGGGCTGAGCCAGTCGGACAGGCCCCCGCCGAACTGGCGGCTGGCACTGCTGGTCCACATCACCATGTCGCCCATCTCCCCGCCCGGTCCCATCTTGCCGCCGAACAGGAAAGCGAGATAGCCGGTCGCATCCGGCACGGCATTCCATCGCAATAAGCTCGCGCCGCTGGCCTGCTCGGCCGTGTTGGAGCTAAGCGGCGCCATGAAGTCCTTGCTCAGGCTGAAGGCGATTTCGGGCGAATAGTTTCCGGCCACGCGGTGCGCGCCGATCAGCGAACTGTCGGCCTTGACGAATTTACGGTCCTCGGCCGGCCAGCGTCCGAAGGTCTTGCTGTTGGTCAGGCTTGGGCCCCAGTCGCGCATGATCGTGCTGGTCCACAGCCCTGGCGGCATCTGACCAGCGGCCAGCTTGCTGAGGTCGATCACCACCGGCTGCCCCTTGGGCGCGTGCTCACCGCAGCCCCAGAAGATCAGGATCCGGCCCTTGGGCTTCTGCGGCAGTTCGTCGGTATAGCCGCGCTCTTCCTTGGGGGTGGAGAGCAGCACCGATTTGCCCAGCTTGGCATTGGCCGGCATGAAGTGTTCGGCCTTGGCCGCGCCCTTGGCGGGCAAGCTGCTCGAACCGAGCCGCAGGTACAGTTCCTTCTGAACCTTGTTGCCGCCCCCACCGAAGGCCATCGACAAGGCCCCGCCAGCCCCGCCGCCCATCGCGGCGAAGCCGGACAGGGTCCCGGCGCGCATGTCATAACGGGCGACCGGCCCGCTGGTCGGCGCGCGCTGGGCGATCACGGGAATGGCGGCGATCGTGGCGGCTCCAAGGCTGAGAGCGATGATGGTGCGGCGATTGGCGGTCATGACAATACCCTCCTGATCCGGAAGCCTCGCACATTAGCGCAATCGCGCAATGAGAATTGTCAATTATCGACAGAGTGGCGGCGCGGCCCTTCCCCGGCCCTTCCAGCTCGGCTAACCAGCCGCGATGGACGCACCTTCGATCCTTGGCCTCGACCGCTCGCTGAGCGGGCGCATCTGGCGCTGGCGTGGCGGCAACATGGACCTTGGCGGCATGGCCGGGCTGCAGCACGATATCGTCGCCCAGCTGCTGATGTCGCGCGGCGTGGCCCAAGACGATCTGGAGCGGCACCGCAACCCTTCGCTGCGGGCCTTCCTGCCCGATCCCTCGATCTTCCGCGACATGGACGTGGCTGCAGAGCGGCTGGTCCAGGCCGTGCTCACCAATGAAACGGTCACTGTCTATGGCGACTACGACGTCGACGGGGCAACCAGCGCGGCGCTGCTGATCCGCCTGCTCCGCTCGCTGGGGCACGAAGCGCGCTATTACATCCCCGACCGCCTGCTCGAAGGCTATGGTCCCTCGGGCGAAGCCTTGGTCAAGCTGGCCGAACAGGGCTCAAGCCTGATTGTTACGGTCGATTGCGGAGCCATGGCCCACCAGGCGCTCGACATGGCGCGCGAAGCCGGGGTCGATGTGATCGTGGTCGATCATCACAAGTGCTCGGCCGAGCTGCCGCGCGCGGTCGCGCTGGTCAATCCCAACCGACTCGACGAGGAGCAGGATGCCGCCGCGCATGGCCACCTGGCCGCTGTCGGCGTCGCGTTCCTCCTGGCGATCGCAACGGTCCGCACTCTGCGCCAGCGCGGGTTCTTTGCCGGCCGGCCCGAGCCGGACCTGTTCGGCCTGCTCGATCTGGTCGCACTCGGCACGGTTGCCGATGTCGCCGCGCTGCACGGTCTCAACCGGGCACTGGTGGCGCAGGGGCTGAAGGTGATGGCCCGGCGCGACGGTGTCGGCATGGCGGCGCTGATCGATGCCAGCCGGCTCAGCCGCGCGCCCAGTTGCAGCGACCTTGGCTTCGCGCTCGGTCCGCGGATCAATGCCGGCGGGCGGGTCGGCGAATCGACGCTGGGCGTGCGCTTGCTGACCACCGAGGACCCGGACGAAGCCCAGGCAATCGCCGCGCAGCTGTCCGCGCTCAACGAGGAACGCCGCGCGATCGAGGGCGAAGTTCAGGCCGCGGCCGAGGCCCAGATCGATTCCCAGCACAACCGCGCCGTGCTGACCCTTTCGGGGCGCGGCTGGCACCCCGGAGTGATCGGGATCGTCGCCGGGCGGATCAAGGAAAAGACCGGCAAGCCGACGCTGGTAATCGCGCTGGATGCCGATGAGGCCGGCAACGGCAAAGGCTCGGGTCGCTCGATCGCCGGGGTGGACCTCGGTGCCGCGATCATTGCCGCGCGCGAGCATGGCCTGCTGCTGGCTGGCGGCGGCCATGCCATGGCCGCCGGCCTGACGGTCGCTCCGGGACAGATCGACGCGCTGGGCGAATGGCTGGATGACCGGCTGGGCCGCACCGTCGGCGCGGCCATGGCCAACCAGGCCATGCTGCTCGACCTGGCGGTGGCGCCGGGCGGGCTGACCCCGGCGCTGGTCGAGGATCTGGAAAGCGCCGGTCCCTATGGCATGGGCTGGCCGGGCCCGCGCGTGGCGGTCGGTCCGGTCCGGCTGGTCAAGGCCGATCTGGTCGGCACCGATCACGTCCGCCTGATCGTGCGCGGCGATAATGGAGCCAGCTTCAAGGCGATCGCATTCCGTGCTGCCTCGACCGAGCTCGGGCAGACTTTGTTGCACGCCACACACAACCGCAAGCTGTGGCTGGCAGGCCGCGCGAAGATCGACGATTGGGCCAGTCGTCCGCAGGCCGAACTCCATGTCGACGACGCTGCTTTCGCCGACTGAGATATTCTTTCCCTTGCCCCTTGACCGTTCTGGCGCGCCCGCTTAAAGGCGCACCCCTGCCAGCGGCGCAAGCCATATGGCCCGTTCGTCCAGTGGTTAGGACGCGGCCCTTTCACGGCTGAAACACGGGTTCGAATCCCGTACGGGTCACCAACCTGCGCATGCAGGGATTTTGGTTCCAGTCCAGATGCGCCTATGAGCGTGAACGGCCCTTCAGGCCCCTTCGTCTAGCGGTCAGGACGCGGCCCTCTCACGGCTGAAACACGGGTTCGATTCCCGTAGGGGTCACCATCGCTACGAAGGTGGGCATCTTGATTGCGGCACGGCCGCAAGCAAAATGCCCAGGATCTTCAGAAGTTCGCGTTCAGTCCCACGGTCAGCGCATGATCGTTGGTATCCGGTCCGCCTGGAACGAAGCCGTGTTGTTCGAGGTAGCCGACCTCGACCCCGAACTTCTTGTTCAGCGGCCACGAAATGCTGGCAGCGTTGCGCATCCGTTCGTAGCCTTCAACGCCTTGGAATGTCTGCGTGTTGAGATCGATGAAGCTTTCGTGGCTGAGGTTGAAGTTGACCTTGCCGACGATCGGGACGCTGGCCTTGACCTGAGGGCGCAGCCGCCAGGCGGTGCCGCTGGCATTCTCACGCCAGCGCTGTTCGAGGCGAATCCGGCCGCCTACCTTGACCTTGCCGATCTGCAGCACGTTGTCGAAGTTGACCTGCTGGCGAAAGCGGTGTTCGCGGGTGCGGAAGGTGCCGGCGTTGTAAAGCGGGTTGAACGTGTAGCCGAGCCAGACCGTGACGGTCTTGTTCAGCTTCTTGCCGACCATGAGGTTTTCCTCGATCTCGTAGAAACCGCGGGCGTCGCTGTCACGAAACACGGTTTCGCTGCTCAGCTTGAAATTGTCCGGCAGGTTGACCGTGACGTTGAGCGTTTCCCAGTTCTGGGTGTCGTCGGCACGGGCCGGAACAGCAATGGCGGTCGAGACGAGAAGCGCCCCCGCGATCAGATATTTGCGCATCGTTTTCCCCTCGATATGGCGCAGCAACGCGGCTTCAGAACGAAGCCGAAATAGTGGTGTTGATGATGTGATCGACGTTGTCGGGTCCGTTCCGAACGATCGACCATTGGTTCAGGTAACCCAGTTCAAAGCCGATCGCCTTGTTCACCGGGATGGCGATCCCGGCCGAATTGCGCATCCGGTCGTAGCCGGCCTGACGCTGGAAGGTGGTGGTATTCAGGTTGATGAAGCTTTCATGGGCAAGGTTCAGCCTGAGCTTGCCGGTCAGCGGCACGCTGCCGCGCAGCGAGGGGCGCAGGCGCCACCCGGTTCCATTGATTCCGTCGCGCCAGCGCTGCTCGGTACGGACGCGCAGTCCAAGATTAAGCGAGCCGATCTTGGCCACATCATCGACATTGAGCTGCTGGCGAAAGCGCCGTTCCATCACGGTGAAATCGCCACGACTGTATTGCGGCGTGTGGACGTATCCGGCCCACAGTGTGACCTTCTTGCTCGGCTTATAACCGATCATCGTAACCTGCTGCAGCTGGTAAAATCCCCGCGCATCACTCGATCGAAGCGAGGTGTCGCTTGAGACGCGGATCTCGTCGCTGGCCTTGATGGTGACCTGCAGGTTTTGCCAGTAGGCAATATCCTCTCCGGCCCAGGCCGGTCCCGCCACCGTTGCGGTGAGGACTGCCAGCAGTCCCGCCAGTTTGTTGCGCATCGTCGATTCTCCGGTGTGGATCGGTCGCCCTGCCGGTATGGCGGTTATGTGACGCTTTCATGACCGTTGGCGTCAAAATTACGACATAGCGATTACAGGCTTGGGCCAAGCTACACTTGCCACGCGGTACGGTCAGTGAAAATCGCGCGATTTCGGGATCACCCGCACGTCGCGCGGATGTCCGCCGCGGCTGCCCTGCAGTGGGCGGCTGACATGGTCGGCGCGGTCAGTGTGATGCGGCAAAAGATCGTCCGACAGCGCGTGCAGGCTGGGTGTGGCGTCGGTCAGGTGCTGGGCGATCACGTGGATCACCTCGTCGTCATATTCGACCCGGCCTTTTACCTCCATCAGCCGTGCGCCCATGATCACCTTGCGCTGCTTTTCCATCAGATCGGGCCAGATCACCAGGTTGACCACCCCGCTCTCGTCTTCCAGCGTGATGAAGCACACCCCCTTGGCGCTGCCCGGGCGCTGGCGGATCAACACCACCCCGGCAACCTGCACGGTCGAGCGGTATTTGCGTTCTCGCAGTTCGCTCGCCCGGATGAACCCGCGCTCGCCCAGGCTGGCGCGCAGGAAGGCCAGCGGGTGCGCCTTGAGTGAAAGCCGCTGAGTCTGGTAATCGGCCACCACTTCCTCGCTTAGCGGCATGCGCGGCAGGCGGGTGGCATCACGCTCCGCCCCCTCGTCACGTGTCGCCATTGCGGCGAACAGCGGCAGGTCCGGCCCGGCGATCAGGCTGCGCGCGTCCCACAGCGCCTGGCGGCGGGTTAGGTTCAGCGAGTTGAAGCAATCGGCCGAGGCAAGGCGTTCGATCAAGGCGGGGCTGAGCCCGGCCCGCTCCTTCAATTCGCGCACATCGCGAAACGGCCCAGCTTCGCGCGCCGCCACAATCCGCGCGGCGGCAGCCTCGGGAAAGCCATCGACCTGGCGCAGGCCGAGGCGGAGGGCGAGTTTCGGCTCACGCGGAGACGCGGAGGCGCGGAGAAGAGGAGAAGGATTTCTCTCTCGCAAAGGCGCAAAGGCGCCAAGGGGTTCCGCCTGGGGCGCAGCCCTTTCAAAATCCGACGCAGCAGCAAACGGGAAACCCGGTTTTGATTCAAGAGCCTGCGGCGCTGAACCACCTCTTGGCGCCTTTGCGTCTTTGCGAGAGAAACCTTTTTCTTCTCCACCTTCCCTCCGCCCCTCTGCCTCTCCGCGCGAACCGATCGCTTCAAGCGCATTGTCCCACCCGCTGACGTTCACATCGACCGGCAGCACCGCCACCCCATGTTCCCTGGCATCGCGCACAATCTGCGCAGGGGCATAGAAGCCCATCGGCTGCGAATTGAGCAGCGCTGCCGCGAAGGCCGCCGGGTAGTGGCATTTGAGCCAGGACGAGACATAGACCAGCAGCGCAAAGCTGGCCGCGTGGCTTTCGGGAAAGCCGTATTCGCCGAACCCCTTGATTTGGTTGAAGCAACGCGTGGCGAAGTCCGGATCATAGCCGCGCGCGATCATCCGGCCGACCATCAGGTCTTCCAGTTCGTGCACCATCCCCCGGCTGCGGAATGTGGCCATCGCCTTGCGCAGCCGGTTGGCTTCCTTGGAGGAAAACCTGGCCGCGTCGAGCGCGATCTTCATCGCCTGTTCCTGGAAGATCGGCACCCCCAGCGTCCGCCCGAGGATGCTGGTCAGCTCGTCCGGCGGGCCGTGGCTTGGCCCCGGCGCGGGGATCTCGACCTTCTCAGCCCCCCGGCGGCGTTTCAGGTAGGGATGAACCATGTCGCCCTGGATCGGCCCGGGGCGGACGATCGCCACCTCGATCACCAGATCGTAGAAGCAGCGCGGGCGCAGCCGCGGCAACATGTTCATCTGCGCCCGGCTTTCGACCTGGAACACGCCCAGCGAATCGCCTTTGCACAGCATGTCGTAAACCTCGGGATCCTCACGCGGCACGGTGGCGAGTGTCAGGGTCTTGCCATGATGCTGCCCCAGCAGGTCGAGGCACTTGCGGATGCAGGTCAGCATGCCCAGCGCCAGCACATCGACCTTGAGGATGCCGAGCGCGTCGATATCGTCCTTGTCCCACTCGATGAAGCTGCGATCGGGCATCGCGCCGTTGCCGATCGGCACCGTCTCGGTCAGCGCCCCCTCGGTCAGGATGAACCCGCCGACGTGCTGGGAAAGGTGGCGCGGCATGCCGATCATCTGCTCGGTCAGCGCCAGCACCCGGCGCAGGTGCGGATCGCTGAGGTCCATCCCGGCCTCACGTTCGACGTGGGCCTCCTTGATTGAGCGGCCGTGCCCGCCCCAGACCGTCTTGGCGAGCGCGCTGGTGACGTCTTCGGACAGGCCCATCGCCTTGCCGACCTCGCGGATCGCCATACGCGGGCGGTAGTGGATCACCGTGGCGCACAGGCCCGCGCGGTGGCGGCCATACTTTTCATAGATGTGCTGGATCACCTCCTCACGGCGTTCATGCTCGAAATCGACGTCGATATCGGGTGGCTCGTCGCGGTCTTCGGAGATGAAGCGTTCGAACAGCAGCGCGTGCTCGGCCGGGTTGACCGAAGTGATCCCCAGGCAAAAGCACACCGCCGAATTGGCCGCGGAGCCGCGCCCCTGGCACAGGATCGGCGGATCCTGCGCGCGGGCGAAATCGACGATTTCCTTGATCGTCAGGAAGTACTGGGCGAGCGCCTTCTTGCCGATCAGGATCAGCTCCTTGCGCAGGGTTTCCGCCACTTCTTCAGGTACACCGTGAGGATAATGCTGTGCAGCGCCCTGCCAGGTCAGCCGGTCGAGATAGGCCTGCGCATCCAGCCCGTCGGGGTATTCTTCGCGCGGGTATTCATAGCGCAGTTCCTCAAGGTTGAAGGCGCAGGCATCGGCCAGATCGCGCGCCGCCTGCAAGGCATGCGGCCAGCGCCGGAACAGCCGGGCCATCTCCTCCGGCCCTTTCAGATGCCGCTCGGCATTGGCCCGCAGCAGGTATCCGGCCGCGGCGACCGTGGTCTTGTGGCGGATCGCGGTCATCACATCATGCAGCGGGCGGCGCTGGGGCACGTGATAGAGCGGCAGGTTGGTGGCGAGGATCGCCAGGCCATGTTCGCGCGCGAGTGTGTCCAGCCGCGCGATCCGGGCCAGATCATCGCCGCTGTAGAGATAGCTTGCGGCGATATGACGCAGCGTGGGGAATTGCGTGGTGAGGTGCGGGAGCAGTTCGGGGAACGGGGCGGTCAGAAAGGTTGGTTCACACGAAGACACGAAGACACGAAGAGGCCCTTCCATGGGCGAAGCCCCTTCCGCATCCGACGTTGCGGTTAGCGGTGACGCTGGAATTGAATTGGATGCCTGCGGCGCGTCACAATTTCTTCGTGTCTTCGTGTCTTCGTGTGAGAAAAATCTTCCTTCTCCTTCCCTCCGCGTCTCGGCGCCCCGCTCATCCTGAGCCTGTCGAAGGGCGCGTGAATCAAACGGGATCACATTGCTCTCGACCGCGATCGTGAACTCCGCCGCTAGATCCGCCGGCGGAACCAGCACCAGCGCCACGCCCTCGGCATGCTCCGCCAGCATCGTCAGGCTGATGTCGCAAGCGCCCTTGTCCTGCCATTCGCCGTCCAGCTTGCCCATCCGCCCGGCCGAGATCAGGCGGCACAACCGGCCATAGGCGGCACGGTCTGCGGGATAGGCCAGGAACTCCAGCCCCTCGACCGTCTCGATCCGGCAGCCGATCACCGGGGTCAGCCCCAGCGCCTTGGCTTCGCTGTGGAGCCGCACCACCCCGGCCATGGTGTTGGCATCGGCAATCCCCAGCGCGTCATAGCCGAGCGCCCGCGCCGTGGTGGCGAGGTCGACCGCGTCCGAGGCCCCGCGCAAAAACGAGAAGCAGCTGACCATGCCCAGCTCGACGAAGCCCGCACGGTCCTCCGGCGGGGGCAGGGTCTGCTCGACCCGGCGGCGTTCCGGGGTGAGCGCGGCCTCAGGCATAAAGTCCCTGGAGGTACCATTCAGGCACCCCGCCCCGCCCGTCCGAGGCGAGGCCGTGACGGTAGATCCAGTAGCGCCGCCCTTCCCGGTCCTCGATCCGGTAATAGTCGCGCAGGCGGGCCGTGCCGCGCATCCGCCACCATTCCGGCGCGATCCGCTCGGGTCCTTCAGCGCGGGCGATCTCATGAACCTGGCCGCGCCAGCTGAACCGCCGCGGCAGGCCGTCCGGGCTGGCATAGAGCACCGCGATCGGTTCGGGCCGGTCCAGCAGCTTCAGCGGCCGGGCGTGAAAAGCCAGTTCGCCCTGCACCGCACGCTCGGGCTCAAGCGGCGGAACCCAGCGCTGGGCACGTTCGGGCAGATGGCTGGCGACCGGCTGCGGGCGGTGAACCGCCGCTTCGCCCAGCCTGGCATTGAGGCGATCAATGCAGGCCGAAAGCGAGGTGCCGTGCGCCTCGGCCGCCTTTTCGAAATCGGCCTGGCTCAGCGCCAGCGGCTCGCACCATGGGGCGGAAAGGCGGGCCAGTTCGATCCCGAATCCGGCGTCGAGATCATCAAGCTTGCCGCCGAACAGCCGGGCGATGTGCGCCGCGTCGCGGCTGGCCGCAGCCAGTTCGAGCTTGCGGACCAGCACCTCGCCATCGACCTTCCACAGCGCCAGTTCCAGCCGCCGCGCACCCTTGGCCTGGCCTTCGAGCAATCGCGCCATGTCGGCGGCCAGATCGCCCAGCACCTGGTCGAGCAGGCTGCGGTGGCGGATCGGCTCCATCAGCCGCCGCTGGACCAGCGACAGCTGGGCCGCGACCACCGGCAGCAGCGGTTCGGGCACCTTGCCCAGCAGTTGGTCCAGCCGGATCAGCGGATTGGCACCCGGCGCGCGCGTGCTGCGGAACCGCCGCGCCAGCGCATCACGGGCCACCCCGGAAAGCTCACCCACCCGCTTCAACCCCAGCCGGCGCAGCACCAGCAGCGTCGCCGGATCAAGCCGCAGCGCCGCAACGGGAAGATCGTTGAGCATTCCTCCCCGGTACGGGGAGGGGGACCATTCGCAGGATGGTGGAGGGGTACAGGCGGGTGGTCCTGACCTGGCGGCGTTGGGATCACTTGCGCGTACCCCTCCACCATCCTCTGCGAGGATGGTCCCCCTCCCCGTGCCGGGG
>NZ_DJUW01000001.1:101565-102096 GCF_002440635.1 Novosphingobium sp. UBA6272 | reverse complement strand
CCGCCAGCCGCGCGGCGACATCGGCCAGCAGGGCCGCCTCGCCGCCGAACAGGTGGGCCACCCCGGTCACGTCGACCAGCAGCCCGTCGGGCGGGTCAAGCGCCGACCATGGGCCCCAGCGCTGCGCCCAGACCGCCAGCTTTTCGATGAAGGCCAGGTCCCCGCCGGGATCGCCCGGAGCAACCGCCAGTTCAGGGCACAGCGCCCGGGCATCGCCCAGCATGGCCCCGGCCCGCACCCCGGCGTCCCGCGCCGCTGCGTTGACCGCAGCGATCCGCGGGCCATGGGCGGTTTCGGCCAGCAGGGCAAAAGGCGCGGGGCTTTCGCCCTCAGAACGCTGCCAGCGATCGATCGCCAGCGCCGGGAGCCAGATCGCCATGATCCGGCGGCCGGACGAAGAGGCGGTTTCCCTCATCGCTCAAGATCCATTTTCCGGGAGGATGCGCCCGGGCGCGAAACAGTTCGGCCTGCCAGGCCGGTGCACCCGGCGCGGCCGGGTTCCAGCGCGGGGCGGCCGAGGCGGCGGCGCGC
>NZ_DJUW01000001.1:0-101422 GCF_002440635.1 Novosphingobium sp. UBA6272 | reverse complement strand
CGGGCGGAGGACAATTCGTGCGCCGCACCCAGCCGGACCAGCCACAGCGGCACGCCATGCCGCTCCACCGCCAGACTGAGCCGCCGCGCGGCGGTGAAATTGAGCGCGCGGGGATTGCCGGCGATCTCTCCGATCACGAAAGCCAGATCGCGGCAACGCAGCCCTTCTTCCAGCGCGAACAGCGCGTCCTCGGGCGTCTTTGCGGCAACGTGGACCAGCCGGTGGCGCAGCGCTGCCGGCAGGCCCGGCTGATACGGCCGCCCGCCCAGCCTGATCGCCCGAGCATCCTGGACCCACAGCCAGCCGCGATCGCTCTCCGCGCCGCCCCGATCGAGCGCCAGGGCCAGCGCCAGCGCCGCCCCGCTGCCTTCGCCCGCCGGAGCAAATATCTCGCCATGCAAGGCCCCCTCGCCCAGTCCCGGCCGCCAGCGCGACAAGGCTGTACCTGCCGCTTGATGGCGAGGGACACGGGGCCGCGCGAAGGCGGCAAGCGGGGTAATCACAGTCATCGGGAATCGCCTTTGTTCTATTTATGTTCTCATTCGTAGTGATTCGCAATCCCTTCTCACACGCGCAAACGAAAAGGCCGCCCGCTTGCGCGGACGGCCCCTTCAAACCGGCAATGGCCAAGCGTCAGTCGTTGATGTCAATATCACCCGGCAGCGGCGCAACCGGCTGCGGCGGAATACCTTCATCGCCTTCATGCACTTCGACCAGACCGCGACCGACATGGCTGCGGCTGCGGCTGTAGGCGAAGTACACCACCAGCCCGACACCCGCCCAGATCGCAAACAGGATCTGGCTTTTCACGTCGAGCTTGTAAAACAGATAGAGACAGCCCGCGATCGACAGGGGCGCGGTCAACCAGATCGCCGGAGTCCGGAACGGGCGATGCCGCGAAGGATCGCTGCGGCGAATAACCAACACCGCGATCGACACCGCCGCAAAAGCAAACAACGTTCCTGAATTCGAAATGTTGGCCAGCAACCCAACCGGGAAGAATGCCGCAAACAGCGCAACACCAATGCCAGTGATAATCGTGATAAAGTACGGCGTGTTGTAGCGCGGGTGAATCTTCGAGAAGGCTTCAGGCAGCAAGCCGTCGCGGCTCATCACGAAGAAGATGCGGGTCTGCCCAAACATCATCATCAGGATCACCGATGGCAGCGCCAGACCGGCCGCAAGGCCAATCAGGTTACCGATTTGCGGCCAACCGATTTCGCGCAGCGTCCAGGCCAGCGCTTCCTTCGAGCAGACCACTGCCTGATCGGCAATCGCGGCGCACTGAGCAGCCAGTTCACGGCTACCCGGTTCCAGCCCGGCCCCGGCAGCATCCATCACCGGCTGCGCGCCCACCGAACCGATCACCCCGGCGGCCACCAGCAAGTAGAAGATTGTGCAGATGCCAAGGCTCCCGATCAAACCGATCGGCATGTTGCGTTGCGGATTCTTGGTCTCTTCAGCTGCGGTCGAAACCGCGTCGAACCCGACATAGGCGAAAAAGATCGAAGCCGCAGCAGCACCGATCCCGCCAAACCCGAGCGGCGAGAAGGGCTCGAAATTCTCCATCTTCATCACCGGCACGGCCAGAATGATGAACAGAGTCAGCGCCGCCACCTTGATCGCCACCAGCACCGCGTTAACCGAGGCGCTTTCCCGGGTGCCGATCACCAGCAGCCATGTGACGAGACCGGCAATCAGCATCGCCGGCAGGTTGATCACCCCACCATCATAAGGCCCGCGAACCAGCATATCGGGTATGTCGATACCCACCGCATTCTCTATCAAACCAACCACATAGCCTGACCAGCCGACACTGACCGCCCCTGCCGCAACGGCATATTCGAGGATCAGGGCCCAGCCGACCATCCAGGCGATCAATTCGCCCATGACCGCGTAGCTATAGGTGTAGGCAGATCCCGAAACCGGCACCATCGCCGCCATCTCAGCATAACAAAGAGCCGCCACAGCACAGACAAAACCAGCGATGATGAAGCTGATCATCATGCCCGGGCCAGCCTTTTGCGCGGCTTCGGCGGTCAGAACGAAAATACCGGTGCCGATCACCGCTCCGATCCCCAACATGGTGAGCTGGAAGGCCCCCAACGAGCGATGCAGCGATTTCTTTTCGGCAGTTGCCAGAATGGCGTCGAGTGATTTCACGCGACCAAACATGCATTTCCCCTAAATCTTAAGGCCCTGCGCCGCAGCGCGGGCCCACGTTTTTCCCTGGCGCGAAAGCTAGCGGCAAGTCGCCTTATGGCAAGCGCTAAAAGCCGCCCTTCCCCAGATTGCACCGAGCGGCTAAAGCGCCGCCATGTCTACGACCTTCCAGCTCGATACGGCCACCAGCCGGGCGCACCCCACGCCCTCGCCGCTGCGCCGCCTTTCGATCCCGGCGATCCGCCAGCGCAAGCAGGACGGCGTTACCGCCGAACCGATCGTGATGCTGACCGCCTATACCGCGCGGCAGGCACAGCTGCTCGATCAGCACTGCGACCTGATCCTGTGCGGGGATTCGCTCGGCCAGGTGATCTATGGCCTGCCCAGCAGCCTGCAGGTGACGGTAGACATGATGATCGCGCATGGCGCAGCCGTGGTGCGCGGCTCCTATCACGCCGCCGTGGTGATCGACCTGCCGTTCGGTTCCTACGAAGCCTCGCCCGAGCAGGCCTTTGCCACCGCCTCGCGGATCATGGTCGAGACCGGTGCCAGCGCGGTCAAGCTGGAAGGCGGCGCGGTGATGGCCGAAACGGTCGCTTTCCTTACCGGCCGCGGCATCCCGGTGATGGGCCACGTTGGCCTGACCCCTCAGGCGGTCAACACGCTGGGCGGCTACAACGCCCGCGGGCGCAGCGACGCCGAAGCCAAGAAGATCGTCACCGACGCCCAAGCGATCGATCAGGCCGGGGCCTTTGCGATCGTGATCGAAGGCGTGGTCGAACCGATCGCGATCGAAGCGACCAAGGCGATCGCCTGTCCTTCGATCGGGATCGGGGCATCGGCCCAGTGCGACGGACAGGTGCTGGTCACCGAAGACATGATGGGCATGTTCGAGCGCGTACCGCGCTTCGTGAAGCGCTATGGCGAAATCGCCGGGCTGATTTCCAGCGCGGCGGGCCAATACGCCGAAGAAGTGCGCAAGCGCAGCTTCCCCGGGGTCGAGCAGACCTACCAACCCAAGTGACATTTTCCGCCACGGCGCGGCTGCAACAAGGCAACAGGCTCAATCCATGCTGATGAAGTTCTACAAGGGCTCGATCCTATTCACTATCGCCTGCCTTGCCCTGGGGGTCTGGTATGGCTGGTCCCAGACCGGCAGTGTCGCCGCCACAGCATCGATGCTGTGGATCATCTTCGTCCTCTCGATCCTCGAAGTGTCGCTGTCGTTCGACAACGCCGTGGTGAACGCCGCGGTGCTGAAGGACATGGACGAAGTCTGGCAAAAGCGGTTCCTGACCTGGGGCATGGTGATCGCGGTGTTCGGGATGCGGATCGTGTTCCCGCTGGCGATTGTTGCCATTGCCGCAGGTCTTGGCCCGATTGATGCGCTGAACCTGTCGCTGAACAAGCCCGCCGAATACGAAGCCATCGTCAGCAGCGCCCATGTCGGCATTGCCGGGTTCGGCGGCGCGTTCCTGGCCATGGTCGGCCTGTCGTTCTTCTTCGACGGCGAAAAGGACGTCCACTGGATCGAGTGGATCGAAGCCAAGCTGGCAATCGTATCCAACATCAAGGCTGCGGAAATCGCGCTGCTGCTGGTGGCCCTCTACCTGATCTCGCGGATGCTCCCGCAAGACGAGGCGCTGGTCTTCATGGTTTCGGGAACGCTGGGGCTGGTCTGTTTCATCGCGGTCGAAGCCGTCAGTACCATTCTTGAAATGCGCGATCAGGCCCTGGCGGCAGGCGGAGCAGTGGTCCGTTCGGGACTCGGCGGGTTCCTCTATCTCAACGTGCTCGATGCCTCGTTCAGCTTTGACGGCGTAATCGGCGCATTCGCGCTTTCCAACAACATGATCGTGATCGCGCTGGGCCTGTCGATTGGGGCGATGTTCGTGCGCTCGATGACGATCCACCTGGTCCGCCAGGGAACCCTGGCAGAGTATCGCTATCTCGAGCACGGCGCGTTCTGGGCGATCATCGCGCTGGGCGGGATCATGCTGTTCTCGGCCGTGATGCACATCCCTGAAACGGTCACCGGGCTGATCGGAGCGGTGCTGATCGGGTTGTCGCTGTGGTGGTCGATCCGCCACAACAAGCGCAATCCGGACAGCGAGATCGAAGAGGCGATCAGGGCAAACTGAGCCGCGCCGCCAAGGGAGCAGCCAGCACCAGCTGCGCCAGATGGTAGATCAGGATCGGCAGCAGTACGACCCCGGCCACCGCCGGGGTGAACAGCACCGACGCCAGCGGAGCGCCCATCGCAATGCTCTTTTGCGCGCCGGCAAACAGCATCGTGACGCGGTTGGGCCGGTCCAGCCGCAGCAGGCCGCCCAGCAGCCAGGCTCCGGCGTGTCCGACGATCAGAAACAGCGCCACCCCGCCCAGCAGCCACAGCCAGCCGGACGGCTCCACCCGCTCCCAAAAGCGCTGCTCGACCGCGCCTGAAAAGGCGACATAGACGGCAATCGCGATCGAGCCGCGATCAAACCAGGTGGTGAGCTGCCGGTTGTCCTTGACCCAGCCGGAAAGCCGCCCCTGCATCGCCTGGCCGAGCATGAACGGCACCAACAGGATCATCACCACCTTGAGCAGGCCGTCGCCATGAAAGGCAGCTGCTCCGCCCCCGCCCAGCAGCGAGAACAGCGGCGCGGTGACGAACACGCCGAGCAGGTTGAGCAAGGCCGCCGCGACCACCGAACTGGCGACATTGCCGCCGGCCAGCGAGGAATAGGCAGTCGCCGATTGCACTGTCGACGGCAGGCAGCCGAGGTACAGGAAGCCCAGCGCGATCAAGGGCGGGATCCAGCCCTGGCCCAGTTGCCACAGCCCCCAGCCCGCCAGCGCCATGCCGCCAAAGCACCACGCCACCAGCGGCCAGAGCAGACGATGGTTGCCCAGCCCGGTCATCACTTCATGCCGGGGCAAACGCACGCCGTTGAGGAAGAACAGCAGGAACACCGCCGCATTGGCGACGAACTGCGCCAGATCTCGCGCACCACCCTTGACCGGCAGCAGCAGCGCCAGCGCGATCGCCAGCGCCAGCAGGCGGACCATCGGGTCGATGCGGGACAGGATCGTCATCTTTGCGAGGGCGCTCCGACGGGTTGGAAGTTCACAAACCTGACAGGGTCCCGGAAATTAAAAAAATCCCCGAATTCCCTGCACGAATGACAATGACAGAGCCCCGCCCTGTAGGAAATCGGCAATTGCCGTTTCGGTCTACCGTCCGGCCAGCTTCGGTGCCGGTGCGGGCGTAGCCGAGAAGCGCGGCGCCGGGGCCGGCTGTACCATTCCGCCGTCCTCGACAAAGGTCGAACGCGCCACATTGTGCGGATGCTGCGGCGCCTCCTTCAGGCTCAGCACCGGGGCGAAGCAGATGTCGGTTCCGTCCATGATCGCGCACCATTCATCGCGGGTCTTGGTCAGGATCAGCGCGGTCATCCGTTCCTTCAGCTCGTCCCACTTCATCGGGTTCATCTGCTGGGCGAAATCGGGATCGCCGGTCAGCCCGGTCTTCTCCAGCAGCAGCGCGTAGAACTGCGGTTCGATCGAGCCGAGCGAGATCCACTTGCCGTCGCTGGTCTCGTAGGTGTCGTAGAAGTGCGTGCCGCTATCGAGCAGGTTGACCCCGCGCTCGTCGCGCCACTGGCCGTTGCCGAGGAAGGTGTAGGTCATCGCCGAAAGGATCGCCGCACCATCAACCATCGCGCAGTCGACTACCTGGCCCTTGCCGCCGGAGCGCGCGTGGAGCACCGCCGCCACGACGCCAAACGCCAGCATCATCCCGCCACCCCCGAAATCGCCGACGGCATTGACCGGGAAAGTCGGCTTCTCACCCTTGCGGCCATAGGAATGGAGCGCGCCCGATAGCGCGATATAGTTGATGTCATGGCCAGCCAGCGGCGCCATCGGCCCGTCCTGGCCCCACCCGGTCATCCGTCCGATCACCAGCTTGGGATTGATCGCCAGCAGCACGTCGGGACCAATCCCCATCCGTTCAATCACCCCGGGACGATAGCCTTCGATCAGCGCATCGGCACTCTGCACCATCTCCTTGAGCTGGGCGATGGCAGCCGGGTCCTTGAGGTCGAGTTCAATCCGCTCGCGATTGCGGTTGAGGATGTCCCGGTTGCCGCCATCGCCGAACCGGCTGCTCGTGCCGGGCCGCTCAACCCGGATCACCCGGGCACCGTGATCCGCCAGCATCATGCCGCAGAAGGGCCCCGGCCCGATCCCGGCCAGTTCGATGACGGTCACACCCTGAAGAACCCCGGCCATATCCTTGCTCCCGACAAATTTAATCGCGCGATGAAATTGCCCTTATGAGGAGCAATCGGCGCTTGTCGAGAGGGGTCAGCGCAATTTGCGGCGCGCTTCGTCCAGCACCTTGGGATCGCCGCCGGTCCGGCCCGCCTGGGCGATCAGCTGCCGCGCGGTGGCCGGATCCGATCCGACGTGGGCCAAGGTCAGCGCGCGGACCGCCGCGACATAGCCGCTGGCCGGAGCCAGGCTCCAGGCCCGGTCGGCCGTGGCCAGCGCCGCTGCGGCATCGCCGCTGCGCAACTGCGCCAGGCTCAAGCTGGCCAGCAAACGGGCATCGCGATTGGCACCGCGCAGCCGCAGGTTTTCCAGCAGCAGCCGCGCCCGCGCCCAGTCCCCTTTGGCTATCGCCAGATTGGCATCAATCCGCAGCATCAGGCGGCTTTGCGGGTAGAGGCCCAGATAGCGGACCACCAGCGCCGGGACCTTGCCGCCCTGCCCCAACTGTTCGAGGGCAATTGCCGAGCGCAAGGCCAAGGATTCCGTCAGGCGAACTCGCGCGGCCGCATCGTAATGGCGCAGGGCGGAATCGGCCCGTCCAGCCGCCAGTTCCACATCGCCCATCAGGCCATGCGCCTGGGCCGAACCACCACGCAGTTCGAGCAGCCGACCGGCCACGCGGACCGCGCCGGCCTGATCGCCGGCGCCCAGCAGAGACCTGAGATATGCAGCTGTTATCCCCGCGCTACTCTGCGCCTCGTTCCAGCGCGGCGCGAGCACGCCGGGCGGACTGGGTTCGAAAATCGGCAGAACGGCCGGAGGATTGGCCGCAGCCGCGCGGTCAAGCAGCGGGCCCGCCGCTGCGCGGTCGCCCTGCTCCTCGTAGGACTGGCCCAGGATCTGCAGCAGATAGGGTGACGCATCGCCGCGCGCGGCCAGCGCCCCGAAGCGGGCGACGAGTTGCTGGTGATCGCCGGCCTCGTACAGCGCCCGGGCCAGCAACAGCTGAACCCGCGGGTTGGCGGGCTGGCCGTTGGCCAGCGGAATCAGGTGCTGGACGGCGGCGTTGGCGTTGCCGGCCTCAAGCTCCATCATGCCTTGCAGCAATGCCGCCGCCGGCATGCCGTCGATCCGCTCCCCCGCCCGGTTGAGCATGGCGCGGGCCAGATCGACATTTCCCGCCCGCGCAGCCAGAACCGCCTGAAGGTAGAACGCCTGGCCATTGTCCGGATCAAGCGACAGCATCTTGCGGATAACGGCGAGCATTTCGCTGGCCCGGCCCAGCTCTCCCAGCGATGCCGCATAACCGCCGAGCAGCGCGATATCGCCCGGCGCGCCAGCCAAGGCCTGTTCGAAGATCGGCAGCGCCGCGCCATCCCCCAGTGAATCGCGGACCAGTTGGGCTTTCAGTTCCAGTGCGCGCGGATTGTTCGGTCCAGCCGCGACTGCGCGGTCGGCGGCTTCAAACGCCTGCAATTGCTCCCCGCCTTGATATCGCAGCCTCCCAACCTCGACCCAGACCAACGGATCGCGGGGTGCAGCGACAAGGGCCCGGTCAAGCGCCCTGCCCGCAGCGGGAAGATTGCCATCAAGCCGTTCCAGCAGCGCCAGCAGCCGCCAGCCCCGCGCTTCCTCGCCCTTATCGAACTGCCCCGGCGCAAGCCATGCGCGGGCCTTGCCGCCCTCGCCTTGCTGGATCAGCGCCTCGCCCATGTCCGCGGCGAGTTCAGGCTTTCTTGCTCCGGCCGCCAGCGCTCGCTGAAGATCAGCCTCGGCGGCGATCCCGTCGCCGCGCGCCAGGGCCGCACGGGCCTTGTCGAGGCTAGTACGTGCATCGTCCGGCATCGCCAGCAGCGGCGTTGCCAGCAGGGCCAGCACCAGGGGAAGCGTCAGGCGGGGCATGGCTCAGGCGTGAAGGTCGTATTGTTTGAGCAGATCGTAAAGCGTCGGGCGGCTGATCCCGAGCAACTTGGCGGTGTTGGAGATGTTCCCCTCACTGCGCGCCAAGGCATGGCGGATCACCTTTCGGTCGGTCGCTTCGCGCGCGCATTTGAGGTTGAGCACCTGGATCGCCTCCTCATCCTGGGCGACCAGATCGAGATCTGCCGCGCCGACCAGCTTGCTGTCCGACATGATCACCGCCCGCTTGACCCGGTTTTCCAACTCACGGACGTTGCCCGGCCACGGCCAGGCATCGATCGCGGCCAGGGCATCGGGGGCAAAGCCCTTGACCGCCGGGTTCATTTCCTTGGCGAATTTCGCCATGAAGGCCTTGGCCAACAGCGCTGCATCGCCGGGGCGTTCGGCCAGGCTGGGGATCTTCACCACGATTTCGGCGAGGCGATAGAACAGGTCTTCGCGGAAACTGCCCGCTGCGATCATCGCCTCAAGGTCCTGGTGCGTGGCACAGACAATCCGGGTATCGACCGGGATCGATTTGCGCGAACCGATCCGCTCGATCACCCGCTCTTGCAAAAAGCGCAGCAGTTTGACCTGCAACGGCAGCGGAATATCGCCGACCTCGTCCAGGAACAGCGTGCCGCCATTGGCCAGTTCGATCTTGCCTTCGGTGGTCTTGACCGCGCCGGTGAAAGCGCCCTTCTCATGCCCGAACAGCTCGCTTTCGAGCAGGTTTTCCGGAATCGCGGCGCAGTTGATCGCCACAAAAGCCCCGTCGCGGCGATCGCTGGCTTCGTGCAGGCCGCGGGCGAGCAATTCCTTGCCGGTGCCGCTGGCGCCCAGCAGCATGACCGAGACATTGGTGTTGGCAACACGCTCGATCGTGCGGGCGACCTTGACCATCTCGGGCGCGGCGGTGATCAGCCGGCCGAGCACCCGGTTCCCGTCACCGCTCTTGCTGGCCAGCTGGCGGTTCTCGTTTTCAATCCGGTGCAGTTGCAGCGCCCGGCGCACGATCAGCCCCAAGGCTTCGATATCGACCGGCTTCTGGTAGAAATCGTAGGCGCCCTTGGCGATTGCGGTAAGCGCGCTTTCGCGAGCCCCGTGGCCCGAAGCGACAATCACCTTGGTATCTGGCTTCAGGGCCATGATTTCGTCCAGCACCGCAAAGCCTTCGCTGGTACCATCGGGATCGGGCGGAAGTCCGAGGTCTAGCGTTACCACTGCCGGCTCTTCGCTGCGCAGGGCAGTAATCGCGCTGGCGCGATCGGTCGCCTGAACTACCTCGAAGTCGGGGTAGGCCCATTTCAGCTGGGCCTGGAGCCCGGCATCGTCTTCGACAATCAGCAGTTTGGGTTTCATTTCCGACATTTTACGCGACCTTTGCGCCGGACTTTCCGGCCTCGTTGATGGTTTCAAGCAGGGCGGCCGTTTCGGCCATCGGCAGAATCACGGCAAATCGGGTGCCAAGCCCTTCGCGGCTCTCCACTTCAAGCCGGCCGCGCATCGCCCGGACCAGCTCGCGCGCTTCATAGGCGCCGATCCCAAATCCTCCCGGCTTGGTCGAATCGAACGGGCGGAACAGGCGGGTGCGAACAAAGTCGGCGCTCATTCCGCAGCCGCTGTCGACCACTTCGATCATGCCGTTTAGTCCAACGCTGCTGACCGAGACAAACACCGGAGACTTGGCAGGGCTGGCATCGATCGCGTTCTGGACCAGGTGCAACAGAACCTGTTCGAGCGATTCACGGTTGGCTGCCACTTCGCATTCGGTTTCTCTGATCAGGGTGACCGGATGCTGCAATTCGAGCTGGTCGACCACGGACTTGGCAACCGCTTCGGCCCGCACCGGTAACAGTTCATCTACCGAAGCCGGGCCATAGCGTGAAAGCCGCGCGACCAGTGCGTTGAGCTTTTCGGTCGAATTGCGCAGCGTGACCAGCATGTCGGCGCGGAACTCCGGATTGTCGGCATGGAGCTCTGCATTGCGGGCAAGCAGACCAAGCTGGCTCGCCAGGTTCTTGATATCGTGCATCACAAAAGCGATGCGGCGGTTGAACTCGTCGAACCGGCCGGCTTCGGCCAGGGCCTCTTGCCCGGCATTTTCGGCCAGATAGCTCGCGAGCTGGCGGCCGACGACCCGCAGCACGTCAAAGTCTTCCCAGTCGAGCCGGCGGACATGGGCGGGCCTCGCCAGGACGACAACGCCTGCCAGCCGCTCGAAATGCAGCAGCGGCACCAAGGCCCAGGCCCGCGGCTCGGCCTTCAGCCATTCGGGCAGTTCGATTTCGGCTTCGCCCGAAGCGCGGACCTGATCAAGATCGGCGATATAGTCCTCGCGTTCGAACTGGCGGACCTGCCGGGCGGCCATGGCGACCGGCGGAACTTCGGCGGTGGGCCATTGCCAGCGGGCGCCAAGCTCGAAATGCCCCGCTTCATTGGGGACAAGCAGCAGCCCGGCTGGGCTGTCGGTGATATCCGCCAGAGCGCGGATGACGCGTTCGTTGAGCGGCGGCCCGCCGGCTCCGGCCTGACCGATCGTGCGGGTAAAACGCAGCCATTCGGTGCGGTAGTCATAACGGTGCTGGAAGAGGTGCTTGATCGCGGTCACCCGCAGCCAACCGCGCAGCCGCCGCGACATCGCCAGCGTCACCGCGCCAAGCACGAACAGCGCCACAAGAACGATCTGCAGCATTGACGAAAAGTCGCTGCCGGCAAATGCCAGCCATTGCGCTGCCGCCATCATCGCAATCAGGTAGCCGCCGATCAGCAGCAACGACACCGACTGAAAGGTTACTGCACGAGAAGGGCGAAAGCGCAGCGACTCGCTGCCATCGCCGGCCCCCAATGCGAGTATTGCCGCGATCGGAAAGGCCAGCAGCCCGCGCAAGGCCGCCGTTACCTGCGGCATGCCCCCGGAAAGGTAAGCAATTGCGTAGTGGTTCAGATCGACCACCCACAGGATTGCCAAGGCCGTCGCCGGCCAGCGGATAATCAGGCGGGCCTGCTGCGAAGCGCCGCCGAACAGGTTGTGGGCCAGCACCACCCCGCCAACCGCCACCAGCAAACGCAGCGAGACCATCGTCAGGAATGCCCCCTGGCCGATCGGCTCTGTCCCGGCCCGCGTCATCAGCAGCCAGACCGCAGCCATTTGCAGGAATTCTACGAACGCCAGGGCAGCCAGCATCGGGCGAACCGGCTTCATTGCGGCGTGGCGGCCATCGAGAGCGAACAGGCGATAGATCGCGAATATCCAGGCCAGGTTGCGCAGGCTTTCGCCCAGCTGCGCTGCAACCGTGGCGATTCCGAATGTTGCTCCGATCAGTGCCCAGCTACCGGTCACAGCAAGGGCCAGCACCAGCGCCGGACGCGCCGTGCCGAAACGCTGGCGGCGAGTCTGCAGCCAGGCCGCCGCAAGCAGGCACGCGGCCGCACCGATGCTCCACAGCACCGCGTCGACCCCGGACCAGGCTGCGGCCGAGAGTGTCATGTCACCGCGCGCCTTCCGACCACAGCACCACCCGCAGCGTCTGAAGCAGGATCAGCAGGTCGAGGAACGGAGTGTAATTCTTGGCATAGTAGAGATCGTATTCCAGCTTGTGGCGGCTATCCTCAAGGTTCGCGCCATAGGGATAGTTGATCTGGGCCCAGCCGGTGATGCCCGGCTTCACCATGTGCCGCTCGGCATAATAGGGTAGCTGCTCTTCCAGCTCCGAGACGAATTGCGGGCGTTCGGGGCGCGGGCCGACAAAGCTCATCTCGCCCTTGAGCACCGACCAGGTCTGCGGCAGTTCGTCGATCCGGACCTTGCGGATGAAGCGGCCGAGCCGGGTTACGCGCGGGTCATTCTCCTGCGCGAACTGCGCCCCGCCAACCTCGGCGTCGGTGCGCATCGAACGCAGCTTGATCACGTCGAATGGCTGCCCGAACAGGCCGACCCGCTGCTGGCGGTAGAATGCCGGTCCCTTGCTATCCAGCTTCACCAGCAGCGCGAACAGCGCGATGACCGGCGCGGACAGGATCAGCAGCAGCGAGCTGGCGGTGATATCGAACAGCCGCTTGACCGCGCTGGAGATCGCCCGGCCCGAAGAAAAGCCGTCGGAAAAGATCAGCCAGCTGGGGTTGACCGTGTCGAGATCGACCCGGCCCGTCTCGCGCTCGATGAAGCTCGAGAAGTCGTTGACGTGGACCCCGGTGGTCTTGATCCGCAGCAGGTCAGACAGCGGCAGGGAATTGCGCCGTTCTTCCAGCGCCAGCACGACCTCGCTGACGTTGAGGTTTTCGACATGGCGGGTCAGGTTCGAAATTGCGGCGCGCGGGATTGCCTCGCCGATCACCGGCTGGCTTTCGGTCATCGCGACATAGCCGACGATGACGAAGCCGCTCTCAGGGCGGTCGGACAATTGCCGCAGCCGGTCGGCCCGCATCCCCGCGCCCAGCACCAGCACTCGGCGGCGAAAGGCAGCAGCGCCCAGAATTCCCCCAACCACCAAGCGGTTGGCGACCAGCACGATGATCGAGCCGCCCATTGCGTAGGCCAGGACCGAGCGCCAGAAATTATGTCCGCCGAACAGGAAATCGATAAAGGCGAGCCCGATGATCCCGAGGCTCACCGCAACCAGTAACCGGGCCGTAGCGAACCGCATCGAACGCAATGCGTCGGCGCCGTAGACCCCGACCGCGACCATCGCCATCAGCATGACCCCGGCAAATCCGGACAACTGCCAGAACCGGCCCAGCGTATCGCCGCCGTCAATCCCGATTTGCGAAGCGCGCAGCCGCCAGCCCAGATCGGCCGCGATGAACAGCAGCGCAATATCGATCAGGCCGAGCAGCAGCACGGCGTGGGGAATGTAGTGCTTGAACAGCCGGATCATGGCTTTGGACGGCCCTCGTTTCAAACTTGAGGATCGTGCTACCCGGCAGAAGTGAAATGTCGGTAAACTTTACAGAACTTGGTTAAGCCCTGTTCAGCGCCCGAAGGCGAAGGGCGTAAGGCCGCGGCTGCGCTCATCGAACTGCAGAGCAGCTCCGCGCGGCGGCAGCGAGCGCTGCTGGCAATCGCTGCGGTGGCAGCGCGCGCAGCCCGGGCCGATCGGGGTGGCCTGACCTGGATCGAGCGGCAGTGCGCGGGCCTGCGATAGCTGCGCTGCGAGCTGCGCTTCCAGCCCCAGAACCACCGCGAATTGCGCCGGATTTCCGCCCGGCGCAGCAGCGCTGCCCTCCACAGTGCGTCCCATGGTAACCCAGTGCGAGACCTGGCCAGAGCTTTCGGCGAATTCGAGCGACTGGACCTGAATGCGTCCAGCCTGCTCGAACGCGCGGTGGACATTCCACAACGGGCAACTGGCATCGCTCTCCAACATGGTCGTTCCGCTGGCCCCGGCATAGCGCTTGGAAAATTGCCCGGCGCGATCGATCCGGGCCATGAAGAAAGGCAGGCCGCGCTGGCCCACCCGCTGCAGCGTGGTCAGGCGGTGGGCGAGTTGCTCAAATCCAACGTTGAAGCGGCGCTGCAGGATAGTCAGATCATATCCGGTCCCCTCGCAGGCCCGCATGAAACGGCCATAGGGCATCAGCAGTGCCGCAGCGAAATAGCCTGCCAGATGACGGCGGAACAGCCGCCAAGCCGATCGATCGGCAAAGCGCGCGCCATCGGCGATCGCGGCGATCGCTTCACCCTGCTCCAGCATCGCAAGCTGCAACGCGACCTGGAAGTTGCGCGAGGATTGGTCGAGGAGTTCCGACAACTGCAGCTGGCGGGCGTGTAGGTCTAGCCGCCGCAAGGCATCGGGCATCACATCATAAGGCAAAATCCGCAGCGACAGCTGGTGCTTTTGTCGCAATCGCTCGGCCAGGGCAGCGCCTATCTCGGCATTCGACAGCCGTAATTCGTCGGCCAGTTCTTCAGCAGCGACGTCGAGATCCGCGAAATGGTTGCGCCAGCGCTCGATTTCGCGGCGGGCGAGGTTCATTGGATCACTGGCAACAGCGCTGGAACTGCCTGCATCTGCCCCGGCCGCGTCGTACAGCCGGGCAAAGGCCAGCGCAGCCTGCGGCGCTGCTGCCAGCCATTCGGTCACTTCGTCACGGTCGATCCCCAAGTCGGCAAAGCGTTCATCGGCTAGCCGCCGTCGTAGTCCGTCGACCCCGCCCACCGCCTCGTCCTGGCGCAGGCTTCGCGGATCGAATTCGAAGGCTTCGGCTAGCTGGACCAGAAGCCGGGCGGAAAGCGGACGCTGGTTGCGCTCGATCAGGTTGAGGTAGCTCGGGGAAATTCCCAGCCGCGATGCCATCGCCGCCTGGGTCAGCCCCTCGCGGCGGCGCAGGCGGCGGATTGCAGGTCCGGCCAGGATTGCGGTTTCAACCATATCCCTTATTGTAACTTTCTTTACATCATTGCAAGTCCAAACCCGGTTCAGCGCGCATCATGACAACAAATTCTGTAACTTCCGTTACCGAGACTCGCTGCACTGCAGTATGACTGGGGCAACAACTCCCCAGGAGACTTTCCGTGACCTATTCGAATGAAATCGCCGCCGCCGACCAGACCATCTCCACTCAGCCTGCCTGGGACGGGATCAACGCCGAATCGGTCGCCCGCATGCGCTTGCAGAACCGCTTCAAGACCGGGCTGGAAATCGCCAAGTACACCGCCGGGATCATGCGCCGCGACATGGCCGCCTATGATGCCGATCCGGCCCAGTACACCCAGTCGCTGGGCTGCTGGCACGGCTTTATCGGGCAGCAGAAGCTCATCTCGATCAAGAAGCATTTCGGCACCACCAAGGGCCGTTACCTCTACCTCTCGGGCTGGATGATAGCCGCGCTGCGCAGCGAATTCGGCCCCCTTCCCGACCAGTCGATGCACGAAAAGACCAGCGTTCCGGCGCTGATCGAAGAACTCTATACCTTCCTGCGCCAGGCCGATGCCCGCGAGCTGGGCGGCCTGTTCCGTGAGCTCGACGATGCACGCAAGTCTGGCGATGAAGTCAAGGCGAAGGCCGTGCAGGCCAAGATCGACGGCTTCGAAACCCACGTCGTGCCGATCATCGCCGATATCGACGCCGGGTTCGGTAATGCCGAGGCAACTTACCTGCTCGCCAAGAAGATGATCGAAGCCGGTGCCTGCGCGCTGCAGATCGAAAACCAGGTGTCTGACGAAAAGCAATGCGGCCACCAGGACGGCAAGGTTACCGTTCCGCACGAAGACTTCCTCGCGAAGATCCGCGCCATCCGTTACGCCTTCATGGAACTGGGCGTCGACGACGGCATCATCGTCGCCCGCACCGACTCGCTCGGCGCCGGTCTGACCAAACAGATCGCCTTTACCCGCGAAGCCGGCGATATCGGCGATCAGTACAACAGCTTCCTCGACTGCGAGGAGGTGACCGAAGTGGGCCACGGCGACGTCCTGATCAGCCGCGACGGCAAGCTGCTCAAGCCCAAGCGGCTGCCCAGCAACCTCTACCAGTTCCGCTCGGGCACTGGCGAAGACCGCTGCGTGCTGGACTGCATCACTTCGCTGCAGAACGGCGCCGACCTGCTGTGGATCGAAACCGAAAAACCGCACATCGGCCAGATCGGCGGAATGGTCAGCCGGATCCGCGAAGTGATCCCCAATGCCAAGCTGGTCTACAACAATTCGCCCAGCTTCAACTGGACGCTCAACTTCCGCCAGCAGGTGTTCGATGCCTGGGTGGAAGCCGGCAAGGACGTTTCCGCCTATGACCGCGCCAAACTGATGAGCGTCGATTACGATGCCTCGCAGCTGGCCCAGGAAGCCGACGAGCGGATCCGCACCTTCCAGCGCGATGCAGCGGCGCAGGCCGGGATCTTCCACCACCTGATCACGCTGCCGACCTATCATACCGCGGCGCTGAGCACCGATAACCTGGCCAAGGAATACTTCGGCGACGCCGGCATGCTGGGCTACGTCAAGAACGTCCAGCGCGAGGAAATCCGCCAGGGCATCGCCTGCGTCAAGCACCAGAACATGTCGGGCAGCGACATCGGTGACGATCACAAGGAATACTTCGCCGGTGAAGCCGCGCTCAAGGCCGGCGGCGAACACAATACGATGAACCAGTTCGCGGCCTGACGGCTGCCAAAGACCTCCTGGGGAGGAGAAACGACGGTCGTCGGGGCGCCCCTTTCGCCCCGGCGGCCGTCAAACTTTTCGTAACCATAAGCCGGAACCGGGCGGTTAACCTTCGCGGGCTAGAAACGCAGCCATGCGCCGCCCTGCCCCCACCCTGCCGATTTCATCAAAGCAGCTGAAGCATTTCGCTGCGGCAACAGTCGCGATCACAACGCTCCTCGCGCTGTTTGCCGGCGGAGATGATATCGGCGTGGCAGCGCAAATCGACGCCACCCAGGCCAAGAACGACCTGATTGCCGCCGAACAGAAGAAACTAGGCACCAAGCAGCTCGCCACGCACATGAAGGTCAAGACCGGCGGCGGCGGATTTGGTGAGGATTCGGGCGGCGGCTTTGGAATGGGCGACGGCGGCGGCGGAGCTTCGTCAGCGCGCAGGAGTTTGCCGAAGTCTAGCCCCCAGGGTCCTGCCTTCCTTCCGCCGACCGACTTGTCATCGCAGCCCGGCGGCAAAATCACGCGCCGCAGTATGGCCAAACCGAAGGGCCGACAAAATGCCGATTCGGAATTGGCTTCTACCGCCGGCGGCGATCCCGCCAATGCGGGTCGACCGGATACCAGTCAGCTCAGCAGCGCGATCGAAGCTGCACGCCAGCGCTCAGGCAGCGCCGGCGCCAATGGTGACTAGAAGCACTCCCTGGCCAGGAAGGCGCGGCTGTCCGCCCCGATCAGCGCGGCATGGCCATAGTTCGGGTGGTCGATCAGCAACATTGCGCTCCCTTCCCCGCTTTTCCAGACGGCAATCGCCGCTGGCGGGAAATCGAAGTGCAGGAAGTGAACGGCACTGGCCTTGTTATCGCTGGCCCGGGTCCGCTCGGTATCGCCTTCGGGGCGGGCGCGGATCGTAAATCCGCCGAGCTGGATCGCGATGTGGTTTTCCACCCCGCCGATCGTGCGCAGAAATGCATCACGGCGCACCGCATCGCCGATCTCGAACAGCAGGGTGCAGGTCAGCTCGGCGCCCTTGGGCACCATCGGGTCATAGGCCGCCAGTTCATCGGCCAGCTGCTCGTCCCCGCCCTTCTCGATCCGCAGCATTTCGTGGATCTGCAACCACATCGAATCCCAGTTTTCGAACAAGACGGTTGCATGCGGACCAACCGAGATCCGGGTCAGCTGCTTGCGTGCCAGGGCTTCTTGCTTCTTGTCGGCGCGGATCAGTTCGTACTGATCGACCGGCAGGATGTCGGCGGGGGTAATGGTCCGGGTATCGCGGGGCATTTGTTTACAATCCATAAGCTTGGGCCAGAACCTCGATCGGGTGGCCGATGCGGGCCGGCGGTTCGGCTCCGTTGGCGGCAATCACCTGCTTGAGGTGCGGGCCGGCCAGTGGGCATTCCGAAACGATCAGATCCGGCTGGTCCTTGACCAGGTTGCGCGCGGCGGGCTTGCCTACCTTTACCGCGCGGTCGAAGTTTTCCTTGAAGATCCCCCACTTGCCGCCATGGCCCGAGCAGCGCTCGGTCAGGGCCGGCTTGGCATCGGGGATCAGGCGCAGCATCTCCATCGCCTTGGGCCCCATGTTCTGGGCGCGGGCGTGGCAGGCAAAGTGGACTGCTATCCGCTTGTCCATCGGCGCGATCGGCGCCAGCCCGCCATCCTTCGACAGCGCGACGACATATTCGGCGACATCGAAGGTGTGCTTGCTGAGCAGCTTGACCGTCTCGTTCTCCGGCTCGATCAGCGGCCATTCGAACTTGAGCATCAGCGCGCAGGAGGTGGTCAGCGGAACGATATCCCAGCCTGCTTCGATCAGCGGCGCGAAGTGTGCCGAAATGCGGTTGGCGGCGCTGGCGACGGCAGGCAGGTCGCCATTCTCGAACTTGGGCATGCCGCAGCAGTCGGGATGCTCGATCCGCACCTGGACGCCGTTGTGCGCCAGCACCTTCACCAGCGCCACACCGGGGCCGCCGTCATTGAATTCATCGTGGCACCCGGCATAGATCGCAACCTTCTTGCCGAAGGCGGGGCCGTCGGGATTGGGCGCCGGGATAATCCCAGGGGCCTGGCGGGTCAGCGAGATTTCCATGAAGGGCGGCAGGTGTGCGCGTCGGTCAATCCCGGTCACCGCCTCGATCGCCGGGCGGGTCAGACCGTTGTCCTGCTTGGTCGCCCAGTTGGCCAGCCCCGCAGCCATGGAGCCGAGCCGCCCGTTGCGATCCATCTCCGCCAGCTGCTTGTCCATCAGCAGAGTCTCACCCTTGCGGTTCTTCACAGCGCGAGCGCGCAGCATCAGGTGCGGGAAATCGAGATCGAAGCTGTGCGGCGGGACATAGGGGCACTTCGTCATGAAGCACATGTCGCACAGCGTGCAGGCATCGACGACCTTGGCCAGCTGGACCGGGGTCAGATCATCAACTTCCTCGTTCGGCGCCTCGTCGATCGCGTCGAACAGGATCGGGAAACTGTCGCACAGGTTGAAGCAGCGGCGGCAGCCGTGGCAAATGTCATAGACGCGGCGCAGCTCGGCATCGAGCGCGGCTTCATCGTACCAGGCTTCATCCTGCCACGGAATCGCGTGGCGCGTCGGCGCGTCGAGGCTGCCTTCCATGCCTGCCCCCTAAGTCTTGCAGTAATAATGGGATGACGAAGCAACCCAGGCCTGTTGCAACGGCGCTGGATTGCTTCGCGGGTGTCCCCTCGCCGGGCAGGCGAGGGGGCGGGGGGGCTCGTCAGGCGTCAGCCAGCAGGGTGTCGAGCGTCTTCTGGAACTTGCCGGCATGGCTCTTTTCAGCCTTGGCCAGGGTTTCGAACCAGTCGGCGATTTCGTCGAAGCCTTCGTCGCGCGCGGTCTTGGCCATGCCCGGGTACATGTCGGTGTACTCGTGGGTTTCGCCGGCGATCGAGGCCTTCAGGTTGGCAACGGTATCGCCGATCGGCTCTCCCGTGGCGGGATCGCCGCATTCTTCAAGGTATTCGAGGTGGCCGTGCGCGTGGCCCGTTTCGCCTTCGGCAGTTGAGCGGAACACCGCGGCGACGTCGTTATGGCCTTCAATGTCGGCCTTCTGGGCGAAATAGAGGTAACGGCGGTTAGCCTGGCTTTCACCGGCGAACGCGGCCTTGAGGTTTTCTTCGGTCTGTGAGCCCTTGAGTCCCATGTTCTCTCTCCATGAATGGGTGGAAATGTCCCAGCGTAGATGCGCCGTCACCCGGGCGAAGGCCATGCGGAATTTCCGCGAGTGGAAATCGGGAAAAGCGATCAAATAGTTGCGAATAATTCGCAATTCCGTTTGATCATGCCCGCGTCTGAAATGCGGTGGTGCCCCTGGCCCGACTCGAACGGGCACGTATTGCTACAAACGATTTTGAGTCGTTCGCGTCTACCATTCCGCCACAGGGGCCCTGCGCGTGCGGGTGAGCGCTTAGCCGGGCTTTGCCGGTGCGGCAAGGGACGATCGAACGAACCCGATCACCGGATCAGAAAAGCAACCGGTAGTGGACCTTGGCCGGATCGATCCGCAGCATCGAGGACGACGTGGGAGTCCAGACGATCGCGGGCGGGATCAGGCCATCGTCAACCCGAATGCCTGGAAGATCGCTTGGATATCGCCCAACCCGGCGCAAGTGCGGCGCCAGCTCCAGCCCTGCCCCCGGCCCACGCAAGGCGCGGGGCAGATCGAATCGGCCCTGTGGCAGGACGATCATCAATTCCTGCTCCGCCACGGGCTGCGGGGCCCCAATAACCAGCAGGATCGGGCCAAGTCCGTGTTCAAGAATCGAAATCGGCATGGACGCATCTCCGCAGCATTGCAGCCGGACGTACGACATATTGCCAAACATGCTTAAGAACCGGCTAACACCGGGGCTGTCCCCGGTGTTAGCGATGAAAAAATCGGGTCAGGCCTTGAGCGCGCCGACGATGACCTTGTGCAGGCGTGAATGCAGCGCGTCGTTTCCGGCCAGAACCTGCTTGTCGCAGACCGGCTGACTGATCCCGCGCCAGTCGGACACGAAACCGCCCGCTTCGCGCACCAGCAGGCACCCGGCCGCCGTATCCCACGGCTTGAGGTTGCTTTCCCAGAACCCTTCGTAGCGACCGGCAGCCACCCAGGCGAGATCGAGAGAGGCCGCGCCGAACCGGCGGATTCCTGCCACCTGCGGCGCCAGCGCGGTATAGATCTTCATCCATTCCGCCGGATCGCCGGCCCCGGCAAAGGGAATGCCGGTGGCGATCAGGCTCTCGTCGAGGTGGCGACGGCCCGAAACGCGCAGACGGGCATCCTGCAGCCAGGCCCCGCGAGCTTTTTCAGCCCAATAGCTCTCGTCGGTAATCGGCTGATAGACCAGCGCCGCGGTCACATCGCCCCAGCCCGAGCCGTCCAGCTTGGGTTCCTGCACCGCGATCGAAATCGCGAAGTGCGGAATGCCGTGCAGGAAGTTACTGGTCCCGTCGAGCGGATCGATGATGAAGCGCGGCTTGCCGGGATCGCCTTCGATCACCCCGCCCTCTTCCATCACGAAACCCCAGTCAGGCCGCGCCGCGCGCAGTTCGTCCCACAAGGTCCGCTCGGCGCGCTGGTCGGCCTTGGACACGAAGTCGGCCGGCCCTTTACGGCTGACCTGGAGGTGCTCAACTTCCCCGAAATCGCGGCGCAAGCGGCCACCGGCCTTGCGGGCGGCCTTTTCCATCACGCGCATCAAGCCGGAAATGACGGCCATCTCTATTCCTGTTCCTGATCAAAAGTCACTGTCAGGCCATCTGCCTGAAAGCGCAGTTTCAAAACATCTGTTTCAACTACGTAGCGGTTATCGACAACTGTCAGGGTATTGATCGTACCCATGTCGTAACCATCGACGTCCTGCGGAAGTGAGTCGGATTTCTGATTCCAGATCAAATCCCGACACTTCGCAAAAGTAAGCCAACCGTCACGATAACAAGCCCACTCACTCTTACGAGGATCGCTGTAGCCGGGATGATCCTTGGTGAGATGGAGGACAGCCCGAAGTTTGAGATCGCCGCCTGCGAATGTCAGCCCCATCAGCCAAGAGTCCTCAAGATAGAGGCCATCGAGGGATGGTGCTGACAAGTTAGTCCGCCTTGCCGACGTAGCTACGTTCGTAGACGTCGACCACGATCCGGGTGCCGCTGGCGATGTGCGGCGGCACCATCACGCGCACGCCGTTATCCAGGATCGCCGGCTTGTAGCTGGACGAGGCGGTCTGGCCCTTCACCACGGCATCGGCTTCGACAATCATCGCTTCGATGTGCTGCGGCAGTTCGACGCTGACCGGGCGTTCTTCCCACAGCTCGAGCACCACATCCATCCCGTCCTGGAGGAAGTCGGCGGCATCGCCCAGCAGGTCGCGCGGCAGGGTGATCTGTTCGAAATTGTCCTTGTCCATGAACACCAGATCGTCGCCCTCGGCGTAGAGGTACTGGAAGTCCTTGGTGTCGAGCCGGACCTTTTCGACCGTGTCGGCGCTGCGGAAGCGGACGTTGGTCTTGCGGCCATCCATCAGGTTCTTCATCTCGACCTGCATGAACGCGCCGCCCTTGCCGGGCTGGGTATGCTGGATCTTGGCAACCTTCCAGATGCCCTTATCGTATTCGATGATGTTGCCGGGACGAATGTCCACGCCGCTGATCTTGGCCATGATGCCTGCCTTCAAGGATGAGAAAGAACCCGGCACCGCTGCCGGAAGCTGGCGCCCTTAGCGCGGGCGGGCGCGCGGGGCAAGGTGGCGCGTGCGGCCAAGCGGTGCTAGAAGCCTGGGCGATGCTACGTTACGCCCTCTCCGCCGCCCTGCTCGCCGCCTCTGCCGCTGCCTTTGCCGTGCCCGGCGGGCCGATCGACAGCCTGCTGCCGGGGGCCTTCGCCTGCGAATTGCCCGGCGATGCAACCAACGCCGCCGGTTACCGGGTGGATGACGAAAACTTCGTCATCGCCAATTCCAACAGCTATTACACTCCGGCCGGGCGTGGCATCTATCTGCTGACCGGAGACGATCTGGTTCTGACCAGCGGCCCCAAGCGGGGTGACAAGTATCGCCGCATCACCGACAATTTCCTCCGCAAGCTGGGTCCGGATGGCAAGGCTACCCAATTGCGTTGTGTGCGCAAGGTGCTCAACAACAGCGTTGGCCCGGGCTGCGACCGAGCTGGAACCGGCAAGTCTGCGGCTTGCGCCGCAGGCGCCGGCAACCGGCCCTAGCGGCCCGAAACGGCCTTGCGGGTCGCGCTGTAAAGCCAGGCCACGGCTGCGGCAAAGATCACAATCCCGGCCAGCTCTGCCCTGGGATTCTCGGCCATGACGGCCAGGGCATCCGGACTGCCGGTTGCCGCCGCAATTCCGGCAAAGGCCACTCCGAACAGGCTTTCCCCAACGATCAGCCCGGTTGCGGCCAGCACGCCCATCCGCTCTGCAAAGCCGGGATCGGCCTGCCGTTCGGCCCAGCGGTTATAGAGGTGGCCCAGGATCGCCCCGACCGGGATCAACAGGGTCAGCCCCATCGGCAGGTAGATTCCCATGCCCACCGCAAGCGGCGGCAGACTGCCTTTGCCTGACTTGCGCAGCAGTTCGTCGACCGCGATAACCCCCGCGCCAATCGCGGCGCCGGTGCCGATCAGGCTCCAATCGAGATTGCCGCCCAGCACGCCTTGGGCGATCGCGGTGATCAACGCAGCCTGCGGGGCTGCCAGCGCATCTTCGCCAGCACCGGGCGCACCCTGGAAGCCGAATGTGGTGTTCAACAGATCGAGGATCGGCGGGATCACCAGCGCACCGAAGATCACGCCCAGCACCAGGGCAATTTGTTGACGCCATGGCGTTGCCCCGACCAACTGTCCGGTCTTCAGATCTTGCAGGTTGTCGTTGGAAATCGTGGCGATGCCAAAGACGATCGCGGTGACGAACAGCGCAAAGGCAACCAGCGCCTTGGTGCTCGCCTCATCCCCGCCCTGCCCGAATATGGCCACGAGCAAAAGCGAGATGCCCAGGCTTGAAAGGATGCCCACGCCCGAAATCGGGCTGTTCGACGCCCCGATCAGCCCCGCCATATAGCCGCAAACCGAAGCGATCACGACCCCGGCCAAAAGCACATAGACAATCGAAAGCGCTATCGTGCTGCCCATCGCCGCGGCAATTGGTCCGCCGGCGGCAAAACCGGCCAGCAGCACACCGATCGGCAGCATGGCAATCAGGATCGTTCCGCCAACCACGCCAATCGGCAGGTCCCGCTCGGTAATGTCGAGCTGTTCTCCCTGCCCGGCCTTGCATTGGCGCGCCGCGGCCAGTGCCCCCGAAATACCGCGTGCAATCGGCCCAAGCATCTTGAGCAGGGTCCAGATCGCCGCAACCCCGATGGTGCCGGCACCGACGAAGCGAACCTTTTGACGGAAGGTTGTCGAAACGAAATCGGCCAGTTCGGTGCCGCTCGGCGCGCCGCCGGCGGTGAACTGCGGCAACAGGATGATCCAGCCGATCACCAGCCCGACCAGCATGGCGATACCAACCGCAAGGCCGACCAGATGGCCGACCCCGATCAGGGCCAGCGAAAAACTGGTCGAAAAAGCCGTCGCGCCCGAACCCAGTTTAACCACCGTCCCCGCCTCTTCGGCGACCAGCTTCATCTTCGCGAGGACCGCGTAACCGGCGGAAAGCAATGAGCCGAGCACGATTGCCGCAAGCCCCTTGCGGTTCTCTTCCGCGCCGCCGACCCCAGCGCCAACCTTGAGCACTTCGGCCGCCGCAACCCCTTCGGGATAGGGCAGGTCCGAACCGGTCACCAAAGCGCGGCGCAGCGGCACCGAATACATCACCCCCAGGATCCCGCCGACCGCGATTACCGCAACCGATTGCCAATAGGGGAAGCCGGTCCACCAGCCGATCATGATCAAACCGGGCAAAACAAAAATGATCGCCGAAAGCGTCCCCGCCGCCGAGGCGATGGTCTGGACGATATTGTTTTCCTGAATCGTACTGTCGGCGAAGGCCTTGAGCAACGCCATCGAGATGACCGCCGCCGGGATCGAGGTGGCAAAGGTCAAACCGATCTTGAGGCCGAGATAGACGTTTGCCGCCGTGAACAGCACCGTCAGCACCGCACCAAGGATGATGCCCCGAATGGTCAGTTCACGCATGGCGGTCGCTCCGGAAGTTGACATGTTTCACAGGGTACCGGCCGCAAATATTTGCGGCTTTACCTCACTGTAGGACTGTTGGCACAGTTCGGTGCAGTAGGAAACGGTCGCAACCGCCTATCCCCAGTCAGCAGACCGCCAGAATGGCTCAGTTACTGCCGAGTGCCGCTGCGAAGGCGCGCACGGCCGCGGCCTCGTCGCCGCTCCAGACCGCGCCCGATACGGCCAGGAAATCGGCCCCGGCCTTGACCAGCGGGCCGCAGTTTTGCGGGGTGATCCCGCCGATCGCGACGCAGGGAATTTCCATCAATCCCTGCCACCATTCGAGGAGATCGGGCGTGGCGATATAGTCGGTCTGTTTGGTAGTGGTCGGGAAGAACGCCCCGAAGGCGACGTAATCCGCCCCTGCGTCGCCCGCTTCCAGCGCCAGGTGGCGGCTGTTGTGGCAGGTAACGCCGATCTGCGCTTCGCGGCCGAGCCGCTGGCGCGCTTCTTCGACCGTGCCATCTTCCTGGCCCAGGTGGACGCCATCGGCCTTGATCCGTTTGGCCAGACTGATCGAATCGTTGACGATGAACGCAACCTCGCGCTCTGCGCAGATCGCCTGCAGCGGTTCGGCCAGCCGCGCCGCCTCATGTTCGTCGATGCCTTTGACCCGGAACTGGAAGGCAGCGACCGGCGCGGCATCAAGCGCGCGGGCAAGCCGCTCTGGAAAGGCGCCGCCGACTTCGAGCGGAGAGATCAGGTAAAGCTGGCACTGGGTCATTTCGCGCCCTTAGCGACTTCGCGGCCATTTCGGAACCATTCATCGCGCCCGGGCATTATTGCTTCATGATCAGAACCATCGCCTTGCCGCTTGCCGCCGCCGCCCTCAGCCTTACCGGCTGCGCCACGGTCCAGCCCGACGCCGACGGAGTCGCCCGCGCCCGGATTGGCGAGACCGCCTATGTCGGCGGCCCCAAGGTGACTCCGCTGATGGTCCTGGAAGACAGCCGCTGCCCGGCAGATGTGCGCTGCGTCTGGGCCGGCCAGGTCCGCCTGACCGTGCGGATCGACACCGGCGCGGGCTATGTCACGCGCGAAATCATCAGCAACAAGCCGATCTCCGTTGCCGACGGAACGCTCGAGCTGGTCGAAGTGATGCCTGCTCGCGTGTCCGCCAGCGAACCGATCCGCAAGACCGATTACAGCTTTGGATTTCGCTTTAGCGGCGGGCTTTAGGCGGCTTTGACGGTCGATCCGCTGAAAATCGCGTCGATCGCCTCGCCCAGCGCGGCATCGAATTCGCTGTCGCTCATCTGGTGACGCAGATCTTCGAGCAAGGCGCGACTGAAGCTGGCAATGATCCCGCGGTTCTTGGCGAGTTCGATACAGGCCTCGGGGCGCTTGTAGCCGCCCGACAGCGCGACAACCCGCAGCACCTTGGGATGATCGACCAGCGCGTCGAACTTGCCCGGCTGCACCGGCAGCGACAGCTTGAGCATGACCTGCTGGTCCATGGCTTCAAGGTTCTTGAGCATTTCATCGAGCAGGATCGCATCGCAATCGGCGCGGGTTTCGCTCTTGATGTTCACTTCGGGCTCAAGGATCGGCATCATGCCGTGCGACAGGACCTGACGGCCGACTTCGAACTGTTGAGCGACCGCAGCAGCGATACCGGCGGCGTTGGCTGAATTGATCACCGAACGCTCCTTGGTGCCATAGACGCCGAGCGCCTTGGATCGGCTGAGCAAGGCGTCCAGTTCGGGCATCGGCTTCATCAGCTGAACGCCGTTCTGTTCGTCTTCCAGGCCCTTGTCGATCTTGATGAAGGGGACAATGCCCTTGTCGATCAGCGCGGCCGGAACCGGCTTGCCCCCCGCGGTGCCGTCCATGGTCCGCTCAAACAGGATCGCGCCGATCACCTTGTTCCCGGTAAAGGCCGGTGAGGTAATGATGCGTTCGCGCATCTGGTGGATCAGGCCGAACATTTCCGCTTCGTTTGACCAGGCACCCTCGCTGACGCCATAACCCGCCAGCGCCTTGGGCGTGGAACCACCCGACTGATCGAGAGCGGCAATAAAACCGTTTCCGGCGGCCATCTTGGCGGTCATGTCGGCAGTGTTCATCGAAGCGGATCCCTGTTTGCGCATACGTATGTGATGCGGCGCCCATAGCGACCTCGCTGCCTCGCCGCAACCACGCTAACCAGCTTTTCCTTAGGCTGTCTGCAGCGCCACCACGCCGGGCAGTTCCTTGCCTTCCATCCATTCCAGGAAGGCCCCGCCGGCGGTTGAAATATAGCTGAAATCGCCCGCCACCCCGGCATGGTTGAGCGCGGCGACAGTATCGCCCCCGCCAGCCACCGAAGTCAGCACGCCTTCCTTGGTCAGCGCAGCGGCACTGCGGGCCAGGGCGACGGTGGCGGTGTCGAACGGCTGGGTCTCAAATGCGCCGAGCGGACCGTTCCAGACCAGCGTGCGGCAGGTCTTGAGCACATCGGCCAGCGCCTCGGTGGCCTGCGGGCCAATGTCGAGGATCATCTCGTCAGCGGCGACTTCGTGGACATTGCAGGTCCGCAGGCTGGCCGGGTTGGCGGCGAATTCCTTCGCCACGACAACATCATAAGGCAGATGGACGGTGCAGCCGGACTTGTCGGCAGCTTCGAGTATCTGCTCGCAGGTCGCGGCCAGTTCATGCTCGCACAGGCTCTTGCCGACCGCGACCCCGCGCGCGGCGAGGAAGGTATTGGCCATGCCCCCGCCGATGATCAGGTGATCGACCTGGGTGACCAGATGCGTCAGCACGTCGAGCTTGGAGGAGACCTTGGCTCCGCCCACCACGGCAGCGACCGGACGCACCGGATTGCCAAGCGCGGCTTCGAGTGCCTTCAGTTCCGCTTCCATCGAGCGGCCGGCATAGGCCGGGAGCAGATGCGCGAGGCCTTCGGTACTGGCATGGGCGCGGTGCGCGGCGGAGAAGGCATCGTTGACATAGAGGTCGGCATTGGCGGCGATTGCCTTGGCAAGGTCGGGATCGTTCTTTTCCTCGCCCTTCCAGAACCGGGTGTTTTCCAGCAGCGCGATATCGCCCGGCTGGAGAATGCCGATCGACTGCGCGACCACCGGCCCGGCGATCTCGGGCACGAACATCACTTCCTTGCCCAGCACCGCCTGAACCGCATCGATCGTCATGCTGACCGACATGGTCGAGATTTTCTCACCCTTGGGCCGACCGAAATGCGCCAGCAACAGCACCTTGGCGCCCTTGGCCGACAGCTCGAGGATCGTCGGTGCCGCGGCCCGCACGCGGGTATCGTCGGTAACATGCGCGTCCTGCATCGGCAGGTTGAGGTCGACGCGAACCAGCGCCACCTTGCCGGTAAGGTCTCCGAGATCGTCGAGGGTCTTGAACTTGGTCATGGTCGAATTCCCTAGTGCGGGGCCGCGCTATCACTGCCAACCAAAACTCGTCACCCTGAACTCGTTTCAGGGTCCATCTCTCGCCGAAGACCTAAGCGCTGTTGGGCAGCTAGGCCGCGCCGAAGACTGGCATTCAGCGCTTCGATCATGAGGCAGGATGGATGCTGAAACAAGTTCAGCATGACGAACTTTGTTGGGTTGGCGATCAGGTCAGAGCAGCTTCCCCATCGCCCCGGCGGTGTCGACCATCCGGTTGGAGAAGCCCCATTCGTTATCGTACCAGCTGAGCACGCGAACCAGCTTGCCGTCGATCACCGCGGTTTCGAGGCTATCGATGGTCGAGCTGTTGGCGCAGCCGTTGTAATCGATTGAGACCAGCGGTTCGTCCGAAAAGCCCAGCACACCCTTGAGCGCGCCTTCGGCCGCAGCCTTGAGCAGCGCGTTGACTTCGTCCTTGGTGGTGTCGCGCTTCGGCTGGAAGGTCAGGTCGACCACCGAGACGTTCGGGGTCGGCACGCGGATCGCCGAGCCATCGAGCTTGCCCTTCAATTCGGGCAGCACTTCACCCACTGCGCGGGCAGCGCCGGTGGTGGTCGGGATCATGCTCATCCCGGCGGCGCGGGCGCGGCGGGGGTCTTCGTGGATCTGGTCGAGGATCTTCTGATCGTTGGTATAGGCGTGAACCGTGGTCATCAACCCGCGCTCGATCCCGATCGCATCGTTGAGCACCTTGGCGAAGGGTGCCAGGCAGTTGGTGGTGCACGAAGCGTTGGAGACGATGGTGTGGCCGGCTTCCAGCTTGTCATGATTGACGCCGAACACGACGGTCAGGTCGACATTCTTGCCCGGGGCCGAGATCAGCACCTTCTTGGCACCGGCGGCGATGTGCTTTTCGCAGCTGGCGCGGTCGGTGAAGAAGCCGGTGCATTCCAGCGCGATATCGACGCCGTTGGCGGCATGCGGCAGGTTGGCGGGATCGCGCTCGGCCGAAACGTGGATGCGCTTGCCGTTGATGATCAGATCGTTGCCATCGACTTCGACAGTGCCGTCGAAGGCACCGTGAACACTGTCGCGCTGGAACAGCATGGCGTTGGCCTTGGCCGAAGCCAGATCGTTGATCGAGACCAGTTCGAGATCGTGGTCAGTCCGCTCCAGGATCGCCCGCGCAACATTGCGCCCGATGCGCCCGAAACCGTTGATCGCAACCTTGATTGCCATGCTGAAAACTCCTGCGTTATTGGCCCAAGCGGGCCGTGATCTGGGGAACAATCTTGTCGGCAGTAAGGCCGAAATAATCATAGAGCTGGTCGGCCGGAGCCGAGGCACCAAACCGGTCAATGCCGATCGCCAGTCCGTCGCCGAGGTACTTCTGCCAACCGAGCGTCACCCCGGCCTCGATCGAGACCTTGAGCACGCCCGCCGGCAACAGGTCGGCGCGGTAGGCGGCGTCCTGTTCGTCGAACAGTTCCCAGCACGGCATCGAGACGACATCAGCGCCGATCCCTTTCGCTTCGAGCGCGGCGGCGCTGGCCAGCGCAATCTCGACTTCCGAGCCGCTGGCCACCAACACCACCTGGCGCGCGGCCTCGGCAGCCTTGAGGCGGTAGGCACCCTTGGCGGTTTTCATCTCGGCCTCGAAGCGCACCGGCGGCAGGTTCTGGCGCGAAAGCGCCAGAACCGAGGGGCGGTCTGCCTGCTTGAGCGCAAGCGCCCAGCTTTCGGCGGTTTCGATCGCATCGGCCGGGCGGAAAACCAGCAGGTTCGGAATCGCCCGCAGGCTCATCACGTGCTCGATCGGCTGGTGGGTCGGGCCGTCTTCGCCCAGTCCGATCGAATCATGGGTCAGCACATAGACAACGCGGGCATGCTGGATCGCCGACATCCGGATCGCGTTGCGGCAATAGTCAGCGAAGACCAGGAAAGTCCCGCCATAGGGGATGACCCCGCCATGCAGCGCCATGCCGTTCATCGCTGCCGCCATTCCGAACTCGCGGATGCCATAGTGAACGTGCCGTCCGGCATAGTCAGTGGCGGTGAACGAAGGGGTGGCCTTGGTCTTGGTCAGGTTCGAGCCCGTAAGGTCGGCACTGCCGCCCAGCAGTTCGGGGATCGCCACGGTCAAGGCTTCCAGCGCCATTTCGCTGGCCTTGCGGGTCGCCACCTTGGGCGGATTGGCGACCAGCGAGGCGAGATAGTCGCGCGCCGCGCCCTTGTCGGCCGGCAGCTCGCCAGCCAACCGGCGTGAGAATTCGCCCGCCTGCGGGTGACTTGCAAGGCGAGCTTCCCATGTCGCCAGCGCAGCAGCGCCCTTTCCGCCCAGCGCACGCCAATCGTTCCGGATCTCCGCCGGCATTTCAAACGGCGCCGCAGTCCAACTCAGGAACTCGCGCGTGGCGGCCACTTCGTCGGCGCCCAGCGGGCTGCCGTGGACCGAATGGCCGCCTTGCTTGTTGGGCGCGCCCTTGCCGATAATCGTGCGGCAGGCCACCAGCGACGGGCGCGGATCGGCGGCGGCTTCGGCCAGCGCGCGCGAAATCTCGCCATAGTGGTGGCCGTCGCAGGTCACCGTGTGCCAGCCCGCCGCCTGATAGCGGCCCAGGATATCCTCGCTGGTCGAAAGGTCGGTGTCGCCATCAATGGTGATGTGGTTATCGTCCCACAGCACGTTGAGCCGGCCCAGCCGCAGCACGCTGGCGAGGCCAATCGCCTCGTGGTTGATCCCTTCCATCAGGCAGCCGTCACCAGCCACCACCCAGGTCTTGTGATCGACCAGATCGTCCCCGAACACCGCGTTGAGGTGGCGTTCGGCCATCGCCATGCCGACGGCCATCGCCAGCCCCTGCCCCAGCGGGCCGGTGGTGCATTCGACGCCCGCCAGCTCGAAATTCTCCGGATGCCCGGCGCAGGGGCTGTGGAGCTGGCGGAAATTGCGAATGTCGTCGATCGTCGGCGCTTCATAGCCGGTCAGATAAAGCAGCGAGTAGATCAGCATCGAGCCGTGCCCGGCAGAGAGCACGAACCGGTCCCGGTCCGGCCACTTCGGCGCCTTGGGATCGAACTTCAGGAACTGGCTGAACAGCACGGTCGCCACATCGGCCATGCCCATCGGCATGCCGGGATGGCCCGAATTGGCCGCCTGGATCGCGTCCATCGAAAGCGCGCGGATGGCGTTGGCCATGGGCGCGAGGCGGGAGGGATCGAGGCTCATCGGCAAAGGCTCCTGAAAGGGCAGGAATGCGGCGGCGATTCGGCGCGTCGCCTCCTTTGCGAAGGCATGGCCCCCCGTCAAGGCGGGCCCGCGCCCTGCCCTTCTCAAACCGGGGGAAATCCGCCCTGCAACACTTTGCCGGACCATGACATTGCGTTAGCGTGACGGAATGGACGAAGACCGCAGCAGCCGCGCGCTCGCGCGGATAGAACAAGCCCTGGCCCGGATCGAGGCCGCTGCGCGCGCGCCGCGGGCCGCTGCGCCGGACGGAGAACTGACTGCGCTGAAGGCCCGGCACGAGCGCCTCAAGCTTGCCGTGCAGGGCTCGCTGGAACAGCTCGACCAGCTGATCGAAGGGACTCAGGGATGAGCAACGTCAACCTGGCGATCGGCGGACGCTCCTACACCGTGGCCTGTGCTGTCGGCGAAGAGGAACACGTTCAGGGCCTTGGCCGGATGATCGACGAAAAAGTCCAGGCGATCGGCACCGGGCACAATGAAATCCGCCAACTGCTGTTCGCCGCGCTGATCCTGGCCGACGACTTGCACGAGGCGCGCAAGCATGCCGCCCCTGCCGCGGGCACTGCTCCGGACCATTCCGCCGCGCTGGAAGCCCTGGCCGATCGGCTTGAACGATGCGCCGCCGCGTTTGAGGCGTAACGATCCGGGAAGTGGTTGCGGAAGGGGCTGGAGAAGCCTATTTAGGTCAGCGACGGGTACTGCCCGGTGCGAGCCTTCGAAAATCCCTGAGGCTATAAGCAAATCCAATGGGGGCTGTCCCTGGTCGGACCCTGGTCTGGCACATATGGTTCCCACCTGACGTGAACGCGTCAGAGGATTTCCCGGCAACGGCCCATGGTGGTCCCGTCACCCACCTTTCCCGCCGGAGCTGCGCGTGATCGAGAAGAAACAATTGCGCGCCGAACTGAAGCGGCGCCGCGCCGAGCATGTTGCGGCGATTCCCGAATTCCAGCGCGCCCTGCTGTTCCGCCGCCCGCCCGAGCCGGTCATGGCGATGGTCCCCGAAGGCGCGGTGATCTCGGTCTTTCACGAGATGACCGGCGAGGTTCCCGCATCCAACTATGGCCGCTGGTTTTATGAGCGCGGGCATCGCATTGCCCTGCCCTGGCTGGAGTCGCGCGGCGCGCCGATGCGGTTCCGCGAATGGACCAATCCCTTCCTCGACGATCTGCTGGTCCCCGATCCCTACGGCGCGATGCAGCCCTCCCCGAATGCCGAGCTGCTGGTGCCCGAGGTGATGTTCTGTCCGCTGCTCGGCTTTACCAGCTCGGGCGGCAGAATTGGCTATGGTGCCGGCTATTACGACCGCTGGCTGGCGGAGAATCCGCCGCACCTCGCGATCGGGCTTGCCTGGGACTGCCAGCTGGAGGAAGATCTGCCGATCGAACCCCACGACGTGCCGCTTCATGCCGTGATCACCCCCACCCGCCTGTACGGACCCTTCTGATGCGCACTGAACCGACCTTGCGAATTCCCTTCGGCGTGCTGGGACTGTTCGTCGCCCTGATGGTCTATGGCGGGCTGGTGGCACGCTATATCGCGCCGCTGATCCAGGATTGGCACGCGCTGGCGCAGACCCCGGTCTATGTCGTGCTCGGCGTGGTCTGGCTGCTGCCGCTCAGGCGCTTTCTGATCTGGATGGAGACGGGGAAATTCGGCTGAGCGCCGCGATCCGCCGCTGATCCTTGGGCCTGCCGAACCGGCGCAGGATCGCTGTCAGTTCGTCCTGGTCCGGCACGTAGGCCATCCCTTCCCCAACCGCGATCGCCACGCGCGTCTGCGGCACCAGTTCGTGCCAGCCGCCCTGTTCGAACAGGCAGAACCCGGCGAACAGCTCCACCGGCAGCGCAGCAAGGTTCCAGCGATGGAACACCTCCGAGCGGAACTTTCCGTCAGGCACTCCCGACCTGGGTGTCAGCCCCAGCGCGGCAAAGACCGCCGGAACATCGCGCCGATCCAGCAGCACATCGACGTCCAAGACCTCGTCCGGATCGCCGCCGTGCAGCACGACCGCAGCGCTGCCAAGGATCCACCAGGGGTGACAGGTCACGCTTAGCCTGGGCAGTAGTGCGGCAAGGGTCGTTTCAAGATCGTGGCGGGTTATCACAGTTGCTGCTTGCCGAAGCATCAAGCCTTGGGCAACCTCTCTGCAAAGGGGAGGACCAGTTCCATGAAACGCAAGATCGCCATCATCGCCGGACTGCTCGCGCTGACCATCGGCCTGGCGCTGTTCCTGGGGCGCGGCATGCTGGCCGAGCGGGCGTTTCAGCGGGCACTGGATACCACTGTGGGGGTCGATCAGACTGCAGCCTATGCCGATGGCCTGCACCTCTACGTCTGCGGTTCGGGATCGCCGATGCCCGATGCCAACCGCGCCGGGCCGTGCCTGGCGGTGCTGGCGGGCAACCAGGCCTTCGTATTCGATTCGGGTTCGGGCTCGATCCGTAAGTTGCAGCGCATGGGCTTTCCTATGCCCAAGCTTCGCGCGGTCTTTCTCACACACCTCCATTCCGACCATATCGACGGGCTGGGCGAACTGCTGCTGCAGGCCTGGGTGGCAGGTGGCCGCTCTGCACCGCTGCCGGTTTATGGCCCGGCCGGCACCGACCAGGTCATCGCCGGTTTCCGCACCGCTTATGAAATCGACGAGGGCTACCGCGTGGCGCATCACGGACCCAAGGTCGTCCAGCCATCAGGCTTTGGTGGTGCCGCGCAGATCATCGCTCTGCCTGACGGGACCGACAGCCAGGTGGTCTACGATGCCGACGGGGTGAAGATCACCGTTATCCGGGTCAATCACGCCCCGATCGCCCCGGCCTTTGGCTACCGGATCGACTACAAGGGCCGCTCGATCGCGCTGTCGGGCGATACGGTCTATTCGCCCAGCTTTGTCATTGCCTCGAAAGGCGCGGACCTGATGTTGCATGAAGCGCTCAACAAGGAAATGATCGCGGCGCTGGGCAAGAAGCTGGGCGAGCGCGGCCAGGCTAACAACGCGCAGATCATGAGTGACATCCAGAACTATCATGCCAGCCCGGAAGATGCCGCGCGGTCGGCCAAGGAAGCCGGGGTCAGGGAACTTGTGCTCTATCACCTGGTCCCGGCCCCGCCGGCCAAGCTGATCGAACCGCTGTTCCTGGGCGGTGCACCCAAGATTTTCCCCTCTGTCCGGCTGGCCAACGACGGCATGTTGGTGCACCTGCCAAGCGGTAGCAAGGCGGTGGAGTTTACTTCAGCGTTTTAGGAAAATTCCCAAGTGGCGCGAGTGACGGGGCTCGAACCCGCGACCTTCGGCGTGACAGGCCGACACTCTAACCAACTGAGCTACACCCGCGCAGCCACTTGGGAGCCGCGCCACTAGGCCAGCACGCCGGGGCTGTCAACAGGGTAGGCGGCGCATTTTTTCGCCCCTCGCCGCCTCACCGAAACAGGGGCTGAATCGGCTGTTAACCATTCCTTTGCCCGGATTTGCGATCACTGCCCCGCTTCACCGCGAAGCTGACAATTCGGGGGCTTACCATCGTGACTATCCGCCGCAGCCTTGCCAAGCTGGCCTGCACCCTTGCGCTTGCCGTTCCGCTGATTGCCGCCGCCAATCCGCTGGTCGCGCTCGATAGCGCAGTCTTCGTCGAACGGCTGGTACCCAACAAGGGCCGCTTGCTCCAGCCGGCCAGCGTGCTGAAGCCGGGGGATCGCTTGGTCTATGTGGTCAGCTGGTACCGGATGGGCGGCCAGGGCGGCTTTACCGTTACCAACCCGCTGCCGCGCAAGGTCTATTTCCAGGGCAGCGCCGATGGCCGTGAGGAAGTCTCGATTGACGGCGGGCGCAGTTGGGGCAAGCTTGATGCCCTGCGCGTAGGTACCCGCCTGGCGACGCCAGAGGACATCACCCATGTCCGCTGGCGAGTCCCTGCGACGGAAGCCGCACGCGGATCGGGCCAGATCACTTATTCGGCGATCGTCCGCTAACAGCCTTCATACTTCCAGTTGCGTTTCTTGCCCTCGGCGATCCATTCGCCGGCCTGGGCAATGCGCTTTGCGCGGGTCTCTGGCCGCTTCGCCTCGACGATCCATTCCAGATATTCGCGCCTATGCGAGGGCGCCATGGCATCGAACCGCTCGCGCATGCCCTGCAGCCGGGCCAGCTCGGCCGCGAAGTCATCGGGCATCGCAATCTCGGCCTTTGGTGCCTTTGCCGCAACCTTGGGCTTGAGCGCGGTACCGGCGGAATCGATCCGCTCCGCCGCCGCGCGCAGCTTGCCCGCAAGGTCCGCTTCGATCGGCAAGTCTGACAGCGTGGCGATCTTGCCGAACTGGCCCATCGCGTCGCCCTGCCGGCCATCGCCATGGATCATCATCGTGCAATGCGCCTTGAACGCGGCCATCCCGGCCAGATTCTTACCCTTGTAGAGGAAGTGCGGCATTCCCCACTTCAGATCCTCGTCGAGCCCCGGAATCGCGCCGTGGACCAGCGCGCGGATGTGCCGCAGGATCGGCTGGGCAAAGGGTGCGGACTTGGCGATATAGGCATCGATCCTGGGGTCCATCGCCATGAGCCAGCCCTCTGCTAATCCGCCAGCAAAAGCACCGGCGTTTCAATCAACCGCTTGAGCGCCTGAACAAAGCTGGCCGCGTCCCAACCGTCAACCACGCGGTGGTCGCAGCTGATCGAAATGTTCATCAGCTTGCGTTTCTCGATCCGCTCGCCGCCCATGCCATCGGGCACGAACATAGGCCGTTCGACAATTCGGTTCGGACCGATGATCGCCACTTCGGGACGGTTGATCACCGGCGTCGTCGCCACCCCGCCCAGCGGCCCGAGCGAAGTGATCGTCAGGGTGGAGCCGGAAAGTTCGGCGCTGGTTGCGGTACCCTTGCGCGCGGCTTCCGCCAGGCGGACGATTTCGCTGGCGAGCTGCCACAGGTTGCGGTCCTGCGCATCGCGGATCACCGGCACCATCAGCCCCCCGTCGGTCTGGGTCGCCATGCCGAGGTGGACCGCACCGAACCGCTGCACCACGCCGGCCTCATCGTCATAACGCGCGTTGAGCATCGGGAAATCGGGGAGCGTGCGGCAAATAGCGCTGATCAGCAGCGGCAGCATGGTCAACCGAATCCGCTCACCCTGAGCCTGTCGAAGGGGCGCCGAATTGAGCTGCGCGCGCATTTCCTCCAGCGCGGTCACATCGCATTCCTCGACATAGGAGAAATGCGGGATGCTGCGCTTGGACGCGGCCATGTTCTCGGCGATCCGGCGGCGCAGACCCATCACCTTGACGGTCTGATCCACACCCTTGGCCCCGGCGGCGCGGAAGCCTCCGGCAGCGTTGTAGGCCAGGAAGGCGTCGAGATCGGCATGGCGAATGCGGCCATCTTCGGCCGGCTTCACCTGGGCAAGATCGATGCCGAGATCGGACGCACGAGCGCGCACGGCGGGACTGGCTAGGACTTTAGAGTGGGGTGCGAGTTGCGGGGCGGCTTCGACAAGCTCAGCCTGAGCGGGTGTTAGCGTTTGGGGTGGAGTCGCAGGGGCAGGAGGAGGAGCAGTTTCAAGCTCCGTAATTCGGGCCTCTTCCACCACCTCCGCTTGGGCTGAGCCTGTCGAAGCCCCTGGCGCGTCACTGGCCTCACCGGGTTCCTCCCCCTCAACCTCGATCACCACCAGCGGCGAACCGATCGCGATCATGTCGCCCTCTTCGCCGGCGACCGAAAGGATCGTGCCCGAAACCGGGCTTTCCATTTCGACCGTCGCCTTGTCGGTCATGACGTCGGCGATCTTGCCGTCTTCCTCGATCCGGTCACCGACCTTGACGTGCCAGGCGACAATCTCGGCCTCGGCGATGCCTTCGCCGATATCGGGGAGCTTGAACGTGAACTTGCCCATCGTCTTACGCTTTCAAGAGCCGGTCCACCGCCTCGCCGATGCGGACGGGACCCGGGAAATAAGCCCATTCCAGGCTGTGCGGATAGGGGGTATCGAAACCGGTCACGCGCTCGATCGGGGCTTCAAGGTGATAGAAGCAGCGTTCCTGCACCAGCGCGCTGAGTTCCGCGCCGAACCCGCCGGTCCGGGTCGCCTCGTGAACGATCAGGCATTTGCCGGTTTTCTGCACAGACTTTTCCACAGTCTCGATATCGAGCGGGACCAGCGTGCGCAGGTCGATGATTTCGGCGTCGATGCCCTTTTCGGCCAGCACCGCTTCGGTCACGTGGATCATCGTGCCATAGGCCAGCACGGTCATCGCCTCGCCCTCGCGCACGACGCGCGCCTTGCCCAGCGGGATCCGGTAATAGCCTTCGGGAACCTCGGAATCGGGGTGGCGGGCCCAGGGCTCAACCGGCTTGTCGTAGTAGCCGCTGAACGGACCGTTGTAGATCCGCTTGGGCTCGAAGAAGATCACCGGATCGTTGTCCTCGATCGCCGCGATCAGCAGGCCCTTGGCATCGTGCGGGGTGCAGGGAATCACAGTCTTGAGCCCGGCGACATGAGTGAACAGCGCCTCGGGGCTCTGACTGTGAGTCTGCCCGCCGAAGATCCCCCCGCCGAACGGCGAACGTACGGTGATCGGCGCGATGAATTCCCCGGCAGAGCGATAGCGCAGCCGCGCCGCTTCGCTGACCAGCTGGTCGAGCCCCGGATAGATATAGTCGGCAAACTGGATTTCCGGCACCGGACGCAGGCCATAGGCGCCCATCCCCACCGCCGCGCCGATGATCCCGCATTCATTGATCGGGGTATCGAACACGCGGTTCTTGCCGAACTTCTTCTGCAGGCCCGCGGTGGCGCGGAACACCCCGCCGAAATAGCCGACGTCCTCACCGAAGATCACCACGTTGGGATCGCGTTCCATCATGACGTTCAGCGCATCGTTGATCGCCTCGATCATGTTGAGCTGGCGGCTGGGGGCGTCGTGCAGGGTCACGGGGGCTTCCTCAAGCTCGCTCATGTCTCTTTCCATTCCGGCCACTTGATCCGGCGCTCGCGGATTGCCTGTTCGGCCTGTTCTTCCAGATGCCAGGGCAATTCCTCGAACACGTCTTCAAACATGGTGTGGAACGGATGGTGCAGCCCGTGGCCAAGCACGCCGTTCTTTTCGGCTTCCTTGGTCGCCGCCTTGACCTGCTCGGCCAGGTCCAGATCCATCGCCTCGTGCTGTTCGACCGACCATTCGCCCAGCGCGATCAGGTGACGCTTGAGCCGCATGATCGGATCGCCCAGCGGCCACTCTCCGCGCTCGTGCGCAGAGCGGTAAGCGCCCGGATCGTCAGAGGTCGAATGCCCTTCGGCGCGGTAGGTGAAGTGTTCGATCAGGGTCGGCCCCTGCCCTGCCCGCGCGCGGTTGGCGGCCCAGCGCGCGGCGGCGTAAACCGCCAGGGCATCGTTACCGTCCACCCTGAGGCCGGCAATGCCATAACCGATCGCCCGCGCCGCAAAGGTCGCACGCTCGCCCCCAGCGAACCCTGAGAAGCTGGAGATCGCCCACTGGTTGTTGACCACGTTGAACACCACCGGGGCGTTGAACACGGTGGCGAAGATGAAGGCGGCGTGGGCATCGCCCTCGGCGCTTGATCCCTCACCGATCCAGGTGCTGGCGATCCGGGTATCGCCCTTTATCGCGCTGGCCATCGCCCAGCCGGCCGCCTGCGGCATCTGCGTCGCCAGGTTGCCGCTGATCGTGAAGAAGTTGTGCTCCCTGCTCGAATACATGATCGGCAGCTGGCGACCCTTCAGCTTGTCGGCCCGGTTCGAATAGATCTGGTTGACCATCTCGACGATCGGATATCCGCGCGCGACCAGGATCCCCTGCTGGCGGTAGCTGGGGAACACCATGTCATCGTCCGACAGAGCAAAGGCCGAAGCGACGCTGGTCGCCTCTTCCCCGGTGCATTTCATGTAGAAGCTGGTCTTGCCCTGGCGCTGACCGCGATACATCCGGTCATCAAAGGCGCGGGTCAGTGCCATCACGCGCAGCATCCGCCGCAGCGTTTCGGGATCAAGCTTGGGGTCCCAGGCCCCGACCGCGCGGTGATCCTCGTCCAGCACCCGGATCAGGCCGTGGCAGAGCGTGTGGGTCTCTTCGGTTGGACAAGCCTCGTCGGGGCGCGGAAAGGCGCCGGCGGCGGGAATATCGAGGAACGAATAGTCGACCGGATCGCCGGGGCGGAACGGCGGTTCAGGCACGTGCAGCGAAAGCGGCGACAGGTTGCCGCCCGCGGTTCCCGATGTGCTCAGCCCCTTTGCCATCAAGCGCTCTCCCGCTTCCCGCCCGCATCCGGACCATTGGAAGCAAATTTTAGGTTCGCGACATATTATTTCAAACTGGTTTCATCGTCAACCAACTGGCTCGACCTACATTGCGGCGCATTCCGGATGGCTGCAACTCTTTCTGGCAGACCGCACCAGCTCCGGGCAAACCCTTAACTCCGTTGCCAGAACCGCAAAAGCCTGACACCGTTCTGGCTGGGTCTGCGCAGGAGAAATGTCATGATGACATTCAGGACCTCTTTGCTTGCATTGCCATTGCTCCTGACCGGCGGCGCGCTGTCCGGGAAAGTGACTGCGGTGGATCCGCCAGCGACCGATGCAGCCGAACAGGAACGGCCATTCAGCCCTTGCGACAATATGACCTTCTGCCCCGACCCGATGAAGCTCGATTCGGAGTACCCGCCATTTGCTGAGGGAGTTGTCGAACCCGAGCCGCCCCGGATCAGCTACAAGCCCGGCAAAGACCCGCTGAGGGCCAGGACAACCAGGACCCTTGTACTGTTTCAAGGCGGCAAGCTTATCCAGATCAAAAAAGTCCGCCACCCCGCCAAGATGCGCGGCGCGCGGATGATCCTTGTCCCGACCGGCGTTGCACCATGGATGGCGCAGATCCAGCGCCCGGAATTCGTGCGCGCCGCAACTAGCCGTCAATTGAATTGGCGGGATCGGCAATTTTGCGGCGGCGCTTATATTGCGCCGGGGTGGATCGTGACAGCCGCGCATTGTCTCAAAGACTACGGGAAGGATATCAAGTCCGCCGGATACAGGGTCCGCCTGGGCATCACCAGCATCGTTACGCCCTCGACCAAGCCAACCCTGTATGGGGCAAGTTATGCCATCGTACGGATCATCCCGCATCCCAACTATGGCAGGCCCGAACGCTACTATAACGATATCGCGCTGATCCAGTTCGCACCCGATGCGGAAACCGCGCGGGGTTCGCGTGGGCCGGTGCGCGTGATCGCGCTTGACCGCGACCCGCCCGGTGCCCGCCCGATGGCTGGCAAGCAAGCCTTGTTCTTTGGCTGGGGAACCACCGAAAAGCAGCAGCCATCGCCGCATCTGCAGTACGGCAGTGTCCGGCTGACGCCAGACAGCTTGTGTCCGAACAACAAGATCGCGCTCTGCGGCCGCGGGGAAGGCCGAAGCGGGTCGACCCAGTGCCACGGGGACAGCGGCGGACCCCTTGTTGTGAAAGAGAACGGCCTGGACGTGCTGGTCGGCGTGGTCAGTCATAACCGCGGGTTCCAGAAATGCGGCGCCAATGACCGCGAAGGCGTATTCACTCGGATCGGTGCCTATCGCGACTGGATTCAAAGCTACACCGGCCCGCTGCGGTGGCCGTCGGCGCAGCGCGCGAACTAGGGGGTGATGGGAGGAACAATGCTCACGGCGAGGTCAGTTTCAATCGCGATGATCCTTGCGTTGTGCAGCGCTGCCGGTTCGGCCCAGCCAGCAAGCGGCCAAACCGCTGACGCCTTGTCGTCAGGCGGGACTGCGGATGAACAGGACGAAGCCGAGCGCCAGGCTTCGCAACAAGCTGCCGAGCAACGGATCGAACAGGTTCCGTGGGCACCGGTCGCTCCTGACAATGACCCGGTCTTTGATCTGCCGCCCGGCGAGCGGCTAATCCGCATTCTGCCCCGGGTGTGCACGGAAACCGGGCGCTGCCCTGAACCGGATGAGATCGATACCAAACCGATGGAACTGGCTGACAATCTGGCACCGCCGGAGGACGATCCACCGGTTGTCCAAACCGCCGCCGCCCCGCTACCCGGAGAATCCCGGGCGGATGGACGCGTGCGTGCGGTTACCACCCGGGCCGGATTCGGTTTTCGCGCCAAACCGGGCAGCGCGCCATGGATGGCCCAGATCCAGCGTCCGGAGAAGATGGCCTGGGTCACGCAGCGTGGGCTCGATTGGCAGGATCGCCAGCAGTGCGGCGGGGCCTTGATCGCGCCAGGCTGGATCCTGACCGCCGCACATTGCCTTTTCGATCAGGGGCGCGAGATTCGTACCAGCGGACACAGGATTCGCCTGGGGGTCTTCGACATCAGCCAGATTGACGCCGGCATCACCTACCGGATTGTCGAAACCATCCCGCACCCGCAGTACGATCCGGTCCGTTACTCCAACGATATCGCCCTGATCCGATTTGCTGCCGACGCCCAGACCGACCGCACCCGCAAGACCTGGATCCAGCCGGTGATGGTCGATCCCGGGCCATTGGCCCCGCGCACCGGATCCATGGCCTACTTCTATGGCTGGGGCCGGACCGAGCTCAACGTGCCGTCTGCTCCCTTGCTGTTCGGCAAGGTCCAGATCGAACCCGATGCCAATTGCCCCCGCAGCAGCATCGCACTTTGTGCCAGGGGGCTTGGCAGGCAGGGATCGACCCAGTGTAAAGGCGACAGCGGTGGACCCCTGATCTGGTATGACCAGCGCACGCCGATGCTGGTCGGGGTAGTCAGCCACAATATTGAAAAGGTGGCATGCGGCACCCAGCAAAGGCCCGGTGTCTACACCCGCGTCGCCAGTTTCCGCGCCTGGATCGAGCAGTACACCGGGCCGCTGCGCCGCACGGCCAGCCGCCCATGACCCGGCGGGTCCTTGGCGCGGCACTGCTGGCGCTGTTTGCCGCGGGCTCCGTCGGCGCGCAGGACGACACATCATTGCTGCCCGGCTGCAACCGGTTCTCCCCCTGCGCCGATCCTGCCACCTTGGACAGTGCGCCGATCCCGCTCGCCAGCAGGGTACCTTCACCGGACGACTATGTGCCCAAGCCGGTCGTCCTGCCCCCACCCGGTAGCGGGAGCGGCCAGGAATATGTCATCGGCGGTGGTTTTATTGTGCCGGACAACACCGCACCGTGGATGGCACAGATCCGCCGGCCCGAGAAGCTCACCCGGCTGACCCAGCGCCGTCTTGGCTGGGCCGAGCGACACCAATGCAGCGGCGCGATAATCAAGGCAGGCTGGGTGATGACCGCAGCGCATTGTCTGGAAGACAAGCTCGACCTCCGCGGAAACACCGCCGACATTCGCAAGCTGAATTACCGCGTCTGGCTGGGGGTGCACGACATCGGCAAAGAGCGCAGCGGTACCAGTTACCGGATCGTCGGAATTCACCGTCCGACCGAATACAGCGCCGCAAGCTTTTCAAGCGACATTGCGCTGGTTCACTTTGCGGTCGATCCCGAAACCGATTTGCAACGCGGCGTAAAGGCCCGCGCCATCGCGGTGGACCGCGAGCCTGCCGGCAGGCGGACTTTTGGCAACGATATCGTGCACTTCTATGGCTGGGGCAATACCGAGCGGAACGCTGTTTCCGGCCCGCTGCTATTCGGCAAAGCGGTGATCGCACCCGACACCGCGTGCAAATGGCCGAGTATCGCCCTGTGCGGCCTGCAAATCGCTAAGATCGGAATTCCCGGTCGTCAATCGACCCAATGCCATGGCGATAGCGGAGGGCCGCTGGTCTGGTTTCGGAAAGAAACGCCTCCCCTGCTGATCGGCGTGGTCAGCCACAATGTCGGAAAAGCCACCTGCGGGACCCAGCGTAGCGCCGGAGTATTCACCCGCGCGGCTGCTTTTATCGCCTGGATAGAACGCGTCGTCGGCCCGCTTCCCTAGGAGCCGCTGTTCCGGAATTTCGGGCAATCCGGCCCGAACCGCAGCGCAGCCCGGGCCGGCAAAGACTTACGGTCTGATCGGGTTGTTGTTGGGGTCGCCGGCTTCAGTCGAAGCGGCTTCGGCATCGGCCCCTTCGCTCGCAGCTGCGCTGGCCGCTTCGGTGGCTTCGGCAGTGGCTTCGGTGGAGGCTGCGGGGGCTTCCTCCGTCTTTCCGCACCCGGCAAGGGCAAGGGCCGACGCGGCGACCAGCAGTCCGGTGGTTAGTTTGCGCATGAATGTCCTCCTGTTGCGTAGAGATCCGGGACTATGACAGGCCCATCTTTGAAAGCAATTGGCTAAATTCAGGCAGGGTCCGGATCGGATCGAGCAGGGGATCGGCCCGCGCCAAAAGCAAGCCCGAATCCCGGACTGCTGCTGCCTCGCGCAGCCGTTCGAGAGCTTGTGGCCCTTGCCCCCATTGCGCCAGCACTTGTGCCTGTTGGTATTTCGAAGCTGCGCCATAGTCCGACAGCAATTCGTTGAAGGCTGCTTCGGCTGCGGGTTTGTTGCCCAGCCGGGCCTGGACAATCGCCTCTCCAGACAAGCGAATGAACGCGGTTGGTTCGGCCGCATAGGCTTTCAGCGCTTCCTGGTTCCTGCCCGTCAAGAACATGGCAGAACCGAGCGTGGCATTGGCTGCGCTGAGCTTTGGGTTCAGCTCCAGCGCCTGACGCATTCTCGCTTCGGTCAAATCATAGTCTCGCCGCGCAAATGCAATATGTCCCGCCGCCCGGAACGCGCCAGGGTTAAGCGGATCGAGCGCGATCGAACTGGCAATCGCCGCATCCGCATCAAGCGCCCGTTCGGTATAGGCGCAATAGAGCGCGAAGGTGCGCAGAACATCGGCATCGCCCTCACCCAGTTCGCGGGAACGCTCATAAGATTGGCGCGCGGCCTTGGGGTCAAGTCGCCCGTTGTAGATCGCATAGCCCAGCGCAGAATAGGCTTCCGCCAGCTTGGGCGCAGCGTTCACCGCAGCTTCCGCCGAAGCAATGGCACGATCGTAGAAAAGCCGCGCTTCATCGATCCGGCTGGTTTCGTTGGCAATCACCGCCAGCACCTTGGAGCGCGCCGCAAGAGCCGAGGCATAGTTTCCATCAAGCTTTATTGCGGCATCGAACTGCGCCAGGGCAGCCCGGTCGGTCTCTTCGCTCGCACTGGATTCGGCCAAGGCCTTGCCGCGCAGATAAGCATCGAATGCTCCCGCGTTCTTGGTTCCGCCAATTTGCGCCAAATCGCCAGAGCGTCCTTCGGCTACTGCCTGCGCATTGATTTCATTGGCCAGCGCACGGCTGACGATCGCCGCGATCTCAGTCTGCATCGCCAGCACGTCGCTGGGCTTGCGATCGATCGTCTCGCTCCAGTCCACCCTGGCGTCGCGGCCGTTCAGCAGTTCGACCGAAACCCTGATCAGTTCACTGCCCGACCGCACGCTACCGCGCAGGACATGTGCGACACCCAACCGCTTGGCGATGGTCAGGACATCCTGATCGTTACCGCGAAACTCGGCCGAAGAGGTTGGCGCGGCGATCCGCAGCATCTGGTTGCGCGAGAGGGTTGCGCGCAATTCTTCTGACAATCCCGCCGAAAAATAGGCCTGGCTCTCATCGCCCAGATTGCTGAACGGGATCACCGCGATCGTGTTCTCGCTCGCCTTGGCTGCGCCTGGCATCAAGGCTCGCCAAAGCGCATAGCCTCCGCCCAATGCGACTGCCGCCGATCCCGCACCAATCAAGACACTGCGCCGGGTGGGCGCTTTGCCGGCAGGCTTCGAGGGCGCCCTGTGCGGCTGGCCGGCAAAACCATGAACCGCACGAACTGCCGCCTGAAATTCGGCCGCGTCGGCCTTGCCGCGCCACTTGGTCAGATCAATTAGCTGGAATTGCCGGAATCCCAGCGGGGCGTGCGTGCCATCAAGCGAAATTGGCACCAGGCAGCCGCGCTCTCGCCCGCGGGTCGCTTCGTCCCGCACCCAATGCGAATCGACCGAAGTCTTGGACCAAAGCACCATCACGGCATCGGCGGATTCCAGCGCGGCCTCGGTGGTCGGGAGAAAGGTATCGCCGCCTTCCAGCAAGCCATCCCACCAGACCCGCAGTCCGGATTGTTCCAGTGCGGCGATCACACTGAGCGCGCGCTTCTGGTCGGCCCGGGCATAGCTCAGGAAAACGCTGGGCCGGTTATCCGGCGCAAGGCCTGAATCTTTCACCGAATCCATCGCGTTGCTGCCATCCCCTTTGCGCTACGCGACCCCCCGCATGGCCAAAGCTTAGGCCGAACTCGCCTAGACCGCAACGGGCGCGGCGATATGGCCCTGGGGGGAATACCCTTCCACCGCGAAGTCCTCGATCCGGTAGCCGAAGATGCTGTCCGGCCGGCGCAATATCTCCAGTGTTCCGCCGCCCGCAGGCACCCGCGCCAGCTGCGCTTCGATCAGGTCGGCATGGTTGAGATAAAGGTGCGTATCACCGCCCATCCAGATCAGTTCGCCCGGTTCCAGATCGCACTGCTGTGCCAGCATCCGCGTGAACAGCGCCGCGCCGAACAGATTGAACGGCAGCCCCAGCACCACGTCGCAGCTGCGCTGGTAAAGCAGGCAATTCAGCCGGTTTCCGGCCACCTGGAACTGATAGGTCTTGTGGCACGGCGGCAAGGCCATCCGCTCCAGCTCGGCCACGTTCCAGCCTTCGACGATGTGGCGGCGGCTGCCGGGATTGTTCTTCAGGCTTTCGACCACCTGCGCGACCTGGTTGATCCCTGGTCCAGGCCGGTAGAGCCCTTCGCCGGCCGGCGTGTAAGTTGGCCAATCGACCCATTGCTTGCCGTAAACCGGGCCGAGTTCGCCCCACTGCGCGGCAAATTGCTCATCCGCCGCGATCCGGGCGACGAAATCGTCAAGACTGATCGCTTCGCCGGTGGCTTTCACATAATTGGCGTGCGGCCACTCGTTCCAAATCTTAACCCCCTGCAGTACCAGCGGGCGGATGTTGGTATTGCCGGTCAGGAACCACAGGAATTCGCGCGCCGAGGTCTTCCAGTAGATCCGCTTGGTGGTGATCAGCGGCATCGCGCCGGTGGACAGGTCAAATCGAATCTGCGCCCCGAAGACCGCACGGGTGCCCACCCCGGTCCGGTCGATCCGCTCGTCCCCCTGCGCCCAGATCTGGCGCATCAGATCGAGATATTGCCATTCCCAATGATCGTCGCGCCGGGAATCGAGGGGAATCGCTGCTGATGCCATGAAAAGACCCTAGCGCGAGATTGCCCGCTTGCCACCCGTGGAATCGCTCACTATAGGCGCGCTCCTGCCTCGCCCCTGCATGCAGGGGTGAACGATCGGTCGGGGAATAGCTCAGCCTGGTAGAGCACTGTCTTCGGGAGGCAGGGGCCGGAGGTTCGAATCCTCTTTCCCCGACCAAATCGCTCCGTGCTTGCAAGTCCATGAGACTTGAAGCACTGTGCTGCAACGCAACATTTCTCCCCTAGAGCGATATCATCACCATGAGCGACAACCGGCTGACGCTGTTCGAAGCGATCTCGCGCAAGCGGATCGTCGAAGCGCTCTACAACGGCGCAACCATCCGGCTGGCTCCGCACCTGATTTTTGAACGTCACGGCGATCTGTTCGTCTCCGCGCTCAACCTCGGCAAGACCTGGCGCAGCGACGAAGAGCCGCGACTGGGCCAGTTCAAGCTGGCCGGCCTCAATGAGACCGTGTTGCAGGAAGACTCGTTCGAGCCGCTGGCAGGCTTCAAGCCCGAGACCCCGCGCGCGGATGACGTGCTGATTCTAGCGGTCTGAGCGAAGACCGCGGGCCTAGGCGCCCTGCCACCACCACATTCCTGCCGACAGTACGGCCAGCCAGACGGCTGCGATAAACACCGCACCATAGAGCGACGGACGCGGCCACGCGGTCTGTCCGGCTTTGGTGCGCAGTTCGGCCAGCAGCTCGACTGGCAGCAGCCGCAAGGTCAGCCAGATTCCGGCCGGAACCAGCACCAGATCGTCCAGCAGTCCGAGCACCGGGATGAAATCGGGGATCAGGTCGATCGGGCTGAGCGCATAGCCCGCGACGAACACCGCGAGCAGCTTTGGCAGCAGCGGCACCCGCGGATCGCGGGCGGCAAGCCACAGCAACAGCACCTCGCGCCGCAATGCCTTGGCCCAGCCCCTCAGGCGCTGCCACAGCGTCATCCGCCGCGCAGCAGTTGCACGCCCCAATCGCGTTCGAACAGATAGAGCAGCAGCCGGGCCGCCTCGCCGCGTTCGCCGGTCAGGCCGCCGTCGCGCTCCATCAGCAGGCGGGCATCGTCGTGGGCCACGGGGAGCAGCCGCTGGATCTGTTCCATGCTGGCAACCCGGAACGGCGTATCGCCGGACTGGCGGGTGCCGAGCAGTTCCCCGCCGCCGCGCAGCCGCAGGTCTTCCTCCGCCAGCCGGAACCCGTCCTGCGTCTCGCGCATCAGGGCCAGCCGTTCGCGCGCGGTTTCGCTGAGCGCCTCGCCGCGCAGCAACAAGCAGATGCTCTTGCCCTCACCCCGTCCGACCCGTCCGCGCAGCTGGTGCAACTGGGCGAGGCCGAAGCGTTCGGCCTGTTCGATCACCATCAGCGTGGCATTGGGTACGTCGACCCCCACCTCGATCACCGTGGTCGCGACCAGCAGCTTTGCCGCACCGCTGGCAAACCGTTCCATCGCCGCGTCCTTCTGTTCGGGACGCAGCTGGCCGTGGACCAGCACCACCGTATCGCCGAACCGGGCAGTCAGCTCGGCATAGCGCGCCTCGGCCGCGGCCAGATCCTCGCTCTCCTGCTCGCGGACCATCGGGCAAACCCAGTAGGCCTGCTGCCCGCTTTCGATATGGCGCCCGATCGCGCCGACTACATCGCCCAGACGCTCCAGCGCCACCACCCGGGTATCGATCGGCTGGCGGCCCGGCGGCATCTCGTCGAGCCGGCTGACGTCCATCTCGCCATATTGGGCCAGGGTCAGCGTGCGCGGGATCGGGGTGGCGGTCATCGCCAGGCAATGCGGCGTGCGCTTGCCCTTTTGCGTCAGCATCAGCCGCTGGCCGACCCCGAAGCGGTGCTGCTCGTCGATCACCACCAGCGCCAGGTTCTTATAGGCAACCGTATCCTGGAAGATCGCGTGAGTGCCGATCACCAGCTGGATCGAGCCGTCGAGCAGCCCCATCAGGATCGATTCGCGCGCCCGGCCCTTGTCGCGCCCGGTCAGCAGCGCGATCGTCACCCCGGTGCCAGCCGCCATCCGCGTGAGCGTTTCGTGGTGCTGGCGGGCGAGAATCTCGGTCGGGGCGAGAAGCGCGGCCTGGGCCCCCGCCTCCACCGCCAGCAGCATCGCCTCAAGCGCAACCACGGTCTTGCCCGATCCGACATCGCCCTGCAGCAGCCGCAGCATCGGTGCGGCCTGGGCCATGTCGCCTTCGATCTCGGCAATCGAGCGGCTTTGCGCCCCGGTCAGCCCGAACGGCAAGTTGAGTTTGCCGCGCAGCGACCCGTCGCCGCTGAGCGGCGTGCCGATTTTGGCGCGGTTGGCGTTCTTGACCAGCATCAGCGCCAAGCTGTTGGCAAGCAGCTCGTCATAGGCCAGCCGGTCGCGCGCGGCGGCATGTTCGCTGCGGTGCGCCAATTCCAAGGCGTCGCGCCAGCGCGGCCATTGCATCTTGTCGGCGAGGCCCGGCTCGATCCATTCGGGCAGCTCGGGCATCCGTTCCAGCGCCTGCTCGATCAGTGCAGTCAGCCGCCCCTGGGTCAGCCCCTCGGACAGCGGATAGACCGGCTCGACCAGCTGGCCGAGCGCCGCCCCGCTTTCCTCGGCGACATGATCTGGATGGACGATCTGCAGCATCTGCCCATACTGGTCGAGCCGTCCGGCGATCCAGCGCGGTTCGCCCAAGGGCAGTGCCTTCTTGGCCCAGCCGGTGTTGCGGCCGAAATAGGTGATCGCGCAGATGTTGCCAGGGCCGTCGCTGGCCAGCACCCGGAACGGCCCGCGCCCGGGTGAACTGCGGTATTCGATCGGGGTCAGCGCGACGACGATATTTTCACCTACGCTGGCCGCGTCGAGATCGGCGACCGCGCGGCGCATCACGAATCGGTCGGGCAGGTGATAGGCAAAGTCGCGCACCCGGGTCAGGCCGAGCCGTTCGAGCGGGCGCGCCAGACCGGTGCCGACGCCTTTCAGGCTGTCAGCCGCAACGAACAGGGGGTTGAGCCGTTCGGGACGCATGGCCGCTTCATGCCTCAAGCCGCGATGCGGCGAAAGGGCCGGTCTTTGACTCAGCGCATGGACCGGCAAAGACATTCCCGCTCTGCTGGCAACAAGCGCATCAAAAAGGAGAATCCCATGCTGCTACCCCACGGAGCCATTGTTGCAATTGCCGACGGCGAGAATTTCGAACTGTACCGCAATACCGGGAACGAGGCGGAGCCCGAATTGGCTGCCCAGCCCGTGCCCAAGCTGGATTCGAGCAACCATTCTGGCGGCAGTCATCGTTCCAGCCCCGGCAACCATGCCGATAGCATCGTCGGCGAAGATGCGCACGCGGCGGCTGTTGCGACCTGGCTCAATGGCCAAGTGCTGAGCCACAAGATAAAGGACCTGGTGGTTGTCGCCCCGCCCCGCACTCTGGGGGAACTGCGCAAGCACTATCACAAGATGACCGGGCGGGCCGTGATCAAGGAATTGCACAAGGACCTGATCGGCAAGCAGCCCAGCGACATCCTTATCGCCCTGCGCGAAAAGCATTGAGCGTTGCCATTGCCGTCGCCGCAGCCTAGCGGCGACGGCATGGTTCCCGATGATCGCCTCCGCCGCCTGAAGTTCCGCGCCTGGCATCGCGGTACGCGTGAAGCCGATTACATGATCGGCTGTTTCTTCGATCGCTTTGGCAGTGGCTGGGGCGAGGTTGAAATCGCCTGGTTCGAAGCCCTGCTGGACGAGGAAGACGTCGACATCATGGGCTGGGCGCTCGGCACGCTGGCCGTGCCCGACGAATATGCCGGTCCTTTGATGGATGCATTCCGCAAGCTCGACTACGTCGAGATCCCGCGCTAAGGCGCGGCTTCGATCCCTACCCCGCTGGCCGCAAAAATGGCCCGCGGGGCAATCGCCGTTGCGTGAGCCATGCCTAACCTGTCAAAGATCCTCTCTGCCAAAAGCCCGCTGACCCTCGCCGCGCTGGCCCGCGGCGCGCAGCCGATGGTGCTGGCCGATCTGGCGCGGGCCGCGAAGAGCCGGGTGGTGTTCATCGCTCCCGACGAGGCGGCGATGCAGGGCATTGCCGACAGTGCGGCCTTCTTTGCCCCCGAACTGGAAGTGATCGCCTTCCCGGCCTGGGACTGCTTGCCCTATGACCGCGCCAGCCCGGCGCTGTCGGTCAGCGCGCGCCGGCTGGCAGCGCTGCACCGGCTGCAGGGCAAGGCCGATGCGCCGCAGCTGCTGGTCACCACGATCAACGCCGCGTTGCAGCGCGTCGCCACGCCGTTCCGGATTCGTGAGAATGTCCGCCTGCTCAAGCCAGGCATGGAGATCGGGCGCGAGAGCCTGATCGCGCTGCTCCAGCGGCAGGGATATTCGCGGACCGACACGGTCGCCGACGCCGGCGAATATGCCGTGCGCGGATCGATCTTCGATATCTACCCCTCGGGCCTCGAATCCGGGCTGCGGCTCGATTTCTTCGGCGACGAGCTGGAGACGCTGCGGCTGTTCGATCCTGGCACCCAGCGCAGCAAGGGCGTTGCCGAGGCCCACCTGCTGCTGCCGGCCAGCGAGGCCCTGCTCGACGAAGACAGCATCAAGCGGTTCCGCAGCCGTTACCGTGAGCAGTTCGGCGCCAATGCCACCGGCGACCCGCTGTATCAGGCGGTCAGCGACGGCCGGCGGCTGGCCGGGATGGAGCACTGGCTGCCGCTGTTCGAAGAGCGGTTGGCCACGCTGTTCGATCACCTGGGCGGCGATGACACGATCGTGATCGACAACGGAGCGCTGGGCGCCGCCGACGAGCGGCTGGGCGACATCGCCGATTATTTCGCCGCGCGCAGCGACACATCGGGTAAGGCGGCGGGGTCCTATCGTCCGCTTGAGCCGGCCGCGCTCTATCTGACCCGGGCCGAGCTTGATGCGGCGATCAAGGACCGTCCGGTCCACCGCGCCGATATCTTCGCCCAGCCGGAAAGCGCCACGGTGATCGACTTCGGCTTTTCCGGCAGCCGCGATTTCGCCCCGGAACGCGCCCGCGGCGACAATATCTACGAAGCCGCCGCCCAGTACCTGACCGGGCAAGCCAAGCGCGGGCGCAAGGCGCTGATCGCGGCCTATTCCGAAGGCAGCCGCGCCCGGATTGCCGCGATCCTGGGCGAGGCCGCCCGCCCCGCCCCTGTGCTGGCCGACAGCTGGCAGGAGGCGCTCGGCCTCGCCGCCAAGGGCGCGCCGGTTGCGGTGGTCCTGCCGCTCGAAAACGGCTTTTCCAACGAAGAGCTGGAACTGGTTACCGAGCAGGACATCCTGGGTGACCGGCTGGTCCGCCGCAAGAAGCGCCGCAAGGGTGCCGATGCCTTCCTGGCCGAGCTGGCCGCACTCGCCCCCGGTGACCTGGTGGTCCACATGGACCACGGGATCGGGCGTTACATCGGCCTGCAATCGATCCCGGTCGGGCAAAGCCCGCACGATTGCGTCGCGCTGGAATATGCCGGCGGCGACAAGCTTTACGTCCCGGTTGAGAACATCGACGTTCTGTCGCGCTATGGCAGCGACAACGAATTCGTCGCGCTGGACCGGCTTGGCGGCGAAGGCTGGCAAAAGCGCAAGTCGCGCCTGAAGGAGCGGATTCGCGAGATCGCGCATGCCCTGCTCAAGACCGCAGCCCTGCGCGCGCTGCGGCAGGCTCCGGTGCTGCTGCCCGATCAGGGCGCCTACGACCAGTTTGTCGAGAAGTTCCCCTGGCAAGAGACCGAGGACCAGGAAGCCGCGATCGAAGACGTGCTGAGGGACCTTGGCGAAGGCCGCCCGATGGACCGGCTGGTCTGCGGCGACGTCGGCTTCGGCAAGACCGAGGTGGCCCTGCGCGCGGCCTTTGTCGCCGCCATGGCCGGGCAGCAAGTGGCGGTGATCGCGCCGACCACCCTGCTTGCCCGCCAGCACTACACCGGTTTTACCGAGCGTTTCGCCGGCTTCCCGCTGAAGGTCGGACGGCTTTCGCGACTGGTCGGGGAAAAGGAATCCAAGGCGACCAAGGAGGGTTTGGCCGAAGGCACCACCGATGTGGTGATCGGCACTCACGCGCTCCTGTCAAAGAGCCTCAAATTCAAGCGGCTTGGCCTTGTAATTGTTGATGAAGAGCAGCGATTTGGGGTCAATCACAAGGAAACACTCAAGCAGCTGCGCGCCAATGTCCACGTTCTGACGCTGACCGCCACGCCGATCCCGCGGACCCTGCAGATGGCGATGAGCGGACTGCGCGAACTCTCCACCATCCAGACCGCCCCGGTCGACCGGCTGGCAGTGCGCACCTACGTGATGGAATGGGACGACATGGTGATGCGCGAGGCGCTGCTGCGCGAACATCACCGCGGCGGGCAGAGCTTCATCGTCGTCCCCCGGATCGCCGACATGGACGAGGTCGAGAAGTGGCTGCGCGAGACCGTGCCCGAAGTGCGCTTCGTCACCGCCCACGGCCAGATGGCCGCCGGGGAAGTCGAAGAGCGGATGAGCGCGTTCTACGAAAAGAAGTATGAGGTGCTGCTTTCGACCACGATCGTCGAGAGCGGGCTGGATATCCCCAGCGCCAACACGATCATCATCCACCGCGCCGACCGCTTTGGCCTGGCCCAGCTGTACCAGCTGCGCGGCCGGGTCGGCCGGTCAAAGCTGCGCGCCTATGCCTATCTCACCACCCCAGCCGACATGCAGCTGTCGGAAGTGGCGGAAAAGCGGCTCAAGGTGCTGGGCGATCTCGACAGCCTGGGGGCCGGATTCCAGCTCGCCAGCCATGATCTCGACATTCGCGGCGCGGGTAACCTGCTGGGTGACGAGCAATCGGGTCATATCCGCGAGGTCGGCTTCGAACTCTACCAGTCGATGCTGGAAGACGCGATCCTGGCCGCGAAGGCCGGGGAACTGGGCCTCGCCAAGGAACGCCATTCGCTCAGCCCGCAGATCACGGTCGATGCTCCGATCATGATCCCGGAGGACTATGTCCCCGATCTGGCGGTGCGGATGGCGTTGTACCGCCGCCTCAACGATGCCGAGGACATGGCCGAGGTCGAAAGCCTTTCGGCCGAGATGATCGACCGCTTCGGCCCGCTGCCGGGCCCCACCGTCAATCTGGTCAAGCTCATCCAGATCAAGCGCCAGGCGATCGAGGCGAACATCGCCAAGATCGATGTCGGCGCGAAGGGCTCGCTGGTTTCGTTCCACAACGACGAGTTCCCGGACCCGGCCGGCCTGTTCGCCTATGCCCAGCGGCTGGAAGGCACGATCAAGCTGCGCCCGGACAGCAAGATCGTGGTGACGCGCGCCTGGGGCAGCGCCGAAGCCCGGCTCAACGGACTGTTCCAGCTGACCAAGGGGCTGAGCGCGATTGCGCGGAAGGCGCGCTAATCCTCACTCTTGGGGAGGATCAGGCCCGCGCCAGTGCCATAAACTCGCTGGCCCCTAGGGGTTGGGCGCGAAGGAAACCCTGATAGGTCGCGCATCCTTCTGCTGCGACCAGGCGCCTCTGGGCCTCGCTCTCGACCCCCTCGGCGATCACCGACAGATCAAGCGCACCGGCCATGGCCAGGATTGCGCGAAGCACGGCCAGGTCGCGCGGATCCTCGGCCCCCTCGATCATCGAACGATCGAGCTTGAGGTAGTGCAGCGGGAGCAGTTTGAGATAGCGGAAGTTGCAGAACCCCGCCCCGAAATCGTCGAGCGCGATCCGCATGCCGCGCGCGGCAAGTTCTTCCAATGCCAACGCCGCCTGGGCGATATCGGCGAGCAACACCTGCTCGGTCACTTCCAGCGTCAGTCGCTCGGCCGGGAATCCGCTGGCCGATACCAGCGCAGCCAGATCTTGGGCGAAGTTGCCCTGGGCAAGATCGTTGGGGGTGACGTTGAGCGAGAGCCGCAGCGGCTTGGGCCAGTCACGCGCGCCGACCAGCGCGGTCTGGGCGATGTGACGGGAAAGCTGCGCGACGTGATCGGCCCGCTCGGCAATGGCGAACAGCGCACCGGCACCGATGCGGCCCAGTCGCGGATGGTTCCAGCGCGCCAGCGCCTCGGCTCCGGCCAGGCGGTCGTCGGCGCAGGACCACTGCGGCTGAAAAACCACCTCGATCTCCCCCAGATCGATGGCGCGAAGTAGATCGCCCTCAAGCTGCGCAGCACTGCGGCCTGCTCGGGTCGCTTCTCCATCGGCCCACAGCATTCGGCGGCCGGTCGCGGTCATAACCGAGGACAGGGCCTGTCCCAATCGGTCTAGGAGCGAATCCGAGTCCTCTCCGCCCAGCGAGCGGATCAGTGCGCCGCGCGGAGACAGCCGCAGTGTATGGCCGCCGACCGGAATCGGCCCAGCCAGCAGGTCGAGCACCTGACCGCCAACCATCTGCCAGCGCTCACGGCTGCAGGCCTCGGTCGCGATCAGCAGGAACTGCCCGCCCCCGCCGCGCGCGGCAATCCACGCCCCGTCGATTTCGCCATGGGCGAAATGGCGGATCCGCGCCGCAACCTCTGCCAGGGCGGCATCGCCGGCGGCCGAGCCATAGGCCAGATTGACCGCATCGAACCGCCGCAGCCCAATCAAAAGCGCATGAACCGGCTCACCCCGATCGAGCCATTCGCCCAGCCGCAGGCGCGCGGCATCGCGGCCCGGGAGCCCGGTCAGGGCGTCCAGGCGAGGCGAAAGCGCGTCGGGATGCACGGCGTCCATTCGGGCACGCCTAGCATAAGGCCCCTACCAAAGTGTTCAAATTGCCCATATGCACCCGCGCAGATGAGCAAAACCCCCGCCCTCGCCTTGCTGGCCTCCGACACGCCCCGCGCACAAGAGGCTGCCGTCCAGCTGCGCGGCGAGATCGATTTCGTCCCTCTGGCCGAGGCTGACATGGCCGTGGTCCTGGGCGGTGACGGGCAAATGCTCCACGCGCTGCACGAGATGCTCGATTGTGGGCATGTCGTCCCGGCATACGGGATAAACTTCGGCACCGTCGGCTTCATGATGAACAAGCCGAAGTCGAGCCGGAGCCTGGCCGAGCGGATCGCGCGGGCCAAGCAGCTCAATATTACCCCGCTCGAGATGATCGCCACGCTGGGCAGCGGCAAACAGGTCAGGGGCCTCGCCATCAACGAGGTCTCGCTGCTGCGCGAAACCCGCCAGACCGCGCGGCTGGAGGTTTCGGTCAACGGCAAGGTGCGGATGGCCGAACTGTTTTGCGACGGCGTGCTGGTCGCCACTCCGGCCGGGTCGACCGCCTACAACCTCTCCGCCAACGGACCGATCCTGCCGCTCACCTCCAACCTGGTCGCGCTGACCCCGATCAGCCCGTTCCGCCCGCGGCGCTGGCGCGGGGCGATCCTGCCCGATCACTACGAGATGTCGTTCCGCGTGCTCGACCCGGACAAGCGACCGGTTGCGGTGGTGGCTGACCAGAAGGAACTGCGCGATATCCTGGAGGTAGAGGTTCGCGTTGCCCGCGAGTGCCAGCTGACTCTGCTGTTCGATCCCGGAAAGACCCTTGAAGAGCGCATCTTTGCCGAGCAGTTCGAAGTCTGATTTTTTGCCGCCGACCCGCTTGCCAAAAATGTCGGCGCTGCTATAGGCGCACCCCTGCCCGCAGGCGGGGGAGCATTCCCCGATAGCTCAGCGGTAGAGTAGGTGACTGTTAATCACTTGGTCGTAGGTTCGAATCCTACTCGGGGAGCCACCCCGCCCGGGCATTGCAAAGCCCCGTCCTAGTGGCGGGGCTTTTGCTTTTTCAGCCGAACAGCAGCCTGGTGCCTGCCCAGATCGTCAATATCGCGGTCAGCCAGCGGATCACCCGTTCGGGCAGCCAGCGCAGGGCCAGCATGCTGCCGAGCTGACCGCCCAGCACCACTGCGATCAGCAGCGGCAATGCCGGGGTCAGCGCGTTGGCGAACTGCTCGGTGCCATTCTTGGTGAGCTGTCCCGCCAGGCCGGTCAGCGAATTGATCAGGATGAACAGGCTGGTGGTCGCCGCAATTTGACGGGCCTGAGCCCAGCGGGTCAGGTGCAGCAAGGGCGCCAGGAAGATTCCGCCCCCGATCCCGACCAGCCCTGCAAGGTAGCCCAGCGGTGCTGCCAGCAATGGCATGAACCGTGTTCCATCGCCTGGCTCTGCCTCCGCATCCGGCGTGCGCGGGATGAACAGGGCCAGGCCCGCTCCCACCAGACTCAACCCCAGCAGGAACAGGAATGTCTCCTCCCGGATCGGGGTAAGCCCGCCGAGGAAAGCCAGCGGCGCGGCGACCAGCGAGAGGAGCATCGCGCGCCGCCATGGCACCACCCCGGCCCGGGCAAAGCGGATCGTGCCGCCGGTGACGACTACGACGTTGCAGCACAGGCTGACGATCGGCAGCAGCCGGTAATCGAACCCGGCCAGGCTGAGCAGCGCATTGTAAGTCGATCCGCCGCCGAACCCGACCGAGGCATAGAGCAGCGCGGTGGCGAAGAAGGCGGGGGTCAGCCAGTCCACTCAATCATCCCCGGCACGGGCAGGAATGATCACCCCACCGCGCCGTGACAGTGCTTGTACTTCTGGCCCGAACCGCAAGGGCACATCGCGTTGCGCGACAGGCCGAGGTCGGCATAGGGATTGACCGTTCCGGCCGCTGCGGCGGCAATGCCCGAACCCAGCGCGCCCATCATCGCTTCCGCACCAGGAGTGCGCGAGCCGGCATCATTTTCCCCGGTGAAGGGATCGATGTGGCTGGTCAGGAAGGCCGGCAGTTCCGGCATCTGGACCGGATCGGGCATGCGCAGTTCGCTGTTCATCAGGATCCGGGTCACGTCCTCGCGGATCGCGCCCAGCATTCTTTCGAACAGCCCGAAGGCTTCCTGCTTGTACTCGTTGATCGGCTGCTTCTGAGCATAGGCGCGCAGAAACACCACTTGGCGCAGCGCATCGAGCGTGGCGAGGTGTTCCTTCCAGTAGTGATCCAGCCGATCGAGCAGGATCTGCTTTTCGACCTGGCGCCAGATCGCGGAATCGTCGCCCATCTTGGACGCCATCTTGGCATCGGCGGCTTCGGACAGGCGGATTTCGATGTCTTCGGGCTCGATCCCGTCCTCGGCAAACCAGTCGTCGAAGGCCGGCTCGATCCCCAGCACCTCGATGCAGCGCTGCTTCAGCCCTTCGATGTCCCACTGTTCGGGATAGGATCCCGGCGGGCAAGCGGTGCCGACCAGCGTGTTGACCGTATCGTGGCGCATGTCCTCAACCACTTCGTCCACGGTTTCGGCGTCCATGATGTCGGCGCGTTGCTCGTAGATCACCTTGCGCTGGTCGTTCATCACGTCGTCGTATTCGACGACCTGCTTGCGGATATCGTAGTTGCGCGCTTCGACCTTCTTCTGCGCGGTTTCGATCGCCTTCGACAGCCAGCGCGAACCGATCGCCTCGCCGTCGGCCAGGTTGCTGTTCATCATCTTGGAGAACAGCGTGTCCGGCCCGAAGATCCGCAGCAGGTCATCCTCGAGGCAAAGGTAGAACTTCGACATGCCGGGGTCGCCCTGCCGGCCCGAGCGGCCACGCAGCTGGTTGTCGATGCGGCGGCTTTCGTGGCGCTCGGTGCCGATCACGCAGAGCCCGCCAGAAGCCAGCACCTTTTGCCGGGAAATCTCGACTTCCTCTTCGATCCTGGCGATCGCCTTGTTGCGCTCCGGCCCCTCGGGCATGTCCTTCAGCTCGTCCTCGATCCGGAACTCGGCGTTGCCGCCCAGCTTGATGTCGGTGCCGCGGCCGGCCATGTTGGTTGCCACGGTCACCGCGCCGGGCTGGCCGGCCTGAGCGACGATGTGCGCTTCCATTTCGTGGAAGCGGGCGTTGAGGACGTTGTGCTTCACGCCCTCATTGTTGAGGAATTCGCTGAGCAATTCCGACTTTTCGATCGACACCGTGCCGACCAGCACCGGCTGGCCCTTGTCGCTCTTTTCCTTGATCTGCTTGGCGATCGCGGCGAACTTGTCGGTGGTGTTCTTGTAGAACTCGTCCTCTTCGTCGACCCGCTGTACGGGCACGTTGGTGGGGATCGTCACCACGTTCATCTTGTAGATGTCGAAGAATTCCGCCGCTTCGGTCGCGGCGGTGCCGGTCATGCCCGAAAGCTTGGGATACATCCGGAAATAGTTCTGGAAGGTGATCGAGGCCATGGTCTGGTTCTCGGGCTCGATGGTCACGCCTTCCTTGGCTTCAACCGCCTGGTGCAGGCCGTTCGACCAGCGCCGCCCTTCCATCTTGCGGCCGGTGAACTCGTCGATGATCACCACCTTGCCGTCTTCAACCACGTAGTCGATGTCGCGCTTGAACATCATCACGGCCTTGAGGCTCTGGTCGAGGTGATGGACCACCTGGGTGTTCTCGACGTCATAGAGGTTCGAGCCAACCAGCAGTCCGGCCGCCTCAAGTTGACGCTCGGCCCATTCGACCCCGTCCTCGGTCAGGGTGATGTTCTTGGTCTTCTCGTCCTTCTCGTAAAGCTCGGTCGGAAGCTGCTTCACGATCGCATCGACCTGGACATAGAGCTCGCTCTTGTCGTCGGTCGGGCCCGAGATGATCAGCGGGGTACGGGCTTCGTCGATCAGGATCGAGTCAACCTCGTCGACGATCGCGTGATTGAACGGGCGGTGCACCATCTGGCTCCGCTCGTGCTTCATGTTGTCGCGCAGGTAATCGAAGCCAAGCTCGTTGTTGGTCGCGTAAGTGATATCGCACTCGTAAGCTTCGCGGCGCTCGTATTCCGACAGGTTGGGCACGATCACCCCAACCGTCAGGCCGAGGAACTTGTAGATCTGCCCCATCCATTCGGCGTCGCGGCGGGCGAGGTAGTCGTTCACGGTGACGACGTGGACACCCTTGCCTTCCAGCGCGTTCAGATAGACCGCCAGCGTCGCGACCAGGGTCTTGCCCTCGCCCGTGCGCATTTCGGCAATTTCGCCGCGGTGAAGCACGATCCCGCCGATCATCTGCACGTCGAAGTGGCGCATGCCGAGCACGCGCTTCGATGCTTCACGCACGGTGGCGAAGGCTTCGGGCAGCAGCTCGTCGAGGGTCTTGCCCTCATCCAGCATGCGGCGGAACTTGGCGGTCTGGGCCTGAAGCTCTTCTTCCGAGAGCGCTTCGAGCGCGGGCTCGTAGGCCGCTATCTGCTTTACGATCTTGTCGAGCGACTTGACGTAACGATCGTTGGACGAGCCGAAAATGGCCTTGGCGATGCTGCCGAACATGGGCAATTCCTGAATAATTTGAGTGATATGGTGCAGGTTTGCGCGGGCGCGAATGCGCCAGCGCGGCTCGCCTGGGGCGGGCAGTCAGCGCGGGCTATTCGCGGGCGCGATCGATCCGGACACGAACCGCGGGAACCGTCAGCGGAGCGAAGGCGCGCGGCGTGTCGGCAGCGGGCTGGTCCTCCGGAATGCGGGTTTCGGCCCGCATCGCGACGTGGATCTGGGCCGAAGCCGCCGTGCGGGCCGCGCTGCGCTGAGCAAGGACGGCGCCGACCTCGGCCTGTCCGCGCACCCGTGCCTCGGCAGGGGTTACCTGCGCGGCGATCCCTGCAAACAGGGCGAGAAGGGCCAGGACAATCCGGTTCATTGCCGGGGGCATATAGGGATTGCCGACCTTCGCGTCCAGTACGGCCCTGTCGTGGTTGATCTTTATCCGGCATGCTGTTGTAAGGAAGCGCACAGGGAGGGATGGGGAATGACCGAACAGGCAGCGTCGGCGGCTCACGCGCCGCGCATGTTCCAGCTGGATGGTCTGCGCGGCGTCGCCGCGTTCATGATCGTATTCTACCACCTCGACATTGTTTACGGGATCGGCGGACCGTTCCAGCGCGGCTATCTGTTCGTCGACCTGTTCTTCCTGCTGTCAGGCTTTGTCCTGGCGGTTTCGACCGAGAAGAAGCTTCTGAGCGGGATTGGCGCGCTGGAGTTTACCTGGGCGCGGTTCAAGCGGCTCTGGCCACTGGTGGCGGTCGGTGCTGGGGTCGCAGTGGTGCGCGCGTTCTACATCGGCATGGCCGATCCGCTGACCCTGCTGTGGTGGCTGGCGCTCGACCTGCTGATGATCCCAAGCCTGGCCGGAACCGGGCCGTTCTATCGCTACAACGGACCGCAATGGACGCTGTTCTATGAACTGCTGGCCAATTTCATCCATGCCCTCGCGCTGAAGCGGGTGCCGACCTGGGCAATGGGCCTGCTGGCGCTGATCATGGGGGGCTGGCTGATCCATACCGTCCAGCTGCACGGTGCCGATACGATGGGCGTCAATGCGCCGACCTGGAAGACCTGGTGGATGGCCCTCCCCCGCGTTGGCTTCTCCTATGTGTTGGGGGTGTGGATCGGGCGGCTCTACAAGGGCGGGCTGCGCACGCCGAGCCTGCCCTGGCAGCTGGCGCTGGTCCTGCCGGTAGCGGGGATTGCGGCAGTTCCCTATCTGCCGCTTGGCAAGGTCTGGGGCGATCTGGGCTTTGTAATCCTGTTCCTGCCGGTAATGATGTGGCTGACCGCGATGTGCCGCCCGCCGCAAAGCCTCAAGGCGCCGCTCGAATGGCTCGGCAACTACTCGCTGCCGCTTTACTGCGTACACCTGACAGTGCTGGTCTGGACCAAGGAACTGGCCGGCAGCAACAGCGGCCAGATCGCCGCGTTGGCGATAGGGATCGCGCTGGCGCTGTCGTGGTTCTTCTCAAAGGTGGTCAGCTTTTCGAGCAAGCCAACGGTTGCGAAGGGCGCGGGCTAGCCCCCGGCGTTCAAGGCAACAAAAAAGCCGCGCCGACCCAAAGGTCAGCGCGGCTGTTTTGCGATCCGGGCGCGAGGCGAAGCGGCCCGAAATCCAGCGATCCGTCTTAGTTGACGGCGTCCTTGAGGCCCTTGCCGGCCTTGAACTTCGGCTGAGCCGAAGCCTTGATCTTCATCGGTTCGCCGGTACGCGGGTTACGGCCGGTCGAAGCCTTGCGCTTGGCAACCGAGAAGGTGCCGAAGCCGACGAGGCGAACTTCGTCGCCGCTCTTCAGTGCGCCGGTGATGGCTTCGAAAACGCCTTCAACGGCTTTGGTGGCATCGCTCTTGGTGAGACCGCTGGCGTCAGCAACTGCGCCGATCAGTTCGTTCTTGTTCATGTCGGGAACCCCCTACCTTTCTAGTGCTTTGGATCTTGTGATTCGCCTCAAAAGCTGGCCGGAATTGAGCGACTTTTGCGGGGACTGTCAAAGCCAAAAGGTCGAAAAAAGGCCAGATTATCCACGATTCTCCGCGCTTTTCGACGAATTGAGGCCCACACGCGTGATCCCGTGCCCGATGCCGCATTGCAGCACGGGCCAGGGCCTGACGAATCGCTGCAATGCAGCAGAAATCAATGTGCCGTAGTCGACGCCCCCGGAGCGCCCGCAGGGGCGGCCCCCGGCTGGCTCGCAAGATCGTCCGCCTCGCTCCATTCGATCGCTTGGAGCGGCTGGATCAGGGCCTGAGCCAGTACCTGGTCGACATGGCTGACGGGCACGATTTCCAGCCCGTCCTTCACGTTGGCGGGGATCTCGGCGAGGTCCTTGACGTTCTCTTCGGGGATCAGCACTGTCTTGATTCCGCCGCGCAGCGCGGCGAGCAGCTTTTCCTTGAGCCCGCCGATCGCCAGCACCCGCCCGCGCAGTGTGACCTCACCAGTCATGGCGATGTCCTTGCGCACCGGAATACCGGTCAGGGTCGAGACCATCGCGGTGACCATGCCCACACCCGCGCTGGGGCCATCCTTCGGCACCGCCCCTTCGGGCAAGTGGACGTGGATGTCCTTGCGGTTGAAGATGCCGGGATTGATGCCATAGGCCGGGGCGCGCGCCTTCACGAAGCTGAAGGCCATCTGCACGCCTTCGCTCATCACTTCGCCCAGCTTGCCGGTGGTCTTGATCCCGCCCTTGCCCGGCACGGTGACGCTTTCGATCGTCAACAGTTCGCCGCCGACCTCGGTCCAGGCGAGGCCTGTGACCGCGCCGACCTGATGCTCTTCCTCGGCCACGCCATAGCGGAACTTGCGCACCCCGGCGAAGTCGCCAAGGTTCTCCGAACAGACGGTGACCGACTTGGTCTTGCCTTCCAGGATCTGGCGCAGGCTCTTGCGGGCCAGCTTGGCAATGTCGCGTTCCAGCGTCCGGACCCCGGCTTCGCGGGTGTAGTAGCGGATCAGGTCGCGCAGCGCCTCGGCCGTCAGAGTGAATTCACCCTTCTTGAGCCCGTGGGCCTTGACCTGCTTTTCGACCAGGTGGCGGGTCGCGATCTCGACCTTTTCGTCCTCGGTGTAGCCTTCCAGCCGGATGATCTCCATCCGGTCCAGCAGCGGCTGCGGCAGGTTGAGGCTGTTGGCAGTGCAGACGAACATCACGTCTGACAGGTCGTAGTCCAGCTCCAGATAGTGGTCCTGGAACTTCGAATTCTGTTCGGGATCGAGCACCTCGAGCAGTGCCGAGGCAGGATCGCCCCGGAAATCCTGACCCAGCTTGTCAATTTCGTCGAGCAGGAACAACGGATTGCTAGTCCCGGCTTTCTTGAGGTTCGAGATGATCTTGCCCGGCAACGAGCCAATGTAAGTGCGGCGGTGGCCGCGGATCTCGGCCTCGTCGCGCACGCCGCCCAGCGACTGGCGGATGAATTCGCGGCCCGTGGCATTGGCGATCGACTTGCCCAGGCTGGTCTTGCCGACACCCGGAGGGCCGACCAGGCACAGGATCGGGCCCTTGAGCTTGTTGGTGCGGGCCTGGACCGCGAGATATTCGACGATCCGGTCCTTGACCTTGTCGAGCGCATAGTGATCGGCATCGAGCACGGTCTGGGCCGCGCCGATATCCTTCTTGAGCTTGCTTTTCTTGCCCCACGGCAGACCGAGCAGCACGTCGAGGTAATTGCGGATTACCGTCGCTTCCGCGCTCATCGGCTGCATGGACTTGAGCTTCTTGAGCTCAGCATTGGCCTTGGCGCGGGCTTCCTTCGACAGCTTCAGCCGGTCGATCTTGTCCTGCAGTTCCTGGATCTCGTTGGCTTCCTCGCCGTCCCCGCCGCCGAGTTCCGACTGGATCGCCTTGAGCTGTTCATTGAGATAGTATTCGCGCTGGGTTTTTTCCATCTGGCGCTTCACGCGTCCGCGGATCCGCCGCTCAACCTGCAGCACGCCAAGCTCGCCTTCCATGAAGGAATAGGCCATTTCCAGCCGCTTCAGCGGATCGGACTCGCTCAGCATGGTCTGCTTGTCGGAAACCTTGGCCTGGATATGCGCCGCCACGGCATCTGCCAGTTGCGACGCATCGACCATCTCAGCCAGGTTCTCACCCGCTTCGGCCGGCAGCTTCTTGTTGAGCTTGGCATATTCACCAAAGGTTTCGACCACCGAGCGCATCATCGCGGCAACCTCGTTGCCCGAGACGCTGACCGCGTCGACCGGAGCGACCTGCGCCACTACCAGCTCGCCCGAACCGCCGCGTTCCAGCCGCAGGCTTTCCAGGCTGGCGCGCTGCTTGGCCTCGACCAGCACGCGAACGGTGCCGTCGGGCAGTTTGAGCAGCTGCAGCACGGTTGCCACGGTGCCGATATCGTAGAGGTCGTCCTCCGCCGGATCGTCGCAGCCGGGATCGAGCTGGGCGAGCAGGAAGATATCCTTGTCACCCTCGCTCGCCATCGCGGCTTCCAGTGCGGCGACCGACTTTTCACGTCCCACGAACAGCGGAACGACCATGCCCGGAAACACAACGATGTCGCGGAGCGGCAAAAGGGGAAGAAGTTTCGTCATAAAATCCGTCCAATCCGGCCTGCGCGATAGGCCGATACGGGTGAATCCCGTCCTTGAGCGGGGATATGGGCATGCCCTGCCCCCGGCGCAATGCCTGCGAGACGACAGGCTGTGGAAGTCCGTCGGAAAGCCCCGAAAATGATCCAGGTGCCGTGCCTGCCGGCTAGCGCGGCCTGCCGCTGAAGCCCACGGCAGAGCGCAGTTCGTCCGCGTTCATCAACCTGCCGCCCTGCATGACCCAGCGGGTTTGGCGCAGGTCGCCGATCTTCTGCTCGGGATCACCCTCTACCAGGAACAGGTCGGCGTCCTTGCCGACCGCGATCGAACCGGTACGCTTGTCGACCCCCAGCATCTTCGCCGGAACGATTGTCGCCGCCGCAATCGCTTCGGCCGGGGTCATCCCGGCCTCGAGGTAGATTTCCAGCTCGTGGATCAGTTCGAAGCCATAGCCGTCGGTCCCGGCGACGATCGGCACCCCGGCCTTGTGCATCATGCCGAGCAGCGCGACCATCCGGCTCCAGCTGGCGCGATAGTCCGATCGGGCGAGTCCCGCTGGCACCGCAAAGCCGCCGGACTTGAATGACCGCTCCATCGTCACCGGCAAGGTCCCGACAAGGGCGGTGTAGCTGGCCCCAAGCTCGCCGGCTTCGGGCACGTAGATCGATTCAAATGCCACCATCGTCGGGTCGGAGTAGATCTGCTTTGCTGCCATGGTTGCGATCAGGCCGGACATTTCCGGGCTGTCCAGCGCCATGTCCTTCATGTAGCGGCCAGGCGCCTCGAACCGGGCAATGCCATTGTCGACCGGCAGCACTTCGGCAGGGACGCCTTCCATCACGATCCAGTTGATATGGGTGATCTCGTCATAGCCATGGCGCACTGCCTGGCTGGGGCGGATGCCCTTGGGCACGTGGCCATGGACATGCAGACCCAGCTTGTGCGCCTCGGCAATCGCGGCGGGGAGCCAACGATAGTCGAAAGTGCCGTAAAACTTAACCCCGGTGAAGCCGTTGGCCTTGGCCTTGCGGACCAGCGCGATCGCTTCGGCCTCGCTGGTTGCGACATTGGCGACCTGCGCCGTGTTGGGGCCCTTCCCGTCGATCAGCGAGCTGGCATAGACGTTGGGCATCAGCAGCCGGCCGGCCCGCGCCCGTTTCCAGCGATCGACCGTCTTGACATCGTCGTTACCCGGATCACGCACCGAGGTGACCCCCAGCGAAAGCTCCTGCGCGCCGGTATAATCGTCGCCGACATGCATGTGGCAATCCCACAGGCCCGGCAGCAGGGTCTTGCCGGTGCCGTCGATCACCTGTGCGCCGGCCGGGACCGGGGTCGAGCCGACCGGTCCCACCGCGACGATCTTCGCGCCCGAGACGACCACCGTTTGCCCAGTCAGGAACCGCCGGGCATCGGCATCGAACAGCTTGACGTTGCGGAACGCGACCGGCGCCTTGGGCACGGTCACCAGCTTCTTGTAAAGCAGCGGGGCCTGCGCACTTAGCGCAGCGCTTTGCACTTTCTCGATCCGCGCCTGCTCTCCGGCATAGCCATCGGGCAGCCAGGCCATGCCATTGGATACGGCAAAGAACTTGCCCTTGGTGTCAGTCCAGACCGGGAATGGCGAGGTTGAATAGCCCAGGATCTGCCACAGCACGATCGGCTTGGCGGTCTTGCCTTTGCCGACGGTCATCGTGGTCAGTCGCTCGGCCCTCACTTCGCCGCCGGGCAGCAGCGCGAGCCGTTTGTTCGGGCTCGCCACCAGTCGTTCGACCAGCCAGGCGGTAGTGTCGATCGGCCCGCCGTAGGCCGCATAGAACTTGCCCGCCGCCGCGCCGCTTCCCTTGTCGACCGGGCTGAGCCAGTTGCCGACCGATCCGGTCAGCGAAAAGCTCTCTGCCGCATTGCCGTTTGGCGTCACCCCGCGCACCGTGATGCTAGCGGGAAGGCCGTTGGCACCGGGTTTCCCGGTATAGTCCATTTCCCACACCATCCCGCGCAGCACCATCGATTCGCGCGCCTTGCGGGTCCCGTCCGGCAATTGCCAGACCCACGAATCCCCGTGCTTCCCGCCGGTCGACTGGATCGTGTAATGCCGGGCATTGGCCGGCGGCTGATCGAGCTGATCCTTCGGAACCTGGGTGATCGCGCTGGTTGAAAGCAGCAGCAGGGCCAGCGGCAGCAAGGCAGGACGCATCGGTTTCTCCCCTCATCGAACCGGAATGTGCAGCAACCACGATTGGCCGCATCCGGCAACAGCTTTTGGACCAGCGACAGGTTGCCAAGCCGCGCCGCGCTCCGCAGGATGGCAGCAAGAACAGACAGGGGATTCGTAACCGATGCGCAAACTGATGATCGCCGCCCTCGCCAGCGCGCTCGCGCTCAGCGTGCCCGCCTTATCCGATGCGACCGAAAGCGCCGCAGCACCGCAGCAGACCGTAATCACCGCCGCACGCTATCTCGATGTAGCGAGCGGCAAATATGTCGAGTTTCCGGCGATCTTCGTCGGCGCGGACGGGCGGATCACCGGGATCGCCGATGCCCGCACAGTCAAATGGGGCAGCAACGTCAAACATATCGACATGGGCGGCAAGACCCTGCTGCCCGGCCTGATCGACATGCATGTCCACCTCGACAGTCCGGCCGATATCGGCGGCTGGCGCGGGCTGGAATATACCGACAGCTTCTTCGCCATGACCGCAGTCAGCAACGGCCGCGCGATGCTCGACGCCGGCTTCACCACGGTCCGCAATGTCGGCAGCGCCAACCGCAACGATATCGGCCTCGCCCAGGCGGTGAACCAGGGTTACGTCACCGGGCCGCGGATCGTCGCTGCGGGCTATGCGCTGGGCAGCACCGGCGGGCATTGCGATCAGACCGGGCTACCTCCCAGCATGGAAAAGCCCGGCAAGATGGAAGGGGTTGGCGATACGCCCGAGGAGCTGAAATACCAGGTCCGCCGCCAGCGCAAATATGGCGCGACCGTGATCAAGGTCTGCGCCACCGGCGGGGTCTTTTCGCACAATACCGAGCCGGGCCAGCAGCAGCTGACCGAGCCCGAACTGACCGCGATCGCCGATGAAGCCCACATGTGGGGCCTGCGCGTTGCCGCCCACGCTCACGGCGCGGCCGGGATCAAGGCCGCGATCAAGAGCGGGATCGACACGATCGAGCATGCCAGCCTGGTCGACGACGAAGGCATCAAGCTCGCCGTGGCCCGCCCGCGTCCGGTCTGGTTCAGCATGGACATCTACAACACCGATTACACCCAGGCCGAGGGCAAGAAAAACGGCGTGCTGGAAGACAACCTGCGCAAGGACCGCGAGATCGGACAATTGCAGCGCGACAACTTCCGCAAGGCCTTCAAGGCCGGGGTGCGGATGGTGTTTGCCTCTGATGCCGGGGTGATGCCACATGGGCTGGTCGGGCGGCAGTTCAATACCATGGTGACTTACGGCATGGCCCCGCTCGACGCGATCCGCGCCGCCACGCTCAACGCGGCGCAGGCGCTCGGCTGGGACAAGGACGTCGGCCAGATCGCGGTGGGCCGCTTCGCCGACCTGATCGCGGTCGACGGCGATCCGCTGGCAAACGTGCGCGAGCTGGAAAGCGTTGACGGTGTGATCAAGGGCGGTGTGGTGATCGAGCGGGCGCGGTAGGCCCTGGGTCCTCTCCAAATTTGCGATGCACATTTGGGGAGGTGGATGGGCCGAAGGTCCAGACGGAGGGGATTGGACGCTGACTTCGATGCCCCTCCGTCACCTCTGCGGGCTGCCACCTCCCCATTTGCAGGAAAGGTAGCTTTCTCACATCCCCGGCAACTTGAACCCCGGCGGAAGGCCCATGCCGTTTTGCATGTTGGCCATTTCGGCATTGCTGACCTGATCGGCCTTGGCCCGGGCGTCGTTGAAGGCGGCGGCGATCAGGTCTTCTAGGATGCCTTTTTCGCTGGGCTGCAGCAGGCTGTCGTCGATGGCGACGCCGATCACCCGGCCCTTGGCACTGCAACGGATCTTGACCAGTCCGCCGCCGGCCGCGCCTTCGACTTCCATCGCGTCGAGCTTGCCCTGCATTTCGGTCATCTGCTTCTGGATGGTCTCGGCGGCTTGCTGCGCGGCCTTGAGCATCTCTTCCATCGACTTCACGGTCTATCTCCAGTTCTTGCCCATGCTCGCAACGCGGGCATCGGGGCTTTCGTCAAGCAGTTCGGCGCCGGGAAAGGCGGCAAAGGCCGCTTCGACCAGCGGATCGGCCAGGACCTGGGCCCGGGCGGCATCCTTCTGCGCATCCTTGGCTTCCTTCAGGCTGGGCGCGGCATCGCCCTCGCCGCGGGTAACGCTCCAGCGCTCGCCAGTGGCGCGCAGCAGGGCATCGCGCAGTTCGGCGGTGGCATCGCCGGGATAGCCGGGCGCGAGGGTGTAGATCAGCTCGCCCGGCGTTAGCGCGATCACCCGCACCCAATCGTGCATCAACTGGGCCAGCCGGAACTGGCCGGACTGCTCGACCCGCTCGATCAGCGCTTCCCAGGTAACGGCTTGCGGAGCAGCAGCGGCGGAGGCAGAGGCGCCCTCGCTCGCCGGTCCCGCGACCGGCCCGCGCGCAGCCAGCTCTTCCAGCCTTTTCGCAAGCGAGCCCGGATCGGGCATGTCGGCAGCGTGCTGGACCCGCAGCAGCGCCATCTTGGCCGCGACCAACGGATCGGGCGCGGCGCGCACTTCGTCATGGCCCTTCAGCAGCAATTGCCACAGCCGGTGCAGCTGCCCGGGCGAAAGCTGTTCGGCCCAGGTGCTGATCGCCAGGCGTTCCTCTTCCGAGATTGCATCGGCCACGCTCTTGCCGAGCTGCGCGACGGTGACCCGGTGGGTCAGTTCCATCGCCGTGCGCAGCAGCGCCAGCGGCTCGACCCCGAAGGCAAATTGCTGGTCGATCAGGTCCAGCAGCCCTCCCCCGTCGCCAGAGAGCAGCGCGGCGAACAGCGTGCGCTGGGCGCTCTTGTCGGCCAGGCCCAGCATGTCGCGGACCTGCGCTGCGCTGACCCGGCCATCGCCGCCCAGATCGGCGTGGGCAATCGCCTGGTCGAGGATCGAGAGGCCATCGCGAACCGAACCTTCGGCCGCAGCGGCAATCATCGCCAAGGCCTCTGTCTCAGCCTCGACCCCTTCCTTGCCGCAGATCATCGCGAAGTGATCGGCCAGCAGCGGCGCGGGAATGCGGCGCAGGTCGAACCGCTGGCAGCGGCTCAGCACCGTGACCGGCAGCTTTTCGACTTCGGTTGTTGCGAACAGGAACTTCACATGGGCCGGCGGCTCTTCCAGCGTCTTGAGCAGCGCGTTGAAGGCGTTGCGGCTGAGCATGTGGACTTCGTCGATGATGTAGATCTTGTAGCGGGCCGAGACGGCGGCATAGCGCACTGCCTCGATGATCTCGCGCACGTCGTCGACGCCTGTGTGGCTGGCGGCGTCCATCTCGATCACGTCGATATGGCGGCCTTCGGCAATTGCCTGGCAAGGTTCGCATTGCCCACAGGGAGCGATCGTCGGCCCGCCCTGCCCGTCCGGCCCGATGCAGTTGAGCGCCTTGGCGATCAGCCGCGCGGTGCTGGTCTTCCCGACCCCGCGGATGCCGGTCATCAGGAAGGCATGGGCCAGCCGGTCACGCTTGATCGCGTTGGCCAGGGTCTGGACCATCGCGTCCTGCCCGATCAGCTCGGCAAAGGTCTGCGAACGGTATTTGCGGGCAAGCACGCGGTACGGCTGCGCCGGAGCGGCGGTCACGGCTGGCGGCGGCGCGGGCGCGGGCTTCGGTTCGGGCGCGCCGAACATCGATTCCTGTCCGGCCGCCTCCAGCTCAGCCGCAGAAGGCGCGTCGTCTTCGGGCTCGTCGCCGTACATCTCGGGGGAATCGTCCATCGTGCGCCAGACTAGGCGGTCAGTTCATTTTTGTCGAAGGAGAAAGGAGCCGGCCGACCCGCCGCAACCCGTTGTGGCTGCTTCCTTCCGGACCTGACCAAGTTGGCGAGCGCAAACGTCCGACCGACTCCCGGCGGCGCATATGGCGGTGCTGTCGCGTTTGCGCAAGTCCATGTGGGCTGCGCCGGGTTAAACCGCGTTCGACTCGCTCATTTGGGGGCAGTCACGGTTCTCCTGCAGGGAGACCGGGAAGCGGGTTCGCCAATGCCTTACAGCGCGACCCGGGTGTTCGGCGGGCCCGCTTCCTTTCCTGCCTGTGCAGGCAGCACTCAGCGGAAATTGTCGGCGTAGGCCTGGATTTTGAGCCGGCGTGGCGGCGTGGCGTGAACCACGGCTTCGATCCCGTACTTGGCAGCATAGGCCTGGGCTTCTGCCGAACTGGCGAAAGTCAGCGTCACCTGGCTCTGGGTATCGCCGGAACCGGCCCAGCCCATCACCGGATCGGGCTTCTTCGCCTCGGCCGGAGCGAATTCGAGCAGCCATTCGTCGGTCCGGGCCTTGCCGGACTGCATGGCGTTCTTGGGGCGCTGAAAGATACGTGCGGGCATGGCGGTGCGATTGCGGCGAATCGCAGCGGAAATCAAGCCCCCGCTCAGGCTGAGCCTGTCGAAGCCTTGAACGCATTCTTGGTCTTGAGGCTGGGTGCCTCGGCCCAGGGCTCGTCCGGCCAGCGGTGCTTGGGATAGCGGCCCTTCATGTCTTTCACGACATCACGCCACGATCCGCGCCAGAACGCGGGGAGATCACGGGTGGTCTGGAGCGGTTTGCCGCCCGGATCGGTCAGCTTGAGCAGCAACGGCTGCGGCGGCTGGCCGAATGTCGGCTGACGATCGAGCCCGAACATCGCCTGGACCCGCAGTTCGACCGATGGCCCGCCGGGATCGTCATAGTCGATCGCGTGGGCAGTCCCGGCCGGGCTGGTGAACTGGGCAGGAACCAGCCGCTCCAGCACCTGCTGGGCGGCAAATTCGAGCCTCGCGCGGAGCGCATCGTGGAGCTTGGCCGGATCGAGCTGGTCGAACCGGCGTCCGAGCAGCGGATCCAGCCAGTCGTCCGCTTCGGCGAGCAGTGCCGCATCCGACAGCGTCGTGATCCCGGCGAACCTTGCCCTCCGCAGCAATGCCAGGCTGGCTTTGGACAAGGGCAGCAGGCCCAGCCCGTCGGCCCGGACCCGCTCGATCAGGAAGGCGCGGATCGCTGCGGGATCAGGCGAAGGATCGGAACCGCGGCCCAGCGTGATCGCGCCCAGCCGGCTTTCCATTAGCGCTTCGACCCGGCCCTCCCCTTCGATCCAGCGCAGCGTGCTTCGCCGTTCGATCCGGTGCGCCAGCCAGCGGGTGACCTCGGCCTCGTCCAGCGCGACCGCTCCGGTGATCCGCGCGCCCTTGGCATCGCCTTGCGCCTCGCCCACCGCCAGCCATTCGGCCCGGGCCAGCGGCGAGGCGGGATCGAGCCGCAGGCCCCTGCCCCCCGAGGTCAGCCAGTGCTCTCCGCTGGGATCGCGGCGGCGGGCGATGTTATCGGGATAGGCTTCGGCGAGGAGTATGCCGATGGGCGTTGCTTCGCCCGTGCCCTTGCCCGCGAGCTCAACCGCGCGCCGCTCCCACCGCTGCGCCAGTTTGCGCGATGCCTCGGCGCGCGGCCCGCGTTCGCGCTTCCAGCGATCGAGCCTTGCGGCCAGATCATCACCGCGCCCGCCCAGCCCGCTTTCTTGGAGCAAAAGCGCCAGAAATGCTGCATCCTGCGCCGCGCCATGCTGCGCAGCATAGAGCAGCATGTGCGCGAGCTGCGGCGCCATCGGAAGGCACGCCATGCTGCGCCCATGCTGCGTTATCCGGCCCTCGGCATCAAGCGCGCCAAGTGCTTGTAATGTAGCCGTTGCTGCAGCCAATGCTGCACCTGGCGGCGGATCGAGCCAGGGCATCGCTGCAGGATCGCCAGCGCCCCATTGCGCGAGACTGAGCAGCAAGGGTGCGAGGTCCGAAGTCAGCATCTCGGGCGGGTCGAATGCTGCGCGGCCGGCATGGGCCGCTTCCTCCCACAGCCGATACGCCACGCCCGGCCCCTGCCGGGCCGCACGTCCGGCGCGCTGTGCGGCTGCGGCCTGGCTGGCGCGGTGAGTGACCAGCCGGGTCACCCCGGCGGCCATGTCGAATTCAGCCCGGCGCGAAAGCCCGGCGTCGACCACCACAGATACGCCATCGAGCGTCAGCGAGGTTTCGGCGATCGCAGTGGCGAGGACGATCCGCCGCCGCCCTTGCGGATCGCGCTTGATCGCGGCGCGCTGGGCCTGCGGATCGCATTGTCCGTGGAGCGGCAGGACCAGCGCGCCGGGCAGCTTCTCGGCCAGCCGCTCGCGGACCCGTTCGATCTCGCCCACGCCGGGCAGGAAGGCGAGCACGTCGCCGCTCTCCTCGCGCCAGGCGGTGAGCAGGGCCGAGGTCATCGCATCCTCGATCCGCAGATCGGGCCGCGCACCGAGCCATCTGATTGTCAGCGGATGGGCCTTGCCCTCGCTCTCGATCACCGGGGCATCGCCAAGCAGGCCCGCAAAGCGCGTCCCGTCGATCGTAGCGCTCATCACCACCAGGCGCAGGTCCGGCCGCAGCACATTCTGGCTCTCAATCGCCAGGGCAAGGCCAAGGTCACTGTCCAGATGCCGTTCGTGCGCTTCGTCGAACAGGACAGCGGAGACGCCCTTCAGCTCCGGATCGCCCAGGATCGTCGCGACGAAGATCGCCTCGGTCATCACCAGCACCCGGGTGCGGGCGCTGCGCTTGCTGTCGAGCCGGGTCTGGTAGCCGACCGTCTCGCCCGCGCCTTCACCCAGCAGTTCCGCCATCCGCTCGGCCGCGGCCCGCGCGGCAACCCGGCGCGGGGACAGCAGGATCACGTTGCCCTCGCACCACGGCTCGGCCAGCAGTGCGCTGGCAACTGCGGTGGTCTTGCCGGCGCCAGGCGGCGCGATCAGCACCGCGCTTTCCCGCTGGCGCAACGCGGCGAGCAGATCGGGCAGGACCGCATGGATCGGGAGTGAAGTCACGTGACTGGCCCTAGCCTATCCTCCCCGGCATGGGGAGGAATCACCCCATCGGGTACATGATCTCGCGCCCGACCTTGTGCAGCGCCTTCATCACATCTGCCGGTAGAACCAGATCGCGCGCGGCGAAGATCGAATCGAGCTGATCCTCCTTCGAAACCCCGACGATGGTCGAGGCAACAAAATCATGCTGCTTTGACCAGGCCACCACCATAGCCACCAGATCAAGGCCAGCCTCGGCGGCGATTTCGGCATAACGCGCGGTCGCGGCCAGTGACTTGTCGTTGACGAAGCGCTTGCCCATTTCGGCCTGCCGGCCCTCCATCGCCAGATAACGGCTGAACCGCGCCCCATCGGGGCGAGCGCCGTTCTGGTACTTGCCCGAAAGCACCCCGCCAGCGATCGGCGAATAGGGAATCAGGCTGACTCCTTCCATCCGGCAGACCTGCGCCAGTTCATCCTCGAAGCGGCGGTTGTTGAGGCTGAAATTGTTTTGGATCGTCTGATAGCGCGCGGTGCCCAGCCGTTCGGCGGTCTGGATCGACTTCATCAGGCCCCAGCTGGTTTCGTTGGAGCAGCCCACGATCCGCACCTTGCCGGCGCGGACCAGCTCGTCGAGCACTTCCATGGTCTCGTCATAGGGCAGCTGGTGATCGGGCCAGTGGGTCTGGTAAAGGTCGACGTAGTCGGTACCGAGCCGCTTGAGGCTTGCGTCAATTGCGGTCTCGATGTTGCGCCGGTCCAGTGCCGTCATGCCGTTGCGGCAGGGCGAGCGGAACCAGACGTGGCTTGGCCCGGAAACCTTGGTAGCCAGCACGATCGCGTCGCGCGGCTTGGTTTTGAGCCACTTGCCGACGATTTCCTCGGTCCGGCCGACCCATTTTGTGTCGGGCGGAACAGGATAGCCTTCGGCGGTATCGTAGAAATCGATCCCGGCATCATAGCACTTGTCGAGTATGCGGATCGCTTCGGCTTCGTCGGTCTGACTGCCGAAGGTCATCGTGCCCATGCAGATGTCGGACACGACGATAGCGCTCTTGCCCAGGCGGCGGCGTTCCATTGGTATGCTTCTCCCCGTTTCGATCGGTTTTTCAATGAAACGGGGTTGAAGCGGTTTGCCGCCAGCCGGTCAAGCCCCGCGCACGCCGCTGCCAAACTCGGGGGCGTTCGATACAGCAGCGCGCGGGGAGGACAGAGACGGGATCAGCGATCCCCTTTCCGGATAGAGCCGTGCCGCATCAATGCGTGGTCAGTTCCACCAGGCGTGATCCGGCGTGGCGATGGCGTTCGGAACGGCTGCGCTGGCCGGCTGCAACCCGCAGACCGGATACGCCGCCCCGGTCCATCGCGTGCTGCCAGGAATAGAACTCCTCCAGGCTGAGATTGTAGCGCGCCATGGCCTCCTCGATCGTGATAAGCCCGCCTTCGACTGCGGCCACGACCTGCGCCTTGCGGCTCGCCACCCAGCGCGTGGTATCACGCGGCGGCAGGTTATCGCGGGTCAGCACCTCGCCAATTGGCCCGATGATCCGGGCGGGACGAGAATTGTGATATTCCATCATGTTACGGCCCTTTGTGACAGTGACCTTTTGACAGGTCAGGTTGGGCCCCCAAGCACAAGGACTGTCAGGCAGGCGTGGTTAAAACGGGGTGAAAATGACCAACGGCTCGTCGCTTGGACAAGGCGGCTGACGCCAGACTGTGGTGATAAGGAGGCGAACCGCCTCAGCTGCGCCGCGCGACTGCGAACTCGGCTGCTTCGGTCATTGCTGCCCGGGCCTCACAAGGCGGGAACACCGCAATCGCGTTGATCGCGCGCTGGGCGAAGTGGCGTGCGCGCTCGCGGGTTTCGTTGACGGCATCGTGCCGTGCGATCAGTTCGATCGCATGGGCCAGGTCTTCGTCCGAAGTGCGGTGGCCCTGGATCGCGGCCTTCCAGAATTCGCGCTCTTCAGCAGTGCCGCGAGCATAGGCGAGGATCACCGGCAGGGTCATCTTGCCTTCGCGGAAGTCGTCGCCGCGGCCCTTGCCCATTTCGGCGCTGTCGGAATCGTAGTCCATCGCATCATCGACAAGCTGGAACGCGATGCCGAGGTTGCGGCCGTAATCGTCGAGCGCGCGCTCTTCGGTCTCGCCCTTCTCCGCAACCACAGCGGCGATCCGGGTGGCGGCGGCGAACAGGGCAGCGGTCTTGGCGCCGATGATGTTGAGATAGCGGTCTTCGCTGGTTTCGATCTGGCGCGCGGCGGTGAGCTGGTCGACCTCGCCCTCCGAAATCACCGAGCTGGCACCGGACAGGATCTTGAGCACTTTCAGACTTCCGTCCTCAACCATCAGCTCAAAGCTGCGGGTGAACAGGAAGTCGCCGACCAGCACGGTTGCGGGATTGCCGAAGATCAGGTTGGCCGCCGCCTTGCCGCGGCGCATCTCACTGCCGTCGACCACGTCGTCATGCAGCAGGGTGGCGGTATGGATGAACTCCACCGCAGCGGCCAGCTTGTGGTGGCGGGTGCCGGAATAGTCGCACAGCGCGGCACCGGCGAGCGTCAGCATCGGCCGCATCCGCTTGCCACCGCCGGCGATCAGGTGTCCGGCCAGTGCGGGGATCAGCGGTATCTCGCTCTGCATCCGTTCGAGGATGACCTGGTTGACCGCATTCATGCCCTGCGCGGTCAGCGCCATCATCGGCCCCAGCGAGGGCGCGCTTTCGCGGGGGCGCAGGGGAATGACGTCGGCGCTCATCACCCGCAGCCCTAGGCGGCACGGGCCGCGCTTGGCAAGTGCAAAGCGGACAATGGCAATGCCCAAAAATGCATGCTAGCGGAGCCAATCATGTCCCAGAACCAGCCCGATCCCGTCCTTGCCGGATACCGCGCCTCGATCGACAATATCGACGCCGCGCTGATCCACATCCTGGCCGAACGCTTCCGCATCACCAAGGCGGTCGGCGCCTACAAGGCGGAGAAGGCCCTGCCTGCCAGCGATCCCGGCCGCGAAGAGCGCCAGATCGCCCGGCTCCGCAAACTGGCCGAGGACGCGCAGCTCGACCCGGAATTCTCCGAGAAGTTTCTGCGCTTCATCATCGAGGAAGTGATCCGCCACCATGAGCAGGCGGCGGCAGGATGAGAGTTGCAACCTGGCTGGTCGGGTTCGGTGTATTTTGCAGCTCAGTGCTGGCAGCCGAAGATACGAACCCGCCAGAACTGTACGATGCATTTCTGCACGCCGATGTTCCGCTGTGGGGATCGGATTTTGAGGCGATCTGGCCACGCGGGTTCAGCTCCGGCATGGGCGATTCTTACGAATTCGGTTGCACTTCACGCGTGGCCTTCGGGGATTGGAGCCTTACCTTTAGCGACAATGAAACGCGTTGGCTTCGATTGACCAACTACGGCGTGTTCCACTGTGCCGCGATCGAGCGCTCGGCATCAGAGCGCAGTGATCTGGAAGAATCGGACTTCAAGTACGCGTATTTCGTCAAGATCGATCAGACGCGGGTAAACGGGCAACCGTTGGAGTTGTGGGTGCTCCAATCGGGACATCTTCCCGGAAGCACCTATGCACTGCTGGCCAGGGAACCATCCGACGGCGTGGTGAAGTCATTCATCGTCTTGCAGCGCCAGTGCCCAAGAAAGTCGGTGCGGCGTGGCCCTCCAATGGATGTCTGGCAGACCGAATACTGCGCGATCAATTCGAAGGCCGAGATGATCAGCCTCGCGAAGCGAATGGCCCGGCTGCCTCCACTTGGAACATTGCAGTGGATCGGCGATGTCGCGGAACCCAACACCGACAAGTGAACTTCGATCAGGCCCGCGCCCGCGGCAGCCGCAGCTTCACCAGCAGCCCGCCCAAATCTTCGCTCTCATCGAGCGTGACAGACCCCCCATAAATCTCCGCCACGTCCCTAACGATTGCCAGCCCCAGCCCGGTTCCGGGTTTGCCGGTATCGAGCCGCGCGCCGCGATCGAAGATGCGGGTGCGTTCTTCCTCGGGGATGCCCATGCCGTCATCCTCGACCCAGATTTCGCACCAGCGCGCGTCATTGGTCGGGTCAATCGTGACGAACACCGATCCACCGCCGTATTTGGCCGCGTTCTCGATCAGGTTGCCGAGGATTTCGTCGAGGTCCTGGCGCTCGATCGCGACCCGGGCTTCGCGGTTGCCATCAAGGTCGAAGCGGGTCCTTTCGTAGAGCACGGTTACAGCGCGGAGCACCGCTTCGACGCTTTCGCCGACGCTGGCACGCGCCTGACCGACCGCGCGGCGGCCGACTGCGCGGGCCCGGGCGAGATGGTGATCGACCTGACGGCGCATTACCGCCGCCTCGCGGATCACGGTATCGGCGAGGTCCGGTGCCTTGGCCGTCGCAGCGTTCATCACCACGGTCAGCGGGGTCTTGAGCGCGTGGGCCAGATTGCCGGCATGGGTCCGCGCTTCCTCGGCCTGGCGCTCGGTATGGGCCAGCAGGCTGTTGAGTTCCTCAACCAGCGGCTGGACTTCGAGCGGGAGCGGCTCGGTCACCCGGTTCGCCCCGGAATTGCGCATCTTCTGCAGCGCCAACCGCACCCCGCGCAGCGGACCAAGGCCGAGCCAGGTCTGCAGCATCGCCATGCCCAGCAGGCCCAGTCCGAGCACGGCAAAGCTGCGCAGCAGGATCCTCCGCACCCGCCCGACCTGCTCGTCCAGGTTGCCCTGCTTTTCCGCAACGCTGAACCACCACAGGGTATCGCTGCCCGGCAAGGTTACCGAGCGTTCCATCACCCGCAGGGGTTCGTCCGGGTACTGCTTGCTGACATAGAGATGCGGATCATGATCGGTATGGCCGGCGCGGACATCGAGCGAGCGGTCCCACAACGAGCGCGAGGCAAAATCCTCGCGGCCGGCCCCGCGGATCTGCCAGTAAAGCCCGCTGTTCGGTTCCAGCAGGCGCTGGTCGCCGAGCGGGCGGTTGAGGATCACATCCCCGTCCATCCCCACTTCGGCCGAAGCGATCATGCCGTTGAGCAGATTGGACAGCTGCGCATCGAAGTTGCGCGTGACCACGCCGGTCAGCGTCCGATCGAGCGCGATGCCGCCGCCGAGCAGCAGCACGCCGATCCACGCGGTGGCGATCAGCATCATCCGGCGCGAGAGCGAACCGGTATGCGGAATGCCGGATGCCTGCGCCGGAGGAGTTACGTCGCCGCTCACCGCCGGCCCAAGTAGTCAGTCTCAGCCGCGGCCCGGCCCGGCCGGGTCGTCAAGGCTGTAGCCTAGCCCGCGGATCGTGGTGATCACATCGGGGCCGAGCTTCTTGCGGATGCGAGTGACGAACACTTCGATCGTGTTCGAATCGCGGTCGAAATCCTGGTCGTAGATGTGCTCGATCAGCTCCGTCCGGCTGACCACCTTGCCCTTGTGGTGGAGCAGGTAGGACAACAGCTTGTATTCCTGCGCCGTCAGCTTGACCGGCTCGCCATCAAGCGTGACCCGGCCCGAGCGGGTATCGAGGCGGACGTCACCAGCGGTCAGTTCGCTGCTGGTGTTGCCCGAAGCGCGGCGGATCAGCGCGCGCAGGCGGGCGATCAGCTCTTCGGTCTGGAACGGCTTGGCCAGGTAATCGTCGGCCCCGGCATCCAGGCCGGCAACCTTGTCGGACCAGCTGTCGCGCGCGGTCAGCACCAGCACCGGGAACTTGCGGCCTTCCTTGCGCCACATGCCCAGCACGGTCAGTCCGTCGATCTCGGGCAGGCCGAGGTCGAGGATCACCGCGTCGTATTCCTCGGTCGAACCCATGAAGTGGCCATCTTCGCCGTCGGTCGAAAGATCGACAGCATAGCCATTGGCTTCAAGCGTGGATTTCAATTGTTTGCCGAGGGTCGGTTCGTCCTCGACGATCAGGATGCGCATAGGGGTTCCCCAAAATTCTTGCAGTTCAAATGGGGCGAAAGGCCATGGAGGTCAAGCAAGCCGCGCGATTGCCCAGTCTATTGCAGTTTGCGGATGACCTCGCCCGAACGGGCATCGACATCGATAAAGATCACCCGGCCATCGCGGATGAACTTGAGGCGATAGGCCTGAGCCACCGGATCATATTCCGGACCCAGGTATTGCGCGCCCTTCATCGAAGGCAGCACTTTCTGCTCGATATCGCGGAGCGGCCGGACCGAGCCGGCGCGTAGGTCCTTGCGGGCCTTTTCCTGGGCATCGCCCGTGCCGCCCGCCAGAACCGGAACCGCCGGAAAGACCAGCGCCGCAAAAAGAGAGATAAGGAGGAGCTTTTTCATGACCGGATGGGCACTATCGCTGCAGCCTTGAACATCGTGTGAATGGCCTATCCAGCGCGCAGCAAGGCTATGTAGCGGCTGCGAATCTCGGCGGTTATAGTCCCCGGCCCGCCATTGCCGATCGGCTTGCCGTCGACCTCGACCACCGGAAGGACCAGCGATCCGGCGGCGGAAACGAACGCTTCGCGCGCCGCGAACAGTTCTTCCGGAGTGAACGGCCGTTCCTCTACCGTCAGCCCCATTGCGCGCGCGATCTCCAGCGTGCAGATCCGGGTCACTCCGGGCAGCACCCCATGGTCCACCGGATGCGAAACCAGCACACCCCGGGCATCGATGATGTGGGCATTGGCGCTGGTCTGCTCGGTCACCAGCCCGTCCTCGACGAACCAGGCATCATCGACCCCGGCATCGCGGGCCGCTTCCTTGGCCAGCACCGCGTAAAGCAGCTGCGTGGTCTTGGCCGAGCGGATCGCCCAGCGGCCTTCGGGACGGAGCATCACCCGGATGCCCCGGCTGGCGACCGGATTGTCGACCAGTGCGGCCTCCTGGGTGAAAGCAAAGCGATTGGGCTCAGTGCCGCCCACGGGCGACAGAAAATCACGGTCGGCTGGTGCGCCGCCGGTGATCTGCAGATAGACCCGGCCTTCGGTCAGGCTATTGCGTGCGATCAGTTCGGCCAGCACCGCCGGCCAATCGGTATCGTCGGTGATCCGGGTGCTGACCTTGCTCCGCTCGAGCCGGGCGGCGTGGTGGGGCCAGTTGCAGAAATGCCCATCGAGCACCGGGGACACTTCATAGACCCCCTGCCCGAACAGCAGCGCCCGATCGAAGATCGGCAGCTTCGCCTCGGTTTCAGGAATGAATTCGCCATTGAGCCAGACTGTGCGCATGGCTGCCGCTTTCGGGCGGGAACTGCGCCTTGTCAACGCGCCTCAGCCCCCCTAGGTGCCGCTCACCATGGCCGCCGCACCGATCCTTTCCTGGGAAGACCTCAGCCTGCAGCAGGGCTCCGGCTGGCTGTTCCGCGATCTCAGCCTGGCGATCGGCCCGCGTGACCGGCTGGCGCTGATCGGCCGTAACGGCGCGGGCAAGACCACCATGTTGCGGCTGATCGCGGGCGAGATCGAGGCGGACAAGGGCAAGCGCTCGGTCCAGCCCGGCACCCGGATCGTGATGCTGGAGCAGGATCCGTTCTTCACCGGCTATGATACGCTGATGGACTTCGCGCTGTCCGGCCCGGACGCGCCGCCGCGCCATGAAGTCGAGGCGATCGCCGGACAGCTCGGTATCGACATGAGCCGCCCGGCCGACAGCGCCAGCGGCGGGGAGCGGCGCCGCGCCGCCCTCGCCCGCGCGCTGGCCAGCGAACCCTACCTGCTGCTGCTCGACGAGCCGACCAACCACCTCGACATTGCCGCGATCGACTGGCTGGAAGACTGGCTCAGCCGCTACAAGGGCGCCTTCGTGGTGATCAGCCACGACCGGACCTTCCTGACCCGGCTGACCAAGGCGACGCTGTGGATTGATCGCGGCTCGATGCGGCGCAAGGACATCGGCTTTGGCGGCTACGAAGCATGGATGGAGCAGATCTACGCCGAGGAAGCCCGCGCCGCCGACAGGCTTGACGCCAAGCTAAAGATCGAGGCGCACTGGCTCGAACGCGGGGTTACCGCGCGGCGCAAGCGCAACCAGGGACGGCTTGAAAAGCTGTGGGAGATGCGCGCCCAGCGGGCCGCCATGCTGGGTCCGCAAGGCACCGCCAAGCTGGGACTGGCGGTAGACGATGCCAAGTCCAAGGCCGTGATCGTGGCCGACAAGGTTTGCAAATCCTTTGCCGAAACGCCGCGCGAATGTGCTTCGACAGGCTCAGCACGAGCGGGTTTGGGTGCTGAGATTAGTCCAGAGTCCGCTCGCCCTGAGCCTGTCGAAGGGCCACAGCGCAACACCCGCACCATCATAAAGGACTTCACCCTGCGGATCACCCGCGGCGACCGGATCGGGATCGTCGGTTCCAACGGTGCGGGCAAGACCACCCTGCTCAAGCTGCTGACCGGAGAGCTGGAGCCTGACAGCGGCACCATCACCCTCGCCAAGACTTTGCAAGGCGTGTTGATCGACCAGCAGCGCAGCCTGATGCAGCCCGACAAGCGGGTCCGCGACATCCTGGCCGAGGGCGGCGACTGGATCGACGTGCGCGGGGTGCGCAAGCACATCCAGGGCTATCTCAAGGACTTCCTGTTCGACCCAGGGATGGTCGATGCCCGGATCGGCACCCTCTCGGGCGGGGAGCGCAGCCGGCTGCTGCTGGCCCGCGAATTTGCCCGACTGTCGAACCTGCTGGTGCTCGACGAGCCGACCAACGATCTCGATCTCGAAACGCTCGACCTGCTGCAGGAAGTGATCGCCGATTACGATGGCACCGTTTTGATTGTCAGTCATGACCGCGATTTCCTTGACCGGACCGTAACGATCACGCTGGGGCTGGATGGCAGCGGCAAGGTCGACGTGGTCGCGGGTGGCTATGCCGATTGGATCAAGCAGCGCGAACAGGATGCGTTGAAGGCGCGAAAGCCGTCTTCCGCATCGCCTGGAAGCGCCAGTACCGCTCGCAAGGACTCCCCGGCGCCTGCCCCTGCTCCCGCCAGCGGCAAAGTGAAGCTGACCTACAAGGACCAGCGCGATTATGATCTGCTGCCGGGCCGGATCGATGAGCTGCTCGCCCAGATCGCCCGCGACGAAGCGGCGCTGTCTGATCCCGAACTCTATACCAAGAACCCGCAGCGCTTCGCCGAGCTGACCAAGGCGATCGAAAAGGCCCGCGCCGAAAAGGACGCGGCCGAGGAACGCTGGCTGGAACTGGCGGAACTGGTGGAGGGTTAGTCTCTTACAATGCGATGATCGATCACTTTGCCATCTGGTCCGAACCGAATGACAAGCCATTCCGAATCCAGACTAAAAAATGATCGCTCTGGACCGAGCCAATAAACTGCATCCCAGTCATTGAAGTAGCTTGTTTCGTCACCTGGGCCGAGCAAATCGACGATCTCTTGCTTGGGTACTCCGTTGATTCGGTGGGTAAGCAGAAATGGCTCAACCATCCGCAATCTCGAGTGATCGCTAGATGATTTGACGGCCTTCCATTTACCTGAGTCAAATGGCTGCATCGGCAGATAGCCTACCGCAAAGCTCCAAAGAATTGCGATTGCCATCGCCATTATGGCAATAGAGACCACACAACCTCGCAGCTTGCTGGTTGAGCGAGCGTAAGTCATTCCGAAGTCTTACCCGGTGGCTAACTCAATTGAAGTGATGATTTCGTGCAGGGCTCGAAATGATCGGAGAACGCCAAATCACCCCCTCGCCAGCCGCTCCCGCACCCGTTCGTCGATCCGCGCATCGAGCATCGACAGCGGCATCACCCCGTCCTTCAGCACTTCGTGGAACCACGGCAGGCTGAACTTGGCGCCAAGCGCGACTTCGGCCTTTTCGCGCTGCTTGACCCAGGCCATGTGGCCGATCTTGTAGGAACAGGCCTGGCCCATCTGGGTACAATAGCGTTCAACCTCGCGCTGACTGCGCGGGCGGGCGAAACCGGTGGTGGCGACCATGTAGTCGGTCGCCTGCTCGCGGCTCCAGCGCTTGTGATGGATCCCGGTATCGACCACCAGCCGCGCAGCCCGGAACAGGAAGCTCTGCAGATAGCCCGCGCGCTCGATGCCTTTGTAGGCTCCGAGTTCGTCGGCCAGCTGCTCGGCATAAAGCGCCCAGCCTTCGCCATAGGCGGAGATGAACATGTTGCGCAGCAGCATCGGCAATTCGCCTGAGAGCTGCGCGTAGGAGCCCTGCAGGTGATGCCCGGGCGTGCCTTCGTGATAGGTCAGCGCGGGCAGCGAGTATTTCGGCCAGTCACCGTTGTCCTTGAGGTTGATCCAGTAGATCGCCGGGCGCGAACCATCGAGCGACGCGCGGTTGTAGTATCCGTTCGAGGCGCCGTCCTGAATCTCGACCGGAACCCGGCGGATCTCGAGCGGCTGGCGCGGCACTTCGGCAAAGGCCCTGGGCAGCCGTCCCCACATGTCGGCCACTCCGGCGTTGAGGCTGTCAATCAGGGCTTTGCGGCCTTCGTCGGTATTCGGATAAAGCTGTTCGGGTCGCTTGTTGAGTTCGGTCAGGCGCGCACCGACACTGCCTTGGGTCAGCCCCGCATCCTTCAGTATCACGTCGAGCTTCGCCGAAATGTCAGCCACCTGTTCGAGCCCGGCCTGGTGCACTTCGTCCGGGGTCATGGCTGTGGTCGTGGCCTGGGCCAGTGCGGCGGCATAGATTTCATCGCCGCGATTGAGCCGCCAGGCACCGTCGCCGGCCTTGGTGGTGCGGCGCAGCTGGGTCATCAGCGCAATCTGGCGGTCCAGCGCCGGATAGATCGCGGTTTCGATGATCCGGGCGGCGCGGCCCTGCCAGTCGCCGGTCAGCCCCTTGGCCTTGGCCTGTTCGCCCAGATAGCGCGCCATCGTGCTGTCAGCGGCAGGCTGACCGCGCAGCTTGGCCATCTGGCCCAGCGTCAGGTCGATCGACCAGCCCGGAGCGGCAAAGCCCCGCGCGGCCTGGATCCGCTGTTCGGCGCTATCTTCGTCAAGCACCCGGGCGAAGGCCGAAAGCCGCGAAAGGTAGGCCTCGCCATCGGCGGCATCGCCAACCGGGTGCTGCGAGGTCAGGAAATCGGGAATCTCGAAATAGGCCCCGCCCTGCTGGAAGATCGGATAGGGCCGCTGGACCGAGCCGATATCGAACCGGGTCGCCGCAATGGTGCGCTGCTCCAGCTGATAGATCGCCAGGGCGCGGTGACGCTTGCCGGCCTCGCTCAGGCCGGCGGCGGAGATCGCCTTGACCCGGGCCAGCCAGCGCTGGTTGCGGCCCAGATCGGCGCGGCGCTCGGCGGCGGTGGCCGGGCTGAGTTCACCGCGTAGGTGCGCCAGCTTGCCCTTGTCGACGCCCAGCGAGGTGGCAAATTCGGGCGAACGGGCAATGCCATCCTGGTATATCCCGTCGAGCAACACATGCAGCCGCTGATCGCCGCCAGCAGCCTTGCCCTTGGCGAACAGCGGGTCGGCCGCAAAGGCCAGCGCGGCAAGGCCGCTCGATGCGAGGAAATGCCTGCGGTCCATGCTATACTCCCGGTGTTGTCCAGTCGGGGGCATAGTGGAGCCGGAATGAAGCGGAAGGCAAGCCGTTCGACCAGCGGTTCCGCCGCTTCGACCAGCGTCAGGCGATCCGGTAGAATGCCGCGACTCGATCAAGCGCCAGCTTCAGTACCAGCTTGCCGCTGCGCACCGGCCAGGCCAGCGCCCGTTCTGCATCGGGCAAGCCTTCGCCCGCACAGACCACATGCCACAGGATGTCCGACAAGCCAGGGCCGGCAGCGCCGATCGCCCCATCAAACCGCTGGCGCGCGGCGAGTTGGCGTTCGCTGGCATGAAGCCCCTGCTCCCCCGCCCCGCCCTGAACCCGGACCGGGTCCCAGCGCATTGTGATTCCGGGGGCGATCTGGGCGCGTTCGAAATCGCGGCGCAGGCATTCCCCGGCGGCGAACTGCCGGTCGCTCAGGTGGCCGCGGGCGTGGAGCCAGGTCAGCGGGCTCTCGGCCAAATTAACCGTAACCGACCGCCGGCCCCTGGTGGGCGGGTGTGAGCTCGGTCCGGCCTCGGTCAATTCGCGTTCAACCAGTTCGCGCTGCATGGCATTCCCCTTCTTCGGCGTGGAATTGGCACTTGCCAAAAGCGCGATGTTGTAGGAAAGCGGAAAAACCATATTGGTTAGCAGGATCAGACCATGATCAACCGCATCCGCGCCATCCGCCGCGAAAAGAAGCTCACCCTGGCCGATGTCGCAGAGCGCTGTGTGCCTGCGACCACGGCGCAGACTATCGGCCGGCTGGAAACCGGAACCCGCCAGCTTTCGCTGACCTGGATGAACCGGATTGCCGCCGCACTAGGGGTCGAACCCGAATTGCTGGTGCGCGGCGATCAGGCCGAACAGCCGCAGTTCCTTGCCCGGCTGACCAGTGACGGGGCCGAAGCCCTGCCCGCGCCGCGCGATGCGATTCTGCCCACCCTGCTGGGCGGCGATGGTTCGCTGCTGGCGCTGGCGATCGAGGTCCCGGTCGGCCAGTACCGTGCCGGGGATCAGGTCTGGCTGCGTCAGCATGCCGCGGATCAGGCCGCACGGCTGCTCAACCGCGATGTTCTGGTGCCCAGGCCCGGCGGGCGCTTTGCCTTCGGCCGGATGATTGACCGCGATGCCAGCCGGGTGGCGATCTTGCCGCCGGACCCGGGCCAGCGTCAGATCGTGGTCGACAATCCCGCCTGGATTGCCGCCGCCGAAATGCTGGTGCGCCCGCTGTGAGCAAGCTGCGGGTGCTGAGCCTCAGCACGCTTTATCCCAATGACAGCGCGCCCAATTTCGGGGTCTTCGTCGAGCGACAGATGCAGGCGGTGATGAAGCGCGGCGATGTCGATCTGGTGTTGGTCAACCCGCTGGGCATTCCGCCCTTCCCGCTCTCGCGCCATCCGCGTTACCAGCCACTGCTGGCGCTTCCGGTTGAGGAGCTGCGCGGGGGGGTCAAGGTGCTGCGTCCGCACTTCACGCTGCTGCCGGGGCTGCCGGGCCGCAATGCCGCGGCCGAGGCGAAGGCGGTGCTGCCGCTGGCCCGGCGGCTACATGCGGAGATGCCGTTCGACCTGATCGATGCCCAGTTCTTCTACCCCGATGGTCCCGCCGCGGTGACCGTGGGCAAGGCGCTGGGCTTGCCGGTCAGCATCAAGGCGCGCGGCGCCGATGTGCACCATTGGGGCAAGGAACCCGCGACTGCACGCCAGGTTGTGGAAGCCGGGCAGACCGCCAAGGGCCTGCTCGCCGTCGCGGGTGGACTTGCGGACGACATGGCCGCGCTGGGAATGGACCGCAGCAAGATCACGATCCACCGGACCGGGCTCGATGCCGACCTGTTCCGGTCCTATGACCGCAAGATTTGCCGCGACCAGTTCGGCCTGCCGCGCGACAAGCCGGTGCTCGCCACAGTCGGCGCGCTGATCCCGCGCAAGGGACAGCAATTCGTGATCGAGGCGCTGACCCACCTGCCCGATGCCTTCCTGCTGCTGGCCGGCAAGGGCGAGGACGAAGCGATGCTGCGCCGCCGGGCCGAAGAGCTGGGCGTGGCCGACCGGGTCCGCTTTCTGGGCGCGGTACCGCATGGCGAACTGCCGCTGCTGCTCAATGCCGCCGATGTCGTGGTGATGCCCTCGTCAAGCGAGGGCCTGGCCAATGCCTGGGTCGAGGCGCTCGCCTGCGGCACCCCGGTGGTCACCACCCCGATCCCGGGCGCGCAGGAACTGCTGACCGATCCAGACTGGGGCCGGATGGTCCCACGTGACGGTGAAGCGATTGCCCGTGCCGTGCTGGACTTGCTTGCGCTGAAACCCGATCCGGAAACGGTCCAGGCCGCCGTCGCCGGGTTCAGCTGGAAGGCCAACGCCGAGGCACTGGTAACCCACTGGACCCGGCTGGCAGAGGTTTAGGCAGTCCCTTCGCGGGCCAGCCGCTCTTGCCGCTCCAGCTTGGATTCGGTCGGCACGAAGCTGTCCGCCTTGACATTGAGCCAGATCAGGATCGGCGCGGCCATGTAGACCGAGCTGTAGGTCCCGACGAAGATCCCCAGCGTGATCGCGGCGGTAAAGCCAAAGATCACCGGCGGGCCGAGCAGCAGCAGCGCGACCAGCGTGATCAGCACCGACAGCGAGGTCACGATCGTCCGGCTGAGCGTTTCGTTGACCGACAGATCGAGCAGCTCGGGCATCGGCATGCGGCGGTATTTCTTCAGATTCTCGCGGATCCGGTCATAGACGACGATCGTATCGTTGAGCGAATAGCCGATCAGCGTCAGGATTGCGGCGACAATGTTGAGATCGAACTCCATCTGGGTCAGCGCGAACATCCCCAGCGTCAGCGACACATCGTGGACCAGCGCGAACAGCGCTCCGACCCCGAACTGCCATTCGAAGCGGACCCAGATGTAGATTGAAATCGCCAGCATTGCCGCAAGCAGCGCCTGCATCCCAGTGCTGAACAGTTCGTCGGAAACCTTGCCCGAAACCGAATCCACTCCGTCGATCCGGACATCGGGATGCGCGGCTTTGATCGTTGTGGTGATTTTGTCGGACATCTGGTTGGCGAGGCCCGGATCCTGATCGAATCCCTCGGGCAGCTTCATCCGGATCGAAACCTCGTTCGGCTTACCGAATTGCTGGATAGTCGGTTCGCCATAGCCAAGCTTTGCGACGCTTTCACGCAGTTCAGCCACCGGCGCGGAGGGGGTTTGCACAAAGGTCACCCGGATCATCTGGCCGCCGATAAAATCGACACCCAGATTGAGCCCCTTGGTCAGAACCAGGCCCCATGACGCCAGGATCAGAATCGTGCTGACGACGTAGAACGGTATCCGCCAACGCAGGAACTTGATGTTGGTATTATCGGGAACGAGCTTGAGCAGTTTCATGACTTGGGTTCCCTCAGATCACGATATCGCTGGGACGGGTGCGGCGCAGCCAGCCGGCCACCCACATCCGGGTCAACCAGACGGCGGTGAACACCGAGGTTCCGATCCCGATCATCAGCACGATGGCAAAACCGCGCACCGGACCCGATCCGATCAGGAACATCAGCACGGCCGCGATGACGTTGGTAATGTTGGCGTCGAAGATCGCCCGGCTGGCTTCCTTGTAGCCCATGTCGACCGCCGCGACGACGTTGCGCCCTCTCGCCCGCTCCTCTCGGATGCGTTCGTTGATCAGCACGTTGGCGTCGACCGCCGCACCGATGGTCAACACGAAACCGGCAATGCCCGGCAAGGTCAGGGTCGAATCGATCATCGCCATGATCCCCAGGATCATCAGCGCGTTGATGACCAGCGCGATGTTGGCATAGACCCCGAAGCGTCCGTAGGTGACCATGATGAACAGCCCGAGCAACGTAGTGCCGACACCAAAGGCAATGACGCCCTTGCGGATCGAGTCGGCCCCAAGGTCCGGCCCGACCGAACGTTCCTCGACCACCTTGAGGTCAACTGGCAGCGCGCCCGAGACCAGGGCAATCGCCAGCTGGTTGGCGCTTTCGGTGGTGAAGCTGCCGGAAATCCGCGCCTGCCCGCCCAGGATCGGTTCCTGGATGTTCGGCGCGGAGAGGACCTTGCCGTCCAGCACGATCGCAAAGGGCTTGCCGACATTTTCGGTGGTCAGGCGGGCGAACTTGGCGCCGCCGGCCTGATCGAAGGTAATGCTGACCAGCGGTTCATTGGTCTTGTCGTCGTTGCTGGCGACCGCATTGGTCAGCTGATCGCCTTTGATCCCGCCATAGCGCTTGACCGCCAGACGGCCCGTGCCGTCCTTCTCTGGATTGGCATAGGGCAGCAATTCCGACCCGGCCGGAGCTATACCTTGCTGTACCAGCGTCGGATCGGCCATGTAATCGACCAGTCGGAACTCCAGTTTGGCAGTCTGGCCAAGCAGGTCTTTAAGCGCCTTTGGATCCTTGAGCCCGGGGACCTGTACAACGATGCGGTTTTCACCCTGGCGGATGATCGTCGGTTCACGCGTGCCCATCTTGTCGATGCGCTTGCGGACCACGTCGGTGGCCGAATCCATCGCCATGCCCTGGGCCTGCTTGATCCCGGCCTCGGTCGGGGCCAGCACGATCTTGCCGCCATCGACCTTGAGATCCCAGTCGCGCTGGCCCGAGAGCGAGGCGCCGCTGGTCAGCGTCTGCAGCGCTTCGCGCGCGGCATCGCCCTTGGTCGGATCGGTCACCATGAAGCTGACCGTGCCGTCCTTGGTCGAAACGTCGCCGATCGCGATCTTGGCCTGGCGCAGGCGGTTGCGCACGTCTTCGGCCATGGTGTCGAGCCGCTGGCGGCGGATCTGGTCCGAGCTCGCTTCAAGCAGGATGTGGCTGCCCCCGGCAAGGTCGAGGCCAAGGTTGACCTTGGGATCGATCAGCCGGTCAGGCCAATGGAGGTTCGAGACAGCGAAGATCGAGGGCAGCGCCGCGAGGCAGGCGACAATTGTCAGCGCCCACAGCGAGATCCGCTTCCATAGAGGAAAATCGAGCATGGAAATGGCCTTCGGTTCAGTCGTTGGCCGCGCCGGCCGGCGGGACCACATCGGCCAGGGTGGACTTCAGCGCCTTGACGCGAACGTTGGGGGCGATTTCCACCTCAGCATAGTGATCGTCGACCTTGATCACCTTGGCCAGCAGGCCGCCGCCGGTCAGCACCTGATCGCCCTTCTTGATCTGCGAGATCTTGGCCTGATGCTCCTTCTGGCGGCGCATCTGCGGGCGGATGATCAGGAACCAGAATACGGCGACCATCGCGACGAGCGGAAGGAACTGCATCCATGCCGGGGGCGATTGGCCTGCGGCAGCTGCGGCGGAAAGAAGGGGGAGAATCGAGCTGGTCATGGCCGTGGTCTTGCATCCCTGAAACTGGCGCTCCGGCTGTCCGGAGCGGAATTGCGCGCGCCTAGCAGCAATGCCTTGCGATAGCAACGCGCCGCCCCCCGGCCAGTGCCTCAGATGGCGCCTGCCGCGCCGGGTTCAAGAGCAGGCGCGATCTTTGTTGCTGCACCTTGCCAAGCCGTCCGCCGCTGCCTATAGGCCCGCTCCTCTCCCCGCCGCTTCGGCATGCCGGGGAACCGGTCGGGACGTAGCGCAGCCTGGTAGCGCATCACACTGGGGGTGTGGGGGTCGGAGGTTCGAATCCTCTCGTCCCGACCATTTTCTTCTTGTCAGACTATTTGCCATTCCACTGCGGCGCGCGTTTTTCGGCAAAGGCGCGCGGGCCTTCGCGGGCGTCGTCGCTGGCGGCCCAGGCCTGGAACGCAGGGTGAGCAGACTGCATCCGCATGGCGGCAGCAATATCCGGCTCGGCAAGGCCGGCCGCGACCAGTTCCTTCGAGGCGCGGATCGAAACCGGTGAGGCGCGCAGGATATCGGCGCACCAGCGATCGATCGCGGCGTCCAGTTGGGTATCGGGTACCACTTCGGTGACGAAGCCCAGCGCATAGCCCTCCCCGGCCCCGACCCGCCGCGAGGCGAGAATCATGCCCATCGCTTGTTTGGCCGGCACCATCCGCGCCAGCCGGTGCAAACCGCCACCCAAAGCGACCGCCCCGACCAGTGGCTCGGGCAAGCCGAAGCTCGCGCTTTCGGCGGCGATTATCAGATCGCAGGCCAGCGCCAGTTCGAACCCGCCGCCGAGCGCCAGGCCATTCACGGCGGCTATGATCGGTTTTTGACAGTCAAACCGTTCGATCAGTCCGGCATAGCCATGAGGCGGATAGGGCTGCCGGCCCTCGGTAATGGCGGCTTTCAAGTCGGACCCGGCGCAGAAGGCACGCCCTGCCCCGGTCACGACGCAGACCTGTTCGTCTTCCGCCGCGGCAAAGGCATCAAAAGCTGACTCCAGCTCATAGTGCATCGCGTGATTGATCGCGTTGAGCACTTCCGGGCGGTTGAGCGTGATCCGCCGCACTCCGCCACTTGCCGTGCTTTCGATATGCTTCATGCCCGCCCTCGCCTCGGATGCGTCGATCGCAGCAGGTTTTCACAAAGCGCGATGCTTGACCAGAGAGGCGAATGATTTTCCTACAAGAACCATTTTGGTTATCTTGTTCGCATCCTCTCGCCAAAGGAGCACGCAATGCCAATCCTCGAAGCCCTTATCGGACCCGTCGCCGCAATCATCGACAAGGTCATCCCGAACCCAGCCCAGCGCGACAAGGCCAAACTGGAACTCCTGGCCATGCAGGGATCGCAGGAACTGGCCGAAATCCAGGCCCGCCTCTCCGCGATCGTCGCCGAGGCCAATTCGCACGACCCGTGGACCAGCCGCGCCCGGCCCAGCTTCCTTTATGTGATCTATGTGCTGCTGCTGTGGGCACTGCCGATGGGTCTGCTCGCCGCCTTCAGCCCGCAGACCGCCAAGGAAATCGCCGAGGGCATGAACGCCTACCTTTCCGGCCTGCCAGAGCCGCTTTATGCGCTGTTCGGCACCGGCTACCTTGGCTACACCGCCGCGCGCCAGTGGGGCAAGATTGCCGGCAGCGACAAATAAACCGCATTCCGCGCCCGGCCTTGGTTAGTTTCAGGTAATCTTTCCGCGCTATGGATCAGGCTTGCATGGACGGCACAGGGCTGTCCGGGAGTTGCCTGTGAGCGGATCGCACCACCCATTGCCCAAGGCCGGACGCCTCGCCACTGCGCTATTGCTGGGCGGCGCACTGCTGCTTGGTGGATGTGGACGTGACACCGACGGCGCAGAAAAGCTTGCCGAGATCAACGCCGCCGCGCTGCGCGCCGAACAGGCCGCCGAACGCGCCGAAGCGGCTGCTTCCAAGGCCGAAAAGGCCGGCCAGCCGCAAGTGATCGAAGCCGATCCCGACGCGACCGAGGATGCGGAAGACGCCGCCGTCGCCGCCGAGAACGAACCCCTTTCAACCGAACCCGAAATCAAGGGCTGACGCCTTTCGGCTTGCCCGTTCGGGCCGCGTGGTTATGGAGATTCGCGATCCGATCCATCGCGGAAAGCCAGCACCTTGCGCAAAGTCCTTGTCCTCAACGGCCCCAATCTCAACCTGCTCGGCACGCGCGAGCCGGAGATTTACGGGCATGAGACCCTGGCCGATATCGAAGCGCGGCTGATCGCCCAGGGCGAAGCGCTGGGCGTCGAAGTCGAATGCCGCCAGAGCAACCACGAAGGCGTGCTGGTCGACTGGCTGCACGATGCGCGCGGTCAGGTTCACGCCGTGCTGCTCAATGCCGGGGCCTATACCCACACCTCGATTGCGCTGCTCGATGCGATCAAGGCAACCCAGCTCAAGGTGATCGAAGTTCACCTGTCCGACCCGGAAACCCGCGAGCCGTTCCGCCACCTGTCCTACATCGGCATGGCCGCGATCGATTGCGTCAAGGGCCTCGGTGCGCGCAGCTATGAGGTTGCGCTGGAGCGCGCCGCCGCGCTTTAGGCTTGCCTCTCCGGCTGCATCGCCGCATAGGCGGAAGCCCTGTTGAGATAACAAGGCCAGAGAAAAAATCTCATGAGCGATACCAAGGGCGCCAACCGTTCGGGCGGCATGAACATCGACAGCAAGCTGGTGCGTGAACTGGCGGAACTCCTTGCCGAAACCGGCTTGACCGAGATCGAGGTCGAAGATGGCGACCGCAAGATCAAGGTCGCGCGTCAGGCTGCTGCACAGCACTTTGCCGCCGCTCCGATGGCGGCTCCCGCTGTCGCCGCCGCTCCGGCCATGCCACTGCCGGCCGCTGCCGAGCCAGCAGTGGCCGCACCGGCGGCTGATGCCAATGCGCTGAAATCGCCGATGGTCGGCACCGCCTATCTGACACCGGAGCCGGGCGCGGCACCGTTCGTTTCGGTCGGAACCCAGGTCAAGGCCGGCGACACCCTGCTGATCATCGAGGCGATGAAGGTGATGAACCCGATCACCGCCGACAAGGCTGGCACGATCACCGCAATCCTGGTCGAGAACGCGCAGCCGGTCGAATATGACCAGCCGCTGGTCGTGATTGCCTGAGGCCGGATAAACCATGGGCATTTCCCGGATCCTGATCGCCAACCGCGGCGAGATCGCGCTGCGCATTCACCGCGCCGCTCATGAAATGGGGATCGAGACGGTGGCGGTTCACTCCACCGCCGATGCCGATGCCATGCACGTCCGGCTGGCCGACCATGCGGTCTGCATCGGCCCGCCGCAGGCCAAGGATTCCTACCTCAACGTCGCGGCGATCATCTCGGCCGCCGAAATCACCCACGCCGACGCGATCCACCCCGGTTACGGCTTTCTTTCGGAGAACGCCCAGTTCGCCGAGATTGTCGAAAGCCACGGCATCACCTGGATCGGGCCCAAGCCCGAACACATCCGCACCATGGGTGACAAGATCGAGGCCAAGCGCACTGCAGGCGCGCTCGGTCTGCCGCTGGTTCCGGGTTCCGACGGCGCGGTCAGCGACATTGCCGAGGCCAAGGAAATTGCCGAGAAAGCCGGCTATCCGGTGATCATCAAGGCTGCCAGCGGTGGCGGCGGGCGCGGCATGAAAGTCTGCAACGGCCCCGACGAGCTCGAAACGCTGATCCAGCAGGCCGGGACCGAGGCCAAGGCCGCGTTTGGTGACGCCACCGTCTATATCGAAAAGTACCTCGGCAATCCGCGCCACATCGAATTCCAGGTGTTTGGCGACGGCAATGGCGAGGCGATCCACCTGGGCGAGCGCGACTGTTCGCTGCAGCGCCGCCACCAGAAAGTCCTGGAAGAGGCCCCCTCCCCGGTCATCAGCCCAGAAGAGCGCGAGCGGATGGGCGGAATCGTCGCCAGGGCGATGGCCGACATGGCCTATCGCGGCGCCGGTACGATCGAGTTCCTGTGGGAAAATGGCGAGTTCTATTTCATCGAAATGAACACCCGCCTGCAGGTTGAGCATCCGGTGACCGAGGCAATCACTGGGGTCGATCTGGTCCGCGAACAGATCCGCATTGCCGATGGCAAGCCGCTCTCGGTCAAACAGGATGATATCGAGTTCAACGGCCATTCGATCGAATGCCGGATCAACGCCGAAGACCCCTGGACCTTCGCCCCCTCGCCCGGGCTGGTGAGCAATTACCACCCCGCCGGCGGGATGAATGTCCGCGTCGATTCAGGGCTTTACGCCGGATACAAAATCCCGCCCTATTACGATTCAATGATCGCAAAGCTGATCGTCAAGGGCCGCACCCGCGAAGGCTGCATCATGCGGCTGAAGCGCGCGCTGGAAGAAATGGTGATCGGCGGCGTCAAGACCTCGATCCCGCTGCACCAGGCGCTGATGAGCGAGCCGGACTTCATCCACGGGGACTATACGATCAAGTGGCTAGAGGAGTGGCTGGCCAAGCGGGCGGGCTAGCAGGTCAAGCCCTTTGGCTAATCCCACTCGTTCCTCTTGGCTTTGCCAGTTTGGTGAAACTCTTTCAGCAATTCCACAACTGACATGAAGTCTCGATTCTCACTCGCGAGACGATTTGCGTTTGCCCAGTCAATATCTTGTCTCTCTCGCGCCGGAATACGGATTTCGCTCTCATCCGGATTGCCGCTGTTCAATTGGATCAAGCCCGTGCCATGGAGCGAGCAGAGGATTTGTAATTCCTTGAGTGTCTCGTCCGACTGAATTTCGGAGGCAACCAAATATCCAAAGTTAGCCCATGAACTGTTTGAGACTGTTTGGAAAAATGACTCTCGGACGTTCGACCTGTTCAAGACAAGTTTGACCTCAAAGGCCCAGACCCGAAACTTTCTCGCACCGGAAATTGAGTGGAGATCGCGAACAGCTCCAGAAAGGTCTGTGGTGAGATCTTCCATCGCTACCAAATCGGGGAAAAGCCACCGGTTTCCCTGAGGTCCGCGGCGATTTGAAGCGGTTTTTTCATCAATTCGCTTCGCGAATAGCCCCCATTCAGAAGACAGGTATCTGACTAACTTTGGGTAAAGATCACTCTCGGTTTCTCCCCGCGCGTCAACTTCACTTATCGACCCGACTTCATCAGCTGATTCCGCAGCTTCTGCGATTGCCTCGTCGCTAAACTCGGACCAGAAATATTTTCGTGGTCGTTCTGCTGTGGTCCGAACAGCATTCCATTTTTTCTCAATCGTGGGTCGATTCGCGCCAATTTCTGCGACAATCTGCTGCATTAAGTCGGCTTCTGTCGAAAGACGCTTGCTCGATGCTAGCTTCTCAGCGCTCTCACCAGGATAATTCTCCATAATCCATTGCGCGATATCTCTCGCCGTGAATCTAACCCCCGGTTTTGCCTTCAAGCATTCTACCACACGTGTATTTAGTCGAAGTCCCATGCCATTATTCCAACGGCACCCCAGGCATCTGCTTCGCCGTCCGGATCGTGAGCGAAGTCTTCACACTCGCCACATTGGGCGCAGGGGTCAGTTTGCTGGTCAAAAACTCCTGAAAGCTCTGCAAATCCTTGCTGACGATCTTCAGGATAAAGTCGATCTCGCCGTTGAGCATATGGCATTCGCGCACTTCGGGCAGGTCGCGCATCGCTTCTTCGAACTGGCGCAGCGAATCCTCCGCCTGGCTCTTGAGCGAAACCATCGCAAACACCGTGATCGCAAAGCCCAGTTTGGAAGCATCGAGATCGGCGTGATAGCCGCGGATTACGCCCGATTCCTCGAGCGCGCGGACACGGCGCAGGCAGGGCGGCGCGGTCAGCCCGACGCGCTGGGCGAGCTCGACATTGGTTACCCGGCCCTCTTCCTGCAGCTCGGCCAGCAAGCGACGGTCGATCGAATCGAGATTAGCCATGCCACCCACCCCTTGCTTGCGCCGCACTAACGCAATGACGCGCGATTCGGCAACTTTCACCACAGTCTGCGTCGCGATGCGATAATATTATTGTTTATGGCCGCAACTGTCCCGCTTTGCAACGCACCTTTCGCTGCCCGTTTTGGCTGGGGACAAAACTGGTAAACAGCCTCGCGCGCACTGTGCGCCTGCCATACCGGGAACTGCATGCATTTCGACGACCGCCTTGGAACCGTGCTGCGCCTGCGTGCCGGCAGCGGGGCGGTGCGGCGGATCCAGTTCCGCCAGTTGCTTGACCTGCTCGGCACCAGTCCGGCCCAGACGCGGGGCGAACAGCTTGATGCGGCCTATGTCCGGCTGGGCGAACTGGCCAAGGAAATCCCGGCAGCTGAACGCGCCGCGATGATCGGCGATGCCGGCCTGCGGCTGCGCTCGCCGCGACTGGTCGCGGCACTGGCCGAGGGCGAACCCGCGGTTTCAGCCGCCGCCCTGCAGCGGGCAAGGCTTTCGGACGACCAATGGCTCGATCTGCTCCCAGCCTTGCCCCCATCGAGCCGCCCCTACCTGCGGCTGCGGCGCGATCTATCACCGGCAGTGGGCGAGTTGCTGGCCCGGCTGGGCGTTACCGACCGCGGGCTCCCGCCGGTCCAGCCAGCGCCGCTGCCAGAATCGGAAGTCGCAGTTGAGCCTTTGCCTGCACCAGCCTCCGTTACCGCGTCCACGATCGAGTCCGAGGCGCAACCCGAACCGGAACCGCAGCCGGTGGCAGAAGCAATTGCAGAGCCTGGTCGGGAACCCAGCTTGCCCGAGCCGCCGGTGATCCTGCACCCAGCCCCGATCCGGGAAGAGACCGGCATTGGCGCAATCGTCAAACGGATCGAGGCCTATCGCCGCACCAAGCAGGTGATTGACCACGTTCCGGCCAACGATTCTCCGCGCCTTCCGCTCGATGAAGGCCATGTGCTCGAAGTTCCGGAGCGGGCTTCGGCGTTCGATTTCGCGACCGATGCCGAGGGCCGGATCGTGTGGAGCGATCCCGGCGTCGCACCGTTGGTCAGCGGCCTGCGCATCGCCGGCACGGTCCAAAACGCGGAATTCGCCAAGCTTTACAGCCGCCGTCAGCCGCTGCACGCGTGCCCGATCAGTCTCGCCGGGGCGGCCCCGATCGCAGGCGATTGGCAGCTCGATGCCGCACCGTGGTTCGATCCGCTGACCGGCCATTTCCTGGGCTATCGCGGCCGCCTGCGCCGCCCGTCCTTGAAAGCGCCGCTGGTCCCCCCGGTCACCGAGAGCCCGGCCGACCGGATGCGCCAGATGCTCCACGAACTGCGCACCCCGGTGAACGCGATCCAGGTCGGCGCAGAGATCATCCAGCAGCAGCTGTTCGGCGCCACCCCGCACGAATATCGCGCGCTGGCCGCCAGCATTGCCGGCGACGCCGCGCGGATGCTGTCCGCCTTCGAAGAGCTGGACCGGCTGGCCAAGCTCGATTCCGGGGCGATGGAGCTCGATGCCGGAGAGACCGATCTGGCCGCCGTGATAGCGGCCACAGTCGGCCAGCTTGGTAGCCACACCGCGTCGCGCGGCAGCGGCTTTACGGTGAAGGATGAAGCTGCGTCGCTGCCAGTCGGCCTCGCCCGGTTGGAGGTTGAGCGGATCGCCTGGCGCCTGCTCGCCACGCTGGCCGGGACAAGCGCGCCGGGCGAAGTACTGCGGCTCAAGCTGCGTGAGCACGGCGGCATGGCGCGGGTCGATATCGGCCTGCCCGCGGTCCTGGCCGCGCAAAAGGGCGATGCCCTGTTCGAAGCGGGTGCCGGCGCAATTCCGCAGGTCATTTCGGCCGGCGTGTTCGGGGTCGGCTTTGCCCTGCGCCTTGCCCGGGCCGAGGCGCGCGCCGCCGGTGGCGACCTGATCCGCAAAGATGACAAGCTGCGCCTGACCTTGCCGGGCTTGACCACGGGCGATGGCGCTCATACCCAAGACGCCGCACAATCGGCCGACTGACCGGCACACGATAGACGGGGGCCAAGGTAAGGTGGTGGAGCGTTGCATTGCCGAGATGCCCGCCCAGGCCGATTTCGTGCGCTTCAAGCCGGAATTCGGTCAGCGCTTCATCGTCACCGTCGATACCGAAGAGGAATTCGACTGGAGCCGGCCGATCGAACGCAGCCGCCATACCGTGCAGACCGTCGCCCGGCTCGCGCGGTTCCAGGAATTCTGCGAGGCACAGGGCGTCTGCCCGATCTACCTGATCGACTATCCGATCGTCGAAAGCTCTGCCGCCGCAGGGATCCTGCGCGATGCGGTTGCCGCCGGCAAGGCCGAGGTCGGAGTTCAGCTGCACCCCTGGGTCAACCCGCCGTTTGAGGAAGAGGTGACCGAGCACAATACCTTTGCCGGCAACCTTCCCGAAGCGCTGGAACGCGCCAAGTTCCGCAACCTGCGCGATGCGATCGAGCGCGAGATTGGCGCCCCGCCGCTGATCTACCGCGCCGGCCGCTATGGCGTTGGGCCCAATACCGCCGGGATTCTGTCCGAAGGCGGGATCGCGATCGACAGCTCAGTCCGCGCCCGGTTCGATTACAGCGCCGGCGGCGGACCGAATTTCCGCGACCTGCCGGTGCGTCCTTGGTGGATTGATCGGGACGCCGGGCTGATGGAGTTGCCCTTGACCACGGTCTATTGGGGCCTGCTGCGCCAGCTTGGGCAGTTCCTCTACGCCCGGATGTGGCGAGTGCCGCGGCTGCGTGGCGCGCTGGCGCGGATCGGTCTGCTCGAACGGATTCCATTGACCCCCGAAGGCGTGACGATCGAAGAGGCGATCCGCGGGATCGACATCGCGATCGACGAAGGCCTGCCAGTGCTGGTCTTCTCGTTCCACTCTCCGTCGCTGGCGCCGGGCTATACCCCCTATGTCCGCAACGAGGACGATCTCGACGCGCTTTATGACTGGTGGCGGCGGGCCTTTGCCTATCTCCGGCAGCGGGAGATCGCCCCGACGCGGGTCAGCGAACTGATCGAGTCGGTCGAGCTTGCCTAAGCGCGCCGGCCAAGCTAACGCCGCGCGGCATTACGCACATGGGCCTGTAGCTCAGTTGGTTAGAGCTGGCCGCTCATAACGGCTAGGTCGCGGGTTCGAGTCCTGCCGGGCCCACCAGTGCGAATGATGCCGAACCCGGTCGGGGAGTAGCGCAGCCTGGTAGCGCATCTGCTTTGGGAGCAGAGGGTCGCAGGTTCGAATCCTGTCTCCCCGACCAACACTCGATTTCAGGTGATCTCATCCGAAATCGAGTTTTCTCATAAAATGGCTTAATATCAGCATATTCAGCCCACTTTTTCATCCCATTTGGGTTCATTCGATCCCAGCCCAGCCCGCTTCGATGTTGGTAACCGTGTTGGTCTTTTTCGGACCCTCTGCTAAATTACCAACATGCTCACAGACACTGCCATTCGCGCACTGAGGCCCGGAGATCGTCCGATCAAGAAGGCGGACGGCGGCGGGCTCTTCATTCTGGTCACACCCGAGGGAAAGAAGCACTGGCGGCTGGCATACCGATTCCTGGGCAAGCAAAAGCTGCTCTCCGGAGGCCCCTATCCGCTTGTAAAGCTGGCAGATGCCCGCAAATGGCGTGACGATGCGAAGCTCGAACTTCTCGCGGGGCGCGATCCCAGCGAGGTGCGCAAGGCGACCAAGCGCGCCCTGATCGAGGCAACTACCAACACTTTCGAGGAAGTTACCAACGATTGGATCGAGGCACGGCGCTGCGCATGGTCGCCGCGCTATGCCCGCGTGGTCGAAACCCGGCTGCGCGAGGACATCTTCCCTACGCTCGGCAGCAAGCCGATCACTGCGATCGATCCGCCAATGCTCCTGGCTGTGTTGCGCAAGATCGAGGCGCGCGGTTCGATCGAGATGGCACACCGCGTCCGCAACTATTGCAGTGAGGTGTTCCGCTTCGCGATCGCCATGGAACTGTGCCGCAGCGATCCGAGCCGCGACATTGGCCCTGCCATGAAGCGGCCGCCGCCTGTCCAGCATCGGGCCAAGGTTGAAGCGCGCGACCTGCCGGCATTCTTTGCCGGTCTCAGCCGCGACCAGGCCGAACCGATGAGCCATCTCGCACTACGCTGGACCATCCATACAATGGTCCGCACCCAGGAAACGCGCTTTGCCGAATGGAGCGAGTTCGAGGACCTCAACACCGACAACCCGATCTGGCGGATCCCGGCGCACCGGATGAAGATGCGTACAGAGCATATCGTACCCCTCTCACCGCAGGCAGTCCGCCTGCTTGAGGAGATCGATGCGGCGAACGCCTATCGCCAGGCGGGCAACGAGCGTTACGGCAAGTTCCTGTTCCCTGTCGCCAGCAGCAAAACCGGAACGATCAGCGAGAACCGGATGCTCGACGTGATGTATCGCATCGGGCTGCGCGGCAAGGCCACGGTCCATGGCTTCCGCGGTCTTGCCAGCACAGTGCTCAACGAGTCCGGCCTGTTCGAATCCGACTGGATCGAAATGCAACTCGCCCATGTTCAGCGCGGCGTGCGCGCAGCTTACAACTCGGCGCGCTACCTCACCCAGCGCCGGGACATGATGCACTGGTGGTCAGACTATCTCGACGAGGCCGAGCGCAAGGGCCTGAGCGGCCATCACGCCAGGACCTGATTGGCGCCCACAGGCTTCGATGCAAATCGATAGGCAGCAGGATCGGCAATCCAGGTATCGATTGCGGACTCATGCCAGCCAGCACCGTGGATGCTTATACGCACCTGGGGCGGGAACGTCCCGTCGGCGATCTTGCGATAGACGGTGGAGCGGGAAAGCCCGGTGCGGGCGAGTACGGTTTTCAGGCGGATGATGCGTTCGGAGTGGGACACGGTGTTAGTTCCATCTAGGCTCAGTCGTTGCGCCCCTCCTGAAAGAACATAATGGGAACCTTTTTCCGAGTTGGCAATAGGCGATCTTCTTCGCGGATTGCCCCTTCACTCACCGAGTTTCGCCAGCTTGAACAGTCCTGGGACGACCTCGGAACCATAGGGAAGCTAGCGGACTTCACGCGCGCGACTGGGCCGAGATGAGGTTGGCAAGCCGATTGCATTGGATGTGTTGCAGCGATGGCACATTCGAAGGGTGTGGCCGCTTTGTTCGACGCTGCTGACAGTCTCCTTTTGTCGACGAAAGTGAGGTATGCAGCCTTTCTCTCAGAATCGTCACCTTCTTGCAGTGTCACGCAATCTCATTGTCGATGAGGCTGGCCATTGACAGGGCGGGAGCAACCGCTTGTGCAAGTTTCTCGGACATGCCCGCGATGACCATCAGTGATTCTCGATAAGCTTCAATCCTCTGCCTTTCAGGGTAAATTCTAGCAAACGACGTCGTCATCACCCGCAGCCTCTCAAGCCAGTTTTCTTCAGAGGCTTCGCAAGCCGACGCTAAAAGAATTTGACGGGCTAAGGAGCTTCTTAAATGGACATCGTCGTCTTTGAAGCGCCTGAAAACGATGTTGATCAGATCATCTGACAGACCTGCGTCGCGCCATCTTGCGGCAATGTGCAAATTCATCTCGACTGCGTGGATTGGCCTGCTGCCGGTTTGG
>NZ_DJUW01000007.1 GCF_002440635.1 Novosphingobium sp. UBA6272 | reverse complement strand
TGTTCCTCAACCACCTTTATGGTGGGATGGACGAACCCGAACTCAAGATCATCGACGTCTTCATCTGCAAGCTGCGCAAGAAACTGGCGCACGCCTGCGGTGGAGAAAACTACATCGAAACCGTCTGGGGCCGCGGCTATGTGCTGCGCGATCCGGGCGAAGAGGCTCAGGCCGCCTAAGAAATTACCCGCAATTTCGTCACACAGACGGCCCGCTTCCCGAAGGAGGCGGGCCGTTCTGCTTTGCCCGAGATCGCGGCTCAGTCGATCCGGTTGAAGTAGGTCGTTTCCAGTTTCGGAATGCCGGTGCTGGCCCAGATGATCGTTTCGGTCATCGTCTTGCCATCCTTCCCGACAGTGTAGACCCGGGTTGAAACCGGTGCGCCGCTTTTGCCCAGCGTCATCACCAGGGTATCGGGTGCCGGGTGACGCAGCGAAACCGTATCGAGAAATGGCATGTTCCCGGTGCCGGCGACGGGGACACCGTCAGGTGCCGCAGTCGAATCAGCATGCATGGTGGTGCCATCCTTGCCAACGATTTCGACATGGGTGGTCCACTTCCGGTCCGGCGAGACCCTGAAATCGATGGTCACGCGTTGCGGCCGTTCGTCTTCAGGGATGCGCATGACGTCCAGCGACCAGCGCCCCGCGAGCGGCGACTGCTGGGAGATGGAGACCTGCGAAGCTTCCGGCGAAGCGGCCTGCGGTGCGGTGACCGGCCCGGCCATAAGAAGGCCAAGGGCGGCGGCGATTGGCAAAGTAACAGCCATGACAAGTGTTCCTTTCGGTCTGATGCGCCCCGCACTTGGGGGCTGCATCGGACCGTGAGGCGCGCTGCCGTTCGCCGCCAGATCGATATTTTTGTCCCAATTTTTCTGGGCGTCGATCAGCCGGGCCAGTTCGCGGCTGCTGCCGACACCGGTCTTGCGCCGGGCATCGCGCAGCCGTTCGTTGATCGAGGCTTCGGAGCGGCCAAGGCTGGCAGCGATCGACTTGACCGTGTGCCCCGCAGCCAGCAGGCGCAACACTTCGAGTTCCTTTTCGCTAAGCGCAGTAAGCGAGCTGGGCAGGCGTTCCATGACCGACATGCTGCCTGATCACCACAGGCCCTGCCAAGCGTCCATCCCAATTTTCTTGTCCGGCACACCGCCAGGCATTCACTGGCGTGCGAACTTGACCCTTGCCGGGCCGACTGCCAGACGGCGCGGCCATGACTGCGTATAAATCCGGCGATCCGACCACGATCAACCGCCTCTACGGCCGCGCCAAGGGCAAGCCGCTCCGGGCCGGGCAGCAAAGCCTGGTCGATACGCTGTTGCCGCGAATTGCGATGCCCGATGAGGGGCCGATCACATCCGAAGCGCTGTTTGGCGATGTGCGTCCGCTCCATTTCGAGATCGGCTTCGGCGGGGGCGAGCATATGGCGGCGCGGGCCGACATGCTGCCCGACCACGGTTTTGTCGGTGCGGAGCCGTTCCTCAACGGGGTTGCCCAGGCGCTGACCCATGTCGACGGCGACAACGGCGCGCACCCGCCGTTGGGCAATGTCCGGATCCATCACGGCGATGCGCTTGAAGTGCTGCGGCGGATCCCGGACGGATCGCTATCGTTTCTCTATCTGCTCCACCCGGACCCCTGGCCCAAGGCTCGCCATGCCAAACGGCGGATGATGAACGATGGCCCGGTCGATCTGTTCGCGGCCAAGCTGAGGCCTGGCGGCGAATTCCGCTTTGGTACCGATCATGCGATCTATGTCCGCCATGCGTTGATGGTGATGCGCCGCCATACCGATCAGTTCGAATGGCTGATCGAGGGTCCGCAGGACTTCCAGAAGCGGCCCTGCGGCTGGCCTGAAACGCGTTACGAGCACAAGGCCCGCTCCGTTTACCGGCATGAAGTCTGGTACTTCAGGTTTCGCCGGAAATAGCCGCCACCACCGCCAGCACGCGGCGCGCCTGATCGAGGTGCAACAATTCCACCATCTTGCCATCGACCTTGATCGCCCCCTTGCCGGCGTTTTCGGGCAGGACAAAGGCGGCCTCGACGGCTTCGGCCCAGGCGATCTCGGCGGGGCTGGGAGAGAACACCGCGTTGCAGGGCTCGATCTGGTCGGGGTGAATCAGGGTCTTGCCGTCGAAGCCGAATTCCAGCCCCTGCTCGGCCTCGGCGCGGAACAGGTCGAGGTCGCGGAATTCGTTGCAGACCCCGTCGAGCACGACCAAGCCGTGCGCGCGCGCGGCGGCGACTGTCATGGTCAGCACCGGCAGGAACGGGGTCCGGGCCGGGGACAGCCGGGCGTGCATTTCCTTGGCGAGATCATTGGTGCCCAGCACGAATCCGCTGAGCCGCGTTTCGGCGGCGCAAGCGGCTAGGTCATGCAGCAAAGGCAGGCAGGCGCAGGTCTCGATCATGATCCACAGCTGGGTGTGGGCGGGAGCGGCTGCAAGGGCCGCATCGTAAGCGCGCACCTCGGCAACCGAACTGACTTTGGGCACCAGCACTGCATCGGGTCCGGCAGCGGCGATCGCCGAGAGGTCATCTTCGCCCCAGGACGTGCCAAGACCGTTGGCCCGGATGACCAGCTCGCGCCGCCCGAAGCCGTCCTCGGCGACGGCGACAACGGCCATGGCTCTGGCCTCGGCCTTGTGTTCGGGCGCAACCGAATCCTCGAGATCGAGGATCACCACGTCGGCCGGCAGGGTCCGCGCCTTGGCCAGGGCCTTGGGATTGGATGCGGGCAGATAAAGGGCCGAGCGGCGAGGGCGGATGGGCTGGATCATGCCGTGTCATCGCCCGGTCAGGATGATCGCGCAAGCTGCCTGCCGCAGGAAAATTTCGCTTCGGCGCTGCACTGAAAAACTTTCTCGCTGTCGCCGCAACGGAACTCTATCGAAATGGTCGACATAGCCTTGGAGCGACTCGCGATGGAATTCGATCTGGCCGCACTCTTGCCGTTCATAGCCGTCGGCTTTGCCGCCCAGGCGGTTGATGGCGCGCTCGGGATGGCTTTCGGGGTGATTTCCAACACCCTGCTGGTCGGTGTGCTGGGGGTGCCGCCGGCCCACGCCTCGCAGCGGGTCCACGTGGTCGAATGCTTCACCACGGCGACATCAGGGCTCAGCCACCTGCTCCACGGCAACGTCGACAAGGCGCTGTTTTTCAAACTGCTGGTGCCGGGCATGGTCGGCGGCGCAGCCGGGGCCTACGTCCTGACCTCGCTCGATGCCGAGGTGGTCAAGCCGTTCGTGCTGGTCTACCTTTCCGCAATCGGCCTGATGCTGCTGTGGCGCGGCCTGAAGTATCCGCCGCAGGCCAAGCCGGCCAAGGTCGTCGCCCCGCTCGGGCTGCTGGGCGGGTTCCTCGATGCCGCCGGTGGGGGCGGCTGGGGGCCAGTGGTCACGTCGAACCTGCTGATCCAGGGCGCTGATCCGCGCCGGGTGGTCGGCACGGTCAATGCGGTCGAATTCTTCCTGACCCTGACGATCAGCGCCACCTTCATCTATCACCTTGGCTTTGCCGACCTCGCCGGGGCCACCCTTGGCCTGCTCATCGGCGGACTCGCCGCAGCGCCGCTGGGGGCCTGGGCGGCGAAGCACATCCCGGCCAAGCCGATGCTGGTGATGGTCGGCGTGGTCCTGACCGCAACCAGCGCCTTCGGAGTGTGGAAGGCCTGGGGCTAGCCCTGTCCAAGCGCAACCGGCTCGCCTAGAAGGCGGCGGACATGGACAACCAGCTGCTGCTCATCTGCCTGCTGACCGCGGTGATCAACCTGATCGGCGCGCTTGCCTATGCCGCGCGGATCGCCGGGGTGCGGACCGGGCGGATCGCGATGAGTTTTGCCCTGTTCAACCTGCTGGTCCTGGTCAGCCGGATGTCTAATTCGTTCCTCGGGCCGTTCCTGGCCAAGCGGATCGAACTGCGGCTGGCCTCGGGCGGCGGCGATGCGCTGGCCGGAGATTTCCGGCTGGTGCTGGCCAGCGCCACTTTCGCCGTTTTCATCGGCATCCTGCTGGTCCCCACTGCTCAGCGGCTGTTTGCACAGGCGATCGGCTGGTTCCAGCACAACCGCTCGACCGCGCGGCTGGTGCTGCGCACCGCCTCGCCCGCGGGGCTCTCGGCAATCCGCCAGTCGCTGACCATGCCATCGGCCGAAAACCTCAAGCAGCTGGGCAAGCCGAAGGATATCGGTTGGGGTGTGCTGATCGCCAACATGCTGGCGCAGGGGCTGATCACGGTCGGCGTGCTGGCCTCGCTCTATGCCGGTTACCTTAATCCCGAATTCCGCGTCACCGCTTCGCAGCTTTCTGCGGTGATCAACGGCTTTGCCACGATCCTGCTGTTCGCGTTCATCGATCCGCAGATTTCGGTGATGACCGACGACGTGGTCGAAGGGCGGATGGACGCGAATGTGTTCCGCCGCGCGATCATCTGGATTTCGCTGAGCCGCCTGGCCGGCACAGTGGCCGCGCAGGTGTTCTTCATCCCCTCGGCGATGGCGGTCGCCTGGATTGCGAACTACGTTTGATCTGTTTCGGCGTGGCCGAAGAAAACAAACCCTAACCCACCACTCCTGAAGCCGCGAGCACCGCCAGGGTCAGCACGTCCGGTGCAATCGCGGTCATCGGCACGATCTGGACCGGCTTTTCCATCCCCAGCAGCATCGGGCCGATCGTGGCGTTGCCGGCCAGTTCGCGCAGCAGCTTGGCCGAGATGTTGGCCGATTGCAGCCCCGGGAAGACCAGCACGTTGGCCGGTTGCGACAGACGGCTGAACGGATAGTTCTTCATCACCGTCGGATTGAGCGCGGCATCGGGGGCAATATCGCCTTCGTACTCGAACGGCTGCTGCTCGGCATCGAGCAGCGCCACCGCGTCGCGAATCGGCTCCAGCCAGCGCCCCGGCGGATTGCCGAAGGTCGAATAGGACAGGAAGGCAACCCGCGGTTCATGACCCAGGCGCCGGGCTACCGCGGCGGTCTCCTTGGCGATCCGGGCGAGGTCTTCGGCGCCGGGGCGCTCGTTGACGGTCGTGTCGGCCAGGAAGGTGGTATAGTTCTTGCCGATCATCAGGTGGATCCCGAAGGGCAGCTGGCCGTCCTTGGGATCGAGCACCTGCCGGACTTCGCGCATCGTCTGGGCAAAGGTCCGGGTCATGCCGGTGACCATGGCATCGCCGATGCCGAGCTTGAGCAGCAGCGAGGCGAAGACGTTGCGATCCTGGTTGACCATCCGCCGCACGTCCCGTTCAAGGAAGCCGCGCCGCTGCAGCCGATCGTAGAGCAGCTCGACCATCGCCGGAACGTGCTCGCTGATCGCCGAATTCTCGATGTGGAAGGAGTCGGTATCGTCGATCCCGAGCTCGGCCAGCTTGGCCTTGACCTGATCGGTCCGCCCGACCAGCACCGGCTCGCCATAGCCGAAGTCGCGGTACTGGATCGCCGCGCGCAGCACGATCTCGTTCTCGGCCTCCGCGAAGATAACCCGCTTGGGATTGGCCTTGACCGTTTCATAGACCTGGGTGAGCACCGAGGTGGTCGGGTTGAGCCGGGCCTTCAGGCTGTGGCGATAGGCGTCGAAATCCTCAATCGGCTTGCCGGCGACGCCAGTCTCCATCGCCGCCTTGGCGACGGCCGAGGAAACTACCTCCATCAGCCGGGGGTCGAACGGGGCGGGGATGATATAGTCGGGCCCGAACTGGTGCTTTTTGCCATAGGCCGCAGCCACTTCCTCAGGCACGGTTTCGCGGGCCAGCTCGGCGATTGCGCGGGCGGCGGCGATCTTCATTTCCTCGTTGATCGCGGTTGCGCGCACGTCGAGTGCGCCGCGGAAGATGAAGGGGAAGCCCAGCACGTTGTTGACCTGGTTGGGATAGTCGCTGCGCCCGGTTGCGACGATCGCATCGGGCCGCACCGCCTTGGCATCGGGCGGGGTGATTTCGGGATCGGGATTGGCCATGGCGAAGATGATCGGCTTCGGCGCCATCTTCTTGACCCATTCGGGCTTGAGCGCCCCGGCTGCCGACAGGCCGAGGAAGATGTCCGCCCCTTCCAGCGCTTCTTCCAGGCTGCGCGCGGCAGTGTCGATCGCGTGCGCGCTCTTCCACTGGTCCATTCCGCCTTCGCGGCCGCGATAGATGACGCCCGTGCGGTCGCAGACGGTGACATTGTCATGCCGCACGCCCATCGACTTGATCAGCGCGGTGCAGGCCAGCGCCGAGGCCCCGGCACCGTTGACCACCACCTTGACGTCGGCAAATTTGCGCCCGGTCAGGAAGCAGGCATTGAGCAGCCCGGCGGCGGCGATGATCGCGGTGCCGTGCTGGTCATCGTGCATCACCGGGATCTTCATGCGCTCGCGCAGCGCCTGCTCGATCACGAAGCATTCGGGAGCCTTGATGTCTTCAAGGTTGATCCCGCCGAAGCTCGGCTCCATCAGCGCAATCGCCTCGATCAGCGCGTCGGGATCCTCGCTGGCCAGCTCGATATCGATCGAATCGACGTCGGCGAAGCGCTTGAACAGCACCGCCTTGCCTTCCATCACCGGCTTCGAGGCAAGTGCACCGAGGTTGCCCATGCCAAGGATCGCCGTACCGTTGGAGATCACCGCCACCAGATTGCCCTTGGCGGTATAGTCATAGGCCGTGGCCGGATCGTCGTAGATCGCCTGGACCGGAACCGCCACGCCGGGCGAATAGGCCAGGCTCAGATCGCGCTGGGTCGCCATCGGCTTGGAGGCGATGATCTCGATCTTACCCGGGCGGATCGTGCTGTGATAGAACAGCGCCTCGCGCTCGGTAAAACGGACGTTGCTTTCGTTGGTCTGGGTAATGTCTTCGGCCACGGGTAATCTCCGGAATGCCTGCCCGCCCTAACGAAAGGCGCGCCGCCGCGATAGGGGATAGATTGGATGCCAAGCCTCCCGAATCGCCGATACACGCGCTAGGCACTGCCAATGCACGCTCCGCCCCCGGCAACCCCGATGATGCAGCAGTATTTTGCGCTCAAGGCGGAAGCCGGCGATTGCCTGCTGTTCTACCGGATGGGCGATTTCTTTGAACTGTTCTTCGACGATGCCAAGGCCGCCGCGCAGATCCTCGATATCGCGCTGACCAGCCGCGGCGATGGGGTGCCGATGTGCGGGGTACCGGCCCATTCGGCCGAAGGCTACCTGGCCCGGCTGATCAAGGCCGGGTGCCGGGTGGCGATCGCCGAACAGGTCGAAACGCCCGAGGAAGCAAAGAAGCGCGGCGGTTCCAAAGCGCTGGTGGCGCGCGATATCGTCCGCTTCGTCACAGCTGGAACCCTGACCGAGGAGGCCCTGCTCGAACCGCGCCGCGCCAACGTACTGGCGGCGGTCTGCGAAGTGCGCGGCCTGATCGGGCTCGCCGCCTGCGACATTTCCACCGGGCGGATGGAGCTGGAGGAATGCCCGGCCGACCGGCTGGGTGCGGCACTGGCCCGGCTTGGCGCCAGCGAGGTGGTGGTGCCCGACGGCTGGGCCGACGCGCCGCCCGAGGCGATCCAGCGCCCGGGCCGTGATTTTGCCAGCGACGGTGGCGAAGCGCGGCTCAGGGCCGCGCACGGGGTGGCGACGCTCGACGGGTTTGGCAGTTTCAGCCGGACCATGCTGGCCGCAGCGGGGGGATTGATCGCTTATCTCGATCATGTCGGGCGGGGCCGGCTGCCCTTGCTGCTGCCGCCGGTCGCGCGCGAAGGGCAGGCTCATCTGGCGATGGACGAGGCGACGCGGGCCAGCCTGGAAATCCTCGTGTCCAGCCAGGGCGGGCGGCGCGGCAGCCTGATCGAGGCGGTCGACCGCTGCGTCACCGGGGCAGGGGCGCGGCAGCTGGCCGAAGACCTTTCTGCTCCGCTGACCGATGCGAATGCGATCGAGGCGCGGCTGGCGCTGGTCCAGTGGCTGCGCGACGATGCCTTGCTGCGAGCCGACTTGCGCACTGTGCTGCGCGCGCTGCCCGATCTGGGCCGGGCGCTGGGCCGGGTCGTGGCCGGGCGCGGCAGTCCGCGCGATCTTGGCCAGCTGCGTGACGGGCTGAGCGAGGCGCGGCGGATTCATGATCATCTGAACACCAGACCCGATCGCCCTGCATTGCTTGATGCGCTGTTGCCGCGGCTGACCGGACACGGCGCGCTGACCGATCTCTATGCCCGCGCGCTGGTTGCCGCCCCGCCGACCGAGCGCGGCCAGGGCGGCTACATTGCCGAGGGCTATGATCATGCGCTCGATGCGCTGCGCGAGACTTCGGGCAATGCCCGCCGCGCGATCGCGGCGCTGGAGGCAAAGTACCGCGATCAGACCGGGATCGCCGCCCTGAAGATCCGCCACAACGGTGTGCTCGGTTATTTCGTGGAGGTTCCGGCCAAGCACGCCGATGCGCTGATGGCAGCGGATAGCGGCTTTACCCACCGCCAGACCATGGCCGGGGCGGTGCGCTTCAACGCGCTGGCGCTGCACGAGGAAGCGAGCCGGATCGCCGAAGCGGGCGGCCATGCCCTGGCGGCGGAGGAAGCCCATTTCGAGGAACTGACCGCCGAAGCGGTCAAGGCCCGCCAGGCGATCGCCGCCACGGCCGAGGCGCTGGCCCGGCTCGATGTTTCCTGCGGCCAGGCCGAGCGCGCCGCCGAAGGGGGTTGGTCGCGGCCTGCGATCGACCAGGACGCCTGCCTTGAGATCGAAGGCGGGCGGCATCCGGTGGTCGAGACGGCGCTGGCGGCGCGGGGCGAGCGGTTTGTCGCCAACGATTGCCGGCTCGGCCCGGATGATCGGCTTTGGCTGGTCGGCGGGCCCAACATGGGCGGCAAGAGTACCTTCCTGCGCCAGAACGCGCTGATCGTGCTACTGGCGCAGGCTGGCGGCTTCGTCCCGGCTATGCGGGCCCGGATCGGGCTTACCGACCGCCTGTTCAGCCGGGTCGGGGCTTCGGACAACCTGGCCCGGGGCCGCTCGACCTTCATGGTCGAGATGGTCGAAACCGCCGCGATTCTGGCGCAGGCAAGCGAGCGGAGCTTCGTGATCCTCGACGAGGTCGGGCGCGGAACCTCGACCTATGACGGGCTGGCATTGGCCTGGGCGGTGGTCGAAGCAGTGCACGGGGTCAACAAGTGCCGCTGCCTGTTCGCGACCCACTATCACGAGCTGTCGCGGCTCGCCGAAAGCTGCGAGGCGCTGTCGCTGCATCACGTGCGCGCCCGCGAATGGCAGGGCGATCTGGTACTGCTGCATGAACTTGCCGAAGGTCCCGCCGACCGCTCCTATGGCTTGGCTGTCGCCAAACTGGCGGGCGTGCCGGCTCCGGTCGTGGCCCGCGCTTCGGCGGTGCTCGAACGGCTTGAGAAGGGCCGGGCCGAAACCGGCGGCCTCGCCGCGGGCCTCGGCGATCTGCCGCTGTTCGCCGCTGCGATCGAGCACAAGCAGGAAGTGGTCGATACCCTGCGTGAACGGCTCGGCGCGCTCGATGTCGATGCACTCAGTCCACGCGAGGCGCTTGATTTGCTATACGAGCTGAAGCGCGAGGCGGGTAAGCTTCCTTAACCTCGATCGGCTATGAACGGTCCCATGTTCTTTTTCGGCTTCGGCCCCAAGATGCGCCATGTCTTCATCAACCGCTGGAAGGCGGTGATGTGGTCGCTGGGCGTTTTGCTGACTGCCTATTGCACCGTGCCGATGGCCGATCAGGCCCGCCAGCACGAAGAGACCAAGGTCGCCAAAGTCCACGAAATGCACAAGTCGCCGTGGGCGAGGGACTGAAATGCTTCAAACCTAGCTGACCGCATTAGATCGGTTGGTTTCGCAGTCTCAAGCTCTGGCATTGCGGATTCGATTCGGCCGCCTTTACCCAGATCGTGCCGGGATTTTATCGTCCGCGTGCAACCTAGTTGGTCGAACGCTTGGGCACCGTGAAAGTCCCGGAAATCCGGCCGCCCTTGGGTGCCGGCCCGCCGCTTCCGCCCAGCGCCGGCGATCCGCCGCCAATCCGGCCATCGAGGGTCGACAGCCCCGAATTGAGGTCGATCGTCAGCCGCCCGCCCGAAAGCCGGTCCGAACCGCGGTTGAGCGTGACATTGCCGGCGAGGATGATCAGCCGCTTGTCAAAATCGTAGATCGCGACATCGCCCGACGCGGCCTGGTTGCCGCGCTTGATATTCACCCCGCCAACCGCATCGACGCGGTGGATCTTGAAACCGCCGCCCTCGGTCGAAAAGGCCATGGTGGTGCGGCCGGCCTGCAGGGTCATGTCGCCCTGACTGATCACCACGTTGCCGGCCAGGATCGCGCGGTTGGCCTTGCCCTGCAGCTCGCCATGGTCGGCCGAGAAGTTGACCGGGGCATCGCTGTTGTGCCCGGCGAAGACCTGGGCGTTCGACGGAGCCAGCGCGAGAATCGCCGCCGTGCCCAGCGCGAAGCCGCACAGCAGCGAGCGCAGCGCGGTAGCCTTGATCGAGGGGTGGGCGGGCTTGCTCATTGCGGCATCCTGAAACTGGTCTGCACGAACCGCATCCGGACGTTGCCGTCCAGCATCAACACACGGTTGTCTAGATCGGCACTTATCCGCTCCGCGCTGAAAGTGCCAGACGGAATGGCGCCGCTGACCCCGCCCGAACCCATCACCGAACGGCTTCTGAGATCGATCGAAACGTTTTGCGTGGTCAGTCGGTAGCCATCGGCTGCGGTGAACACCACCGGGCCTTCGACAGCGACGGTCTGCGCCGAATAATCGTACTTGCCGCGCACCGCGGTCAGTTCGGCCGGGCCATCGCTGAGCCGGATCCGCGCGGCGAGGTTTTCCATCTGCACCACCGGCACCGTAGAGGTAACCTGAACCGCGCTGCCGGCGGTCACGGTAAAGGGCCGCCCGCGCTTGTCCTCGCCGCGGTACATTGCATTGTTGACGCGTAGCCGCTCCTGAGTGACCGCCACCTTGTTGCGATCGAGCAGGAATGAGAGCTCGCCTTCGGTGAACAGCGGGCCGACGATCATCGCCGCCGCGACCACCCCGACCAGCCCCGGTAGCCAGCGCGCCAGCACGTGGACCTTGCAGTCGTGCGAGCCGCCCGGTGCAGCCCAGAGCCGGCGCTTGTCGCGGATGATGTCGGCAGCTTCGGTCATAAGTGCTGAGGATCAGGCCTCGTGGCTGAACAGGTCCTTGTCGGCCCAGCCGGCAAGGTCGAGCCGGGCCCGGTGCGGCAGGAAATCGAACGCGGCCTGGGCCAGCTCGCTGCGATGCTCGCGCGCCAGCCGTTCGACCAGGATTGCGTGCATGGCGTGGAGATAGCGTACGTCGGAAGCGGCATATTCGCGCTGCGCCTCGCTCAGTTCCGCGCCGCCCCAGTCGCTCGATTGCTGCTGCTTGGACAGTTCCTTGCCCAACAGTTCGCGAACCAGGTCCTTGAGCCCGTGGCGATCGGTATAGGTGCGGGTCAGCTTGCTGGCGATCTTGGTGCAGAACACCGGCGCGGCAACCACGCCCATGTAGTGCTCGATCGCGGCCAGATCGAAGCGCGCGAAGTGATAGAGCTTCACCCGCGAGGGATCGGCCAGCACGGCCTTCAGGTTGGGCGCCTCATAGCTGGAGCCAGGCGCGAAACGGACCAGATGTTCGTCGCCGCCGCCGTCCGAAATCTGGACCAGGCACAACCGGTCGCGCGGGGTGATCAGCCCCATCGTTTCGGTATCGATCGCGACCGGTCCCGGGCCGAGCACATCGGCGGGGAGATCTTCTTCGTGGAGATAGACTGCCATAGACGAAGGTGCTTAGGCTTATCCGTGCGGGGTGAAAAGCCCTGCATTGGCGGAGTTTCGCAAGTGGCCGGTTCCGACGCAGTTCCCGATAGCTGGCGCCAAGCGCTGGAACCGGTGCTGGCCAGCCCCAAGTCGCGCGCGCTCGGTGCGTTCCTCAAGGCCGAAGAGGCAGCGGGCAAGGCGATCTATCCGCCGCGCGGCAGCCACCTCGCCGCGCTGGAACTGTGCCCGCTCGATGCGGTCAAGGTCGTGATCCTGGGTCAGGATCCCTACCACGGACCGGGCCAGGCCCACGGCTTGTCGTTCTCGGTTCAGGACGGGGTCCGGGTCCCGCCCAGCCTGGTCAACATCTACAAGGAGCTGGAGAGCGACCTCGGCCTGCCGCGCCCCGCGCATGGAAACCTTTCGCATTGGGCCCGGCAAGGCGTGCTGCTGCTCAATGCCGCGCTGACGGTGGAGGATGGCAAGCCCGCATCGCATCAGGGCAAGGGCTGGGAAGAGATCACCGATGCAATTGTCGCCGCCGTAGCCGCCAAGGCTGACCCTTGCGTATTCCTGCTGTGGGGCAGCCACGCCCGCAAGAAGGGGCTGAGCGTGCCGGGCCTGATGCAGAGCCAGCACCTGGTCCTCACCGCTCCGCACCCCAGCCCGCTTTCGGCCCATTCGGGCTTCCTCGGTTGCCGTCATTTCAGCCAGGCCAATGCCTTTCTCGAGGCCAAAGGGCGCGGGGCAGTAGACTGGCGGCTGTGAACGCGGCAAGGTGGCGGCATGGCATTCGAACTTCCCCTGACCGAGACCGCGACCCTGCTGCAGCAGTCACTCCAGCGTTATCTGGCCGACCATCCCAAGCCCGACTTTGCCGGGCTGGCCGAGCTGGGCCTGATGGCGGTCGGCGTGCCCGAAGAAGCTGGCGGAGTCGGCGGCGGGGCGATCGAACGCGCCGCAATCATGGCCGAGCTTGGCCCGGCGCTGGCCGGATCGGACTGGCTCGCCCACCATCTTGGCGCCAGCCTGCTTGCCCGGCTCGCGCCCGATCACGGCCTGCTTGCCGCATTGGCGAGCGGCGAAGCGCGGATTGCGCTGGCCCTGGACGATAGCGGCGAAGTGCCGCTGGTGCCCGGCGCGGCAGAGGCCGACTGGTTGATCCTTGCCGGTCCGGCCCAGACCCTGCTGGTCAAGGCCGACGCTTCCGGCCTGTCGCGCCGCCGCCGCGCGATGATGGACGGCTCGGTCGCGGCTGACCTGTCGATCGGTTCCGGGCTTGAGGCGGACAGCGTGCTGGCCGAAGACGTCGATGCAAGCGCTGCGGCCGAGTGGGCCCGCGATGTCCGCCAGACAGCGCTTTGCGCCGAGGCTGCAGGGCTGATGGGGCGGATGCTCGCCGATACCGCGGCCTATCTCCAGCAGCGCAAGCAGTTCGGCGTCGCGATCGCCAGCTTCCAGGTCCTGCGCCACCGCCTGGCCGACATGCAGATGGCCGCGCTCAAGGCCGAGGCATTGACCGAACGCGCGGTTTTGGCCGAAGGCACCCCCGGCTGGGGCCACGCGGTCAGCGCGGCGGCGGTCGAAACGATCGATACGGTCCGCACGGTCGGCGAAGGTGCGGTCCAGCTCCACGGCGGCATGGGCGTGACCGAGGAACTCAGCCTGGGCGGCCAGTTCAAGCGCGGGCTGGCGATTGCGGCAGCGCTGGGTTCAAAGAGTCAGCACCTGATCCGTCACGCCGAACTGGCCTAGTTCAACACCGCCCGGGCGATCAGGTCGCGCTGAATCTCGTTCGACCCGGCATAGATCGTCGCCGCTCGCCCGTTGAGATAGCGCGGCAGCGCGGTGGCAAGCAGGTCCGGGCTTTGTCCGTCGGCAATCGCCCAGCCGGCCAGGCCCGCGATCTCGCAAGCCATTACGTCGATCCGCTGTGCCGCTTCGGTCCCCTGGACCTTCAGCACCGAGGCATAGAGCGCCGACTTGGCATTGTCTCCGGCAGTCTGCGCGGCGATCGACTTCATCTCGAGCGCTTCGAGGGCTTCGAGCGTCACCGCCTCGCGCCGCAGCCGTTCCTGCAGCACCGGATCGTCGCCGGCTTCGCCCTGCAGCTTGCTCAGATGCGCGAACAGCCCCGGGGCATAGCGCCCGCCGCGCTCGAAAGTCAGCAGGTACTTGGCAACCGACCAGCCGTCATTCTCCTCGCCCAGCCGGTTCGCCACTGGCACGCGGACATTGTCGAAGAACACCTGGTTGAGCTCGTGCTCGCCAGCCAGCGAGATGATCGGATCGACCTTCAGCCCGGGGGCCGCCATGTCGATCAGGACAAAGCTGATCCCGGCTTGAGGTTTGCCTTCGCTGCTGGTGCGGACCAGCGCAAACATCCAGTTGGCGAAGTGCGCGTGGGTGGTCCAGATTTTCGAGCCGTTGAGCACGTAGTGATCGCCGTCCCGCTCGGCCTTGAGCTTGAGGCTGGCCAGGTCGGATCCCGATCCGGGCTCGGAAAAGCCCTGACACCAGTAATGCTCGCCCGACAGGATACGGGGCAGGAAGAAATCCTTCTGCTCCTGCGTGCCGTAATGCATCAGCACCGGGGCGACCATCTTCAGTCCCTGCGGCAGCAGGCTCGGCGCTCCGGCCCGGGCGCATTCGGCGGCGAAGATGTACTTCTGCATCGGCGACCAGCCGGTCCCGCCGTACTCGACCGGCCAGTCGATCGCCCCCCAGCCGCGCGCGGTCAGGATCTTCTGCCAAGGGATCGAGTGATCGGGATGGGCAAAGACCGAAGTCGCCCGCTTGCCCGCACGCGCCAGCTCGGGCGGCAGGCTCTCGGCCAGGAAGCTGCGCACCTCGGCGCGGAAGGCGGCAAGATTATCGGGTTCGGTCATGGCACGATGGTGCCTTGGCGCGGCGCGGATGGCAAGCGGCGGTGCGGTGCAATCGGGCGCGCGGTCAACTTGCGCACCAATCACAGCGAACTGCACGCAGGGACGCGGTCAGCGGGCCAATCCGGGATCGACAAAGCCGCACCCGCGTACAAAACCCCCACTGATTTCAAACGATAATCCCGAGTTTGTTGATGAAACGTATCCACAGGGCAGGATGTCACAAAGGGATAGGCATGCTTGGGGACGGATTCACGAAGGATCGGTGAAAACATGCGGAAAGCCTGCCGGTTGCCGTAAGGGAACGCGTCGGCCAAGGCCGGGCGGGCCGCAAGGATGGCAGGGTTGGGGCGTGTCGGAAAGCTGGCCGAGTACTGCCTTGAAAATCATAGCCGACTATTGCATCTGATGACTTGAAGAACCGCAATGGCCGGGCCTCCCACCAAAAAGGGTACCTATGTCGATAGTTCGCCGCTGTTTGGCATTACTGCTTGCCTCGATCGGGTTCATGGCCCTCCCCGCCCGGGCCGAGACTGCGGATGTGCTGGTTGATGCAGACCAGTTCGCTTGCCTGGCCGAGCGGATCCGGATGGTCCCAGCCGACCCGCAGGGCGTCTATGTCAGTATCCGTACCTGCCGAACGACAGGTCCCAAGATCATGCGCCACCTGGTTCCGCCTCCGCGCCGCCTCGATGCGAACGGCGTGGAAAGCCTGTTGTTCCTGCGGGCCTGGGAAACACGTTGCATCCGCGCGAACCGCAATCAGCTGGCGCGGATCACTGCTCCGGCCGGTTCGGGCCGGCTGCGCCTGAATCTCAAGGCATGCGGACAATAGCATGACGCATGAAGCCACCGGGCTGGGCCTCTCCGGCCGCTGGGTTGAACTGACGCAGATCGCGTCGAACGTGGCGGTGATACTCAGCGCACTGATCGTTCTGCCGCTCTATCTGTTCCAGCGCGAAGACACGATCCGCCTGGAACGGCAGCAGATCGCGGCCGAGCTGTTCATGCGCAAGTACGATGACAAGCTGTTCGAATCCTATGTCCGCGTGGCCGAAGCCTTTGATGCCAGCAACGAGGCCTTCGAGATTTTCTACGGCAACCAGGAAGTCGGCAAGCGCCAGCTGGCCCAGTCTATCGTCAGCAAGGCCGGACTTCAGAACATCAAGCTGGTTACCGACTATTTCGATGACATCCTGGTCTGTGTCGAAGAGCAGGTATGCGACGCGGACATGGCGCAAAGCCTGATCGGGCAGGACATTCGCAACTTCTATTGCAAGGCCCGGTTTGCAGGCATTCCCGAACTGCGCCAGGAATATGCCTATCCGGACTATGGCATCCGGCTTGAAAAGTTCGCCGGAGATTGTGCCAAAGCGGACGGCACGAAGTCCTAGTCGTCCAGCTTCCAGCCCAAGTTGTCGGCCAGTGCCTTGCGCAGCCGGGGCACGTTGTTCAGGCAGGTCTGCTCGGCCTTGGGGCTCACCAGTTCATCCTGCGCCTTGTCGGCAATACTGGCGAACTCGGCATTGTTCCGATTGACGGCCACAGGATCCCGGTTCGCGAGCAAGATCGACGCAGCCCCGAACTGGCGCAAGGGATCCTTGAGGTCCCGCACTGCAACAGCCACGGTTCGAACACCCTGGCGGCAATCGCCGTCGATTAGCTGGATACCGGCAATCGTCAGGAGATCGGTCGGGTCGGGTCGCCCGAAACTGTTGGTTTGTGCCATGCCAACCACTGACTTTGCCTTCCGCAGGCCGGGATTCAACCTTGATCCTGGGGCCATGGCGAGGAAATCGGACCAGGCCTGGGCGATCGTCAGCTTTTGCCGGTCCTTGATCGAGAGGTTGCCTGGCTTGCCGATCAGCGGTGCCGCGAGACCAAACCTGGCTGCCCAAGATGCCGCAACCGCCGGCTTCAGGGTGCCGTCGAGAGTACCGTTGATGGCTTCAAAACCGGGAGCAAGGACGTATGACGTAGTCATCCCGGCCCTTGTCAAAGTGCCCGTTTCGGTCCGGATGGGCATTTTGAGCAAGGCCTTGATCGCAAGTGCCTGCGCTGCCGGATCGCGCGGCCAGTTTTCCGTCCATTTCGCCAGAGCGGCCATTTCGCCGATCAAGGCGGATACTTCGGCCGGTAGTTCCAGATTGCAGGGTGCGCTGGTCTTGGGTGAGCTCAGCGTCACATTGTTCATCAGCACCGGCAGTACTGACAAGGCAAAGCTTGGATCCTGGCCGCTGCGCCAGCGGTTGATCGCGGTCAGATTGGGGCTGATGGCCTGGCGGATCGCTGCCGAACGCGCGGCCCGGCAATAGGCGGCATCGTGAGCGGCTGGTGCTTGCTCCTCATCGGCCAGCAGATAGTCAAACTCGCGCCTGCCGTTGAACAGCAACGAATCCGATGCCGGCCAGGCCCGCCCCGATGCAAAGATCGAAATGGCCTGAAAGTCCGCCGCCAGTTCATTGTCGGTCCGGGCCAGCCGGGCGAAGGGCGATCCGCCGCGCTCGATGATGACGTGGGAATATTCATGGGCAAGCGCGAAGACAAATGATGAGAGGACCATTTGCTCGATCAGCGGGGTCAGATTCTCGAATTCGCGCTTGTCGGTCATCTGGTCTTGCGAACCATCAAGAAGCCCGTTGATGAATCCCAGCATGCATGCCCGGCGGTCGCTGCCCAACGAGACAGGGCAGGATTTTCTCGCCATGCTTGCCACGTTGGCCCTCTGCTCGGCATCTTGCGGATTGAGGAGCAGGGCCCACAGGGCCAGGCCGCAACTGGTGCGCAGGTATGTAGCCGAGACGACAATTTCATAGGACTTGCCGCTCTGGGCAAGGGCAAGCACATCAAATTCATCTTCGTCGACAGCAATTCGGACATCAGCCAGGCTGCGCTGATAGCGCTCCGAGAACAGGCTGCGCACCTCACGGCCAAGCTCTGTCGCGCTGGCCTGAGTCAGCGGTTCGGCAAAACGATCACAAACGGCGGCTTGGGCAGGCAGCGCCGCAAGTGTCGCAACAAGGACAAGTGCCAGCCTGAGGATCGATGCGATTCGCAGCATGATTCAAAGAATTACCCTGATCGCACGCCTTGGCAACAGGCGCGCATTGCGGGTCAGAGGAGTTGCGCCAACAACCCCTCCGCCATCCTGACCCCGAATTCCGCCCCCTGCTGCGGATAGAGGTACGGCTCGATCAGTTCCGCCTCGATCACCGCCAGTTCGCCACCTTCCAACCGGACCATGTCGATCCGCGCGTAGAGCGGGGGTTCGGCAAATGGCAGCAGGGCCATCACCGCTTCGGCTGCCGCGCGGTCTGCGGGCGCTGGTTCCAGCGCTACCTCGCGCCCGCCATAGAGCGACTGGATCCGGTAATCGCCGGGGGCGGCGCGCTTGACCAGTGCGTGGCTGAGCCGGCCAGCGATGAAGATGAAGCTCAGCTCGCCTTCCTGCTGGATTGCCGGGAGGAACGGCTGGATCATCGCCGGCTGATCGATCCGCCAATCGGCAGCAGGGGGCGCGGCGCGGGTGAAGCTGTCCTGTCCGATCGCTCCTGCGCCAACCCGGCGCTTCACCACGACCCGGTCGCAGCCGAAATAGTCGAAGGCTGCCGCGATCTCGTCCGGCCCGGCGCATTCGGGCCACAGCGTTGGGATCGAGGGTGCGCCGCGCGCTTCCAGTTCGCGCAGGTAAAGCTTGTCGGCGTTCCAGCGGATCACCTGGGCCGGATTGGCCACCACCACGCTTGCCGCCTCGAGCGCTTCGAGCCGGACGAGGAATTCGTCCTTGGCCTCGGTATAGTCCCACGGTGTGCCGAGGTAGGCGAGATCGAAAGCGGCCAGCTGCTCCAGCGGGGCGCGCCAATCGATTGCGGTCAGTTCGGCGCGCGCGCCCAGTCCAGCCTGGATCGCATCGAACAGCAGGTCATGCTCGAAGGCGTCAGGTCGGCGGCTGGGCGAGCCGGGCAGAGTATCGGGGCAGGCGAGGAAGGCGATGCAAGCAATCATGGCGGGGCCGTAGCTTTCCTAAGGGGCTTGGGCAAACTGGTTCACGCAAAGGGCGGTGACCACCTGGAAACCATCTGGCGTAGATGGGGAGAGCGCCTATCTTGGTGCCGTTGCCCGGCCCATTTCCGAAACGGCCGGATGTGGAGATACCCGATGATCGAACTGCGTCCCTTTGCCTCGCTCGGCGCCGCCAACCATGGCTGGCTCGATGCCCATCACCATTTCTCGTTCGCCGGCTATCACGATCCGGCGCGGGTCCACTGGGGCGCGCTGCGGGTCTGGAATGACGATGCCATTGCCCCCAAGAGCGGGTTTCCGCCGCATGCGCACGACAATATGGAGATCATCACCTATGTCCGCCAGGGCGCGATCAGCCACAAGGACAGCCTCGGCAACGAAGGCAAAACCGAAGCCGGCGACGTTCAGGTTATGAGCGCCGGAACCGGGATCCGCCACGCCGAATATAATCTGGAAGACGAGGAGTGCCGCCTGTTCCAGATCTGGATCGTGCCCGATCGCGGCGGCCACGCGCCAAGCTGGGGGACCCGGCCGTTCCCGAAAGAGGGCCGCGACGGCAAGTTCGTCACGCTCGCCTCGGGCCTGCCGGAAGATGGTGATGCGCTGAAGATCAACACCAGCGGGCGGGTCGCCGCCGCTTATGTCAAGGCGGGCGAGACGGTGCGGTACGAGACTGCGCCCGAGCGGCATCTCTATCTGGTCCCGGCCAGCGGGCGGGTGCGGATCGGCGCGGTTGAAGCGGCGGCGCGTGACGGGATCGCGATCATTGGCGAGGATGCGATCGAAGTGACCGCGCTGGAGGACGCCGAACTGGTGCTGGTCGACGCGGCTTGATTTGCCGGCCGGGCGAGATGCCGCCTAGCGTGGCAGCTCGCTCACCCCCATCAGCATTTCGTCGACTGCGCGGGCGGCCTGGCGACCTTCGCGGATTGCCCAGACGACCAGGCTCTGGCCCCGGCGCATGTCGCCGCAGGCAAAGATCTGCGGGTCGCTGGCGCGGTAGTCGGTGACATTGGCGGCGACGTTGCCGCGCGCGTCGAGCTCGACACCGGACTGGGCCAGCAGCCCGATCTTGCGCGGACCCGTGAAGCCCATCGCCAGCAGGATCAGGTCGGCGCGCAGCGTGAATTCGCTGCCCGGCACTTCCTGCATCCGTCCTTCGACCCACTCGACCCGGACGCATTCGAGTCCGGTGACCTGACCGTCGGTCCCGGCGACGCGCTTGGTCAGGATCGCCCAGTCGCGCTCGACGCCTTCCTCGTGGCTGGTCGAGGTGCGCAGCTTGAGCGGCCAGTCTGGCCAGGTCAGCAGCTTGTTTTCCTTCTCGGGCGGCTGGGGCATGATTTCGATCTGGGTGACCGATGCGGCGCCCTGGCGGTTCGAGGTTCCGACGCAGTCGCTGCCGGTATCGCCGCCGCCGATCACCACGACGTGCTTGCCGGTCGCGGTCAGCGAGCCGCGCGGCGCGGCCCGCAATTCATCGTCACCGGCATTGCGCTTGTTCTGCTGGGTCAGGAATTCCATCGCCAGCCGCACGCCGGGCAGTTCGGCGCCGGGGATTTCGAGCCGGCGCGGCTCTTCGGCTCCGCCCGACAGGACGATCGCGTCGAAGTTTTCCTTCAGGCTTTCGATCGAGACGTGGACCCCGACTTCGGTCGAGGTGCGGAATTCGACGCCCTCGCTCTCCATCTGCACCGCGCGGCGGTTGATCAGGTGCTTTTCGAGCTTGAAGTCAGGGATGCCATAACGCAGCAGGCCGCCGATCCGGTCGTTCTTCTCAAACACCGTGACCGAATGCCCGGCCCGGGCGAGTTGCTGGGCTGCGGCCATGCCGGCCGGTCCCGAGCCGACCACCGCGATCGCCTTGCCGGTGCGGCGCGCGGGCACTTCGGGGCTGATCCAGCCTTCCTGCCAACCCTTGTCGACGATCGCGCATTCGATCGACTTGATCGTCACCGGCTGGTCGACAATGTTGAGCGTGCAGCTCGCCTCGCACGGCGCGGGGCAGATCCGACCGGTGAATTCGGGGAAGTTGTTGGTCGAATGCAGCACTTCCAGTGCATTCTGCCAGTCTCCTTCATAGACCAGATGGTTCCAGTCCGGGATGATGTTGTTCACCGGACAGCCGTTATGGCAGTACGGAATTCCGCAATTCATGCAGCGGCTGGCCTGCGCCTTCAGCGCCGGCTCAGGATGCGGAATCACGAATTCCTTGTAGTGGTGCAGCCGCTCCTTGGGATCGGCATAGGTGCGATCCTGGCGGTCTAGCTCGAGAAAGCCGGTTTCCTTGCCCATGTCGTTTACTCTGCTGCGACCGAAGCGGCAGCCAGCCGCTCGGCCTCGATTTGCTTCAGCGCCTTCGCATAGTCGCGCGGCATCACCTTGACGAACTGGCTGACCGTGGTCTGCCAGTCGTCGAGCAGGGCGCGGGCGCGCCGGCTGCCGGTGTGGAGGTGGTGGCGTTCGAGCAGCACCCGCAGCCGTTCGGCATCGTGGCGCAGATGATCGCCCATGCCGTTGTCATAGACGCTCTGGGTGCGTTGCTGCGGCCGGCCGGCGCCATCATCCTCGTCGCGCTCGGCGCCGATCGGCAGCAAATCGACCTGGGCCGGGTTGCACAGCCGGGCGAAGGTCCCGTCCGGATCATGGACATAGGCGATCCCGCCAGACATGCCGGCGGCAAAGTTGCGGCCGGTCTTGCCGATCACGCAGACCACCCCGCCGGTCATGTATTCGCAGCCGTGATCGCCGCAGCCTTCGACCACCGCGACCGCGCCCGAATTGCGGACCGCGAAGCGTTCGCCCGCGACCCCGTTGAAGAACGCTTCGCCGGCGATCGCGCCATAGAGCACGGTGTTGCCGACGATGATGTTGGCGCTGGCATCGCGGTCGACATGGGCCGGCTGACGGACGATCACGCGCCCGCCGGACAGACCCTTGCCGACATAGTCGTTGCCGTCGCCGGTCAGGTCGAGCGTCACTCCGTGCGCCAGCCACGCGCCAAAGCTCTGCCCGGCCACCCCGGTCAGCTTCACCTTGATGGTGTTGTCGGGCAGTCCGGCGTGGCCATAGCGCCGCGCCACTTCGCCAGATAGCATCGCCCCGACGGTGCGGTTGACGTTGATCACCTTGCGTTCGATCACCACCGCAGACTTGCTGTCGAGCGCATCTGCTGCGGCGGCGATCAGCTCGTTATCGAGCGCCTTGTCGAGCCCGTGATCCTGGGTGCCGCTCCAGCCCAGCGAGGGGCTGTCGCCCAGCGGAACCTGATGGAGGATGCGGCTGAGATCGACACCGCCGGCCTTCCAGTGGTCGATCGCCTGCTTCATATTGAGCCGGTCGACCCGCCCGACCATTTCGGCAACGGTGCGAAAGCCCATCTCGGCCATGATCGCGCGCAGTTCCTCGGCAACGAAGAAGAAGTAGTTGATCACATGCTCGGCCTGGCCGGTGAAGCGTGCACGCAGCACCGGATCCTGGGTTGCCACGCCGACCGGGCAGGTATTGAGGTGGCACTTGCGCATCATGATGCAGCCGGCCGCGATCAGCGGCGCGGTGGCAAAGCCGAACTCGTCGGCGCCGAGCAGTGCTGCCACAGCGACATCGCGCCCGGTCCGCAGACCGCCGTCGGCCTGAACGCAGATGCGGCTGCGCAGGTTGTTGAGGATCAGCGTCTGCTGGGTTTCGGCGAGGCCGATCTCCCACGGGCTGCCGGCATGGGTCAGGCTGGTCAGCGGCGATGCGCCGGTCCCGCCTTCATAGCCCGAGATCGTGACGTGATCGGCCCGCGCCTTGGAGACGCCTGCCGCAACCGTGCCGACCCCGACTTCGGAGACCAGCTTGACCGAGATCCGCGCCTTGGTGTTGACGTTCTTGAGGTCGTGGATCAGCTGGGCCAGATCCTCGATCGAATAGATGTCGTGGTGCGGCGGCGGGCTGATCAGCCCGACCCCGGGGGTCGAGTGGCGGGTTGCGCCGATCGTCTTGTCAACCTTGTGGCCGGGCAGCTGGCCGCCTTCGCCGGGCTTGGCGCCCTGGGCCATCTTGATCTGCACGTCGTCGGCATTGACCAGGTATTCGGTGGTCACCCCGAACCGGCCGCTGGCGACCTGCTTGATCGCGCTGCGAAGATTGCGGCCATCGGGCATCGGCTTGAACCGCGCTGGATCCTCGCCGCCTTCACCGGTGTTGGACTTGCCGCCGATTCGATTCATCGCCTCGGCCAGCGTGGTGTGGGCTTCCCAGCTGATCGAGCCATAGCTCATCGCACCCGTCGCGAAGCGCTTGACGATTTCGCTGGCCGGTTCGACTTCGCTGATATCGAGCGGCTTTTCCGCCTTCTTCAGTTCCATCAGCCCGCGGATGGTCAGCATCCGGCTCGACTGGTCGTTGATCGACTGGGCGAACGCGCGGTACTTGTCCGGCACGTTGCCGCGCACGGCGTGCTGCAGGCTGGCGATGTTCTCCGCGGTCCAGGCATGTTCCTCGCCGCGCAGCCGAAGACCATACATCCCGCCGACATCGAGCATGTGGCGGTAGATCGGATTGTCGCCATAGGCGGTCTGGTGGCGGCGAACGGTTTCCTCGGCCACCTGAGCCAGGCCGATCCCTTCGATCGTGGTCGCGGTGCCGGTGAAATACTTTTCGATGATCGCGCCCGAAAGGCCAACCGCGTCGAAGATCTGCGCTCCGCAATAGGACTGGTAGGTGCTGATGCCCATCTTGGACATCACCTTGAGGATGCCCTTGCCGACGGCCTTGATGTAGTTCTTCTGGACAGCCTTGGCGTCGAGCGGCAGGCCCTTCTTGACCCGGATTTCCTCCAGCGTTTCAAAGGCGACATAAGGATTGATCGCTTCCGCGCCATAGCCTGCCAGCACGCAGAAGTGGTGGACTTCGCGTGCTTCGCCGGTTTCGACCACCAGACCGGTCTGCATCCGCAGGCCCTGGCGCACCAGATGATGGTGGACCGCCGCGGTCGCGAGCAGGGCCGGCATCGGGATCCGGTCGGGACCTTGCGCGCGGTCGGACAGGATCAGAATGTTCTTGTCCTGCAGCACCGCCTCGGTTGCCGCCCAGCACATTTCCTTGATCGCCATTTCCAGGCCCTCGGCGCCGCTCGCCGCATCCCAGGTGGTGTCGATCGTTTCGGTCCTGAACGCGCCGTCGAGCGCGGCTTCGACCGAACGGATCTTGGCCACATCGTCATTGGTCAGGATCGGCTGGTCGACCTCAAGCCGCTTGTGCGTTCCGGCTTCCATCCCGAGCAGATTTGGGCGCGGGCCGATCATGCTGACCAGGCTCATCACCAGTTCTTCGCGGATCGGATCGATCGGCGGGTTGGTGACCTGGGCGAAATTCTGCTTGAAATAGTCGTAAAGCAGGCGGCTCTTGTTGGAGAGGACCGCAATCGGGGTGTCGGTGCCCATCGAACCCAATGGATCGTCGCCATCGCGGCCCATCGGCTCAAGGAAGCGCGAAATGTCTTCCTGCGTGTAACCGAAGGCTTGCTGGCGATCGAGCAGGGAAGTGGTCTCTACCGGTAGCTGGGCCAGCTCGGGTTCGACCACGTCGAGATCCTTGAGCTTATACTGCGCGGCCTCAAGCCAGTCCTCATAGGGCTGCTCGGCAGCGAGCTGGGTTTTCAGCTCTTCGTCTTCGATGATCCGGCCCTGCTCGAAGTCGATCAGCAGCATCCGGCCCGGCTGTAGCCGCCACTTGCGGACGATATTGTCTTCCTTGATTGGCAGCACGCCGCTTTCGGAGGCCATCACCACCAGGTCGTCATCGGTGACCAGGAAGCGGGCCGGGCGCAGGCCATTGCGATCAAGCGTCGCGCCGATCTGGCGGCCATCGGTGAAGGCGACGGCGGCGGGGCCGTCCCACGGTTCCATCAGCGCGGCGTGGTATTCATAGAATGCGCGGCGTTCGGGCGACATCAGCGGGTTGCCGGCCCAGGCTTCGGGGATCAGCATCATAACCGCGTGGGCAAGGCTGTAGCCGCCCGCGAGCAGCAGCTCGAGCGCATTGTCGAGGCAGGCGGTGTCCGACTGGCCGTGCGGGATCAGCGGCCACATCTTGTCGAGATCGGCGCCGAGCAGCTCCGATTCCATCGTGCGGCGGCGGGCGTTCATCCAATTGACGTTGCCGCGCACCGTGTTGATCTCGCCATTGTGGGCGATGAAGCGATAGGGGTGCGTCAGCTTCCAGCTCGGGAAAGTGTTGGTGCTGAAGCGCTGGTGGACCAGGCCCAGCGCCGAGACGCAGTCCGGATCGCGCAGGTCGTCATAAAAACTGCCGACCTGGGTCGCCAGCAGCAAGCCCTTGTAGACCACGGTGCGGCTGGAAAAGCTTGGCATATATAGCTCGGTCAGGCCGGGCAGGCCGTGCTTTTCGGCCAATGCCGCCAGCGGATTCTGCGTCTGCTTGCGGATCGCCAGCAGCTTGCGCTCGAACGCATCCTGATCGGCGCAGTTTTCGCCGCGTTCGATGAAGCATTGGCGGATCACCGGCATTTCGGCCTTGACCGTCTTGCCCAGGCCTTCGACCGATACCGGCACGTCGCGCCAGCCGATCAGGCGCTGGCCTTCCTTGGCGATGAATTTTTCAAAGATTCCAACGATGAAATCGCGGCTCGCATCGTCCTGCGGCAGGAAGCACATGGCCACGCCATAGTCGCCCGGCTGTGGCAGCTTGAGCCCTTCGCCTTCGGCCCACTTGCGATAAAGCCGATCGGGCAGCTGGATCAGGATACCCGCGCCATCACCCAGCAGCGGATCGGCGCCCACAGCGCCGCGGTGATCGAGGTTTTTCAGAATCTCAAGCGCCTGGCTAATGATCGCATGGCTTTTCGCGCCCTTGATGTGGGCGACGAAGCCCACGCCGCAAGCGTCGTGTTCATTGCGCGGATCATAGAGGCCTTGAGGCGCCGGAAAACCCATCGAAAACCTTCCTGTACCAGCCGGAATGAACGCGATTCGTGCACGCAGCATCAACAAACCGCAGAATTCCAGCAATTAAGCGCAAGATTCCCCGCCGCGTAAGGCAGCAAAAATTGCGCAGACCTTCCCCATGGCGACAGGAAGCTGCTTTTGCAACTGCGAAAAGGGCCGGTTCGCTGGTGCGACCGGCCCCATAGCTATGCAGGGTTTGTGATGGCGGAAAGGCCTAGGCTGCGCCGCTCATCCGTTGCAGGTTGGCAAGCGCCATCCGCAGCGCACGATCGGCTTCCTCACGGTCGACCGACGGGGCGACGTCACCGGCTGAAACCTGCTGGCCTTGACCAGCGCTGGCCGGGGCATCGAACGGACGGAATGATGTTTGCGAGGCGGGTTGGGCCATCTGGCCGGGGAAGACAACCACCGGTTCGATCGCGGTTGCTTCGGCTTCGGGTTCCTCGATCCGGACGAAGCCACTGCGTGCCGGAGCAGGGGCGATACCCAGCAGCGAGGCGTAATTTTCTTCAGCCACCTCGGCCTGAGCCATTTCGGCTTCTTCGGCGGGTTCGGCGGGCGGAGCGAAGGCAGCCGGCATCGCTGGCGCCGCTGCTGCGACCGGTTGCGGCATGGCGATGTGGCGCGGCGGAAGCAGGTGATCGATCGGTTCGGCTTCGTCCTCAAACCCGCCCAGCTCAAGCGGACGCATCGCGGTGGGGATAGACGGGCTCGGCATCTGCGCGGCCGGTTGCGGCACCTGCTCGGCGAAAGGCGCAGCGAACGGCGCGGCAAAAGCAGCGGGCTGCAGCACTGACTCAATGCCCGGAACGGATTGGGGTGCGGGGTCATAGGCCTGCGGCACCGGAGCGGCCTCAGCCGTATCCGGGACATTGAACGGCGCGGCTGGCGCTTCGGCGGCTACGGCAGGTTCGGCCTGCGGCATGGCGAAGGTCGGCACTTGCTGAACTGGCGGAGCCGTGTCGGCGGGCGTACCGCCAAGCGCGGCACGGCGCCGCGCCATCGAGGCGGCGAGCCGGGCTGAAAGATCGTCCATGGCAAGTCCAGCCGGGCTGGGGAGCGGCTCCGCTGCGACCGGCTCGAGCTGGGCGGCCACGACGGGAGCTGGTCCGGGCTGGCTGGTCGTGGGCGCAAAGGCCTGCGGGACTGCAGGTTGCTGCACCGCATCGAGCGAAGAAGGCGGCACTTCGGCGTTTGGCACGGCAAATGGCTGTACCAACGGCGCGGGGGGCACTTCGAAGGCTTGCGGCATGGCAAAAGAAGCTTCGCTCGCGAAGGATGCCGGGGTGGCAGCCTGCTCGCGCGGCGGGAACAGCGGCTGCGGTTCGGGGGTCTCAAAGACAGTGGTCTGATAGCCGGCGGCCTTGACGAAGTCTTGGCTAACGTGCTCGCCCGCAACCTGTTGGCCGAAGATCTGCTTGGGGGCCTCGGTTGCTTCGGTGACTCGCGGCAGGCCGAAGACCTGGCGGCCATCGGCTGCTGCTGCGGCAGCCTCGGCAGCGGGATGGTTGGGATGCGCCTCGACCGCCGGCTGCACGGCATGGTCGAGCGGCTGGAACATCTGGCGCGGCTCTGCAGGTGCGACTACCGGCTGCGTTACGAAGCCGGCAAGGTCGGTGTGCTCAGCCGGCGACGGGGCCGGATAGCCGCCCAGATCGAGCGGAGCTTCGACCGGTTCGGCCCGCAAGCCGACCGACGAAATATCCAGGATTTGCGGCGCCCCACCGGGGAGCGGGGCCATGTCATGGGGCACGAACTGTTCCTCCTCGTGCTCGATCGCCAGTGCACGGCGGCGCGGGGCGAGAATTGGACCAGCGCTTTCGGATGCTGCTGCAGGGCCATAGGGCTGGCGCACCGGCGCTTCGTCGGCAGCCAGCTTGCTGCGCTTGCGCTCGCGCACTTCGATCTTGGGGCGGGCCAGGCGGCGGGCAATGGCGATCCCGATAGCACTGCCGATCGCCGCAAGGATCAGGGCAACCAGAATCCGGGAAGTGATCCCCAGCGGCGGCGCGGCGGCCGGGATCACCAAATCGATCCGGCTCTTGATGACCAGGCTTTCGAGCAGCGAGGGGCGAACCGCCAGGCTGCCGAGCCCGAACAGTGCACCGAACCACAACGCGATCACAGCCGGAAACAGCTGATGCTGCGTAATCGGCTTGGTCTGCGCTTGCTTGCGTGGTTGTTTGGCCACCAGCGTTAACCCCTTTCAATCACCATCGCGCCGCGCGGTCCAGCCAGTCAGGCGGCTGCCGGGATGCGGCTATTCGGACTGAGGGGTATCAGCCTTTGGTAAACATCGTGATAACGATGTATGTTCAGCGCCCAGTCGTGGCTCTTCGCGACGTGGGCAAGTCCGGCGGCGCGGCGCTGGTTCCAGATCCTGGGCGCGCCGAGCAGATCGGCCAGTGCGGCGGCGCAGGCGGCTGGATCGTCGGGCGGAAAAAGAGTGCCGGTGACCCCGTCGCTGATCAGTTCGCGGTGCCCGCCGACATCGGAAGCGGCCACCAGCTGGCGCTGGGCCATGGCTTCGAGCGGCTTCAGCGGCGTGACCAGATCGGTCAGCCGGCTTTTCTTGCGCGGATAGGCCATGACATCGACCAGCGCGTAATAGCGCTCGACCTCACTGTGCGGGACACGGCCGACAAAGCAGATCGCCTCGCGCGCACTCGAGGCTTCGGCCTGAGCCTTCAACGCGGCCTCCATCGGTCCGCCGCCGACCAGCAGCAGCCGGGCATCGGGCAAGCGCTCACCCAGCAGCGGCATAGCCGCGATGAGATCGTCCAATCCCTCATAGTCATAGAAGCTGCCGATAAAGCCCACCACCGGGCCCTTGCCGAGCCCAAGTTCGCTCGCCAGCGCCGCGTCGCGCGGAGCCGGTTCCCCGAACAGCGAGAGGTCGACCCCGTTGGGGCTGATCGTGATCTTGGCCGGGTCGGTTCCGCGCAGGACCAAATCGTCCTTCAGCCCCTGACAAATCGTCACCACCGCATCGGCGCCTGCTACGACATGGCTTTCGAGCGCGCGGGTCAGGCGGTATTTGACGCTGCCCTCGCTGCCGGTCCCGTTCGAGACGGCGGCATCTTCCCAGAACGCGCGGATTTCGTAGACCACCGGAATGCCCAGCCGCTTGCCTGCGATTAGCGCGGCCTTGCCGCAAAGCGCCGGGGAATGGGCGTGGAGCACATCGGGCCGCCAGCTTTGCGCCAGGGCGACGATAGCCTCGGCCAGAAGATTGATCTCACGCCATTCGCGCAGACCGATCGGGCCTGTGGCGGATCCGCGGGTGCGATGGAACAGGATCCCGTCGGCTTCCTCGGCGACGGGGCCATCCTTGCAATGGCGCAGTCCGGTAATCCCGCGCACTTCATAGCCTGCCGCCTGCTGCGCTTTCAGTATCGCGCGTGTGCGAAAGGTATAGCCGCTGTGCAGCGGCAGGGAGTGGTCAAGGACGTGAAGAATCCGGGTCATCGCCGCTTGTCCTAGGGCAACAAGGCTTAACGCGCCGTCAACTTGCCGCTGCTAAGCAGTTGGCCCATGGTCGATATCCTTGCCCTGACCCTGTCCCACGGCTTGCTGCTGTTTGCCGTCTGGAAGCTGTTGCAGCGCGACGACCTCGACCTTGAGGTGCCCGACGCCGGGGAGCAGCCGCGTGATTAACCTGGGCCTGTCCGGATTCGTCGCTGCGCTGTTCGCGCTTGGCCTGCGCCGCCCGTTCCTGTGGGTGCTGGCCTATCTTTATGTCGATATCCTGGTGCCGCAGAAGATTTCGTGGGGTTTTCTATCGCAGCTTCCCGTTTCTCTGATGGCCTTCGTCTTCGCCTTTGGCGGCTGGGTCATGCTCGATGACAAGCGCGATACCCGCTTCACCATGCGCCAAGGGCTGATGGTCTTGTTGCTGGTCTATTGCGGGCTGACCACGATGTTCGCCGACTATCCCGAACCCGCGGCGGAGAAATGGGCCTGGGTGTGGAAGGCGCTGCTGTTCGCGATCATCCTGCCACTGACCTTGCGCACCCGCTTGCGATTCGAAGCGGCGGCCGTGTTCATGGTGCTGACGGTTGGCGCGATCCTGATCAGCGGTGGAATCAAGACACTCGCGGGCGGGGGCGGATACGGCACCCTGCGCACCCTGGTGGCCGAGAATGCCGGAATCTACGAAGGTTCCACGCTTTCAACCATTGCGATCGCAACAATCCCGCTGATCTGGTGGGTGGCGCGATACACAACGATTTTCCCCAAGTCCAAGCTGGTGACGCTCTATGCTGCCGGGCTGACCTTCGCGGCGATGCTGATCCCGATCGGGACCCAGACCCGCACCGGATTGCTTTGTCTGGCATTGCTTGCCGTATTGGCGCTGCGCAGCGTCAAACGGCGTTTGCTGTACATCTCCCTGGCCGCAGTCCTGGCCGTGGTGGCGATCCCGTTCCTCCCGGAAAGCTATACCAACCGGATGAACACGATCGAGAATCACAAGGCCGACCAGTCCGCCTCTACCCGGGTCGCGGTGTGGATGTGGACGCTTGACTATGTGAAGGATCATCCCTTCGGCGGCGGGTTCGATGCCTATCGTGGCAACAAGATCAAGGTCGAGATGGTCGAAGTCGAAGGCACCGGCAACAATGCCTCGGTTGATGTGACCGAAGCTTATGACCAGTCACGTGCCTATCACTCGAGCTATTTCGAGATGCTGGGCGAACAGGGCTGGCCAGGGCTGTTGCTGTGGCTGTGGCTGCAGGTGCTGGGGCTGTGGCAGATGGAGCGAATCCGCCACAAGTGGAAGAACCGTACCGAACCGGGGCAAACCTGGCAGGCCCCGCTGGCCAATGCCCTGCAACAGGCCCAACTGGTCTATCTGGCCGGATCGGTCTTCGTCGGGATCGCCTTCCAGCCGTTCGTCTTCATGGTAATCGGCCTGCAATGCGGCCTGTGGTCCTACCTCAAACGGGTTGAGGCACCGCAGCGCGCGCCGGTCCGGCGCGGGGCCCCGACGCTGCGGACCAAGCCGGCATGAGCGGTGCAGGCCCGCGCCATCTCGATGCGCTGACCGGGATCCGCGGGATCGCGGCCTGGGGGGTGGTACTTTATCATATCCGGCTGTCGCTGACCGCGATCCTGCCTGATCCGGTTATCGCCGCGGTCGCCAAGGGTTATCTGGCGGTCGACTTGTTCTTCATCCTGTCCGGTTTCGTGATCTGGTACAATTATGCGGCTCGGATCACGCAGGGCGGCTGGGCAGAGACGCGCCACTTCCTGTGGCGGCGCTTTGCCCGCGTCTGGCCACTGCACGGCGCCATCCTGGCGGCATTCGTCGGCTTTGCCGCGCTGCTGATCGCCACCGGGCGCGATGCCTCGGGCTATCCGCTGGCCGAATTGCCGCTTCATCTGCTACTGGTCCAGAACTGGGGGCTGACTTCGGACCTGTCGTGGAACCACCCGGCCTGGTCGATCAGCACCGAATTTGCGGCCTATCTGCTGTTTCCGCCGCTGGTATTGGCGGCGCGGTGGGACCGGATGCCGAGCTGGGTGCCTGCGATCGTTGCGGCTGCGCTGGCCGGAGCGATCCACCTCCTGTTCGCACTGAACGGCTATACCGGATTGGGCGACGACATTCCGGGCATGGGGCTATGGCGCTGCCTCGCGGGCTTCGCGATGGGCTGCATGCTGTGCCAGCTGTGGCAGCGCTGGCAGAACGTGCCGCGCGGCGGTGTTTATGCCGGGCTGGCCTTTGTTGCCCTCGCCGCCGGGGGCTTGGCGCTGGGCTTGCCGGAAACTGTCTGGGTTCCTGCCACCTTCTTCACCGGGCTGCTCGCCCTTGCGCTCGGTAAGGGACCGCTGGTGCAGCTGCTGGGCGGCAAGGTCCTGAGCTATCTTGGCGAGATTTCCTATTCGACCTATCTCGCCCACTTCCTGCTGTTCATTCTCTTCAAGCTGGTCTTCGTCGATGCCTCGCTTCAGTTAGGCTGGGGCGGGCTGGCCGGGTTCCTGGCACTGGTCCTTGCTGCTTCGATAGGGCTCTACCACGGGCTGGAAAAGCCGGCGCAGCGCTGGCTCAACGCCCGGTCGCCGCGCTGGGCCTCGCGCCCGGCACCAAGTCCGGCCGAGTGATTCGGTCACAAAGCGGCAAATCCGCCCCCGCCTTTCCGTAGCGGCGTTGCCTTGACACGCGGCTTGGGCCACAACACCGCCTTTCCCGCTTGCTTAAGGAGAGGCACATGACCCCGCAGGAACTGCAGGCCAAGACCGGCGAAGTAATCGGCGTTTCGGACTGGTTCGACGTTACCCAGGAACGCATCAACATGTTCGCTGATGCGACCGGCGACCATCAGTTCATCCACATCGATGAAGAAAAGGCCAAGCTGACCCCGTTTGGCGGGACCATCGCGCATGGTTTCCTGACCCTCTCGCTGTTGCCGGTACTCGGTGCAATGACCGAGGGCGCGCGGATCAGCGGCGTCAAGATGGGCGTCAACTATGGCGGCAACAAAACCCGCTTCATCTCCCCGGTGCGCGCCGGCAAGCGCGTTCGCGCCCATACCAAGCTGGTCGAGCTGGTCGAGAAGCGCCCCGGCCAGTGGCAGCAGACCAACGAGATCACCATCGAGATCGAAGGCGAGGACAAGCCCGCCCTGATCACCGAATGGATCACGATGCTGTTCGTTTGAACTTCTTAGCCCCTCCCCGATGGGGAGGGGTTGGGGTGGGGGTTCTACCGCGAGCCCAGGAACCCACCCCGCTGCGACGAGGCAGTCCTTCGACAAGCTCAGGACTGCCAAGTCTCGCTGCCCCTCCCGGACCGGGAGGGGTTAACCGGATCAAGGATAAGGACCATTCCCATGTCACGTGACGCAGTCATCGTCTCCACCGCCCGTACCCCGCTGACCAAGGCAGGACGCGGCGCTTTCAACAACACCACCGGCGCGACGCTGGGGGCCTTCTCGATCCGCGCCGCGGTCGAACGCGCCGGGATCGAGGGCGGCGAAGTCGATGACGTGCTGATGGGCACCGCGGTGCAGCAGGGCTCGACCGGCGGCAACGTCGCGCGCCTCGCCGCGCTGCGCGCCGGGCTGCCGGTCACCGTTCCGGCGATGACGATCGACCGCCAGTGCTCCTCGGGCCTGATGACCATCGCCACCGCCGCCAAGCAGGTGATCGTCGACAACATGGACATCTGCGTCGCGGGCGGCGTGGAAAGCATCTCCAAGGTGGTTGGCAGCGGCAAGATGTTTGTCGAGCCGGACCGCGAGCTGCTGGAAATGCACCCGCACATCTACATGCCGATGATCGGTACCGCCGAAGTGGTGGCCAAGCGCTACAACATCAGCCGCGAGTATCAGGACGAATATTCGCTCCAGTCGCAGCAGCGCACCGCTGCCGGCCAGGCGGCGGGCAAGTTCGACGCCGAAATCGTCGCCTGCGCAGCGACGATGGCGGTGGTCGACAAGGAAACCAAGGAAGTCTCCTACCACGACGTCACCGCGACCAAGGACGATTGCAACCGCCCCGACACCACGCTCGAAGGCCTCGCCAGCCTCAAGCCGGTGATGGGTGAGGGCAACACGATCACCGCCGGCAATGCCAGCCAGCTGTCGGACGGTTCGTCGGCCTGCGTGGTGATGGAGGCCAAGGTCGCCGAAAAGCGCGGGCTGACCCCGCTCGGCCGCTATGTCGGCATGGCAGTTGCGGGCACCGAGCCCGACGAAATGGGCATCGGCCCGGTCTTCGCGATTCCCAAGCTGCTCGAGCGTTTCAACCTGAAGATGGACGACATCGGCCTGTGGGAACTCAACGAGGCCTTCGCCGTCCAGGTGCTGTACTGCCGTGACAAGCTGGGCATTCCTGACGAGCTGCTCAACGTCAACGGCGGCTCGATCTCGATCGGCCACCCCTTCGGCATGACCGGCGCGCGCTGCACCGGCCATGCGCTGATCGAAGGCAAGCGCCGCGGCGCCAAGTACGTTGTCGTGACCATGTGCATCGGCGGCGGGCAAGGTGCCGCCGGACTGTTCGAAGTCCTGTAACCCATGCGGCTTCCCGCGCCCCGGATCGCGCCGCTCGGCGATGCCGAGCTGTCTCCCGAGGCGCGGGAGGTGCTCCAGGCGATTCCCGAATACGCCCGCGGCTTCAACATCTTCCGCACCCAGGCGCACAATCCAGATGCGCTCGGCGCGTTCCTCGCCTGGGGCAATTACGTCCTCTCGGCCCGCAACAGCCTGACCGCACGACAGCGCGAACTGGCGATCCTGCGGGTCGGCTGGAACTGCAAGGCCGGTTACGAATGGGCCCAGCACGTGGTGATCGGCCTCAACTCGGGCATTGCCGAAAGCGAGATCCCCGCGATCAAGGCCGGACCCGATGCGCCCGGCTGGGACCCGCTTGAAGCGGCAATCCTGCGGGCCTGCGACGAACTTGGCCAGAACCACCACATCGCCGACGCGACCTGGGCTGCGCTGGCCCCGCTTGGCGATACCGGCCGGGTCGACCTGATCTATACCGTCGGCCAGTACACGCAGGTTTCGATGCTGCTCAATTCCTGCGGGGTACAGCTCGATCCGATCCTTACCGCGGACCCCGATCTCGGCTGAGCTTGCCATTCGCCCACGCCGGGCGCATTCTCAGGGTTCTGGTCTGGGCATATAAGGGGAGCGCCGGATGACCGAACATCTTGGGATCATGGAAATTCTCGGCATTGCCGGGTCGGTCAGCCTGCTGTCCGGCTGGCGGCTCTACCTCACCGTGCTCGCGACTGGCCTGGCGATGCGCTACAACGTGCTGCCGCTGCCCGAACATCTGGCTTCGCTGCAGGTTCTGGCCAATCCCTGGGTCATGGGCATCGCGGGGCTGGCCGCCTTCATGGAATTCTTTGCCGACAAAGTAGTCTGGCTCGATTCGGTCTGGGACACCGTCCATACCTTCATCCGCCCGATCGGCGGGGCGCTGCTGGCCCTGGCGGTGATCGATCCGGCCGATCCGGCAACCCAGGCGATTGCCTTCATCCTCGGCGGCGGGGCCAGCCTGCTGGCCCACGGCGGCAAGGCCAGCGCGCGGGCGGTGGTCAACACCAGCCCCGAACCGTTCAGCAACATCGCCGTCTCGGCGGTCGAGGATGTCGCGACCACCGGGCTGCTCTATCTGGCCTATAGTCACCCGGTCGCTGCTGGCGTGGTCGCCGCCGTGCTGCTGGTGCTGGCGATCGTGCTGATGGTAATCGCCTGGCGGGTGCTGCGGCGGATTTTCCTGAAGGTCCAGGGCGAGCCGAAGCCCGCCCTGCCAGAGGTCTAGGCCACGACCTTCAGCGCCGGGCGGTCGTGCCGGGCGATCCAGTCTTCCAGCACCGGGGCGATCTTGTCGCGCCACTTGCTGCCGTTGAAGATGCCGTAGTGGCCGACTTCGGGCGCAAGCAGGTACTGCTTCTTTGCCTCGGCCAGCCCGGTCGCCAGATGCAGCGCGGCCTTGGTCTGGCCGATCCCGGAGATATCATCGCGCTCACCCTCGACCGCGAGCAGCGCGGTGTCCTTGATCAGGCCGAGATTGACCCGGCGGCCGCGGTGGACGAATTCGCCCTTGGGCAGCGAGTGCTTCTGGAACACTTCCTCGACCGTCTGGAGGTAATAGGCGGCGTTGAGATCGCAGACCGCGCGGTATTCGTCGTAGAACGCCTTGGTCGCATCGGCGCTCTCATCGGCGCCTTCGACCAGGTGCTTGAACATGTGATAATGGCTCAGCATGTGATTGCCCAGGTTCATGCTCATGAACCCGGCGAGCTGCAGAAAGCCCGGATAGACGCGGCGTCCGGCGCCCGGATACTGCAACGGTACGGTCGCGATCACGGTATGGCGGAACCATTCGATCGGGCGCTGCATGGCCAGGTCATTGACCGAGGTCGGCGCTTCGCGGGTGTCGATCGGTCCGCCCATCATGGTCAGGGTCAGCGGACGGCACGGATGCTTGTTCTCGGCCATGATCGCGGTGGCGGCGAGGGTCGGGACAGAAGGCTGGCACACCGCGAGGGCATGGGCGCCGGGGCCGACATGTTCGAAGAAGTCGATCAGGTAGTCGATATAGTCGTCGAGATCGAACTCGCCGGCCGAAAGCGGCACCATCCGGGCATCGGCCCAATCGGTGATGTAGACTTCGCAGCGTTCGATCATTCGTGCCACCGTGCCGCGCAGCAGGGTGGCGAAGTGGCCGCTCATCGGCGCGACGATCAGCAGCCGCGGCGCGTTCTCGGGCAGGCCGGGGTGGGAAAAGCGCAGCAGATTGCCGAACGGCTTGTGCATCACGATCGCTTCGGTCACCGGATGAGTCTGGCCGTCAACGGTCACGGTTTCGATATCGAATGTCGGCTTGCCGTAATTGGCCGAGGCATGGGCAAAGACCTCCAGCGCCGATGCCATCATTGATCCGCCGGCGCCATAGCCGAAGGGCAGCGCCGGATTGCCCAACATCTCGGCCCCGATCGAGGCCCAGGTGCTGGCGGCGTTGAGCCAGGAACGTTGCAATTCGTAAGCGGTGTAAAGCACGGTGTGCGGACCTCCTGTTTGGCCGGAATGTGGCCCCAATCGGTTCATTGTGCAATGCACAATATTACGCTGCACTGCACATTGGCCCGTTCCGGAGACCCGCGATATCCCCTTACGCCGCGCTTCGGTTGTGCTAGGGCGCCGCCATGAGTTCAGATCCGCAGGTCGCACAAGCCACGCCCGCAACCGAAACCGCCGCGACCGAGCCGCCTCCGGCGCGCAATCTCGGGCCGCTGCGGATGGTCGCGCGCGAAACCGCCAAATACCCGCGACATATGATCATGGCTCTGCTGGCGCTGACGGTCACAGCTTCGGCCACGCTGGCGATCCCTGCGGGTTTCCGGATGGTGGTCGATCGCGGCTTTGGGGAAGGCGGCGATATCGAATCGATCGCGCGTTGGTTCCGCTACCTGCTGCTGATCGTAGTAGTGCTGGGGCTGGGCACGGCGGTGCGGTTCTACTTCGTGTCGTGGCTGGGCGAACGGGTGATCGCCGATATCCGCCTGAAGGTGCAAACCAACCTCATGCGTCTTTCTCCTGGGTTCTTCGAGGAAAACAGCCCGAACGAGATTTCGTCGCGGATGACGTCGGATACCGCGTTGATCGAACAGGTGGTCGGCACCACGGTCTCGGTCGCCTTGCGCAATTTCATCACCGGAATCGGCGGGGTAGTGATCCTGTTTTCGCTTGCTCCGAAGCTGACTGCCGGGTTGCTTGCCGGACTGGTGGTGGTCATGACACCGCTGCTTATGTTCGGGCGGCGGATTCGCACGATTTCCCGGTCCAGTCAGGATCGGGTCGCCGATATCGGCGCCATGGTCGCTGAGGTCCTTGGCGCGATGAAGGTGGTTCAGGCCTTCAACCAGGAAGATCGCGAGGCCCGCCGCTTTGCCGATTCGGTCGAGCTCAGCTTTGCAACCGCCAAGCGCCGGATCGTGCTGCGCGCGGTGATCAGCGCGCTGGCGATTGTGGCGATCTTCGGCGCGATCGTCCTGCTGGTCTGGCAGGGTGCGATTGGGGTAGCCGAAGGGACCATTACCAGCGGAACGATTGTCCAGATTGTGTTCGTCGCGGTTATCGTGGCCGGTTCGTTCGGCGCGCTGACCGAGGTGTATGGCGATCTGCTGCGCGGCGCCGGAGCGGCCAGCCGTCTGTCCGAACTGCTTAACGAAAGGCCGCAAATTGCGGCGCCCGAACGCCCGCTCGCCCTTCCCAGTCCGGGGCGCGGCAAGCTCAGCTTCGAGGGAGTGACCTTCCGCTATCCGACCCGGCCCGAACATGCCGCGCTGCTCGATTTCTCGCTGACCGTGGAACCGGGCGAGACCGTGGCGATCGTCGGTCCTTCGGGCGCGGGCAAGAGCACCTTGTTCCAGCTGGCAGAGCGGTTCTACGATCCCCAGACCGGGACGATCAAGATGGACGGTGTGCCGATCACGGCGGTCGATCCCGCCGAAGTGCGCCGCCGGATCGCGCTGGTTCCGCAAGAGGCGATCCTGTTCGCCGCCAATGCCCGCGACAATCTGCGCTATGGCAACTGGGAAGCCGACGACGAAGCGATCTGGGAAGCGGCCCGCGCCGCCAATGCCGAAACTTTTCTGCGTGACCTGCCAGACGGGCTCGACACCTATCTGGGTGAAGGCGGCGCGCGGCTTTCCGGCGGGCAGCGCCAACGCGTGGCGATCGCGCGTGCGGTGCTGCGCAAGGCTCCGATCCTGCTGCTCGACGAGGCGACCAGCGCGCTCGACGCCGAAAGCGAACTGCTGGTCCAGCAGGCGCTCGACCGCCTGATCGCCGATCGTACCACGCTGGTAATCGCCCACCGCCTGGCTACCGTGCGCGGCGCGGACCGGATCGTGGTGCTTGATCAGGGCCGGATCGTCGAGACCGGGACCCACGACCAGCTGGCCCGGGCCGGCGGGCTTTATGCCCGGCTCGCCTCGCTCCAGTTCGATGAACGCGCCTATGCGGCCCAGAAGGAAGCGGACTGATGGATCCGATCGTTACCGCCATCCTGCTCGGCATCGTCGAGGGCGTTACCGAATTCATTCCCGTCTCTTCGACCGGGCACCTGATCCTCGCCGCCGAGCTGTTCGGCTATGACGCCGACACCTGGAAGGTGTTCAACGTCGTGATCCAGCTGGGCGCGATCCTGGCGGTGGTGGTGCAGTACTGGCGGACTTTCTGGGCGGTCGGTATGGGGCTGTTGCGGCTTGAGCCGATGAGCCTGGCTTTTCTGCGCAACATCCTGCTCGGATTTCTGCCCTCGGCAGTGCTGGGCCTGCTGCTCAAGGATTATATCGACATTCTGCTCGGCAGTCCGATGGTGGTCGGCTGGGCGCTGATCCTGGGCGGTATTGCGATCCTGGGGATTGAGCGCTGGGCCAAGCCTGGCCCGGCCAGTGGCGTCGCGCAGCTTCCTGCCCGACAAGCCCTGGGCGTCGGGCTGTTCCAGTGCATTTCGATGATCCCCGGAGTCAGCCGTTCGGGCGCGACGATCATGGGCGCCTTATCGATGGGCATCGAACGCCGCACCGCGGCCGAGTTCAGCTTCTTCCTGGCAATCCCGACCATGTTGGGGGCGACCACACTTGAACTGGCCGATAACCGCGCGGCGCTGATGGCCGGGACCGGTACGGTCGGCTGGACCGAGATCGCGATCGGCTTCGCGGTCAGTTTTGTCGTCGCGCTGGCGGTGATCAAGGCTTTTGTCGCCTTCGTCAGCCGTTCGGGCTTCGCGCCGTTCGCCTGGTACCGGATCGCGGCAGGGGCACTCGCGATCTTCCTGTTGTCCCGCTAGACCGGCTTCGCGCCCGAACCCCGCCCGCCACGCAGGAAATATTCCTGGGTTCCCCGGTGCAGCACGTCGTCGATGTCGATCACCGCGGTGTTGGCATAGGTAAAACTGGGGCCAAGGCTGCGATAGAGCCGGTCGAAATCGCGTTCGACCGTATCGTGATAAAGCTCGTCAAAGCTCTCGATCACGAAATAGCTGGGTTGCAGATCGTCGATCACATAGTCGGTCCGCATCACCCGGTCGACATTGAGCATGATCCGGTTGGGGCTTTCCGCCTCAAGGCAGAACACCGCCTCGGCCGGGCCTGACAGGATCCCGGCACCATAGGCGCGCAAGCCCTGCTTTTCGAGGATCAGCCCGAATTCGACCGTGTACCAATAAAGCGCGCCCAGTGCCTTCAAGCGGTTGTAGCGCATGGCCTTCCACCCGGCGCGGCCATACTCCTGCATATAATCGGCATAGGTCGGGTCGGCCAGCATCGGCACGTGGCCAAATACATCGTGGAACACGTCGGGTTCCTGAATGTAGTCAAAGGTCTCGCGGGTGCGGATGAAGTTCCCGGCTGGGAAGCGGCGATTGGCCAAATGCCAGAAGAACACGTGGTCGGGGATCAGCATCGGCACCGGGACCACCGACCAGCCGGTCAGCGCGGTCAGCTCTTCGGACAGGTGGCCGAATTCCGGCACTCCGCCGCGGCCAAGGTCTAGCTTGTCGAGCCCGGTCAGAAAGGCACTGGCGGCGCGGCCGGGCAGGACCTGCATCTGGCGAGCGAACAGTTCGTCCCAGATCGCATGCTCTTCCGCGCCATAGCTCCGCTGGGCCGGTTCCAACCAATCATCGCCGACCTGAGCCGGACGCTTGAGTGGGGCGGTAAACACCGCCGGGTCGGGATCGGGCAGGCGGGCAAAGTCAGTCTCGGACATGGTTGCAAGTGTAACCATTCCAATCCGGGACAGCAAGGCTGCGCGATTGGCTTGATTGCGCGGCCCGGCAGGCGCACCAAGGCCGCGAAAGGGAATCGTAGCCCATGAAGAAGCTCAAGAAAAAGAAATTTGCCGCGCTCTTCGCTCCGCTGGAGGAAGAGTTGGTTGCCATGGCCCGCTGGGTTGCCAAAACCGGCGCGCGGGTGGTGGTCCTGTTCGAAGGCCGCGACACTGCGGGTAAGGGCGGCGCCATCAAGGCTTTGGCAGGCCCAATCAATCCGCGCCAATGCCGGGTGGTGGCGCTGCCCAAGCCGAGCGAGGCTGAGCGTACCCAATGGTACTTCCAGCGCTACATCGCGCACCTCCCCGCGGCGGGCGAGATCGTGCTGTTCGACCGCAGCTGGTACAACCGTGCCGGGGTCGAGAAAGTCATGGGCTATTGCACGCCCGAACAGACCGAGGCGTTCCTGGCCCAGGCCCCCGCATTCGAGGAATTGCTGGTTCAGGACGGGATCCTGCTGTTCAAGTACTGGCTGACGACCGATCAGGAACAGCAGGAGAAGCGTCTGGCCGAGCGGCTTGAAGATCCGCTCAAACGCTGGAAGCTCTCGCCGGTCGATCTGGCTGCGCGCGACAAGTATGACAGCTATACCGCCGCGCGCGAGGCGATGCTCAGGGCCACCCATACCAAGGCCGCGCCCTGGACCCTGGTGGATTTCAACGACCAGCGCCGCGGCCGCCTGACTCTGATCCGCGACTTGCTCGATCGTTTGCCCGATACCCATGTCGACCCGGAACCGCTGGAGCTGCCGCCGCTCGATCATGCTCCGTCGGAGGAAAGCTTTGTCGTGCTTGGCCCGATTGCGCCCTATGAGGGCAAGGAAAAGCGCGCGAAGAGTTGACTTTCGCGCGTTCCTGACGCATTGGCGCGGCCTTCCGGGGCGGCGTCAATAGCCGCCCTCGCAGTTTTTAGCGCCTTCGGGCATCGAATCGAAAGTTCAGGACAAGCGCCATGGCGAAGCCCGCAACCGTCAAGATCCGCCTCGTGTCGACCGCCGACACCGGCTTCTTCTATGTGACCAAGAAGAACCCGCGCAACACGACCGAGAAGATGAGCTTCCGCAAGTACGATCCGGTCGTGCGCAAGCACGTCGAGTTCAAGGAAGCCAAGATCAAGTAATGGCGCACTCCGCGGGGGAACCGCGGGGGTTCATTGCGAGTTCAAGGGTCCGCGACTAGCAGGACAACCATGAACACGATCAAGCACAAATTCCGTTCGTTTGCAGGTGCCGCCGTTTCGGCGGCGCTTGTCGTTTCCGCCCCCGCCGCGATGGTTGCCACCGCGCCGGCAGCCCAGGCGCAATCCGGCGACATGGCTCAGGCCGTGGCAGCTCTGCGTGGCATCTCGACGATGCGGGCCAATTTTGTCCAGATCGACCGCAACGGCAAGCGCGTCGGCGGGGTGATGACGCTGAAGCGCCCTGGCCGAATCCGCTTCCAGTACGAAAAGGGCGTGCCGTTCCTGATCGTATCGGACGGCAAGGCCTTTACCTTCGTCGACTACCAGGTTCGTCAGGTGCAGCGCTGGCCGATCAGCAACAGCCCGCTCGGCGCGCTGCTCGATCCCAAGCGTGACGTGATGAAGTACGGCAAGCTGGCTCCGGTGAGCAGCCCCAATCTGGTCAGCGTCGAAGTGCGCGACAAGGGTCACCCGGAATTTGGCGTGATCACCCTTGTCTTCGTGCGCAAAGCCACCGCGCCGGGCGGGCTGGAATTGACCAGCTGGGCCGCGCTCGACTCGCAGAACACGCTGACCCGCGTGAACCTGTCGAATCACCAATACGGTATTGCCGTCCCCGACAACACTTTCCGCTTCAACGACCCGCGCGGCACAACTCGTCGATGAGGTCCCACGGCCTATCGCCGGACGTGCGATAGTTGCGACAATTCGCGACAAGGCTTTCGCGATTGTTCATGGCCGAGCAAGGGAATCTGCCCTAGAAATGTCCTCGACGGCGCGGCTTGAGACGGGTTTCCCCCCTGTTGCCCAAGTCTCCTGTTGGTCGCTCCGTCAAGCGTGACGAACGCACAAAGGAACCCTCGGTCCACTGCCCCCGGACCGAGGGTTTTTGCTTTTGTGCATGGATCGCCGCAAACAGGTTTGCGGCTTGCGCCACCCACCGCCCCGCACCCCCGGCCCAACCACCCAAAGGGTACCTTGAACGGGTGGTTGGGCCGGGGGTGCGGGGCGGTGGGTGGCGCGAGGGTCCGGCTTGCCGGACCCGAACATCGCACCTAAAGCCTTGCCCATGGTTTCTATCGCCACCTGGAACATCAATTCGGTCCGGCTGCGGATCGATCAGGTCGAACGGTTTCTGACCGAACAGGCCCCCGACGTGCTGTGCCTGCAGGAGATCAAGACGCAGGAGAGCCTGTTCCCGCACGAGACGTTCGAGCGGCTCGGCTATGTCCACCGCGCGGTGCACGGACAGAAGGGCTACCACGGCGTTGCGACGGTCAGCCGGATCCCGCTGCGCGAGCTGACCCGCAACGACTGGCAAGCCAACGGCGAGGCCCGCCATGTCGGGGTCGAACTGCTTGGTCCCGGTCAGGGAATGGTGCTCGAAAACGTCTATATCCCGGCTGGCGGCGACATTCCCGACCGTGAAGCTAACGCCAAGTTCGGGCAGAAGCTCGATTTCCTCGAGCGGATGGCGGCCTGGGCCGATGCGCTTGACCGACCGACGCTGCTGGTCGGCGATTTCAACATCGCCCCGCTGGAATGCGATGTCTACGATCACAAGGCGCTGATCAAGGTGGTCAGCCACACGGCCGTAGAGATCGAATCGCTTTACCGGCTGCGCGATGCCCACGGCTGGGTCGATCTTGGCCGCAAGCATATCCCCGCGCCGGAACGCAACTGGACCTGGTGGTCCTATCGCACCTACTGGCAGGAAAAGGACCGCGGCCGGCGGCTCGATCACATGTGGGCCTCGCCCGAATTGGCCGCCCAGTCGCGCAGCCACCGCTTCGTCGAGGAAACCCGCCGCTGGGAGCAGCCCAGCGATCACGTGCCGCTGATCACCGAGTTCGATCTGTGAGCAGCCCGGCCCGCCGGACTGCGCAAGCGATCGATGCGCTGCGCCACGGCTGGCCGATCGCGCTGGATGGCGCATTTACCTTGCTGCCGGCGGAGACCGGGCTGGGCGCGGCCAAGGCCCGGACCATGCTGATCTCGGCGGCGCGCGCGGTCACGCTCAAGCTGGCCAACCAGCGCGAGGCTGCGGTGCCAGAAGCCCCGGTGCTGATCCGCGGCGCCGATCCGTTCGATCTGGCCGCGGCGCGGGCGCTGGCCGACCCAGCGCTCGACTTGACCTGGCCGATGAAGGGACCGTTCCGGGCCGAACCTCTAGTGCACGAGCACGCTGCCCGCGCCGCGATGGAGCTGGCCCGGCTGGCCGGAATCCTGCCGGCATTCCTGGTCGATCCGGACCCGGCCGGTGAAGCGGTGGCGCTTTCGGCCGACGATCTTGCGGCCTGGAAGGACACCGCCCACCTGTCCATCGCCGCCCGCGCGCGGCTGCCGGTCGAGGCTTGCGACGAGGCAGAGATTATCGCCTTCCGCTCGGCCGATGACCTCCGCGAGCATGTCGCGCTGGTGATCGGGCGGCAGAGCGGGGACAAGGCACCGCTGGTCCGGCTCCACTCCGAATGCCTGACCGGTGACATCCTGGGCAGCCTCAAGTGCGATTGCGGGCCGCAGCTCGATGCCGCGCTCCGCGCCATGGCGGCAGAGGCAGGGCAAGGCGGCTGGGGCGTGCTGCTCTATCTGCGTCAGGAAGGGCGCGGGATCGGCCTGATCAACAAGCTGCGCGCCTATGAATTGCAGGATCAGGGGTTCGATACGGTCGATGCCAACAACCGGCTGGGCCTGCCGACCGAAGCGCGCGACTTTCCGGTCGCGGCGCGGATGCTAGATCTGCTGGGGGTGCGGGCGATCCGGCTGATGACCAACAACCCGGCCAAGGTCGACGCACTGGCTGCCGCCGGGGTGACAGTGGCAGAGCGGGTGCCGCACCAGCTGCCGCCCAATCCGCACAATGCGCGCTACCTCGATACCAAACGGGACCGCACCGGGCATTTGCTGTGACTGAATTCACGATCCGGCCAGAAGTGCCCGGCGATGAGGCCGCGATCCATGAATTGGTCAAATGCGCTTTCGCGCCGATGCCATTTTCGGAGGGTGATGAGCAAGATCTGGTTGATGCCCTGCGCGGGGACGGCGATCTGGTTCATTCGCTGGTTGCGGTCGATCCAGCAGGAACCATCATCGGCCACATTTCGTTCAGCCCTGTGACCATCGACGCCCAGGCCAGCGGCTGGTTCCAGATGGCACCCGTATCGGTTTCGCCCGAAGTTCAACGAACCGGGATCGGTTCGGCGCTGATCGAAACCGGGATCGCTCGATTGCGGGCCGATGGCGCAGCCGGTGTCGCGGTGGTCGGCAACCCGGCCTATTATGAGCGTTTCGGCTTCCGCGTGTTCGAAGGCCTCGCTCCCGCATCGGAGCACGATGCACCATACTTCCGGGCGATGGTGCTGGCCGGATCGGCGCCGCGCGGCATCCTGCGTTATGCCCGGGCTTTTGGTTGACTGGCCAGTGTCGCAGGGCGGGGAGCGGATTCTCTACCTGGCATAGCTTTCAAGAAAGCCGCACTTGCTGCAGCGCCAGGTTTCAATGTCCCTTTTCTTCGCGCTGTCGACCTTCAAGCCTGTCCAGATGCTCTTGACCGGCGCTCCCTCGATCCAGCTACTCACCGATCGCCGGCTGCTTTGCGGATTGTGATCGAGAATGAAGCCTATCACCATCGAGCCCGCGCATTTCGGGCAGGTGTTCGATCGCATTTCAATCTCCCTTGACAGGCCGACCGCGTTTTACAGGTTCGCTGGTCCCGACCTTGACCCCGCGTCTGGCCAGCGCTTCGCGCAGCAGCACTTCGACCTGGGCGTTGACCGAGCGGAAGTCGCCCGCCGCCGCCCGCTCCAGCGCGGCATAGAGCGCTGGATCGAGCCGGAGCGGGAACGACTTCTTGCCGGGGCTGGCCATTGCGGGTCAGGCCTGAATCAGTACAGCGAGCCGGTGTTGACCACGGGCTGGGTGTCGCGCTCGCCGCACAGCACCACCATCAGGTTGCTGACCATCGCTGCCTTGCGCTCGTCGTCGAGCTCGACCACGCCCTTTTCGGAGAGCATGGCCAGCGCCATGTCAACCATCCCGACCGCGCCTTCGACCAGGGTCTTGCGCGCGGCGACCACGGCTTCAGCTTGCTGACGGCGGAGCATTGCCCCGGCGATTTCCTGAGCATAGGCCAGATGGGTAAAGCCGCACTCGTCAACCGTGATCCCGGCCATCTGCAGCCGGGCAATCAGTTCCTTGCGCAGTTCCACCCCAACCTCGTCATGATTGCCGCGCAGGGTAATCTCGGCATGGGCGAAATCGTCATAGGGATAGCGCGAACCGATCGTGCGCACCGCCGCCTCGATCTGGACCATCACGAAGGCCTTGTAATCATCGACGTCGTAGAGCGCCTGAGCGGTATCAACCACGCGCCAGACCACCTGTGCCGCCATCTCGATCGGGTTGCCGCGCAGGTCGTTGACCTTGATCTTGTCGGACACCAGGTTGTTGGCGCGGACCGAGATCTTGGTCTTGCCCATCCACGGCCAGACCCAGCGCAGCCCGGTATTACGGTCGGTCCCACGGTACGATCCGAACAGGGTGATCGCGGCGGCCTGATTTGGCTGGATCATGTAGAACCCGCTCGACAGGATCACCAAGCCGATGGTCATCAGGCCGGTCGAGACGACAAAGCCGAGGATCTCGCTGTCGAGCGGATTGCTCGCCGCGAAGCGGATGATGCGCCACACGGTCAGCACCAGCAGCGCCAGAAAGGTGACGAAGATCAGATAACCGCTGGTCGACCAGGCGCGGCGTTCGGCGCTGGCGGTCATGGCATTGTGCGAATCGGACATGGGCTTTCCCCTAAAAGTGATATCACCTTAATATCGCTTTCCGCGAAGCTGTCAATTGGGCTTGAAATCGGAGCGAATCAGTCGTAATACAGTCCTCGCGGGACCGGGCCCCTCTGGCGCGGCGCATTGACCAAAACCCCATCCTTGGTCGGCGCTGCGTGATGTCGGACCGCATCGGATACACCGATGCCAGGGTCCGGGTTAACCCCCTCCATGCCCATCAAGACCCGGCTCGGTGTGTCCGATCGTACCAACCAGTGCGATAGGGAGCACAACCATGTCCGACCGTCTGTTCCGCTTGCTGGAACGTCACCAGAAACTGGACGATGCCTTGCGCCATGTGCAGGCGCGCCGCTGGCCCGATCCGTTCGAGATCGCGCGGCTCAAGAAGCTGAAGCTGGCGATCAAGGACCGCCTCGCGCGGCTTTCCGCCAACAACCGCCGCGCCCGCGCCTGATCGGCCACCACCTTCATGCCGGCGTTCCCCATACGGGAGCGCCGGCCCTTTCGCACATTTGTAACAGGGGACTGAAATGGAATTCCTGACCGCCGACTGGCTCGGCACGCCCTTATGGTTCTGGCTGTCGTTCGCCGGGATCGTGCTGGCGCTCACCGCCTTCGACCTCGGCATCCTCCACAAGGAGGACCGCGAAATGGGGATCGGTGAAAGCCTGAAACTCACCGCCTTCTACATCACTATCGCCATGGCCTTTGGGGCCTGGGTGTGGATCGAGAAGGGGGCCGACCTGGGGATGAAGTACTACACCGGCTTCTTCATCGAAAAGGCGCTGTCGATCGACAATGTCTTCGTGATCAGCCTGATCTTCACCTTCTTCGCGATCCCGCCCAAGTACCAGTACCGCGCGCTGCTGTGGGGTATCCTGGCGGTGATCGTGTTGCGCGGGGCGATGATCGCGGCTGGCGCTGCGCTGGTCGAGCAGGCCTATTGGGTGCTGTACATCTTCGCCGCGTTCCTGGTCTTCACCGGAATCAAGATGTTCTTCGCCGGGGATCACGATCCCGATATCGCCAAGAACCCGGTCGTCCGATGGATTTCCACCCATATGCGGGTGACCAAGGAACTGCACGATCAGCACTTCTTCGTGAAGGTGCCTGACGAGAAGACCGGCAAGCTGGCCACTGCTGCCACCCCGCTGTTCCTGGCGCTGGTGGTGATCAACCTGGCCGACCTGGTCTTTGCGGTCGATTCGGTCCCGGCGATCTTCGCGATCACCACCGATACCTTTATCGTCTATACCAGCAATATCATGGCGATCCTTGGCCTGCGCGCGCTCTACTTCGCGCTCTCGGCGATGATCCACCGCTTCTACTACCTGAAGTATGCGCTGGCCGCGGTGCTGGTGTTCATCGGTTCAAAGATCTTCGTATCCGACTTCGTGCTGGGCGGGGCCAAATTCCCGCCGGTGCTGAGCCTGGTGGTGACCTTCGGGATCATCGCGGTTGGGGTGCTCTACTCGCTGTGGGCGACGCGCCACGGCGAGGATGCGGCGCCCCACATTCCCCACGACGAAATTCGGCCCTAACCTAACTATTGTTCCAAGGAGAGTGTTGTGATGAAGACCAAGTTCCTGATTGCCCCGCTGGCCGCCGGCCTGGCCCTTGCCGCAGCTCCGGCTGTGGCCCACAATCATGGCGCTGCCCCGGCGGCGACCACGCCGACCTACGCGCCGATCACCACTGCCGAAGTGGAAGAAGCCCAGCGCGCCTGGTGCGGGGCGCTGGTCGCGATCGCGACCGAAGCCGATACCAAGGGCCAGCCCGCCGCCAAGGCGCTGGCGGGGCAGGTGCTCGACAGCGCCTATGCCTACAACATGGGTCCGGTGCTGTTCAAACCGACCCTGACGGTTGCCCCGCAGACCTTTCGCACCACGCGTGAAGGCGCGCTGGCCTATTTCGTCGGCGGCGACGCGGCCT
>NZ_DJUW01000019.1:7956-34691 GCF_002440635.1 Novosphingobium sp. UBA6272 | reverse complement strand
GCCAAACCGGCAGCAGGCCACACCGCCTGACCCCAACTTGGTTTGCCCAAGCGTCTTACCCCAACTCCGCTCAGGCTGAGCTTGTCGAAGCCCGCCAGCGACGCTGTGGTTTACCTCCCGCCTCAATCGGTCCGCGCGGACGCGGGGCCTTCGACAGGCTCAGGCTGAGCGGTTCTGGGGGGTTTTGGTTTGGCAATCCATATCCGCCATCCCACCGATTTAACCCAACTCCGCTCAGGCCGAGCTTGTCGAAGCCCGCCAGCGACGCTGTGGTTTACCTGCCGCCCTGGCGGTTGCGCGCCAGTTGGCTGATCAGACCCCAATCACCAGCGATCAGGGCTTCCTTCTTGGCGCGGCTCCAGCCTTTGAGCTTGCGTTCGGCCGCGAATGCCTCGTCGCGGGTCAGGAAGCGGTCGGACCAGACCAGCGTGACCGGAAGCCGCCGCGATGTGTAACCACCCAAAGCGCCGGTCGCATGCTGGGCCATGCGCTGGTCGATGTCGTCGGTGTGTCCGGCATAGTAAGTCCCGTCACGGCAGCGCAGGAGATAGGCGTAGAAGTAACCGTCCATTACAATTGGGCTAACGTGGGGGATGGGCTTCGACAAGCTCAGCCTGAGCGGAGTTGGGGTATGGCGATGGGGTAGCAGAGTCGAACGCCAGACCACCCCCCCACAGGACCGCTCAGCCTGAGCATGTCGAAGGACCCGCGTTCATGCGCAAGAGTTGCGAGAATCTGTGCGCAGCCCGAGACCGTTAGCCTGAACTCACCCCCCAGGATGATAAAAATCATAAACCGCCTGCGCCACCGCCGCGCTCACTCCCGGCGCCCGCTGCAAATCCTCCAGGCTCGCCGCGCGCACTCCGCCCGCCGTGCCGAAATGCAGCAGCAGCGCGCGTTTCCGCGCCGGGCCGATGCCGGGGATTTCATCGAGCGGTGACGCTGTGATCGCGCGGCTGCGTTTGTCGCGGTGGGCGCCGATGGCGAAGCGGTGGACTTCGTCGCGCAGGCGCTGGAGGTGGAACAGCAGCGGGGAATTTTCCGGCAGCATCTTTTCGCGGCCGTCGGGGAAGTGGAATACCTCGCGCCCCTCGCGCCCGTGGTGGGGGCCCTTGGCGATGGCGATCAGCGGCACATCCTCGATCCCCAGCTCTTCCAGCGTATCGCGCGCGGCGCTCATCTGGCCCTTGCCGCCGTCGATCAGGACGAGGTCGGGCCACATTCCGCCGTCGCGGTCCGGGTCCTCGCCCTGGGCGCGGGCGAACCGCCGGCTGAAGACCTCGCGCATCATCCCGAAGTCGTCGTTGGTCTGGGCGGTCTTGATGTTCCACTTGCGGTACTGGCCCTTGATGAACCCGTCCGGCCCGGCGACGATCATCGCGCCGAGCGCCTGCGCGCCCTGGATGTGGCTGTTGTCGTAAACCTCGATCCGCTGCGGCGGCTCAGGCAGTTCGAGGAATTCGGCCAGTTCGCGGTTGAGCCGGGCCTTGGTGCCGCTTTCAGCCGCGCGCCGTTCCAGCGCCTCGACCGCGTTGCGGCTGGCCTGCTCCATCAGCCGGCGGCGGTCGCCGCGCTGGGGGACCGACAGTTCGACCTTGCCCCCGGCCCCGTCGCGGAACGCTTCGGCCAGCAGCTCGGCCTCGGGCAGCAGGCGATCGACCAGGATGCAGCGCGGGGGCGGCACCTCCTCGTAGAACTGGGCGAGGAAGCTGGTCATCACCTCTTCGGGGGTCAGCCCCTCGGTATGGCCGGGGAAGAAGGCGCGGTGGCCCCAGTTCTGCCCGCCGCGGATGAAGAAGGCCTGGACCGCGACATGGCCGCCCTTTTCGGCCAGCGCAAAGATGTCGGCGTTGCCCAGTCCCTCGGCGTTGATCGCCTGGCTGCCCTGGATGAAGGTCGCGGCGCGCAGCCGGTCGCGCAGCATCGCCGCAGTCTCGAAATCGAGATTGGCGGCGGCGGCCTCCATCTGGGCGTTGAGCTTGGCCTGGACTGCCGAACTCCTACCGCCGAGGAAGTCCTTTGCCTCGCTGACCAGTTCGGCATAGCCCGCCTCGTCGATCCGCCCCACGCACGGCGCGGAGCAGCGCTTGATCTGGTAGAGCAGGCAGGGGCGATCCCGGCGGCTGAAGAAGCTGTCGGTGCAACTGCGCAGCAGGAACAGCTTCTGCAGCGCGTTGATCGTGGTGTTGACCGATCCGGCGCTGGCGAAGGGGCCATAGTAATTGCCCTTGGCCCGCCGCGCGCCGCGGTGCTTGGTGATCCGGGGAAAGGCGTGATCGGCGCGGAGCAGGATGAACGGGAAGCTTTTGTCGTCGCGCAGCAGCACGTTGTAAGGCGGGCGATAGCGCTTGATCAGCTGCGCTTCGAGCAGCAGCGCCTCGGCCTCGGAATTGGTGGTGACGATGGTCATCCCGCGGGTCTGGCTGACCATCCGTTTCAGCCGCAGCGGCAGGCGATCGACCTGGGTATAGTTCGCCACCCGGTTCTTCAGCGCCCGCGCCTTGCCGACATAGAGCACATCGCCGCGCGCATCGAGCATGCGGTAAACCCCGGGCTTGGGCCGCAAGGTCGCCTGCACCTCGCGGATCGCGGCCACCCCGGCCTCCAGATCGGGCTGGCCGCCCTTCATGGTATAGGTCGCCCGCTCCTCGTTGAAGCGGTCGGATCCGTTGGGAAGGTCTGGGCGGCCGGCCTTGGTCATATGGTGCAGATAGGCGCTGTCCCGCCGCTAAAAAAGCCGCGAGTTGACGGCAATCCCCGGTGTGTTACGCTGCATCGCACAAGACCCGGATACGGGCAGCAGGAGGGGACGGCCTTTTGAAGCAACTCCAGGGTATGGATGCATCGTTCGTTGCGCTGGAAACGCGCAATTCGCCGATGCACATCGGCTCAATCCTGATCTACAACCCGGAGACTGCGCCGGGCGGCTTCGTCCGCTACAAGGATATCCTGCGCTTCTTTGAAAGCCGGATGCAGCTGTCCAAGACCATGCGGCAAAAGCTGGTGCGGGTGCCGTTCGACCTCGACTATCCCTATTGGGTCGAGGACAAGGATTTCGACCTGGAATACCACGTCCGCCACGTTGCCCTGCCCAAGCCGGGGGACTGGCGCCAACTGTGCATCCAGGCGGCGCGGATCTTTGCCCGTCCGCTCGATCTGAGCCGCCCGCCGTGGGAGTTCACGATTGTCGAAGGGCTCGATAACATTCCCGGGGTGATGCCCGGTTCCTACGCGATGGTCACCAAGGTGCACCACGCCGCAATTGACGGGATGTCGGGCATTGACCTGATGGAGGCGCTCCACACCCTCGATCCCAACACGCCCCCGCCGAACGAACCGGACACCTGGAAGGGCGAGGATCCGCCCAATTTTGCCGAGCTGCTGGCCAAGTCGTGGCTCAACAACGTGGCCAATCCGCTGCGTCAGCTCGATGTCGCGGCCAAGGCAATGCCGGGGGTGGCCAAGGCGATCAAGGGCCTGGTCAGCAAGGACTTCAAGCTGCACGGCGAGATGATCGCCCCGCGCACGCGTTTCAACGCGGTGATCTCTCCCAACCGGGTGGTCGAGGGCCGCTCGATCCCGCTGGCCGATATCAAGGCAATCCGCGAGGCAGTGCCTGGGGCCAAGGTCAACGACGTGTTCCTGGCGATCATCGGCGGATCGATGCGCAAGTATCTGCAGGCGCACAACGATCTGCCTGACAAGACGCTGACCGCGATGGCGCCGATCTCGGTCCGCGGCAAGGACGAGAAGGGCGACATGGGCAACCAGGTCGCGGCGATGATCGCGCCGCTCGGGACCCATATCGAGGATCCGCTTGAGCGGCTGGCCTATGTCAATTCGCAGACGGTCAATTCCAAGGCGATGACCGACGCGCTTGGCGCGCGCAACATGACCGAGATGAGCAAAGTCAGCCCGGCGCTGTTCATGGCATTGGGGGCGCAGCTTTATACCCGGCTCGGCCTCGCCAACCGGGTCGGCCCACCATTCTCGACCGTGGTCACCAACGTGCCAGGCCCGCCGGTGCCGATCTATTCCAGCGGCGCGCGGCTGGAAAGCATGATGGGCCTGCTCTGCCTGACCGACGGGCTTGGGTTGGGCCATGTGGTGCAAAGCTATTGCAAGGAGGCGACGATCGCCTTCACCGCCTGCCGCAGCCTGATGCCCGATCCGGACTTCTACGCGCAGTGCATCGAGGAAAGCTTCACGGAACTGCGCGATGCTGCGCGCGTTGCTGTTGCGAGCGGTGCAAGTGCCGCCGAACCGAAACCGAAGGCCGCCAAGCCCGCCCCCAAGGCGAAGGCAGCCGCGAAAACCAAGCCAGCGGCGAAAAAGGGCGCTGCCAAGTCCGGAAAGGTCGCAAAAACAAAATGACCGCTACAACTGCCGCGCGTGAAGCGCTTGAGATAGAAGCGCGCCCACCGCATCGCCTGCTGGCCCTGGCCGAAGGACGGGCGGTGTTCGAACTGGCCTCGTTCTATGCCACCCGTCACCTGCTCGGCATGCTGCCAAAGGGCGACGGGCATCCGGTGCTGGTCCTGCCCGGCTTCCTCGCCTCGGACGGTTCGACCGCGCCGATGCGCCGCTTGCTGAGGGACCTGGGCTATGACGCCTATGGCTGGAAGCTTGGCCGCAATGTCCGGGTCGATCTGGCCCGGGTCCATGAGATGGAAGAACTGCTGCTGAAGATATTCAAGGATACCGGCCGCAAGGTTTCGATCGTCGGGTGGAGCCTGGGCGGGGTATTTGCCCGCGAACTGGCCAAGCTGCATCCCGAAGCAGTGCGCCAGGTCATCTCGCTGGGCAGCCCGATCCACGATGACCGCCGCCACACCAATGCCAGCCGCCTGTTCGAATTCCTCAACGGCAAGGAACCCGAGCCGATCAAGCACGGCCGCTTTACCGGCCTTGACGAAGCGCCGCCGGTGCCGACCACTTCAATCCTCACCCGCAGCGATGGGATCGTCCACTGGCGCGGTTCGGTCCAACATGCCGATCGCGGCCATGGGCAGACCGAAAACATCGTGGTCCATGCCAGCCATTGCGGCCTGGGGGTCAATCCCAGCGTGATGGTGGCGATTGCCGACCGGCTGCACCAGCCCGAAGGCACATGGACACCGTTCAAGCCGCGGTTGTCACAAAGCTGGATGTTCCCGGCTCAACGCCTGCACTGATGTCCACACGTCGTCTGGTTGACCCCAGCCTGCTGCCGCTGCTCGAACTGATGCCGGGCGGCGGTTTCAGCGATGAAGCCTTGCCGCAGATCCGGGCCCAGTCAGAGCAGCGCTTCGCATTTCTTGGCGAACCGGTGCTGCAGCCAGAGGTCAAGCTGATCGACGGCCCGGGCGGGCCGCTGGAGATCTATTGGTACGACCCGAGCCCGGGCACGACCGGGCGCGCGGCACTATTGCATATCCACGGCGGCGGGATGGTGATTGGCTCGGCGAGATCGATGCACCACGGCCCGGCCGGGATGGCGGCGGCGCTGGGCATTCCGGTCGCTTCGGTCGAATACCGGCTGGCGCCCGAACACCCCTTCCCGGCCCCGCAGGACGATTGCCTGGCCGGGCTGAAGTGGCTGTCGAGCAATGCTGAGGACCTGGGCGTCGATCCGGCGCGGATCGGGATCATCGGCGAAAGCGCCGGCGGCGGACTGGCTGCGGCCACCGCGCTTATGGCGCGCGACCTTGGCGGGCCGGCGCTCGCCGCGCAGTTTTTGGTCTTCCCGATGCTCGACCACCGCACCGGGAGCGAGGCTTGCCCCTATGACAATCCTACGACCGGCGAATTCATCTGGACACGTGAAAGCAACCGGTTCGGCTGGGGCGCGCTGCGCGGCAGCTATGGCATTGATGACGCACGCAAGGGCTGGTTCTCACCCACCCTGGCCGATAGCCTGACGGGACTGCCGCAAACCTGGATCGGCACCGGTAGCCTGGATCTGTTTCTGGACGAGAACCTGGACTATACGCGGCGTCTGATCGCGGCGGGCGTGCCGGTGGAGCTGCACGTTTACCCCGGCGCGATCCATGCCTTTCAGGCGATCGCCGACGGGCCTCTCGCCAAAGCCTTCAATCGCGACCTGCACGGCGCGATTGCTCGCTGGCTCAAGGAATGAGGCAATAGCAGGGGCAGCCGAAGCCGCCCCTGCCCCATGGATAGTTACCCGCGACCGCCAACATTGACGTTGCGGATCCGCCCGTCGCGATCGATCGAGCAGGTGAACTCGCCACCCGAAGCGCGCCCGGTCACACGCCAGCCATCGCCGTCACGATTAACCGAATCAACTTCAGCGCTCTCGCTCGATCCGCGGCCCACTTCGCCCAGACAGCGGCTGATCGCACCGTTGATCCCGGTGCTTTCCTGCCACTGCGGTCGATCGTCGCGGCCATAGTCGCGCGCATTACGGTCGTCTTCATAACGGGCGTCGTCATAGCGACGATCATCATTGCGCGGCTCATAGCGCTTCTTCTTGTTGTTGTTGCTGGCCGCGCTGGCGATCGCGGCGATGCCGCCGATGATCAGGATGCCGGTGATCACGTCCCCGGCATCGACCCGGTCGCGGTGGCGATAGCCGCCCCAGCCCCAGTTGTGGTTGGCCAGTGCCGGGGTTGCCATCATCGAAAAGGCCGCAGCCGAAGCCACTACGGCAGCGAAACGCGAAGTCTTGCGCGTCATGTCTCAGACCCTCCGGGCATGCGCTCCGGCCCCTGCCGCAGCCCGCAATGCCCCATTGCAGAATCGACTAGGCGGTCCAGGCTTTCTCTGGCCTGAACCGCCCGTCGCGTGCTCTTGGGGAGAGAGGAGGGTTAGAGCCCGCGGATCCCGTCGATGTCGAGGTCGGTCACCCGGCCACGCTCGATCCGGCATTCGAACGAACCGGCATCGTAACCGCGGTGGCTGTTGTTCCAGCCGCGATAGTCGCCGCCCCAGCCGTTGCCATAGTTGCTGTCACCGCGGCGCCATTCGTGGCCTCGGGTATTGACGGCAATCCGGCCCTTCACTTCCAGCCCATAGCGGGTTTCGCGGATCTGGCGGATGTCGGTCACATCGGCCCGGCCATAGCGCGAACTGGCATAGCGTTCAGCGGCATAGACGCACTGTTCAACCGCGCGGCGCGGGTTGTCGCGGTAGCCATTGCCGTAACCCGCCCGGTCATAGCGATAGTCGCGGTCGCGGTATTCGCCGCCATAGCGATAGTCACCACCGCGATAGTCACCATCACGGTAGTCGCCATAGCGATAGCCGCGATCGTTCCTGCTGGCGGCCGTAGCCACCGCCGCGATCCCGCCGATGATCAGCGCACCGGCGATCACATCACCAGCGCTGATTCCGTCGCGGTCGCGATGTTCAGCGAAAGCGGGGGTCGCCGAAGAGATCGCCATCGCGCCAGCCGCGATGGTCCCGACCAGAGCTTTGGACATAGTCTTCATGGCAGTCATTCCTTCACTTCGCCGGTACAGGATAGTCCGGCCATGAAGGGGTTCTACCGATTCGCTTGTGGCACGAAGCTGAACTCGCCGGTTAGCTGGCGTTCAGGTTTGAAGCTCTTTTCATGAACGACTAATTTAGCAACTCGTTAAGCATGAAACCTTAGGGTTGCTGCCATGCTGAACTGGATTGCCATGTTTTCCGGACCGCTGGTGGCGCTGGTCCTGATCGGCTGGGAACGCGTGATCGGCGCGCCGCAAACCGATTGGTGGATCAACCTTCAGTCGTGGTTTTTGAAGATCGTCGGAGCCTTCACGGTCTATGGCGCGGTGCAGGCCTGGCATGGCCCGGCCCTGATCGACGGGGCGAGCCTGCCAACCTGGCTCGCGGTGATCCTCTATGTGCTGGTCTACGACCTCGCCGAATATCTGTTCCACCGCATGCAACACCGGATCCCGCTGCTGTGGGCGATGCATTCGCTGCACCATTCCGACCCAAATATGTCGGTGCTGACAACCAACCGCCACTTCTGGGCCGATCCGCTGTTCAAATCGGTTACCGTCCTTTCGGCGGCAGCGCTGCTGATCTCGCCCACACCGACGGCACTGACGGTCTATGCCGCGCTCAGCTTGTGGAACTTTGTGACGCATTCGCAGTTGCGGATCGATCTGGGGCGCTGGTCGTGGGTGATCAACACCCCGGCCTATCACCGCCGCCACCATTCCGCCCTGCCCGAGCATTATGACAGCAACTTTGCGGCGATACTGCCGATCTGGGACGTGCTGTTCGGCGACTATCACCGGCCTGAGGGTTTTCCCCCGACCGGCTATTCAACCCGCCCGACCAACCTGCGTGAGCAGTTGTTCTGGCCGCTCTACCACCGCCGGAGCGAAGCCACCCCGGCGGAATAGTCATCGCGGCGGCATTGCCCTTGCTCCCCTCCCCGTAGGGGATGGGTCGGGGGGGTTCAATGCTTGCCGAGGGAGAACCCCCATCCCAACCCTTCCCCACCGGGGAAGGGCCTTAACTTTCATCGCGGCGGCATTGCCAGCCCGGTCCACTGCGCCAGGAAGGCGAGGATGTCCGAATTCTCGGCCACCACCTTGTCGGTCGGCTTGCCAGCCCCGTGCCCGGCGCGAGTCTCGATCCGGATCAGGTGCGGCTTGCCCCCGGGGTTCGCGGCCTGCAGCGCGGCGGTGTATTTGAAGCTGTGGCCAGGCACCACCCGGTCATCCGTATCGGCGGTGGTCACCAGCAGCGCTGGATATTCGACCCCGGTGCGAATGTTGTGGTAGGGTGAATAGGCCCGCAGCACCCGCCAGTCGGCTTCCTTGCCGGGATAGCCATAGTCATCGACCCAATACCGCCCGGCGGTGAACTTGTCGAAGCGCAGCATGTCCATCACGCCAACGGCAGCATTGCCGGCCGCAAACAGATCGGGCCGCTGGTTGACCACGGCGCCGACCAGCAAGCCGCCATTGGATCCGCCCTGGATCGCCAGACCGCCCTTAGGGGTGATCCCCTGCGCAATTAGGAATTCTCCCGCCGCGATGAAATCGTCGAACACATTCTGCTTGTTGTTCAGTCGTCCGGCATCGTGCCATGCCTTGCCGTATTCGCCGCCGCCGCGCAGGTTGGCCATGGCGAAGGCCCCGCCCGCTTCCAGCCAGGCCATCCGCGTGGCCGAAAATCCGGGGGTCAGCGAAATATCGAACCCGCCATAGCCGTAGAGCAGGGTCGGCACTGCCTTGCCTTCGGTCGCGATGCTCTTTTTGCGCACGATGAACATCGGCACCTTGGTGCCATCCTTCGAAGCATAGAAGCGCTGCTCGACCTTATAGTCGTCCGGGCTGAAGGTCAGCTTGGGCTGCGCGAAGACCGTGCTCTGCCCGGTGTTGCTGTCAAAGCGGTAGATCGCCCCGGGCTGGTTGAAGCTGGAGAATGTATAGAAAGTCTCCGGATCGCCTGGCCGTCCGCCAAAGCCAGTGGCCGTGCCGATTGCATTCAGCGTAATTTGCCGGACCGGTTTGCCGTCCAGCGATACGACCTCGGCAGTTGAGGCGGCATCCTTAAGGTAATTCAGGATCAACCGGTTGCCGACGATCCGGGCGCGCTCGAGGGTTTCGGCACGTTCGGGGATGACATCATCAAATGTCACGCGCGGTTCCATGCACACGTCATCAGCTTTGGCCGGTGCCGGGCAGGCGGTTCGATAAAGATCGCGCCGGGACAAATCGGCCCGCACGACCTTGAGCCTTGGCGCGCCCTTGTTTGTGATGAAGTAGAGCGTGTCACCCATCCCTTCCACCAGCCGCCAATCGTAGTCCAGCCCCTTCACCAAGGTTTGGGGTTTGCTCCACTTGCTGCCCGAAATACGGATCACGGTCAGTTCGAACTTGTTGTCGGTACCCTCGGCGCTGGTGATCACCATCCAGCGTCCGTCATGCGTCACTTCGGCGCCGTGGCCCAGCTTGGGCCGGTCGGGCGTGGCATAGACCATCCGGTCAGCCGATTGCGGCGTACCGATCTTGTGGAAGTAAACCGCCTGATTGGTGTTGAGCGATTGGAATTCCTGCCCCTTCTCCGGCGCGGGAAAGCGCGAATAGAGGAAACCGCTGTTGCCGATCCAGGAAATACCGGTGAACTTGGCCCACTTGATCTCATCCTTCAGGACCTTGCCCGTCGCCGTATCGAGCACCTTGATCGAGCGCCAGTCGCTGCCGCCATCCTGAATCGAATAGGCCAGCAGCTTGCCGTTATCCGACGGTTCCCAATCGGCCAGTGCGGTCGCGCCGTCCTTGGCCCAGGCATTTGGATCGATCAGCAGCCGCGGGGCACCGTCGAGCCCCTTGCGCACGAACAGCTGCGACTGGTTTTGCAGACCTGAATTGCGCATATAGAAATAGTTCGCCCCGGCCTTTCGCGGCAACCCGAAGCGCTCGTAATCCATCAAGGACTTGATCCGCTGCGCAAACCAGCCGCGCTGCGGCAGCGTCGCGAGATAGCCCTGCGTCACGGCGTTCTGCTGCTGCACCCACTCGGCCACCTTGGGATCGCTGCGCACATCGTTTTCAAGCCAGCGATAGGGATCTGCCACCTTCTCCCCGAATTGATCCTCAACGACATTGCCCTTGGCGGTAACGGGATAGGTCAGCTTCAGCTCCTGAGCGGCGGTGGCGGCAACGGCGGTAACAGCGAACAGGGCACCGATCAGGGTGCGGGCGTGAAAGGTCACGGATTTCTCCCCAGGAACCGCAAAAGGCGGGAGCAAGCCTAGCGCCTGCTCCCGCCTTTGCAATTAACCGTTCGACGAAGGGCGTTCGCCGATCAGTCAGGCCCGATCAGGCCATTTCTTCTTCGCCGGTGAAGACCGGACCGGAGTCCTGCCCCTTTGCGTCGGTGTCACGGTCGACCAGCTCGATCACCGCCATCGGCGCCGCGTCAGAAGCGCGGATGCCGGCCTTGATCACGCGGGTGTAGCCACCGGCGCGGTCGGCATAGCGGGCCGCCAGAACGTCGAACAGCTTGACCAGCTGGGCATCGTCGAGCAGCCGGGCGTGCGCCAGACGGCGGTTCGACAGGCCGCCGTGCTTTGCGAGCGTGATCAGTTTTTCAACATAGGGACGCAGTTCGCGCGCCTTGGGCAGGGTCGTGGTGATCTGCTCATGCTTGATCAGCGCCGCCGCCATGTTGCGGAACAGGGCCTTGCGGTGGCTGGAAGTGCGGTTGAGCTTACGACCGCCGTATTTATGACGCATGTTTCTTTCCTTCGTTCGTTAGGGGGCCGTGTAAGGTACCCCGTACCCGGCAGCGCTTGCGGCGGCTGCCTTGCCGTGACGGGGCGGCCAAAGCCGCCCCTGATCCGGTTAGCCGAGCAGTTCCTGCTCCAGCTTCTTGGCCATTTCCTCGATGTTCTCAGGCGGCCAGCCGGGGATGTCCATGCCGAGGCGCAGGCCCATCGAGCTCAGGACTTCCTTGATCTCGTTGAGCGACTTGCGGCCGAAGTTCGGCGTACGGAGCATCTCGGCCTCGGTCTTCTGGACCAGGTCGCCGATGTAGATGATGTTGTCGTTCTTGAGGCAGTTGGCCGAACGCACCGACAGCTCGAGCTCGTCGACCTTCTTGAGCAGGTAACGGTTGAGCTGGTTGGTATCGCCTTCGTCGGTCGGGGCCGAAGCCGCCATCCCGATCATCGGCGAACCGCCAACCGGCATCGCATCCTCGAAGTGGACGAACAGCGAGAGCTGGTCCTGAAGGATCCGCGCGGCATAGGCCACGGCATCTTCCGGAGTAACCGTACCGTCGGTTTCGACAGTCAGGCTCAGCTTGTCGTAGTCCAGTTCCTGGCCGATACGGGCGTTGTCGACCTTGTAGGAAACCTGGCGCACCGGCGAGTAGAGCGAATCGACCGGGATCAGCCCGATCGGCGCATCAACCGGACGGTTCGACACGGCCGGGACATAGCCCTTGCCGGTATCGGCGGTCAGTTCCATGTTGAAGGTCGCGCCTTCATCGAGATGGCAGATCACCAGATCCTTGTTCATCACCTCGATGTCACCCGATACGGCGATGTCGCCGGCGGTAACTTCTGCCGGGCCGGTGGCCGACAACTGAAGCCGCTTCGGACCTTCGCCCTGCATGCGCAGCGCGATCTGCTTCACGTTGAGCACGATGTCGGTCACGTCTTCGCGCACGCCGGCCAGCGACGAGAACTCGTGAAGCACGTTCTCGATCTTGATCGAGGTGATCGAGGCGCCCTGGAGCGAGGAAAGCAGCACGCGGCGCAGGGCATTGCCCAGCGTTAGGCCGAAACCGCGCTCAAGCGGCTCGGCCACGAAGGTCGCACGGCGCTTTGCATCCGCGCCGGACTTCACTTCGAGGCTGTTGGGCTTCTTCAGTTCCTGCCAGTTCTTGATATTGACGGACATATGGTTCCCCTTGGGGTTTGTTCTGGCGGGAACGGCCGCTCTGCCTGATGGCACCGCGACCGATCCGAAACTGCGGACGGGAGGCCTCCCGTCCGCGAACGGCAAATCAGACGCGGCGGCGCTTCGAAGGCCGCACACCATTGTGCGGGATCGGGGTGACGTCGCGGATCGAGGTGATCGTGAAGCCAACCGCCTGCAGGGCACGCAGCGCGCTTTCACGGCCCGAACCCGGGCCCTTCACTTCAACCTCAAGGGTGCGCACACCGTGTTCGGCGGCCTTCTTGCCGGCGTCGTCCGCAGCCACCTGAGCGGCATAAGGGGTCGACTTGCGGCTACCCTTGAAGCCCATCATGCCGGCGCTGGACCACGAAATCGCATTGCCCTGGGCGTCGGTGATGGTGATCATGGTATTGTTGAAGCTGGCATTCACATGGGCGATGCCGCTGGTGATGTTCTTCCGCTCGCGGCGCTTGATGCGCTGGGGTTCGCGTGCCATTTTTTTCGTCCTACTCGAATACGGGAAGGGAAAGCCTGGTGCCGAAACGGCTCCGGCTTACTTCTTCTTGCCGGCGATCGGCTTGGCCTTGCCCTTGCGGGTGCGGGCATTGGTGTGAGTGCGCTGACCGCGGACCGGCAGGCCCTTGCGATGCCGCAGGCCGCGATAGCAGGCCAGATCCATCAGACGCTTGATGTTCATCGCGGTGGTGCGGCGCAGGTCGCCTTCCACGGTGTGCTCGGCATCGATCGTTTCACGGATGTGCAGCACTTCCTGGTCGGAAAGATCATTCACGCGGCGGGTATGATCGATACCCAGCTTGTCAACGATCTGGCGGGCCTTGAACGGACCAATGCCGTGAATGTAGGTGAGCGCGATGATAACGCGCTTGTTGGTGGGGATGTTTACCCCGGCAATACGAGCCACTTAATTCTCCATGCTCCACAGAAGGCAACGGTTGCAGCCCTCCATCTCAACGCTTCAACTTCCAAAACGGCAAAAAGCCCGGCTGGCGAGCACGATGACTTGCGCCTTCCGGACATTCCCGCTTTTCGGTTGAAGCGCGCGCTTAAGGCGATTCGCGCGGCGTGTCAACGCCCGGCACAACCAGCGGTGCGGCGTGCAGCGGCGATGCCATCATGCTATCCCAAACCAGCGCAAGCGTCAAAGCATCCTGTCGCTTGTGGCGATCACTCTGGCTTTGTTGTCGCCGACGCAAACAGTGCCGCGAGCCGGGTGAACTGCTCCCCCAGCACACTGTTGACCGGACCGGCAATCTGCTCACCCTTCATCCGGATCAAGCCGCCAACCGCGTATTCGGCATCGATCCGGGTGCCGCCATCGACGCTGACCAGCTTGATCGTCATGATCCCGGTCATGGCTTCACCCTGCAGCGGGCCCAAGCCGCCCCGCATCCGCAGCAAGCCAGACTGGGGATCGGCATAGACCACATGCATGTGCTCCACGCTCCCCATCCGCTGGTCGGCGGGAGCATCGGCAGGCTTTGGCAACTTCTCGCAAAAGCACCCAGTAGCCTGGGCATCGAGGTAGAGATTGTCGGCATTGCCCGACCAGGTGTGGTCCTTGTTCCACCACCGGTGCGGGGCGATCAGCGCCTTCCAAACCGTCGCCTTGTCCGCCGCGGCAACGACCGAGTGCTTGACGACAAATCCGGTTTCCGAAACGGCCGCGACCTCAGCCGCAACGGGTGCGCCCGCAGCCAGGCCTAACGAAACTGCAACAAACGCCAGCGCAAACCTGACCATCCCTGCTTCTCCCCATCACCAGACCGCGCCAGCGATGGCGGGCGGGATCAGGCAGACATAATCCGTTCGATCGCCGCTGTCACATGGTCGATTTCGGCCATGCCGTTGACCCGCGAGACAATCCCGCGCGCGTCATAAATCGGCAGGATCGGCGCGGTCTTGGCGCGGTATTCGGCCATGCGGGTTCGCACGGTTTCCTCGTTGTCGTCAGGACGGCGCTTGAATTCGTGGCTGCCGCACTTGTCGCAGGTGCCCGGCACCCGGGGCTGTTCGAACTTGTCGTGATAGCCCTTGCCGCAATTGGCGCAGGTGAAGCGGCCGCAGATCCGTTCGACCAGGGCGTCTTCATCGACTTCCAGCTCAATAACCCGATCAAGCGAGCGGCCGCGAGCGTCAAGCAGCTTGTCGAGCGATTCAGCCTGAGCGGCGGTGCGGGGATAGCCGTCGAAGATCGCGCCAGTGCCCGGCCCCATCGCGTCAAGCTCCTCACCAATCAGCGCCGAGACGATCTCGTCCGAAACGAGTTCGCCGCGCTCCATCACGGCCTTGGCCTGCAGCCCGACCGGCGTGCCGGCCTTGACTGCGGCGCGCAGCATGTCGCCGGTCGAAAGCTGGCGCATGCCGAATTTCTCGACCAGTCGCTGGGCCTGCGTACCCTTGCCCGCCCCCGGCGGTCCAAGCAGGATGATGTTCACGACACTTCCCCCGAATTACAGATCAGCGCATCCGGCCCTTGAGCTTCGCCTTCTTGATCAGATCGCCATACTGGTGCGCCAGCAGGTGCGACTGGATCTGCGTGATCGTATCGACCGTGACATTGACCACGATCAGCAAACTGGTGCCACCAGCAAAGAACAGGCGCACCCCGGTCTGCGCGATAACCCATTCGGGTACAACGCAGACGATGGTCAGATAGATTGCACCGATCACCGTGATCCGGGTCAGCACGTAATCGAGATAGGTCGCTGTGCTCTTGCCCGGGCGGATGCCGGGAATGAACCCGCCATTGCGCTTCAGGTTCTCGGCAGTTTCCTCGGGATTGAACACCACGGCGGTGTAGAAGAAACTGAAGAACAGGATGCCGAGAGCATAGAGCACCATGAAGGCCGGCTTGCCGTGGCCAAGGTACTGGTTGATCCAGACGATCGCCGCGCCCCAGGCCGTATCCTGCGAGATCGAGCTGCCGGCGAACTGGGTGATGGTCAGCGGCAGCAGCAGCAGCGAGCTGGCGAAGATCGGCGGGATCACGCCGGCGGTGTTGAGCTTGAGCGGCAGGTGGCTGCGGTCAGCCTGCATCATGCCGTTCTGGCTGGCCCGCTTGGGATACTGGATCAGCAGCCGCCGGGTGGCACGCTCCATGAAACAGATCATCAGCACCAAGGCGACCAGCAGGGCTACCAGCCCGAAGATCAGGAAGCCCGAGATCGAACCGGTGCGCCCGCCTTCGAACAGGTTGGAGATGAAAGTCGGCATCTGCGCGACGATCCCGGCCATGATGATCAGCGAGGTACCGTTGCCGATCCCGCGGCTGGTGATCTGTTCACCCAGCCACAGCAGGAACATCGTACCGCCAACCAGCGAGATCATCCCGGCCACATAGAACAGCGGCCCAGCGTTGATCGCGAAACCCTGGACATCGGCGGCGCGAAGCGCCGCATAGCCCTGGATGATTGCGAGGAATACTGCGCCATAGCGCGAATACTGGTTGAGCTTGCGCCGGCCGCTTTCGCCTTCCTTTTTCAACGCCATCAGCGAGGGATGGAGCGAAGCGGCAAGCTGCACAACAATCGACGACGTGATATAGGGCATCACGCCCAGGGTGATCAGGCTGTACTGCGACAACGCCCCGCCCGAAAACATGTTGAAGAAGTCCAGCACCCCGCCCGCGTTGCGATCGAGGAACTGCTTCAGCGCAATCGGGTTGATCCCCGGCAGCGGCACAAAGCTCAGGAAGCGGAACACGATCAGTGCCCCGACGGTGAACCAGATCCGCTTCTTGAGCTCGGTCGCCTTGGAGAAGTTGGCGAGGCTCAGGTTGCTCGCGATGTTGTCGGCGCGTGATGCCATCGGGATGATTTGCCTTGTCTGGGTACCGGTCAATCCGGTCGCTCGCTTGAGGTTTCGGACCCCATATAGGGAGCCTTGCGCGATGTCGAACCCCTGCAAGCCAAAATCCCCGCCACTATCGGGGCGGGGATCAGGTTGACTGGCTTACTTGGCGGCCTTTGCCGCGGTGTTCGCTTCGCGGCGAGCCGTCTTCTTTTCGTGCTCGCTGGGTCCGGCTGCCGGCACTTCGACCGAACCACCGGCCTTTTCAACCGCAGCCTTGGCTCCGGCCGAAACACCGGCAACGACGAAGCTCGCCTTGACCGAGAATTCACCCTTGCCGAGCAGGCGGACGCCATCCTTGCCACCACGGGCCAGGCCAGCGGCCTTCAGAGCAGCATGATCGATCGGCTTCTTGGCGTCGAGCTTGCCGGCGTCGATCGCCTTCTGCACCAGACCCAGGTTCACTTCGGCGAAGTCCTTGGCGAAGATATTGTTGAAGCCGCGCTTCGGGATCCGCATGTGCAGCGGCATCTGGCCGCCCTCGAAGCCGTTGACGCTAACGCCCGAGCGTGCCTTGGCACCCTTCTGGCCGCGCCCGGAAGTCTTGCCCTTGCCCGAGCCGATGCCCCGGCCCACGCGCATGCGGGACTTGCGGGCACCATCGTTGTCGCGGATATCTGTCAGTTTCATAATTTGCACTCGCTTTCGCTTTTGTCGCGCTGATGGAAGTGGGCGCCGTTAGGGCATCATGCCCCGCTTGTCACCCGGTTTGTAACGACGACGCCCGGTCCATCGAACCGGGCGCCGCCTTATCTTGTGCCAGGCTGGCTGTGGTCAGTCGACCACGGCCACCATGTGCGGCAGCTTGGCAATCGCCCCGCGCACTTCAGCCGTGTCTTCCAACTCGACGACGCGGTGCATCTTGCCCAGGCCCAGGCCGATCAGAATCTTCTTCTGGCTTTCCGGGCGACGGATCGGCGAACCGATCTGCTTGATCTTGATCTTGGCCATCTTGGCTTACTCCGTGATCGCCGCGGCTTCGGCTTCCGCCTCGGCCACGTTGGCGCCGCCACGACCCAGCAGGTCGGCGACCTTCTTGCCACGGCGCTGGGCAACCGACTTCGGCGAAGTCTGGTCGGTCAGCGCGTCGAAAGTGGCGCGGATCATGTTGTAGGGGTTTGAGGTGCCAACCGACTTGGTCACCACGTCGGCAACGCCCAGGCTTTCGAAGACAGCGCGCATCGGGCCGCCGGCGATGATCCCGGTCCCGGCCGGAGCCGAGCGCACGTTGACCTTGCCCGCACCGAACCGGCCCTTGCCGTCGTGATGCAGGGTGCGGCCTTCCTTGAGCGGAACGCGGACCATCTTCTTCTTGGCCGAAGCGGTCGCCTTGGTGATCGCTTCCGGCACTTCGCGAGCCTTGCCGTGACCGAAGCCAACCCGGCCCTTGCCGTCGCCGACCACGACCAGCGCCGCAAAGCCGAAGCGCTTGCCGCCCTTGACCGTCTTCGAGACGCGGTTGATGTGAACCAGCTTTTCGATCAGTTCTTCGCCACCGTCGTCATCGCCGCCACGACCACGACCGCGATCGTCACGGCCACGGCCACGGCCGCCGCGATCACCGCCGCGGTCGTTGCCGCCACGGCCGCGGCCACGGCCACGACCGCCATCACGATCGCCGCCATCGGGAGCTGCCACCGCTTCAACGGCGACTTCGGCTTCATTGGTGTTGGTTTCGTCAGCCATCTTAGAACTCCAGCCCGCCTTCGCGGGCGGCATCGGCCAGCGCCTTGACGCGGCCATGGAACAGGAAACCACCGCGGTCGAACACGACAGTGGTCACGCCAGCCTTCTTGGCGGCTTCGGCCAAAGCCTTGCCTACCTCGGCAGCGGCCTGGATGTTGGCCCCGGCCTTGCTGCCAAGGGTATTGGCGGCAACCACTGTACGGCCCGCAGCATCGTCGATGATCTGGGCGTAGATGTGACGGCCCGAACGGTGCACCGACAGCCGCGGACGGCCACCGGAATGCGCCTTGAGCGCGGTACGAACGCGCCGACGACGGCGCTCGAAAAGGGACAGCTTGGCCATTACTTCTTCTTCCCTTCCTTGCGGAAGATGTACTCGCCGCGGTACTTGATGCCCTTGCCCTTGTAGGGTTCCGGCTTGCGCCAGCGGCGAATCTCGGCCGCAACCTGGCCGACCTTCTGCTTGTCGATGCCCGAGATCTCGATCGTGGTGTTGTCGGGCGTCTTGATTTCGATGCCTTCCGGCACGGCAAAATCGACGTCATGGCTGTAGCCGAGCTGCAGCTTCAGGTTCTTGCCCTGAGCATTGGCGCGGTAACCGACACCGGTGATTTCGAGGACCTTGGTATAGCCCTCGGTCACTCCGGTCACCAGGTTGTCGACCAGCGTGCGCTGCATGCCCCAAAAGGCCCGCGCCTGCTTGCTCTCGTTGCCCGGCTTGACGACGATGACATCGCCATCGACGGTGTAGCTGATTTCGTCTCGCAGGCTCAGCGTGAGGGTACCCTTGGGGCCCTTCACAGTGAGGGTGCCGTTCGCGATTTCGGCGCTGACGCCGCTCGGGATCGACACCGGACGCTTACCGATGCGGCTCATCAGAACACCTCCGCCAGCACTTCGCCGCCGACGTTCTGGTTGCGCGCTTCGGCATCCGAAAGCACACCCTTGGGCGTCGAGACGATGGTGATGCCAAGGCCGTTGCGGATCACTGGGAGTTCCTTGGAACCCGAGTAAACCCGGCGGCCAGGCTTGGAGATGCGGGCGACATGCTTGATTGCAGGTTCGCCTTCGAAATACTTCAGCTCGATACGCAGCTGCGGGTGGGCGCCGGTGGCGTCCTCCGAAAAGCCGCGGATATAGCCTTCACGCTGCAGCACTTCGAGCACGTTGGCACGAAGCTTCGAGGCCGGGGAAAGGACGGAGTCCTTCTTGGCCCGCTGCCCGTTACGGATACGGGTGAGCATATCACCCAGGGGATCGGTCATTGCCATCGCTTGATCCTTACCAGCTCGACTTCGTCACGCCCGGGATCATGCCTTTGTTGGCAAGATCACGCAGCTCGATGCGGCAAAGGCCGAACTTGCGATAGTAGCCGCGCGGGCGGCCGGTGGTTACGCAACGGTTGCGTACGCGGGTCGGGTTCCCGTTGCGGGGAATTTCGGCCAGCTTGAGACGGGCGATGAGGCGCTCGGTATCGTCGAGCGACTTGTCATCGGCCAAAGCCTTCAGCTTTGCATACTTGTTTGCGTACTTCTTGACGAGCTTCTTACGACGCTCGTTCTTGTTCACGGAACTCAGTTTCGCCATGGACTTAAGCTCTCTCTAACTCAGGCCGCTTGAGCGGTTTCGGCTTCCGCCGGGAACGGGAAACCGAACAGGCGGAGCAGCTCGCGCGCTTCGTCGTCGGTCTTGGCGGTGGTCGTGACGATGATATCCATCCCACGCACCTTCTCGATCTGGTCGTAGCTGATCTCGGGGAAGATGATCTGCTCCTTGAGGCCCATGGCGTAATTGCCACGGCCGTCAAACGACTTTGCATTGACGCCACGGAAGTCGCGGATGCGGGGCATCGCCACGGTGATCAGACGATCGAGGAATTCGTACATGCGTTCGCGGCGCAGGGTCACCTTGCAACCGATCGGCATGCCTTCACGCAGCTTGAACTGCGCGATCGACTTCTTGGCCTTGGTGATGACCGGCTTCTGACCGGAGATCAGGGCCATTTCCTCAGCAGCAGTCGTGACCTTCTTCTTGTCCTGGCTGCCTTCGCCGACGCCCATGTTGAGCGTGATCTTTTCGATCTTCGGCACTTCCATGTGGTTCTTGTAGCCGAACTTCTCGGTCATCGCCTTGACGATTTCCGTGTCGTAACGCTGCTTCATGCGGGGCACGTACTTGTCAGCCATCGATCTTCTCCCCGGACTTGACTGCCACGCGAACCTTCTTGCCGTCCTTCGACGTTTCGAAACGTACGCGGGTTGCCTTGCCGGTCTTGGGGTCAGCGAGACCCACCTTGCTGATTGCCATCGGTGCCTCACGGCGGTCGATCCCGCCCTGCGGGTTGGTCTGGCTCGGCTTGCGGTGGCGGGCAGCGACATTCACGCCCGCAACAACGACCTTGCCATCCTTCGGCATGACTTGAAGGACAGTGCCGGTGCGGCCCTTGTCCTTGCCCGAACGGACGACGACGTTATCGCCCTTCTTGATCTTCGCGGCGGCCATTACAGCACCTCCGGAGCAAGCGAGATGATCTTCATGTAGCCCTTGCCGCGCAGTTCACGCACGACCGGGCCGAAGATGCGGGTGCCGATGGGTTCGGCGTTCTTGTTGATCAGCACGGCAGCATTGCTGTCGAAGCGGATCACCGAACCGTCGGTCCGGCGCACTTCCTTGCGGGTGCGAACGATGACCGCGCGGTGCACGTCACCCTTCTTCACCTTGGTGCGCGGCTGCGCTTCCTTGACCGACACCACGATGATGTCGCCCACGCCGGCGGTCCGGCGCTTCGATCCGCCCAGTACCTTGATGCACTGGACGCGCTTGGCGCCGCTGTTGTCAGCGACGTCGAGCTGGGATTGCATCTGGATCATTGATCCGGTTCCTTCTCACTGGCTTGCCGGAACCAGTCCGGCAGTTCCAAAAAACGGTTCTGACTTAGACGTCAGCCTCGACTGCGGTGCCCTTGCTGGCGGTGACGCGCTCGATCACCTTCCAGGTCTTTAGCTTCGACATCGGACGGGTTTCCTCGATGCGAACGGTTTCACCAGTCTTGAAGGCATTGTCTTCGTCGTGAGCGTGATACTTTTTCGAACGGCGGATGATCTTCCCGTAGAGCGGGTGCTTCACCTTGCGTTCGACCTTCACGACCACAGTCTTGTCGGTCTTGTCGGAAACCACGGTCCCGATAAGGATACGCTTGGGCATATCGTGGGCTCCTTACTTCGCGCTGCGGGCGCGTTCGCCCTGCAGAGTCTTGATGCGGGCGATATCGCGGCGCACTTCCTTGATGCGCGCCGGACGCTCGAGCTGGTTGGTCGCAGCCTGGAAACGCAGGTTGAATGCCTCGCGCTTCAGCTCAGCCATGTCCGCCGCCAGCTGGTCGTCAGTCTTGGGGCGCAGATCGCTAACCTTGGCCATTATTCACCTCCGAGGTGGCTGGTGTCACCCAGACGGGCAACGACCTTGGTCTTCACCGGCAGCTTCATGGCCGCGCGGCTGAACGCTTCGGCGGCCAGCGGGCCGGCGACGCCGTCGAGTTCGAACAGGATCCGGCCCGGCTTGACGCGGGCAGCCCAGTATTCGACCGAACCCTTGCCCTTGCCTTGACGGACTTCGGCAGGCTTCTTCGAAACCGGCACGTCCGGGAAGACGCGGATCCAGAGACGACCCTGGCGCTTGATGTGGCGGGTGATCGCGCGGCGGGCCGCTTCGATCTGGCGGGCGGTAATCCGCTCGGGTTCCAGGGCCTTGAGGCCGTAGGAGCCGAAGTTCAGATCGGTCCCACCCTTGGCATTGCCATGGATGCGGCCCTTGAACTGCTTGCGGAATTTATGCTTTTTCGGTTGCAGCATGGCTTAGTTCCTGCGGTCTTCGCGAGCCGGACGGACACCCGTTGTCTGGGCTTCCATCATCAGGCGGTCCTGCGCCATCGGGTCGTGGCCAAGGATTTCACCCTTGAAGACCCACACCTTGATCCCGATGATGCCATAAGTGGTCAGCGCTTCGGCTTCGGCATAGTCGATGTTCGCGCGCAGGGTGTGCAGCGGCACACGGCCTTCACGGTACTGTTCGACACGGGCGATTTCAGCGCCGCCGAGACGGCCGCCGCATACCACCTTGATGCCTTCGGCACCGAGACGCATGGCCGACTGCATCGCCCGCTTCATTGCCCGGCGGAACGCCACGCGGCGGATCAGCTGATCGGCAATGCCCTGGGCGACGAGCTTGGCGTCGATTTCCGGCTTGCGGATTTCAACAATGTTCAGCTTGACGTCGCTGCTGGTCATCTTGGCAATGGCCGAACGCAGCTTTTCGATGTCGGCGCCCTTCTTGCCGATGATCACACCGGGACGGGCCGCATAGATCGAAACGCGGCAGACCTTGGCCGGACGCTCGATCACAACCTTGCTGATCGCGGCCTGCGGCACGGTTTCCATCACGAACTTGCGGATCTTGAGATCCTCTTCAAGCAGCGTGCTGTAGTTCTTGCCTTCGGCGTACCAGCGGCTGTCCCAGGTCCGGTTGATCTGGAGGCGCAGGCCGATGGGGTTTGATTTATGACCCATGGATCAGGCCTCCTCAACTTCGCGGACCACGATGCGCAGCCGGCTGAACGGCTTGAGGATGCGGGTGGATTTCCCGCGACCGCGCGTGTGGAAACGCTTCATGGTGATCGACTTGCCGACACTGGCTTCGGCCACGACAAGCGCGTCGACATCCAGGTTGTGGTTGTTTTCCGCGTTGGCGATCGCCGAGGCGAGCACCTTGCGGGCATCAACGGCCATCGCCCGGGTCGAGAAGGCGAGGATGTTCATGGCATCTTCGACCTTCTTGCCGCGGATCAGGCTGGCAACCAGGTTGAGCTTCTGAGCCGAACCACGAATCGTGGTTCCGACCGACAGGGCTTCCTTTTCGCCGACCCGGCGGGGAGCTTTGGGCTTGCTCATCAGCGCTTACCCTTCTTGTCGGCAGCGTGGCCCGGGAACGAGCGCGTGGGCGCAAATTCGCCAAGCTTGTGGCCGACCATGTCTTCGTTGACCGAGACGGGGATGAACTTGTGACCGTTGTAGACGTTGAACGTCAGACCAACGAACTGCGGCAGAATCGTCGAGCGACGCGACCAGGTCTTGATCGGGGCGGCGCGGGTGCCCGCATCCTGCATGGCTTCCGCCTTTTTCAGCAGGTGCAGGTCGACGAAGGGGCCTTTCCAGACGGAACGTGCCATGGGGCCTTACCTCTTCTTCTTGGCGTGGCGCGAACGGATAATCAGCTTGTCCGTCTGCTTGTTGTTGCGGGTGCGGGCGCCCTTGGTCGGCTTGCCCCACGGAGTAACCGGATGGCGACCGCCCGAAGTCCGGCCTTCACCACCACCGTGCGGGTGGTCGACCGGGTTCTTGGCGACACCGCGGGTCAGCGGACGACGGCCCTGCCAGCGCGTACGCCCGGCCTTGCCGAAGTTCTGGTTCTGGTTGTCCGGGTTCGAAACCGCACCTACCGTGCCCATGCAGTCACCGCGCAGGTAGCGCTGTTCGCCCGAGTTGAGGCGAACGATCACCATCCCGCGGTCACGGCCGACAACCTGGACGTAGGTCCCGGCCGATCGGGCGATCTGCCCGCCCTTGCCCGGCTTCATTTCCACGTTGTGGCAGATCGTGCCGACCGGCATCTGGCTGAGCAGCATCGCGTTGCCCGGCTTCACGTCGGTCTTTTCAGCGGCCACCACCGTATCGCCAACGGCAAGACGCTGCGGCGCGATGATATAGGCCTGTTCGCCGTCTTCATACTTGATGAGGGCGATGAACGCGGTCCGGTTGGGATCGTATTCCATGCGCTCGACGACAGCGGGAGCATCCCACTTGCGACGCTTGAAATCGATGTAGCGATACTTCTGCTTGTGACCGCCAGCGATCCCGCGCGAAGTGACGTGGCCCTTGTTGTTACGGCCACCGGTCTTGCGCTTGCCTTCGGTAAGCGCCTTGACCGGCTTGCCCTTCCACAGCGCCGACTTGTCGACCAGGATCAGCGCGCGGCGCGCGGGGCTGGTCGGGTTATAGTTCTTGAGTGCCATGGTTCAGCCTCAGATCCCGCTGGTGACGTCGATCGACTGGCCTTCAGCCAGACGAACAACCGCCTTCTTCACGTCCGAACGGCGATAGGGCTTGCCCTTCCACCGCTTGGTCTTGCCCTTCTGGGTCAGCGTGTTGACGCTCACCACCTTCACGTCGAACAGCGCCTCGACCGCAGCCTTGATCTGCGGTTTGGTTGCACTGTCCGTCACCTTGAAGACAACGGCGTTGTGCTCGCTGGCCAGCGTCGCCTTCTCGGTGATGTGGGGAGCCACGATCACGTCGTAGTGACGCGTGTCGATTGCGTCCTTAGCCATTGAAACGCGCCTCCAGCTTTTCGACCGCGGCGCGCGTCAGCACCAGCGTATCATGCTTCAGGATGTCGTAGACGTTGGCGCCGATCGCCGGGAGCACGTTGATCCCGATCAGGTTGCCGGCAGCGCGGGCGAAGCCCTCGTTGACCTGCTCACCGTCGATAACCAGCACCTTCTTGCCCCAGTTCGCCTTGGCGAAGCTGGCGGCCAGCGCCTTGGTCTTGGCGTCCGTCAGGTCAAGGCTGTCGACCACGACCAGGCCGGTCTTGGCCTTGGACGAGAGCGCCATCTTGAGCCCGAGCGCACGGACCTTCTTGTTCAGCGAGACGTCGAACTCGCGGCGACGGGCACCGTGAGCCTTACCACCGCCGATGAAGACGGGGGCGGCGCGATCGCCGTGACGAGCGGTACCGCCACCCTTCTGGCGGCCGAACTTCTTGCCGGTGCGGGCAACGTCCGAACGTTCGCGGGTTGCGCGGGCAATGCCGCGGCGGTTTTCGAGCTGCCAGGTGACAACGCGGTGGAGGATGTCAGCGCGCGGCTCGAGGCCGAACACTGCATCATTGAGCTCGATGTCGCCCTTGCCGGCGCTGCCATCGAGGTTGGAAAGCTTGACCTTCACGACTTAGCCCTCCTGGCCTTCGGTGGCTTCCGGCGCTTCAACCACTTCTGCAGGGGTTTCGGCGGGAGCCTGTTCATTGCTGTTGGCGGCGCTCTTCAGGCCGGCCGGGTAAGGCGCTTCGGCGTGGCGCGAGACCTTCACCGAGTCCTTGACGGTCAGCCAGCAGTTCTTCGCGCCCGGGACCGAGCCCTTAACGAAGATCAAGCCGCGTTCGTCATCGACGCGCACAACTTCGAGGTTCTGCTGGGTGCGGTTGCGGTCGCCCATGTGACCGGCCATCTTCTTGTTCTTGAAGACCTTGCCCGGATCCTGGCGGTTGCCGGTCGAACCGTGAGCACGGTGGCTGATCGACACGCCGTGGGTGGCGCGCATGCCTCCGAAGCCCCAACGCTTCATCGCACCGGCAAAGCCCTTGCCCTGGGTGGTGCCGGCAACGTCGACCAGCTGCCCGGGAACGAAGTGCGAAGCGGCGATCGTGGCGCCAACTTCCAGCACGGCGTCATCGGCCACGCGGAATTCGACGACCTGCTGCTTCAGCGAAACCTCGGCCTTGGCGAAATGTTCACGCTGCGGCTTCGCAACGTTCTTTTGCTTGGCCACCCCGGCGCCCAGCTGCACCGCGACGTAACCGTCGCGATCAGCGGTGCGAACCGAGACCACCTGGCAGTTCTCCAGCGCCAGGACGGTAACCGGCACGTGCCGTCCGTCCTCCTGGAAAAGGCGGGTCATCCCCACCTTTTTGGCGATCACGCCTGTGCGCATGATCCAGTCTCCTACAGAGGCCCAAGGGAACCATTCCCAGGGGCGTGTCCAACCCATTTTCGATACGAGCCCCGTCCGGGCTGGGTGCTTCAGGCGCGGTAAAGGCACCGGCCTGAGGCGAGACGGGGGACGCATGCCCGGCTGATGCCGGAGGTATCCCTATGTCCGCGCAGGTTTCCCCGCGAAGTCGGCTTGAAGCCGAAGGAATGTGAGCCCGAAGGCTCGAAACTTTTGCCGAGAGCGGCTTATGCCAGCTTGATCTCGACGTTCACGCCGGCAGCCAGGTCGAGCTTCATCAGCGCGTCCACAGTAGCGGCGTTGGGCTGCACGATATCGAGCAGCCGCTTGTAGGTGCGCACCTCGAACTGCTCACGCGACTTCTTGTCAACGTGCGGTCCGCGGTTCACCGTGAACTTTTCAATTCTCGTCGGCAGAGGAATGGGGCCCCGGATCAGCGCGCCGGTACGGCGAGCGGTGTCCGCGATTTCGCCGGTCGCCTGGTCAAGCACGCGGTGATCGAATGCCTTCAGGCGAATGCGGATATTCTGAGCTTCCATTGTGTCCTGCTACCGATGAGAAAGAGCAAAGAGGGGCAAAAACCCCCCAGAAAAAACCGACCGCCGGGGGAGCGAATCCCCCGGCGGATGCGGGCCTATATTACTTCGTGATCTTGCTGACAACCCCCGAACCGACGGTGCGGCCGCCTTCGCGAATTGCGAAGCGCAGACCTTCATCCATCGCGATGGGCGCGATCAGCTTGACCGACAGGGCAACGTTGTCGCCCGGCATCACCATTTCGGTGCCTTCGGGAAGGATCACTTCGCCGGTCACGTCGGTGGTGCGGAAGTAGAACTGCGGGCGGTAGTTGGCGAAGAACGGCGTGTGACGGCCACCTTCGTCCTTCGACAGCACGTAGACTTCAGCCGAGAATTCGGTGTGCGGCTTGACCGAGCCGGGCTTGCACAGCACCTGGCCACGCTCAACGTCTTCACGCTTCAGGCCGCGAACCAGGGCACCGATGTTGTCGCCGGCTTCACCCTGATCGAGCAGCTTGCGG